>NZ_JABASQ010000039.1 GCF_016107535.1 Psychrobacter cibarius | reverse complement strand
GGTGTGGGGGTTTACCCCTGCCGATGTTTTGACTTCATAAATGTATTGCCGTAGGGAATAAACATTTGTGAAGTCGAAAACTCGCACTTAATCAGTGGGACTCAACCATCTGTCAATTAACTATATCATAAACTGTTGTTAGGTACTGGCGAAGTTGCTATAGTCGGGTGAATAGGTAATTTGATATTTTAGGAGGAAGGTATGAGCTTACTTGGTGGTAATGATTTAAAGGAACAGCAGAAGATTAATGATCTTGAGCTTAAGATAAATAGAGAGAAGCAGAAGCTAGATAAGAAGCTAACACGGCAAAAAATACTACTGGGTGCTTTTTTGGTAGATGCTTTAGAGAATAATTCAGTAGATGGTTTGAAAGAATATACGGCTGATAATCTATTGAATTTCCTGACCAGACAGACGGATAAGGATTTAATGGCAGATTTGGTAAAGGGACTTAAAGCAATTGAAAGTTAAGTAGCCAAAAAAAAGGATGGTCATGTTTAAGTTTCTAGAGCATAAGAAGAATGATACATGGGTTGATAACATATTAGTAATAGTGATACGCCTTGCAATTACAGGGTTTATAGTAATGCTAGGCTTTTTCTTGGCGTTTATTGCTACGATGGGTCCACCTATTGCACCTCATATTTGGAATGGGGGTCTGGATGGCAGTATTAGAATAGGCACTATTGTTATCGGCTTGGGTGCATGTGCTGCTATATTGCTTTGGTTTTTCTGGACTCTATGTTGTGATATCTATCGCTTTATTATTCGTACATCCCTGCCCGACTCTGATACTGAAACCAAATAGAGCAAGTAGGATTTATAGCTACCTATTATTAATAAACACCATAGAAAGAGATTTAGATGCCAAGTTTTATAGTTGTAGACAATGAAATTGTTAACCTATCGGAAATTAGACGGATAACTGCTGATAAAAAGCGACTTACAATCACATTTCATTTAGGATTTTGGAATGGTAACGCATTCAAACGATGTACTGACAGCCAGCATTTTGAAGCGGTTTTTAAGGATATAGTAGCCAAGTTGGAAGCTGAACAGATTTGAGTCCGCTACTTAGAACGCCCAGTTGTAAGTAGCAAGCCTTTCATCCTATTAGTAATCTATAACAGTTTTTTTATGGCTTACTAATATAATTCAGTTAACCAAATATGCTATAGAGTATGACACCAATAAACAAAAGCGACAAAATGTCATCACCCAGTATTATCCATTTATGCAAGGTTTTACCCTTGTTGTTATTATGCATAATAGAGCTACCGTTGTAATGACTTATAAAGTCATCATCACTTATAGAGTATCTTTTTTTCGATAAGAATATTTTTTGATCTAGATTTATAGGTATGACAACTTGCTTCAAAGCTCCTAAAAATACTCCTAGCCATATTAAGATGTTTAGTATGTCTTTATCTATAGAAGAGTTTATGAAAAAACCAAAACTTAGGATTAAAGCCACAATGAAAAACTTGCGGTAACTTCCTTTTGGGTAATCTAGGACAAATTTCCGCATCAAAAATCCTAATAAATGAACCTATGTTTGTTTAAAATATTGAATAGGAATGTTAGTGATAATTATTGTCAACGTATAGATTTGGTATGGTCTAATAACACGCTACCTCCTAGAATGGCGTTGGCCTATTAGCTGTACACCTTTTTTAAACACAGACTTTGCTAACTGTAATTTTGTTTTCATATTTACCAGTAGGCCCGTAACCACCTTCAGAGCCAATTACTCCAACCACACAAGTTTCGAACGATTTGTAGTAGCCGTCTTGACCAATCTTATTAGAGTTTTCTATCAAAAGCTGTTTTGGATCTGCCACATAGTAAGTTTTGCCATTTGCCTCTAGCTGATATACTTCAAAGCTTCTTTTAAAATTTCCACGCACCTCTACTTCTTCTGAGATGTTTTTTGTTATGGCTTCTGATGAGTTTTCTTTTACTTCATTAACGCTGTTAGGCTCTTTGTGACTACAACCTATACTCATAAGTATAAGTGTCGTAAGTGCTCCTACTACCAATCTAAAATTAGACATTAAGCTTTCCTTACCGAGTTATCAATAAATTAAGTTTCTTATAAAATGAGTTCAAAAAAGCTGGTAAGCATATAAATACAACGCTTTTTTTAATCAAATATTATCGACTAAACCAAGGAATTCTACAAGAAAATTGATACTCTGTGATGGAGTGTGCTTTGATGATAATCGTTCGGCACCCTAGTGAGGACTTGAATACTCGGTTGTAGGATAATGATAATAAGAGTTTGATCTATGGAAATAATTCCAGTGTACTTGTGAGTGTACATAGCGCTGATATTTCGAGGAAAATAACAGAGATACACCTGATATTGATTATGTTTCCTATTTTTTAAGATTTTGATAATGTAAGGTGTGAAAGGTCAACTTAAATCAAGGTATCAATTCATGGAAACAAAATATCAAAAAGCTAACCCTTATGGAGAGCTTAGCACTAAGGCATTAGAAAATTTTGAACAAATAATACAGTATCGTTTACCAGAGGATTATCGAAAATATCTCCTTAATTTCAATGGCGCAGAGCCTACTAATACTGTTTGCAGTATATCAGATGCTGAAGGCGAAACGAGAATACACGGCGTGCTAGGTATACATGACGGTCCTGAATACTGTCGATTAGAATCGAACTTTGGTGATGATAACAGCACAAAAAAAACAGGGTTACTTGCATTTTCTGATGATGCATTTGGAAATTATTTTTGTATTTCCTTGCTACCCAAACATTATGGTGAAGTGTACTTTTATGATCATGAGTCTTCTTACGCTGATGATATTGATACCCTCATTAAAATAGCTGATAGTTTTGATTGTTTCATTGAATCTTTAATTTCTGAAGAAGAGTATGAAAACAGCTTAGCGAATACTGATCCAGAGTTTTATGCGAGATTACAGCATGCTAAGAACAACCCTCAAATATAGTTTAATAGGGTATATGAGAGTCAGGTTTTTGATGCTCTATGTTCGGTGCGCTATACAGGCATCGAACTATCGGCTATGAATAAGTTGTAGCAGATTCAAAGGATTATTATCTATCTGGATTCATAATTTCTAGGAAAGTAGTTATTGATCTTGTCATTGTCAAGCACTCTATCTTTAGTAAAATCTAATGTATCTGAAACGGCAATACCGTACCATAGCTCTTTTGGGAAGTCATTAATAGAACCATATACTGTTGGCATAAGATGACGAAAATAATCTCCTATTTTAGTCTGACCTTCATATCCCACAGGATAATCTTCTCCTTCATTACTTCCTTCAACTGCTTCATAAATAAAGTAACCTTTAAAGGAAGGAACAGTCCAATCAGACATTTCATTTTCATCACGTAATCTGTGTTGAATGAAGTTTTCAACCTCTTTTTTAGACTTGTAGTCTCTGTACATTAGACTAGAATATAGATCTAAAGTAGCTTTACCATCCTTACGAACAGGATATTCAGAAAATTTCTCAGACTCTTCATAAGTAAATTCATTTAGATCATCTAATAATAACTCAGCGCCATTAATTCCTAGAATAGATTTTGGTATATCTCCCCACGAGTTGTTAAACATCATAGCAATTAAACCATTTTTATCCATTGCAAACCATGTATATACAATTCCAAAGTTTGGTTTCCATTTTTCATTTAAATAGCTCATTATTTTTCACCTGCAATGCCAGTATATTAGGAAACCGTATCTTTAGGGTGCGTTGAATATGTATTTTAGGTATACCCCAACGGAACCATCCAAACAGACAGTTTAAACGATAAACAGACTACCTAAAATAGACTGATATTAGCGAACTACTTATAGCAAGGGGTGGCGTAAACAACACTATCAATACAATACTAAAAGCCAATACCATTACTTAGGTTATTGAACCGCCGATAAGTTAAAACTCCTCGAGCAATTACTGAAAGCTATCTACTAGATTTTCACTAATTGTCGTCTTGATGACTAGCTTTTCAGGTATCTCTACTGCTTCACCTGTCTTAGGATTTCTACCCAAACGACTCTTGCGCTTAACCTTTTGGAAATTTGCAAACCCTACTAACTTCAATCTTTCATTTTCTTCGAGGTTAGCTAAAGAGTCGGCTAAAACATCCAAAACTGAGTTTAGTACAACCCTTGCCTCATCTTGATTCACATTCAATTTTGGTGCCAACTCGCTAATGATATCTTGCTTATTCATGCTTACCTCTCGTTGTTATTAGAATCATTTTGACTTCATTCCCTTGGTTTGGTGAGGAGATGCCGTAAATGTTAGGTCTTGCGGGGGAGGTTGTTAAAACCTAGGCGCGCTCATCGTCTAAGTACTCTTGCATAGGACGCTTGGTAAAGCGTTCAGAGTCTCTTTTAACCCAAGCACCACTTGACTGATTAACAGGGTTTTGAGCTGATACCAAGCCGTGGGAGTTTCCCAAACTCTGTGTCACTGCTGCTTACCCCCGATCCATACTTACACAGAATCTGGGATGGGCTCTTGTGCTTAGATCTCAAGTTCACTATGAGAGCCTAGCCTGTGTAATATCAAATCTGTATCACCTTCGAATTCATACAGCAGTACCAAGTCAGGCTTAACATGACAATCCATCAAGTGCTTTTTGTCACCCGTCAGTGCATGGTTATGGTATTTGATTGGCATTGATAAGTCATTAAGTAAGCAGTGCATGACTTCAATCCATTGTGGTGTGATCAAATCTTTGGATCGTTTTTTAATATCTCGCTTGAATTGATTTGTAGGTATAACAGTTCTAGCCACGAGAGAGCTCCTGTAACGCCTCTAGAGCCTCGTTGGGTTCGAGTCTATCCAATTTACCCGCTTCATAGTCTAAACGTCCTTGCTTAATGGCCTGTAGCGTTTGATTCCCTAACACTAAGTCGTCAGCTTGATAATCAAATGATAGCGGTATTTTTTTGGTTTTGGCGACATTGACCAAGAACATTCTAACGGCCTGAGAGGTTGTCATGCCGTAGTTTTCAAATATTTGGCTGGTTTCATCTTTGAGTTCTTTCTCAAGTCTCATGTTGAAATTTACTGTACTTGACATAATTTGTACTCCATTTGTACTTCATATGACATTGATTGTATGCCATATGAAGTACAAAAACAATTATATTAACAATACTTACTTGCCTGATTCTCGGTAGTGCCTTGTCTTTTTTATCAAAGCTTCCTGGCTTACGCTGTATGATGTGCATCATTTCACGCATGAACAGAGTTTAGAAAACTCTCATCAATACAAGAGAACCACTTATAGCAGACTGTTTGAGGTGGTCATTTTTGGTTATTATCTTGAGAAATCGTACTCTGCTTCGTTCCCATCTAAATACTCACGTATAGGGCGCTTTTTGCTGAATTTAGAGGCGTCTTTTTTGATCTCACTAACTATAAAGTCGCTGTATGCTGACCAATTCTTACCAGCGTCGCCTTTAGCAAGACCACTATACGTGCTTATAAACTCTTTATGCCGACTGATACGCCACAGCTGCTTATCAGAGAGTCCATCAATCGTGAACATATCTCCGTTATCAGCATCACGAAGTTTGATTGTTTTATCAGCTTTAGACTTAGACTTTTCATGCACAGTAAACGTAAAACCTATGATTTTGCGGCCTTGCTTTACATTCTCATATTTAACTTTAATATTGGTCTTTTCATTAATCTCATTAACAGCTAAATCAAGAACACGTTTTTTGAAATCTCCCATGTTTTTATATTCATTGACACTGATTCCTAGCTGACCTCTCAATATTTCATAATCAAATATATCTGTCTGTCTAGCACTTAACCATTTTACGATCAGCTCATACAAACGCACAGAGTAGATGCTATTGAGCGTTGCGATGAACTCTAGGTCATATTGTGTAAAGTGTGAGCTTAAGCGAGTAATTTCATTAACAACGGCAACAGTAAAAATAACTTCAATACGTCCCTCGCTTTTAACATATCTGACTTGCTGAACCCAGTTTGTCTCAATTTTGCTACCAGTATCATCCAAAAACGTAAAATAACGTGCCCTTAAGCCTTTTCCAGCTTGGGCTAGTATCTTGTAGGCAGTATCAATTTGTACATCAAAAGCTTCAGCGTATCGTTTTGCACTTATAGACAGCGGCTTATTGATCTCTAACCCTTGTTCTGTCTCTCTTGCATCAACAATAGCTAGCTGTATTAGACACATCTCCGTTAAAGATAAACTTTGAAAGGCTGTAACAATTCGGTTTGATTTCACGACTAAGTCTTGCACACCATCTTTTTTCTTTCTCTTTTCGTTCATTAGCTTTCCCTGCATCTAGTTGATAGATTTATATTAATTGACAATTATATCAATAGTCAATTAGTAGTCAATTAATATAATGTCTATTAGTGCGGTATAAACGTCCACTTATAACGGTATAAACGTCCACTTATAACGGTATAAACGTCCACTTATAACGGTATAAACGTCCACTTATGAGGGTTACATCCATTTACCAGTAAGGTCTGTAGCGGACTTAAAAGCTATTAAAAGCATTAAAAGCATTAAAAGCCTTTTTGGTTGTTGATAACTGATTAAAAATCAAAAGCAATTAAGGCATAGTTGGATGAGTATAGAAACATCATTAAAAAGGATTAGTATCTGAGTTTGATCGGTTTTGAGTGCCACTACCAAATGGATTGCTACCATTGTTATTGCCATAGTTTATTGTCGGTTGCTGACTACGACGTGGTGTTGGAGCTGGTGTTGCTTTTGGCATTGGACGCCCACCAACCAGACGACAAAATTCAATGTTTTTTCTACTGTCACTATCGTCACAGTTACTTGTATCAACGAGCATATATGCCTCACCATTTACAAATTTGGTGTTTGCATGAGTCAATGCATTGTCATAACGCATTTTCATCGTTTGTAGATCGTTCTGGCTTTGAGCTTTGATCTGCTCCAGTTGTTGTATCTCAGCTTGTAGGGCTCTAACATCATCATCGTTAGGCTTTACAACTAAGTGCACGAGCAAAAGCATCACAGCACAAATGATTGTGATCGGTATAGCAATAACACCAATACGCCAACCTATTTTTTTTAAATCCTCATTAAGTTTAGCGCTTGCTTGTTTTGCCAGCGTTCCAGCGTTCTCCATATCTTCTGTTGCAAGTGACATTTTTACTTTTACTTGCTCTGATAGCTCGTTAAATTCCGCGTTTTCAAATTTTGACGCGATCTCATGTTCAATCTGTCCGATGAGGGCATGGTCTATATTCCGACTTGTCGCATGATGTACGGCAGTTCCACATATATTTTCAAGCGTCTTTAAGTTTTCGCTTGAATAGAAATGTTTAGCCGTTTTCACAGCACGATCTAGCACTGGCTGAACTTCTTGCACATAAGCGACTAGTTCACGAATGGTTTCCAGCAGTTTCTCATTTTCGTCTGATTGCCCTTTGTTTTCTTGTGCTTGCTGCTCGGCGGTTTCAAGTAGCGCTAGTAGTCGTTCTTCAAACTCATTCATAATTACATCCTAAATCGTGGACTAGGTGACGGTGGATCAGGGTCAGGCGTTGATTGTCTAGACTCTGATGCTATGGTGGTACTTTTTTTGGCTTCCTGTGCTGCGTCATGTTTGGCTCTTAGTCGTTCAAGCGTTGATTGTGAGGCAGATATACTAGAGCGATGCTCTTGTGGTGCTGATTCGTCTTGTAAAGCGTTTTGTGCGTCACGTTTGGCTCTTAGCCGTTCAAGCATTGATTGCGAAGCAGATCTACTAGAGTGGGACTCTTTTGGCGCTGGTTCGTCTTGTAGAGCATCCTGTGTGTCACGATTAGGCTTAGATTTGGGTTTAGGTGGATCAAACGGCGTGGGTGTGGCTTTACCTTCTAAAATAACTTGGTCAGCAGGGTCATTGATACGTTGGTTTTCTGCTATAGCTGCATTCCTTACAAGCTCGTTACGCTCTGCAATCATGGCGTTAATCTCACCTCTGATAGTAGCGGGCGTCTCGTCTATCTCGTAAACCTCGCCTTGTTTCTCTGCTTGCGCCGCTTTCTTTAGCTCATCCTCATATTTATCACGTTCTAGCTTGGTTGCAATGCTACCCATCTTGATTTGTGGCTCAATGTTTTTACCTTGATCGGCATAGCTACGACTGTCAATTAGGCTAAGATCGCGCTCTGCTAATTTTTCATTTGCGATCTGTTCCCATAGTTGCCGAACTTCTTTGATTTCCTCACTAACGCGCTCTAGTCCAAGCGATCTGCGCTTCTTGTCTGATAGCTCAATGGTTGCCTTGTTGGTCAGTACGATGTTGTTATTATCGTCAAGTTCTGCGGTGCGCGTGGTAAATAGGATATGAGCGTGAAAGTTACGCGGGTCTGCGCCTCGATCCACCTCTTTTTGTGTGGGTTGATGAATAGCACAATCGGCAATCGTGCCGTAACGATCCGCAAGTGTTTGGGCGAAGCTATGCGCTAACTCCTTGCGCTCTTGCTCGTTCAGCTCATACGGTAGATTAACCAGCCATTCGCGAGCCACACGCGCATCTTTTCTTTTCTCTGCCGACTCTGCTTTGTTCCATAAATCACTACGATCAATATCAGCGTTGGCAGCAGCCAGCTTTGAGGGCAAAATAATATCGGCACTCATAACGCCATGCTTTTTTGAGTAGTCGTGGGTCTTACCATATCGCTTATCTTCAAGATCAACACCTGCACGATAGCTCGCACTGGCAACGGCACTTTGTCCGTTACTTCGAGATATTGATTTAGTCGATGCGATGAAAATAGCCATTTCTACAAGCTCAGTTTTTAGGTTTTTGGCACTACGTCTTTTCGTAGTGCTGGGGGTGTGGGGGTTTACCCCTGCCGATGTTTTGACTTCATAAATGTATTGCCGTAGGTAATAAACATTTGTGAAGTCGAAAACTCGCACTTAGTCAGTGGGACGCAATCATCCGTCAATTAACTATATCATAAACTGTTATTAGGTTTTGACGAAGTTACTATAGTCAGGTGAATAAAAAACTTAATAATTCAAGAAGACAGCTATAGGTTATGACTTATAGAATGATTTTAAGCTTAAAATCACAACAGGAATCATTAATATGATAGTAATTATAGGTATATAACTAATCTCAAGAGAGAAAAAGGCATCTGCGCCTATTATGAGAAAATATAAGCCTACCAGTATGGCGACAACATCATATTCAACTCTTCTGAATAGATTAATGATATTAATTACAATAAAAACAAGACCTATTACCAGAGTGACTGTTCCCTCAAGAAGTATATCTGGGTTAAATAAATATATACTTCCGCATATAACTATAATAGCTAGACCAAGTTTTGTATAAATGGGTGTTTTTTGTTTTAATATGATTTTTTGCGATTTATTTTTCATTCGATAGTCTTTT
>NZ_JABASQ010000038.1 GCF_016107535.1 Psychrobacter cibarius | reverse complement strand
GCAACGGCACTTTGTCCACTGCTGCGAGATATTGATTTGGTCGATGCGATAAAAATAGCCATTTCTACAAGCTCTGTTTTCAGGTTTTTAACATTGCGTCTTTTTGCAATGTTGGGGGTGTGGGGGCGTGCCCCTGCCGATGTTTTGATTTTATAAATGTGTGACCGTTAGGGATAAACATTTGTAAAGTCGAAAACTCGCACTTAGTCAGTGGGACGCAACCATCCGTCACTTAACTATATCATAAACTGTTGTTAGGTAATGGCGAAGTTGCTATAGTCAGAGAGGTGATTAATTTAATAACCTAAGGAGATGATATGAGCTTGAGAAACGCTATAAAATAAACTATGTACAATTTATAGATAGTTTTTCACTCATTTAAATTACGATTTTTTAAAAATATGGAAAATTTTTTATTGATATTTTCGGATTGTAGACAATCAAATTGGAGAAATATAAATGTTTAATTGGTTCAAAAAAAAACCGCAACAAAATGCATTTTTAGATGCAGTTAATAAACAGGGTGTTTCAGTTACTGCAAAGTCAGTATCGGACGGACTTATAAAAGCACATTTAACAGATTACAGTCTAGCCTATCAATTTATTTTACAAGAGTTTGATGGTGCTGCACGTGGGGATGATATTGCGAGAGCCTTTGTTAATATGAGTTCCATTAATGAAAGTGAATACGATGGGGCTATATATAGAAACATGCCTGAGCCTGTAGAAAGAGCAGCAGATTTGCTTATTGCATTAACTGCTTCAGTAATGCCGAATATGCAGTTATCAGTAGATTTAAGATTAACAATTTTAGCAAACGTAATGAAGCATTATGGAATTGGTACGCCACCTTTTTAAGTAAACTAGGCTGTGATAGGTCTTAATATTTAAAAGGTTATCTAAATCAAAAATCATCACAGTTACACAGAATAGACCTCTTGCAAAAGTACCATTTCGTTGACTTCCCCTAACGTATTTTTAAGGGCTAGCGATGATTTATGCAAGAGATCTAATGTGGGATGGTTTCGTGTAACTGCTTATAACCCTTCAACAGGAGAATAAGCATACCCTAGTAGAACCGCTAAATAAGACTGTCTTTACGGAACTACTGATAATAGACCGTTAGCCTTAATACTCTAAATAATCTCTAATTGGACGCTTACTAAACTGTGATGCGTCTTTTTTTAGTCGATTGACCATCTCAAACTCCCAACCACTATCGCTTTGTCCTGCTGCACTAGTAGGACTGACCATGTGATTATAGTCGGTAATAAACTGAGGGTTACGAGCAATGCGTCCTAGCTGTTTATCATTTAGACCTTCTACGGTAAATATATCTGCTGTGTTTGTATCCCTACCACCTTCTTTTACTTGTTCATAGCTAATTTTTAAGTCAGTTTTATCATTAATTTCATTAGAAGTTGCTATAGTTGAAAGAACTGTAATTTTGATAATTTAAGGAAGTATTATGAGCTTACTTAGTGGTAATGATCTAAAAGAACAGCAGAAGATTAATGAGCTTGAGCTTAAGATAAATAGAGAGAAACAGAAGTTAGATAAGAAGCTGACAAGGCAAAAAATACTACTGGGTGCTTTTCTTGTGGACGCTTTAGAGAAAGGTTCAGTGGATGGTTTAAAGCAATATACAGCTGATAATCTCTTGAATTTCCTGACTAGACAGACGGATAAGGATTTAATGGTAGATTTGGTAAAGAGTATTAAAAGTGAATTTAATACAGAGAGTCATAAGAATAAAGCAGACTAAGAAAGAAGATAAAGCTGGCAGCTTCATATATCGTGTATTGTTAATACTGTGTTTTTATAAAAATAACTTTGGAGATCTTTAATGAGAGTTAAAAAAAGATACCAATCTATAGGTAGGATTAAAAATGGAAAGAAGTATTCCTCAGTGGCCAAGTAATTTGACCCGCGAAGATGTTATGAAAAACCTAAGAGAATTAGGTTTTAAGCAATATAAACCGAAAGCTAATGCTTGGAGCTATACTTTAATTGCTAGCAATGAAAATCAAACTATTTACTTTTTAATTGGTAAACGAGGAATAGATTTTAAGCTCTATGACGGGATATTGAAAACAGAGTTTGCTGATTATGGTAGGGTCGTAACTAATGGTGGGCTAATGGTTAGGAACTACTATCATGAGAGCGATGTGAATGTACATCAACTGATCCTAGAGATAGCAACCTTATTTATTGAAAATAAAGATATACCTAACTCGCTTTTAGTTGGTCACGGCAAGTCATGGCAAGCTCGAAAAGAGGAGTATATTAAAAGCTTACCGAAAACTACGCCAGCTAGAAGAGAGGGGCTAGACATGTATAATGCAATGGCGCATGAAGATGGCGAGGATGCATATTTAGGAAGTGGTATGTGGATTACTCCAACTGGTTCATTCAGGAGTGATTAACGACATAATCAGCTATATTACGAGTTGGGTTGTTTTGTAATATTTATGGGTTTTCTCAAGAGGATTTTTCAGTATGTTTGGTATTTTTAATAAAAAAAAAGTAAATGACCCTGTTTTTCTTAAAAGAATTACAGAAGATGGAATTAGTTATGCTGCTGAAAGGTTTTCAAGCATTTTAATGCGAGATAGCTTGCCCACAGGTTCGTTAGCTCATGAGTTTGTAATGCAAGAGTTGGATGGAGCGCGTCAAGGTGACAAACTATCTGTAAAATTTGTGGAAAATAGTGGTGTTCCAGAGTCTAGATATAAAGGTAGCTTAAAACACGATACACCTGAATTAGACAAAGCCCAAGAATTTATGCAGATGATTACTTCAAAACTATACCCACGAATGGACATAATCGTTCCTTTGAGGATAGAGATAGTTAAAAACATAATGGAAGCATATGGTATCGGACAATCTGGTTTCAGCAAAAAAACACCGTTTGAACAGTTTAAAGAAGCAGCTGAGCGAGGTGATGTAACTGCTCAAGTTACTGTTGGATTGGCATATCGTGAGGGTATTGGAGCTTCTCAAGACTACTATAAAGCCTTTGAATGGTTCAAAAAAGCAGCAGAACAAGGCGAGGCAGAAGCCCAGTCTCATCTTGGACATTTATATGAAAATGGGTACGGGGTAGAAAAAAACGAGAATAAGGCTGTGGAATGGTATTTGAAATCTGCCAATCAGGGTTATGCTAATGCTCAATACAATATAGGGGTGATGTATTACTTTGGAGCTGGGGTTCCAAAGAACATTACTGAAGCAGTGAAATGGTTCCTAAAAGCTGCTAATAAGGGTAATTCTGATGCTCAATACAATCTTGGAACTCTGTACAAGCAGGGTAACGGTGTAGCTCAGAACTCTAAGGAATCACTCAAGTGGTTCAAAAAAGCAGCAGAACAAGGCGATGTAGATGCTCAAGCAGAACTAATGTAAAAATAAGCGAGACCATCCCAGATTCTGTGTAACTGACGTTTAGATTAAATACTTACACAAAATTTAGGAAGGTCTCGGTCTCTCGAATAATACTCTCAGCATATGAATTTGAGAGGATAACTCAAATTCATATAACCGAAATTTAGACTAAATAACGTCTATCACTAGCGTAGCTGGGTTACTAATGTCATTACCACCGTTATCCGTACCGCCATCATCTTGGACTCGGTATGTAAAGTTAGCGTAATCCTTACCGCTAGTATCAGTAGTAGGTCTGAATATCAGCTTACCAGTTTCAATTTCAGACGCTTTGATTTTTTGATTTAAGCTGACAGCCGCCCCATTAAGTAGCAAAACACCTGTCTCTGGTAGTTTATCAATAATTACTGCTTCAAAATTATCACCATCACTATCATTGAAGCCAAAATCTACTATATTTAGCACTAAATCAGTATTTTTTTGCGTTTGCAGGCTCATCGGGTTGCCGAAAATACTATTAGTGTTGCCATCTTTATCAAAGCTAATAATAGTTCTTTGATTAGCTCCAAGCTTATTTTTGATCTCAGCTAGTATAAATATTTCCCCTGTAGGAGTAACTTTCAGGTCGTACCCTAAACCTTTATATGGAGAGTCAGTTATAAGAACTCCAGCTTTCCCACTGTTATTACCTGAGGCATTGAAGCTAGCATCTAAACTACTATCTTTATTAAATCTTGCTAATACAAAGTCGCTAGGCGAGTTATCATAACTGGTAGCGCCCATAATTAGTAATTTACCATTACTATCGACTGTAACATCACGACCTTGTAATGTTGAATTACCTATACCAACAGACCAGTCGGGTAATAAATAGCCATTATTTTTATCCCAACCCCTTATCCTTAGCAAATAGTTAAAGCTACCACCAAAATATACATCTCCATCATTGGTAATTGAAATGCTAGAGGGTGAGATACCGCCATCTACCCTCTCTGTATTACCTATCGAAGAACCATCTGCATTAAATCTTAAATGCTTAAAACCATATACTGCACCACTATATACGGTCGGATACGACAATCTTGATGATATCACTAAAGTAGTGCCGTCATTTATAGCCTTAATGGTATAGGGTCGTATATCATATCGATGTAGTTCTCTTATACCAAAGCCCTTGTCTAAAGTACCGTCTTTGTTATATCTAGTTATGATAGAGCCGCTACTGTTATAACCTACAAGCAATATTTTCCCTTCATTTGATATATCGATAGCACTGCTTAATTCTTCGGAAGATAGACTAGGGTTAAATAAGCTACTGTTAATTCCCTTGACTTCAAAGCTTAAATCTAAATTACCGTTTCTACTATATTTTACTACCGTCAGATTCCCTTTACTTCCAGACAGAGCTTCGCCTGCAATAAAAACCGCTCCATTCTTATCAACTGCGATGCTACTTGAATCAATATTAGTTAAGCCTGTAGCGATAGCTTGGCCATTATTAAAATCAATATCGAGATTACCTTTAATATCATAACGCTCTAATATGACTTCACCGCTATTCTTTTGTCCAACTGCTACTAACCTTCCATCACTTGTATTTAGTAGAATGTTAGCACTCTTTTCTACAACACTTGATTCAAGAGTAATTACTCCATCCCGTTTTCCCGAAGCACTTGGCGCCTGATTAACTGAAGAGACATTAATTATGGCTTTTCGAGTAATCTTACCTCCTCGACCATCACTAACTGAATAAGCGAAACTGTCTTCACCATGGAAGTCAGGATTCGGCATATAAGTGTAAGTACCATTGGGATTAACGTTCGCTTCACCATTAGCTGCTTGTACTGTTAGCGTATAAGTAAGTTTATCACCATCAGCATCTATTGCTTTGCTCAGGGTTCCACTCATTAGAGTATTTTCAGTGGCATCAACTTGAGTATCACTTGCTGTCGGTGCAGTATTATTTATTACAGGGGCATTAGACGAGGAGTCATCACTACCACAACCAACCATTAAAGAGCTTAATAGCGTCACTAACAACAGTTTTTTCATAACTCGTATTCCTTTGGATTAGTCTATATACACTTTTTATTTAATTAGAGAGAACTCGTTATGAAATTAATAACGCTTATATTTTTACCTATATATGGATATTCCCCAAAACTATTGTTAACTCTAACTCGTTTGTAATATTCTAGCAACATTAGCTTTTGCATAATAGTTACAAACTCTAGAGTAAAAACCTTTAGAGCTTTGTTAGTCCTAGCTTTTTTACTAAGGTCTTTGTATGGAAAATAATAGTAAGCCGCATTCAAGAGCAGTCGCTAAGACAGCTTGGGAGTTATTTGAGATTATCGCTGATAATGCCTTTTTGGTAGATGGATCTTTAGTTAAAGACCTGCCTATCGTTGGCACGATAATCAGTGGCTTTACCATCCACCAAAAAATAAAAGCACATGCATTTGAGAAAAAAATCATAGCTTTTATGAATGAAATCGGTACAGAACATATAAGTACATTCAAGGAAGCTATCAAAAAGAAAGGAAATGATGAACTCGGTGAGGAAATTATAAATACACTTGATAAAGTAGATAAAGCTGAGCAAGCTCAGATGATTGCACGTGCAACAAAGAAATATATTGGTGGATCAGAACAAGCCTCTAAGTTGATATTCGATCATGATATGCATGCTATCAGAAACTTAGATAGTTACTTGCTTTCTGGCATGGAATCTATTTATGGTAATGGTGAATTGAAAAGAGTGCATTCTGTAGATCAAGCATTATTTAATTTAGGCTTAGTTGATCAAGAAGAGAAACCTAGTTTTATCTCAGACACCGTGCCATTAATTAGTTTTATAGCCTCTGATAGAGGTAAAAATTTTTACCAAAGCATCGTTTTAGGGGATACAACCTAAGACAAGAGATGGTATACCCTAGCGGAACCGACGTAAAAGCCACAAAAACCTATTAACAGACTACCTAAAACAGACCACTATAAGAGAACCGCTTATAACAGACTGTTCTAGGTGGTCAGTTTTTCTCGCTATCTTGAGAAGTCATAGTCTGCTTCATTTCCATCTAAATATTCGCGTATAGGGCGTTTCTTGCTGAATTTGGAGGGATCTTTTTTGATCTCACCAACTATAAAATCACTATACGCTGTCCAGTTCTTACCAGCGTCGCCTTTAGCAAGACCGCTATATGTACTTATAAACTCTTTATGCCGACTGATACGCCACAGTTGCTTATCGGACAACCCATCAATAGTGAACATATCTGCTGTATGAGCGTTATGGCTTAAGGTTCTTTCTTGTAGATGCTTTAGAGATGAGGTAAGCATGTGTGTTTAGAAAATAAGTATGTTGATATATCTATTACATTAAACAAATTGTATAAAAGCTTAGTTATATCTATACTGCACTTTATAAGAACTGTCGAGAGGACTGATCTATGGACGCTATAAAATGTGATGGCGCTTTTAGCCTAAATTATCAAATTACAACGAATTTAAAGCCGAGTTATTATGTGATGAACAATCCTGTCACTATTGATATTGATCGTCTACAGAAAGCTATTGATGCTCCGCGTTATCAAATAGCTGAGGAAGATTACGAAAGCGTAGACAGTATTCGAGAAGCATTGTTAGCTCTAGCTCCGTAGGTATAGTTGTATATTCAATATTATATTTAATAAATAAATGTCTAATAAAAAAGAAATTAAGTATAAAATATCTTACGGAATAGAATTCCTTAAAGAGTATCCGAATTACCCTAGAGACCAGCAAAATGCTATTGGTCTGTTCTTAAAAGTATTTAAAGAATATGGTTTAAAAGACTTTTCCAAATTTGAAGGTAAAGTAAGTCCCTCTTGGAAAAATGTTGATGAAAGCAGCCCTGTCTATAAATTTACTAAAGGTAATAACCTTTGGCATTACCATGTTGGGTTACCTTACTATGAACAGAGTAACTATTATGAATATAAAACCTCTGACTACATATTGCATTTCATGCTTTTAGATAACCGAAAAGAGATTGTAGTAATAGATATTACTCCTCACTATGATAGTTATCGTAATTTTTGGCTTCCAAGACCTAATTATTTAATTTACTAAAAAAAGAGCCTAACAAGATGTTAGGCTCTTTTTTTAGTTTCCTAATAACAAACAAGACTGACAGCATGGTAAAGCAAACAAACCGTCATAGTCGAACTAATAATGCTATCTTGAGAAGTTATAGTCTGCTTCATTTCCATCTAAATATTCGCGTATAGGACGTTTCTTGCTGAATTTGGAGGGATCTTTTTTGATCTCACCAACTATAAAATCACTATACGCTGTCCAGTTCTTACCAGCGTCGCCTTTAGCAAGACCGCTATATGTACTTATAAACTCTTTATGCCGACTGATACGCCACAACTGCTTGTCAGATAGTCCATCAATCGTGAACAGATCACCGTTATTAACATCACGAGACTCAGCTACCTGTCCAGTCTTGGGTTTTGATTTCTCACGAACTACAAATTTGAAGCCTACTATCGTAGTACCCTTTTTTTCTTGGGTATAACTAACTTTTATATCTGTCTTTTCGTTAATTTCTTTTATAGACGACTCTAAAACACGACGTTTGAAATCACTCATGCGTTTGTAGTCATTAACTCCTAGACCAAGCTGCTCTCTGAAAGTCTCTAATTCAAATAACTGAGTTTTTCGAGCTTCGCGCCATTGTATTAGAAGCTCATAAAGTCTTACAGCATATAGGCTCTTTAGTTGTGCCGTTTGTTCTAGAGTATATTTTGTAAAGAACTGCTCAATTCCGTGAATACGCGTGATTTCGTTAACAACAGCAGGGGTAAATATTACCTCTATCGCTCCCTCACCATCAATATATGTAGCTTGACTGATCCAACGTGATTTCACTTTAAGATCACGTTCGTCCATAAAGGTGAAGCGACGCTCAAACAAGTTAGCTTCTGCATCTATAAGTGCCTCATAAGCAGTTTGCTTAGAAACCTCAAAAACTTCAGCATATCTCATGGCGTTTATTCTTAATGGGGTATCAGAGCTAAGACCCTTGTTTTGCTCTCTACTATCAATAATAGCTAACTGTATCAGTCTAATTTCAGCAAGTGATAAATTCTGAATCGCTGTATTAAGTCGATTTGATTTTACTACCAATTCGGTTTTATTATTTTTCATAGTTAATACCATTAAAAACATATAACGACATGGTACTATCAAGACGCTTTATAGTCAAATTATTATCTGTCGTCATATAGGTAGGAATTTGTCGTCATATGGGTAGGAATTTGTCGTCATATGGGTAGGAATTTGTCGTCATATAGGTAGGAATTTGTCGTCATAGCCTCTCTGTAGACCTTTATCTGTAAGGTCTGTAGCTAACTTAAAAGCATTAAAAGCATTAAAAGCATTAAAAGCATTTTTGGTTGTGGATAAGCTTAAAAAACAAAGGGCTATTTTTAATGGTTGATTTAGGAAGTAAGTTACTTAAATTTGCATAGCTTTGATTGGCTATAGAACGAACTCTTCTCATCTTCAAAACAGTCTTTGGGATCAATCCTCGCATAGTGACCATCTTGTCCACTTATTTTGACAATGTTATGAGCCACACCAGCCTTTTCCAGATATTGATAATCATCTTGACGTTTTGCTATCTCGCTTTTGCTAGGAATAAACAGCCAAGCTGCTCCAGAGGCTAATGCTAATACCACAACAACCATAATGACCAAAGTTAGTATTAATTGACGGCCAAACTCTCGCTTAACGTTATCCAGCATCTGCTTGGAGGCATCTACATTTAGCTCAGCTATCTTGTCTTTAGTATCGTCAAGGTTACTAGCAACACTGGTAACAGAGGTCTGTATTTTCCCTAAATCTCTATTAAGCAGCTTTGTTGTTTTTAAGAACGTATCACTCGCATCAGTGATGTGCTTAGTGAAGCCTTCATCAATACGCTTGTGATAGTTGTCTTCATTGTTTTTAAAGACGGTTGCAATCTCTTTGTTAATGGCTTCAACAAATTCAGTTTGCAGTAAGGTTTCTTTGTTTTGATAGGTTTTTAACAGTGAGGTCAGTTCCTTTGCCCAATTAGCAATATCTTGCGCTTGTTTAAAATGCGCGTGGTTTAAGTTTGAGCTGTCAATCAGCTGCTTATCTATTTTTTTGGTATACGTTTGAAGCGTAATTAGTAGGTCTTCTAATGAAATAGAGAGGTCTTTTTCTTGGATAGAGAGGTCTTTTTCTGGCATGGATCGTTCCTAGTCGCTAATTGTGATGCTATTTGGCCTCTAAATGGCGCTGTGGGCGTTTTTAGGGTGGTTTATACGTTATTGGTACCCTAGCATCAAAATGGCGCTGTGGGATGCCTGAGAAGCCTCTGAGGTGATTCTATGCGACCGTCAGTGTCGTTTAGTATTGCTTGTGAGCTTAAAAACCAAGACTCATGCCTCGGCTGCGGTTGATATCACGGCGATAACCGGTGATTTCAGTGGATACCGTTCGCATTTGGCGCTGGTGTTCGGGGCTAAGGGCGCTTTGTTGTCGATCTTTGATGTCATCAAAGACGCGCTCTAAGGTTTTGGTGTGTGCTTTTCTTGTCGATAGGTCGCTTATAGACTTGATGTGATCAAGCAGCTGCTGGCTGTGGCCGATAATGTGGCTGCCAATTTCATGCTGCTCACGGTCTGCAAGCTGTTTTTGGTGATCAGTGGTACTCGGCTCACTGCGGTAGCGCTGCCATGCGCTCATTTGCTGATCAAGATGCAGGAGGGTGTTTAGGTGTTGGCCAAAGTCGCTTTTTTGGTCGATGATTTTTAGAAGCCTGTGCTGATCCGATAGACCTTGATGCGAGATATGATCGTGTTGCGCCTTAAAGCCGGCTTCTTCGTCTGCTCTTTTGGCGCGTTGCTGCTCAAGCTTCGCCTGACGCGCTTCTTCTTGCGCTAATAGGCGCTCACGCTCCTTTTGGTCGGCCATGTCACGCTGCTGCTGAGCAATACGCTCTTTTTCAAGCGCCTCAGCGGCATCGATTGCAATCTGGCGCTGAATACGTACCTGTTTGACGCGCTCAACCACTGATTCAGCTTGCTCTAGCTCGTCATTGCTCACGTTACTGGGTTTATATTCAGGCGTAGGCGCTGCTGGGACGATAAATAACTGACTTTCACGCAGATCGGCAAGTTCGCGTGTCCGTACTAGACGGTTGCGCTCATTGATCATCAGGTTAATCTTACCTCTGATTGTGGCCGGTGTTTCGTCTATCTCGTAAACCTCACCTTTCTTGTTTGCTTGTTCTGCTTTTTCTCGCTCACTCTCGTATTTGTCACGCTCTAGCTTGGTTGCAACGCTACCCATCTTAATTTGTGGCTCAATGTCTTTGCCTTGATCGCGATAGCTGCGCGAATCAATCAGCTCATGGCCATACTCGGCCAGTTTTTCATTAGCGATCTGCTCCCACAGTTGCCGTATTTCTTTGATTTCAACATTGACGCGCTCAAAGCCAAGCTCACGGCGTTTATTATCTGATAGCTCAATGGTTGCCTTGTCGGTCAGTACAATCTCGTTATTATCGTCAAGTTCAGCACAGCGCGTGGTAAACAGGATATGGGCGTGGAAGTTGCGAGGGTCTGCCCCTCGATCAATTTCTCTTTGTGTAGGCTGATGAATGGCGCAATCGGCAATCGTGCCGTAACGATCCGCAAGCGTCTGAGCAAACTTGTGTGCAATATCTTTACGGTCATTCTCGTCAAGTTCATAGGGCAGATTGACCAGCCATTCGCGAGCCACACGCGAATCTTTACGCTTCTCGGCAGCCTCTGCCTTATTCCATAAATCGCTGCGTGAAATATCAGTATAAGCAGAAGCCAATGCTGTCGGTAAAATGATATCGGCACTCATAACGCCTGATCGTTTAGAGTAATCATGGGTTTTACCGTATCGCTTATCGTCAAGCGCAACACCAGCGCGATAGCTCGCAGAAGCAACGGCACTTTGTCCACTGCTGCGAGATATTGATTTGGTCGATGCGATAAAAATAGCCATTTCTACAAGCTC
>NZ_JABASQ010000037.1 GCF_016107535.1 Psychrobacter cibarius | reverse complement strand
CTGTTTTTTGCTGTCCATAACGATGATGATGGGCTAGCAAAATCTGCATTTCACCAGTTTGCGGATTCGGGCGAGTAATAGCCGTGATGACACAGGGTTGTACACGTGGGTATTGGCGCAATCGGCACACTGGACAGACCATCGCACGCTCATCTCGCTTGGCATGAATGGTTGGGGCAGCACAGCGACTACAAAACTGTGTATCTGTTTGCCAGCGCAATAACTGTATCGCTTGGCTAAGCTGATCGGACAAAGCCACGGGCAACTGAGTAATCAGCTGGCGGTAAGGAACAAACGCATTGCCACTGCCCTCAGCGATGATGGGCAGTGCAATGTGATGTGCAATTGCATAGTCATAAGTAATGGCGCTAGCCGCTTGCGCAGTAAAGGTGTGGGGAGTATCAATCGAACTGTCGGCACTTTCTAGAATATCGGCATACTTCAGAGTATCTACACTCGCGCTAGTAGGATTGACATCAGGCGACCAGTGACGCGGTGCTAGGCTTTCGAGTAGCGTGATATGACCAACTTGATAAGCAAGCTGGGTCTCCTCGTCTGAATGTGTAGCAGATGGGGGTAATTCAAGCTGCACCGGCCACCATCCATTAGGTCGCTGGTGGCATAAAACAGTATCATCACTAAATACAAAAGCGCTGGTCATAGGTAAAATTCCAAACCGGTTACAGTCAGTACGCATCAGTGTTGATACAGACTTTTTTTTAATTGAAGTAAAGTCAATCCTATATCATTCGGATACGGTGTCAGTCAGGCTCGCTTAGCACTACTATTCGTAGTGCTTTCAATCACCTTGCTTGTATCTAGCTTATATGGGATCGACTATATATAAATGAAGGGCTATGGCAGCAAAGCCGCCATTTAAATATCATTTTAGTACTTAAGCGTGATAGAAATTAGGCTGCGAGTAGATGACTCAAGCTCTGCTGTCCCACATCTAATGCTTGTTTGCTGACCGGACGATTGTGTTCAAAACCATCTAGATGATGATCGACGGCCATAATGACATCAGCGATACAGGCAAGCGTATTGTCTTCAATACGTTGTCCACCTTCGATACGTTGCTGAAGATAATTGGCCAATTGACTGAGCATGCTGGCAGGTGTTGGCAGCTGTAAGAAGCGCACAGCCCCTGCCACTTGGCGCATCATCTCAGGTATGTTCTGGATATTGAGCATATCGCGCTCTGGCTCAGCCAAATAATCGTTAATGGCTTGTTCTGCACTGGCAATAGCGGAACGACTTTCTTGTATCAAAGTATCATTAGCTGTATTGAGCTGATGTAAAGAGATATGCGGGTTATTCAGTGGCAAATAGATGGCCCCTGGTGTGTGCATTTCTGCCATTGCAATGGTGGCGTTTTCCGCATGCATTAATGCCAATAGCAAGTGATCGAAATCGTCAGGCGAGGGCGTTTGCCAATGACTAACAGCTTCTGCTGCTACGCTGAGACTATTGGCGGCATTTGATAAACCAAGCAAGCGTAACGCTGAGCTCAATTCTGTTAGCTCTTCGATAATCTGTGCGGTTTGCATATCGACAGGGTTCAATGAATCACCACGTGCGTAGCTATCCACATTTTCTTTGATGGTATTAATTTGGGTCTGAATGATGGTGTTCAGCGTATCGGTCAGGGCGCGATTAGGACCGAATAAGAAACGTTTCATTTGCTCAAGTTGCGCGCTTTCCAAGTGGTTGCTGGCATATTGCTCACGCAGTCGTTGGGCTGCATCACTGTCACGCTGGCAAGCAAAACTGACCAAATCAGCAAAACGTTTGTCCATCACAGGCAAGTAGCTTTGGAATTGCTGTTCTAAGTAAATCAGTGTATGTTTTTGACTCAGGTTTAACGGTAATATCGTGGCAATGTCCGTGACAGCTGCGGTGGCCGCTTGCCAAAATAGACTGCTGGTGTTCGATGCTATCAAAGCACACGCTGCACTCATGGCGTCAAGCTTCTGCTGATCGTCTGGGCTAACGTTGCCATCTTGATTGAGCAGAGCGACTCCAAGACCACTACGATAAGCATAAGTTAGTAGTTCAGTGTCTAGGTTAAGCTCGTCAAGTGGTTGGAAGTTTTGTTCAGGGTTGGCAATGATGACACTACTGCTACCAAAAGCTGCAAAATAGTCTGCTGTGATAGGGGTTTCTTGCCCGTGAGCGTTGAGTTTATTGATGACAGGTAGTAACAAGGTTGGCTCTACTGACTCTGTCAAAAGTACAAACTCGATATAGCGATCCAGTGTCATAATGGCTTCTGATAAGTCCATAATCAAGCTGGTATCGTTATTATCACCATTATCATAGAGGCGCTGTAAACCATTGACAATAGCGGTATTCAAAGCCTCTGCACCAACCAAAGATATCAGCTCAAAGATGCAAGACAGCTGCTTTAGCACAGTGATAGAATCTAATAATAAAGGGGCTTGACTATTATCATCATTAAATTCACTCAGATGAATCTCAGTATCTTTTAAGGTTACGATGATCTCATCATGCAACAAATGTAGCGATGGTAGATTGAAATCAGTAACACTAAGCGTTGGGGCCGTTAACTTCATTTGCGCAGACTGGTTCATAGGTGTTTTTCCATAATGTACTGATGAGAATGGCGATGGTTTAAATGATGATCGAAAAAGCACTTGCTGGTGATGTTTTAACGCTTAATATAACAATAATCAAGCCTATATTATACAAATGTTATTGCTCAAAGATTGATATCATCAGCTTATACGGCGACTACATATTGGCTTTTAGCTCAGGATACGCTTCTGCGAGCGCGGCATACCACTCTTGATTGGTATTTTCATCCATAGAGGACTCTAGCAACAAAGACGCTAAATTGGCAAAACTGGCGTGTGCTGTCTGCCCACCATCTGTTTGCGTGTCTTCTTCGATGGCGAGTGTAACCTGCCCACCTGTCATCGCCAGATAAACTTCTGCTAAAATCTCTGAATCAAGTAAGGCGCCATGAAAAGTACGATCTTGCTTCCCCACATTTAGGCGACGTACTAAAGCGTCTAGGGTATTTTTTTGCCCCGGATATTGCTGCTTTGCCATGACCAGCGAGTCAGTCACTTGTACGCGCTCAGCAAAGTCGTTCATACCAACTTTGGCAAACTCCATGTTTAAGAAGTTCATATCAAAGGTGGCGTTATGAGCGATGATTTCTGCGCCGTCCATAAAATCATAGAGCGACTGAGCAACTTGATCAAAGGTAGGCTTGTCGGTCAAAAATGCCTCAGAAATACCATGGATACGAATGACTTCATCATCCATGCCGCGCTGTGGATTGATATAAACGTGGAGCTTTTCACCCGTAAATTTACGTCCGATCATCTCCACGATACCGACTTCGATAATACGGTCGCCTTTTAACGGATCAAGACCTGTGGTTTCAGTATCCATAATGAGCTGGCGATCAGACTCATGACGATGGATAGGTTTGGGTAGCAGCGGTATGAAATACGGATTGGCACGGCTGGTGTCGCCGTCAAATTTTGGTGTATTAGCTTCTTCTATGCCAGTAACGGTTGCGGGCACAGGATCATTTATCGTTGCATCAGTCATAGACGTTTGGGTTTCCGGCATCTCTATTTTACTCATTGGTTTGCTAGCATTATGCTGATAGCGATCGGCTTCTATTACAGCATCTTTACTTATCATATCATCGGCAGGGTTTGTATCGTTATCAGTGTCTATGACATCTTCGTCAAGCTCATCATCTATCATATCTAGACCCAGTGGATCGAAACTTAGCCAGTCATCGTGAGCAGCATTTTGCGCTGTATTAGGCATTATTTGCCCTTTTTTTTTAGCTGTGTCTTGCGGCTCTATGCTCGATAATTCTTCACTGCTGGACGTCACGCCCAAGTTTGCCAGCTCGTCCGCTTTTTCATTGCCTGCATGTCCTGCGTGACCTTTCACCCAATGCCAGTCAACATCGCGCTGCTGGCATAGCTTGTCTAATTGCTGCCAAAGATCTTGATTGGCGACGGGTTTTTTACTTGCCGTTTTCCAGCCTCTTTTTTTCCAACCCTCTATCCATTCGGTAATGCCTTTTTTGACATAGCTTGAGTCTGTCCAAATCTCGAGGTTGTGCTCATGCGGGCTATGGGTCAATGCTTGTATCGCGCCCATCAACTCCATGCGATTATTGGTCGTCTCTTTATCACCGCCGTACAAATCTTGTGTACGTCCATCACTAAAAATGAGATGTGCGCCCCAGCCACCCGCGCCCGGATTGCCTTTACAGGCACCATCGGTATAGGCCACGGTGGTGTTTGATTTGGCGGCCAACGGATTCATCGCGTTACTGATGTTGAATGGCTGCGCTGAGGTGCGATTGTCTGACATAAAAAATTAGTGACCTAAAAATTGATAAACATAGGGAGGGTTGGAGGGATTTTGCTAGCGTTGTTTTTACACCAGCGCTTCCGTTATATTTTGGGAATGAGTATAACAAATCTATCGTTGATGTGGGCAATCGTAATGCACAAAGTCGCCAAAAGCACAGATCATAATAGTAACCTTGCTATTTTCTGTTAAAATGAGCTGTGTTGCGACACAGTATCAAACGGTATTGACTACGCAGCAGAAAAAACAGCAGTTTGCTGACGTCAATGAGTAGCGCAAATCATTCGACAGTGCCAATAGTTGATGAAAACACGCCCTAAAAAATCACGTTAATAGCAACATTGTCGTCATCACTGTTAAGATAGTTTTTTTAAAGACAATTTTCATAAAAGTTTAATGCATGAATGCAGGATAACCCTATTATGTCCTTACGCTCAAACATTTTTTATAAAAGGCTGATGTGCTTACCAGTCGGCATAGTGGTGAGCAGCGCGCTATTTTTAAGTGCTTGCAACGATAGCAACATTCAAGCTGATACCGGACTGGTCGAAGCGGCGACAGACTTATCGGTTTTTGAAGGTTGTTACACGGTTAGTCATGACGAGCCTGCCCAAATAAAAGTCAGTCAACAGGATGGCTCGTGGGTGATGCAGATGAAAGAGCCGGCAAGTGCGAAGCGCGTTTGGGATGACGCTGAGCCGCTAGAAGTGATTGAAAATAGCGACATTCCGCAGTTTTTCTCTATTGACCCTGACAATGTCGATGCGGTCATTGGGCGTCCTGATCGAGTGCTAGTACTGGGTCATGTTAAGCCTGCCTATGCCAATATCGATCCACTCTTAGATAGTGAATACTTATCCTATATTTATCGCGGTGCCAATACCATCTATCGTGTCGAGTGTGATGATGTTAATACCGATATTTTAGCCAATCCACATGCCAATATTGTGATTGATAATGTTAATGAGAGCCTCTAAAAAAGCATGGCTCATAAACAGAATTTATGATCGATAGTGTTATTTTAAACAGTGTTTTGCTATAAACCGTATGTCATTAGAGTTAAGCAATATGAATTTTTTTAGTTACGTGGTATTGGGCGGATTTTCTTATGCAGCGGGTTGGGCAATCAGAACCTATGTACTTGATAAGAAGCCTGAACCTGAGCAACCTTACAATCTAAAGCATCCTGCAATTTTGGCGTACTTAGGCGGTTTCTTTATTATTATGCTGATTGTCTCGTGGCTGATTGGTCGCTATGCGCTTGGGCATGCTGCTATCGATTTGCCGTTTATTATTATCAATAGCCTCGTTGCAACCTTTGTCTATTCGTTCGGTCTCAATCCAGAAAAAGCGCGTTATGATGTTCCAGATTAACACACGTAGATAATTGCTATTAATGAATAAAGAAGCCACGGCTGATACATTGATTATCAGTCGTGGCTTTTTAGAATGATCATTTCAGTATGATAGCTTGCACAAGACTACGTGTTTTTCTTCAAGTTAGTAGCGGTTTTAGCAGCTGCTTGTCTTTTCTTCCAAGTTTGATATTTTTGTAAATCCTTTTCGACCAACTTCAAGCAAAAGGTTAGTACAAGTGCATCGTCAATATGACCGATAAAGGGAATGAAGTCGGGAATGATATCAATCGGATTGAGAGTATAAAGCAGTCCAACCACGCCCGCTGAAATGGTCTTGTAGGGAATATCGCGATAGTTTCCTTGATAATAATCTTTAATCAAGCTCATGAATAGCATCAAATCTTTGGCAAAACGCTCAAGATGGCTGCTATCTTTTAGCTTTTCTTGCAGTTTTTCTTCTTCGTTGATGAGGTACTCTAAATCGGTGTCCAATATGTCATCTTTTTTCTGTTTATCAGTCGTTTTCTCAGCCATTATTATTATCCTTATTTAACCGAAATCGGTATTCTCATACTACAACAAAGTCGCGGGATGTGCCAATACGGCTAGGTTTTTGGTATGTATCATGGCTAGCATGGCGAAAAATTAAATAGTGGCAAGGGTTGGGCAACTATCATGGCCAAAAAAACGTCTACAATATGCTGCTGTGATGTTTAAGCAAGCAGATTGCAAAGATAAAGATGGGTTAAAAATATATCAAAATAAAAACGATAAGGTGGCAGCGAGAGATGGTTTCCAAGAGTCAGTTATTAACAGATGATAAAAATAAAAATGGTCATACAGCGATTGAAACGGCAGCTGGCTTGAATCGTCGCCAGTTTTTACGTCGAGTAGGTCTCAGCGCAGGGGCAGGGTTATTAATAACCCAAAATATGACTCAGTCGCTGGCCTCCGATGTCATTGAGAAAAATAATAGTACGCAACTTGCCAAGGATGATCTGCCAACCTCTTTATTGGCTGAGCGCTCATCATCACAAACGCTTCCAACACAGACAAGTTGTATCACGCCAACGATTGAGACGCGGCTGTTTGCCAGCTCCAATGTTGGGGGTAGCGATGACCGCAATCAATTGGCATTGGAGCGTATGGCCTGTGCAGGTTTTAACGTCAATAACCCTACGATTACCAATCGCCAGTATCTGCGTTTTGCTGGTACGGATTCTCAGAGAGCGAGTGACCTGCAAAACATCGCGACGGGTGCAATAGCCGCCCCAAAATTGTTACTCGGCGTGCGCGGCGGCTATGGTGCGATGCGTATATTACCCATGGTTGACTGGACAACGCTAGGACGGATTATGAAGGAGCATGGTACGATACTCGCAGGCTTTAGCGACGTGACCGC
The DNA here is from genome assembly GCF_016107535.1 of Psychrobacter cibarius. Lineage (GTDB taxonomy): Bacteria > Pseudomonadota > Gammaproteobacteria > Pseudomonadales > Moraxellaceae > Psychrobacter > Psychrobacter cibarius. The sequence goes on along the minus strand of NZ_JABASQ010000037.1, from coordinate 4,958 downwards.
TATTCAATGTGCGCTATTGGCAAAGAGTGATATGAGCTCGCTTGCGGCGCCGATGCTTTATAGCGAATTTGGCAAGACCAAACCTGACCAAGTCAGCTGTCGGCAATTTGTAGACGCATTAACTAATCCTAACTTAGCCATTACTATACAAGATGCATCGTTAACCAGTTCTCAGTTACCCAGTGTCTTAGCCAAGAATGAGCCCAAAGCAATAACGGGCACTATTTGGGGCGGCAATCTAAGCGTAGTATCAGCGCTGGCAGGTAGTGAGTATTTGCCGAAGATTGATGGCGGTATTATATTTTTGGAAGATGTGGGTGAGCAGGCGTATCGCATCGAACGTATGCTATATGACTTGTATCTAGCAGGAGTGTTTAAGAATCAACAAGCGATTGTGTTTGGTGCATTATCGGGTACAGGAGAGGACAGCTATGACAAGCGCTACGATGTTGCGACAGTCATTCGCCAGCTGCACGAATTGACCGGATTGCCCATTTATAGTGGCATGCGCTTTGGTCATATTGGACAAAAACACAGCTTTCCACTCGGTGCAAAGTGTCAAATTAGCTTCAATACAGCTGGTGGCTATCAGTTAGTATTTACCAATTATCCAACCATTAAAGCAGATGCTATTCAAGTAGAAGGGTTATGGCAAACTGCTTAAACGCTAAACATTAAGCACTAATCTCTAACTACTATGCATTGCCATAACTAAATCGCTAACCGCGAAAACTTATCCTGATATTCTTTTGGCGTCAGCTCTGTTGCGCGTTTGAATAGGCGCGTGAACGAAGAGATGTCATCATAGCCAACTTGATCGGCAAGGGATTTGATGGTCACATCGCCCAACTCGAGCAAGCGCTTGGCTTGCTCAATTCTAACGGCCTGAATATACTCAACTGGTCGCATCGCTACACTGGCTTGAAATCGTCTGTTTAACGTGCGCGGGGTGATATTTACCATGGCAGCCAGACTGCTGACTTGCATCGGCTGACGAAAGTTTTGCTCGATAAACTCTTGGACTTGTTTGACCAACTGATCTGAATGCGGCTTGTGCAAAGTCACGTTGGTATAGCTATTCTGATTGCCTCGCTTGCTGTCAATAATCTGAGTTTTTGCTACTTGTGTCGAGATTTCTCGCCCACAGTAGCGCTCTATTAATAACAGTCCTAAGTCATAAAAGGCACTACCACCTGCTGCACAAAATATGTTATCCGATTGGGTAACAAACTGATTCTCTTGTAAGTCCACCAGTGGAAAGTCTGCCTTAAACTTATTGGCATAGCCCCAGTGGGTCGTGGCTATTTTATTGTCTAATAATCCTGCTTCCGCCAAGAAAAAAGCCCCGCTACAGTTGCTGGCAATATCCGCGTTGGTATTGGCCAGTCGCTTTAAATGCGGGAGCAGCTCACTATTTTGCTTCAACACCTTATCAATGGAATCGCCAATGGTTGGCACCAGTAACAAGTCGCACTCCATCACCTCTTGGATATCACAATGGGCATGAACCATTAAGCGATTGCTACATCTGATATCTACGCCACCAACGCTTGCTATTTGCACGTTGAATCTTGGCTCTACTGGCTCATCTAAAAATCGTTGCCAACTGACACCCGTAAATGAGAATAAATCTAACGCACCTGTCAATGCGCTACCGAGCACACCATCGAATCCAATGATGATGACTTTAAAGGGTTTGAAGTAGGGCATAACTGTCTATTCTCCTTTCGCTGTGCTGAGCAGAATTTAATTTTCTAACCGAAAATATCAATTTTCTATCTGAATTCTCGAAATATAAACGCTATTTATGTCGTATTTGACCATAATTATGTCATAAATGACAATACAGTAAGGCGTTAAATTAGATTAATATCGATTGATAACCAAATTTAATCAGTTAATGAGAATACTATGGCAGCAGATACGCTAATCAATGACTTTGAGTTACCGTTCCAATTATATGATGTATTGGGCACTGAAAATTTAACCGAGCATCCGAAGTTTGCAGAACACAGCCGCGAAACGTTTGATGCCGTATTGGATACGGCCAATAAAATTGCGACTCAGCTGTTTTTGCCGCATAACCATGTAGCAGACAAGAACGAGCCACAGTTTGATGGCAAAAAAGTCAGCATGATAAGTGATGTAAAAGTCGCTTTTGATGCATTCCGCGAGTCAGGGTTTATCGCAGGTCGCTATAGTTTTGAAGACGGCGGTATGCAGCTGCCTGAAACGGTAATGACAGCCGTGGCAGGTTATTTTATGGCCGCCAATCCTTCAACCACTGCGTATCCATTTTTGACGACTGCTGCGATTAATGTCATCTCGCATTTTGCTAGTGATGAGATTAAAGCTGCCTTTATGCCGCGCATGCTGACAGGTGAATTCACTGGAACCATGGCATTAACCGAGCCACATGCAGGTTCGTCACTTGCAGATATCAAGACCACTGCGGTAAAACAAGATGATGGCTCATACCGCGTCAAAGGCAGCAAGATTTATATCTCAGGCGGCGATCACGAGCTGTCTGACAATATCGTCCATCTCTTATTGGCCAAAGTGCCAGGTGGTCCAGGTGGCGTCAAAGGCATCTCTTTATTTGCCGTGCCTAAGTATCGCTTGAACGATGACTTGTCTGTTGGCGAGCGTAATGATGTACATCTGACTGGACTGATTCATAAGCTTGGTTATAGAGGTGTGACTTCTACGGCATTGAGCTTCGGCGATGAAGGTGATTGTCATGGTTATTTGATCGGCGAAGAGCATTTTGGCTTGCGCTATATGTTCAAAATGATGAATGAGGCACGTATCGCAGTTGGTTTTGGTGCTTCTATGATTGGTTATCGCGGCTATCAGTATTCGCTAGATTATGCCAAAGACAGAACGCAAGGCAGAATCGCCCCGAACAATAAACCTGAAGATGCAGCAACGGCCATCATCAATCATGGTGACGTAAAACGCATGTTATTGGCACAAAAAGCCTATTCTGAAGGTGGCATCTCATTGTGCTTGTATGGCTCAAACCTAATTGACCGTATCAATACCTGTGAAGACGAAACGCTAAAAAATGAGCTAACCGAACTATTAGATTTGCTAACGCCAGTGCTAAAAGCATGGCCATCTGAGTATGGTCCAAAAGCCAATGATTTGGGTATTCAAGTATTGGGCGGCGCAGGCTATACGCGTGAATATCAAGCTGAGCAATTTTGGCGTGACAATCGTCTAAATCCCATTCATGAAGGCACAAACGGTGTGCAGGCGCTAGATTTGTCATTCCGCAAGTTATGGCAAAAAGGTGGGTTAGGCATTCAAATCTTAAAACGTGAAATCACAAAAGATTTGGAAAGCATCACTACGCCTGAGAGCGCTCAATTGGCAGGCAAGCTGATGCCTTATATGGGTCATCTGCATGAAGTGTTGGTGCATCTTAGCAAAGTGCTACAAACCGAAGAAGCAGTCACATTGACGGGCAACGCGCAAGCATTGATGAATATCTTTGCCTCAATTGTGCTGAGCTGGATTTGGATTCGTCAAGCGAGTAAGGCTGAGCAGCTATTAAGCACGACACAAGATGCTGAGCAGCAGAACTTCTACAAAGGCAAGATACAAGCAGCCAAATATTTTATCGATTGGGAACTACCATTAGTTAAACGCGATATCGAATTATTAACCAACACCAACTCGGTTTGCACTGATATGCAAACAGAATGGTTCTAAGGACAACTCTAAGGACAGAGACATGACAAAAATGAACAAACAGTGGCGATTAAAAGCAAGACCGGTAGGCGAGCCTAGTGCCGAGACTTGGGATTATACCGAGACAGAAATCCCGACGATCACCGATGGTCAGCTGCTGATTAAGGTTGAATATATCTCTATCGATCCGGCGATGCGTGGTTGGTTGAACGATGCCAAATCTTATATTACACCAGTTCAGATTGGTGACGTCATGCGCGCTGGTACTGTGGGCGAAGTGATTGAAAGTAAGCATGAGAAATTTGCTGTTGGTGACTATGTCGCAGGTCACGATGGCGTGCAGTCCTATGCCGTCAGTGATGGTGCCAATCTGTATAAAGTTGATCCAAAACTGGCACCATTGTCTTATTACTTGGGCGTGCTCGGTATGCCGGGTATGACAGGGTATTTTGGTTTGCTGAAAACAGGTCAGCCAAAAGCGGGCGAGACTGTGGTTGTCTCTGGTGCTGCTGGTGCCGTTGGTAGCTTGGTTGGTCAAATTGCCAAAATCAAAGGTTGCCGCGTTGTTGGTATTGCGGGCGGCGCTGAAAAATGTAAATTTTTAGTCGATGAGCTTGGGTTCGATGCAACGATTGACTATAAAAACGAAGATGTGAAAAAAGCACTGAAGAAAACCTGTCCAGACGGCGTCGATGTATACTTTGATAACGTAGGCGGTGATATCTTAAATGACGTGCTCACACAGATAAATCTGCATGCGCGTATCGTCATTTGCGGTGCGATTAGTCAGTATAACAACACCACAGAAGTCAAAGGCCCATCGAACTATTTATCATTATTGGTCAATCGTGCCCGCATGGAAGGCATCGTGGTATTCGATAATCTCAAAGAATATCCAGTCGCCATGAAAGACATCGCTGGCTGGATTCAGTCAGGTGATATGAAAGTGAAAGACCATATCGTTGAAGGTATCGAGACGTTCCCAGATACCTTAATGATGCTCTTTAACGGTGAAAACTTCGGCAAACTAGTACTTAAGGTAGAGGGATAGATCATGACACTGAATACAAACGGAATTGCATCAGATGTAACGGGTAAACGAATTTTGATCACGGGCGGTGCCTCAGGTATCGGTGCAGCAAGCGCGTTATTGCTGGCCAGTCGCGGCGCAAAAGTCGTGATTGGGGATATGGCAGAAGAGATGGGCGCTGCGGTTGCCAAGCAAGCTCAAGACGCTGGCAACAGTATCGTCTTCAAAAAAG
>NZ_JABASQ010000036.1 GCF_016107535.1 Psychrobacter cibarius | reverse complement strand
TAAAAAACCTATTACTACTAAGCACCCTATTTTATATAACGACAAGGGTAAATTTAGAGTAATTTATGATCAAAACCGCATAAAGTATTTTTATCATATAAATGGTAGCATTCAACCACTAATAGAACTGGAATTATTATATAAGTTTAATAGATTATGCGAAACCTTTAAAAGAGAATTTTTAATTAAGAAAAATGATATCCTTATATTTAATAACAAAACAACTTTACATGATAGGAGTGAATGCTCATTTTTACTTACTCCAAAAGGTTTTGAAACTAGAGAAATATACGTGAGCTTCGCGTATTAAGGCTGCTTATGGATTATTTGAGAAAACTAGAGATATGTAACTTTAACCCTAATTATATTTTTTGGGAAGAGATGATTGAGTCTTTTAAATATCTAGAAGGGAATATTAATGATAAAAATATTTTGGATTTTGGTTGTGCCACTGGAGAGTTTCTTCATTTATTTGACAGTCAATATCCTGTTAATCGTGCAATTGGAATAGATATAGATTCAGAAAAAATAAAAAAATCAGTAGAAACACAGAAAATTAATTTTTTTGATGCTGAAATATTTGATTATAAAAAGCACGAAGAATATTTTGATTGTATATTTTCACAAGAAGTACTCTACACACTGCATGATTTAAATAAGCATGCAGAGCTCATTAAAAAAATATTAAAACCCAAGTCTTTTTATATAGCAACTATGGGTTGCCATATAGAAAACCCCTTATGGAGCCATAGAAGAGAAATAATTGCTAAAGAAGAAAAGTATCCAGTAAACGACTACTCCATAGACCAGGTTGCTTCCATTTTTTTCAAAGCAGGTTTTAGAGTAAGCATAAAACGTATGGATTTATCAGGATTTATTACATATGATCCAATTGAAACTAGAGAATTTAGCAATTCTCTTACTGAATTAGTTAATAGTACAATGAATCACAAATATATATTTATGTTTTACTTACCTCCAAAAAAATATTTATTGAATAATAATAGTGGTTTATACCACTGAGCGTCAACATAACTCTATGATATTGCTGATATATTTCTCAGAAAGTGATGGTGGCTCCAATCTTTCATAAAGAGCTATTAACTTATCTTCTTTAACTACTCTATTAGGTATTCTTTTATTGTTTCTGATTATACACTCTTCTAGTTTAGATTTCTTATATATAACATTGATTTTTAAATCTGAAATTTCATTTTTACTTATTTCTTTAAATAAGTCAGCTCTCATTTCTCTAGTATTAAAGAATGTACTATCCAAGAATACCTTATTAAAGCTTTTATCGTTTAAAGCTTCGTTTAAAAGCTCTATGTATAGTACATATAACTTTTGTCTTATATCATAGGTTCTTTCAAAACCAAAGATACTTTCTCTCAAGTTATCATCATTTAGAATAAGTACACCATCTAGCTTTAGTTTATCAAGGTATGTTGACTTGCCACTACCTGGTGCACCCACGAGTATTATAATGTTCATATATTAGCACTTACTTTTATAAAACTATCAAAATATAAATTATTACTTTTAATGTATTTAATAGAACGATTAAAGCCTACTCCTTGACATTTCGGACATGCCCTTTCAGAAATATCATTATTATATTCCACGTAGAAAACTAATCCTCTCCAAACTATTGAATCTCTTTTAAGTAATGATTTCGTTGGATAAAACCTATCAGTACAACCGTATAATATATAATCAAAATCTTTTTCAGAATACTCAGATAAAGCTGTATCAAAATCAAAAATATTCTGCTCTTGTAAATATTTAAATATAGGCTTTATCTTGAACTTTAGTAGATTAGATGGAATTAGATCTAAAACAAGCTTATTTTCAATCAATTTACCAGATGGATTTTCGCGAATACTTTCCAACGCAGCATGACTTGAAACATATTTATGTAAGTCACACATTTTACAAATAAAGTTGGATAAAGTAATTGATTCTGCGTCTATTAACTGTGGACTAACTGTATTATCCTTCAAATGATAAAATACTCTATTGGTTATTATCATTTTTTTACTCTTACTAAAAAAAACTCCACCTGCTAGCTGTTTAATAGTGTTTTTATCTCTTCCTACATCAATCCAGATATTAAACAAATTATTATTATTATTAATTTTTTTAATATCGTTCGCTTTTGAAACAACATTATCTTTTGTTAATAAGTAATACTTATCAACACCAATAAAAACTAGTATGTCAATTATCTTATTTATATATTCTATAGGGACCTTTTGAAAATGATAAACAGCATTTACAAAAGGATTTATTAAACAATCGTCTTCAGGTATGCTATCGATAGAATTATTAAATATATATCCTGCTAGTTTTTCTATACTGATATTATCAAAATATATTTTTAATTGTAAAAAATACTTATTATAAAAATATGATTTATCTGCATCACTCATTATTAGTAAGTTACTTAAGCTCTCATCATCAATACTTATATATTCTTCTGTTTTTACAAAATACTCCCTATTTAGTAGGTCAACATGTGTATTCTTTGATAGTAAATAATTATTGAACGACCCATTAAAAGTAATCTTGCCTCCCAATACACCAGAATAGGGCCCTACTTCTATTATATTATTCGCCTGACTAATAACATATGGGTTATGTTCAACTAATAATAAGGTGGTTTTATGATGAAGTTGGTATAAACTTAATTTATCCATTAAAACTAGAATTTCTTTCTTACCCAGACCCACAGTAGGTTCGTCCATGATAACAATTAAATTATCACTTGAGATGTTGCTAGATAAAAACTTACTTAGCTTTAACCTTTGACTTTCTCCACCACTCAGTGTTTTTACAGATCTACCTAAGCTCAAATGACCTAGTTGGAAATCGATTAAGTTATCTATTTCCATTGGATATTTTTTATATATATTCAATATATCTAACTCTTTAATTTTATATATAGGTATATTTAAAATATCATAAATATTATTATTATTTATCCTGAGCAGTTGAGCTTTGGGGCTGGCAGCCTCACCATTGCAGAAAGAACATATTTTATTATTAATAACACCAGCACCGAAACAAAAGTTACATTTACCTTCAGCTGTATTTTTAGAAAACCATGATTTTTTTATTTGTTGATTAGATTTAAATTTTTTATTAAAAAAATCTCTAATATAGTCATTAATATTTAAGAAAGTAGCCAAAGTTGAGGTTTTTGATTGACTCATTGGTTCTGAATCGAGATATATATATTCTAAATCCTTAGTTGATTTAGTTCCTAAAGTCTGGTTATCAAGATAGTAGTTAATTGCAGTTAGGATAGAAGTCTTACCTGATCCTGACACACCTGTTAGAACATTTATAGCGTTTTCAGCTAAAAAGATACTCTGGTTCTTAACGTTATTTATATTTAGATCATCTATATAAATATGGTTATACTTTATATCTTTATTTTTATTAAATAAACTGTTTCTATATGAACTAGAAACAACTTTATTATTTGATAGAACTATACTTTCATTACCGTTATCTTTACTACCAAGCTCAATAATTTGATCAGAATTGTTAACTAATAACTGAGAATGCTCGCTCATTACAACCAAATTATCTATTGATGCTTTTTGAATAACACTTATAAGCTGAAAAATATTGTAAGGGTGTAATCCCGAAGAAGGTTCATCTAGCACCATCATCTGTTGAGTTGTATCGAGCGTTATGCTTTTTAATATCCTTAGTCTTTGTTTTTCTCCATTACTTAACTCTGTTAATGGTGTGCTTAATCTATATTGTTCCAATGAAATATCTTTAAAAAAATTAATGTAATTTATTAGCTGAGTTTCATTAGGATAAAATACTTTGATTATTTTTTCTAAAAACAGAATATCATTGCTTTCTATGTCGTAGATATCAATATTTTTTATTTTAAGTGCACGAGCACTACTGTTAAATCCAGTGCCATTGCATTTATCACAATCCGAATACTTAATATAATTTATAAGACTTTTGTTTTTAAGGCTTATTATTTTTTCATATAAATACTCTTTAAATAAAGATTTTTTATTTTCTTCAAGCTCACCTAGTTTAATACTATCAGGTATCCCTTCTTTTTTTAGAAATTTCTTGAGGCTTGATTTACTTAGATAAATATATTTATAATACTTTCCATCAAAAGGTATATTTATACTATCTAATACAGATTTCTCTTCATTAAGTAAGCTATTTTCATTGAGTTTAGCTACCCGCCCATCTCCATTACAGGCTTCACATTTTCCAGAAAAAGGACTATCAAAATTTTTGATTAATAAGGATTTGTTTTTCTTTAAGGTTATATCTTCACAATAATCACATATCAATTCGTGATCTAAATTATGTACTTCTTTGTCAGTACTAAATACACAACTCTGAAAGTTTTTATCATCCACACTACCTATATTTATTTTACTATATCTTTTACTACCATGCTCTTTTTTTGTTATTTTGTAATCATCAACATCAAAGTAATAATTTCCATTTTTATCTAAATTAAAAATATCGTTTATATTGTTTTTCTCTAGGTATTTTTTTACTGCTTCCAAGTTGTTTTCAAAAATAGGCTTTTTACAACTTGGGCATTCTATAACAGACTCTCTAATCCAAAATCTTCTAACTGTATCGGCTAAACCTGAAAAAGTAAAAACACTAGAACTTTCAATAGCTTGATTCTTTTTTTGACTTAGATATTGCACGTTACTTATTTCATCAGAAAGATAATTAAAATCTTTCCTATGGAAGTTATTGTAATAATACTCCCCATCCTTATTTATAAGGCTTCTTCTTTCCAACTCAGATCCGAAAATTTCATATATTAGAGTAGATTTTCCAGAACCGCTACGACCTACTATTGTGACAATACCTTTGTCTATAGTTTGGACATTTACATCCTTCAAGTTATTTTCTTTTGCACCATAGACAAACATGAATAATTCTCCAACAGCAAGTTAATCTCTAAATCTAGCCATTTTTTAAGTATATAAGACTATACATAACATAATATAGAGTGATTCATAGATTAGAATACTCTTTATTGAATATTTTTTGGAATACAATAATTACAAACTAATCATTAAGTTAGTAGTAGATGACTATACCTCATGCAAATATAATTAGTAACTCATTATTTAGCGGTTATGAGTATCTACACAAATTTATAGTAAAGCTCAGTTAAAACTGTTATACATTAATTATCAAATCCAATTATTACCATAAAGATCATGACTTAATCAATAGATTTTCGTAGGCAAGTTCTCAAAAGTATAGATGAAGGTGTGACCTTTGCTTAAGCGGCTGAGTTCTATAATCTCAGACCAACTAAGAGACTTGTGCATAGCAAAACACCAGGCAAACTAAGCCCTATAAAATACCAGATAACTTGCTACTTAGTATTGTCAAAGAATATGCTAATGATTACCAGTATGAGCGAGCACGTCGTTTAAACTATAGTAAAACAGGCGTTTATCATGCCCTAAAGTGCCTAGGCATTAGTCAAAAAAAATACCTTAGAGCACCCAAAAACGTGTCCAATAAAAAGAGCGGCGTATCAGAGGAAGCTTGATAATTTTAAGCAGCAATGCTATTCCATTATTTATATGGACGAAAGTGGCTTTGATCACGAAAGTATTCATCCTTATGGCTCTGCACCGATTGGTAAGCCTTGTATTGATGGCTACAATTGGCAAGGTAAAAAGCGAACCAACGTCATTGGTGCTTTATATGAAAAGATGCTTTTTGCATTATATTACTTTGATAAAAATATTAATGATGAAATATTCTACGATTGGTGCAAACACACGCAGTTTCCAAGTCTTAGAACCAAATGCGTGATTGTCATAGATAACGCTCGGTTTCATAAAAGCAAACGTATCCAAGAACTACTGAACAGGCACGGCGATCGTATCCTATGGCTGCAACCATATAGCCCTAATCTAAAGCCTATTGATAAGAAATGGGCACGATTAAGATTTCTGCGCCAAGGCTGGATGCAAAATTACTTATCTAAATTATTTTATGACATTTTCCCTGACTATAACAATTTTATTTTGAACTGACTATATTATATAGATTCCATAGCAGTTGAGTAACGAGACTATTATTAATTTTGGAAGAGTAATCTAAGGAAGGAGAGGCTAACTACAAACCCAAAGCGATCAAATACTTTGTTTGATATAAATAATATATTACTTTCTGATAAAAAACATGATCTATTTAGGGGTCAAAACACTGTCAATTGACGGTGACTATATTACGAGTCATATATTATTTTGTCTTATAGTACGAGAAGATTAAAATTAAATAAAAAACCTTAGCCCTTTGACATAAATACCTATAGGCTGATATCATTTTTATAAACTTTATAGAAAATAGTCGCCCAATATTGCCAAGGTTGGGGTTTCCCGCTCCAAATATGGCTTAAAAAAGCACTAAAATCCCCACTCCTTAAATAAGAAGTAAGGATTTTTTTGTTTAATTTTCTAGAGTTATAGTCATATTTAGGGCGTGCCCTCAATTCAATCGATAGTTATCTAAATGGGTTAAAAATGGCTAAATTTTGCCAAACGGCGTCAAATAGCTTCTTAATCTCTCGATATTATCTGCGCTATTTTCCTTGTTTGACTGCAATTTATCTCATTTTTATCGCCATTTTTAAAATGAGGACATGCCCTAGTATTTGTAAGTTTATATCACATCTACATAATTAAGAGTAATAAGCGTTCTGTTGAAATATATAACGCTAAAATCAACCAGACTAAGGTGCTTGATTTTTTAGGCATGAAAATTTTTTAGACATGAAAAAGCCAAGACAAGCTTGGCTATTCTCATATATCATAAAGTCACTTGATTAGCATATCATAAGTTTATCTTGATAATTTTTACCGCGTAAACTACCGCTCTAACGATCAAACCCAACCCGCTTCCAAAAGCTGCTCAGTATTACTTATTTTGAATTCATGATATAGATTAAAAAATACTGCGGGGTCTTCAATATTATCGAGCAACTCGCGTTTATTGAGCGCCACAAACATCGCCAGTGAATAAGCCGCACAATGGATAGACTTTTTAGGATTAAACTCACGATCCGTAAAGGCTTGATATTGCATAACTTCTTCATGCAAATGCGGGTTTTGCTTTAGGGCATTCACATAGAGCCAATCATAAAATGTGGTCAATGGCTCTACGCTCCACTCCATGCCAAAATAATTATAGCCAATCAGTTCACCCGAGGTCATTAAGCGCTCGTCCTTTCTGGCTTGTCTTGGCGGCGCACTTAACAAGTCAGTATAGGGGCCACCATCCTCAAAAATCATACTGCTTTGAAAGGCATTTTCGACACTGTACTGCTGCCCATTTTGTTCATTTGTTAGCTTCAAGCTCAATGGACTCAGCGGAAAACTCAATTTATTACCAGACTTGCTCGATAGCTCAAGGACATGACTAAAGCCATACTTTTTGCGAATGACTTGATGCATATCATTGATGGATTTTTTCTTTTGGCGACTGGCAAACCCCACATGCCGCTCAAACCTAACCATGTCTGTTTTTACCAGATTGTCACTGTTGGTTCTCGGCATAAATACGGGTCTGTGTTCTACAGCATCTTGTCTTTGATCCACAGAATTCTGTGTTTGTTGCATAGCAATGTGCCTTATATCAATAGTCTTTTATAACTGATCTTGTATAAATATTCTTATATAACTGCTCTCATAAAAACTGACGTTAAAACGTATTGTCCTGACATCAATTTTACGGATAGCTACCTACTCAGCCGCATCTAATAACTTGTTAAGCGCCTCTACCATGGCATCATCTATGATACTGTCTTCCACATAGCTTATTACTTCGTCTATGGTGGTCAAATCCATTTCCCGAATACCCAAACTGGCTAGCTGCTCATTGATCGAGTCTAAACTGTCATTATCTTCAGTGTCGTCTAATAGACTCTCTTCAAATCTCCCTCTAACGAACCAGTACATTTTTTCTAGCACGGTTTCTTTTTTGGTTAAAGTAGAATAGCCATCACCATAAATAAACAAGTTGAAATGATAAGGTATCTCTAGCTCATTAATGAAAAAAGTGCGCTTACATTCTAGTGTATAGGCTTGAATGTCTTTGTCTTCAACGGATAGGTCTTCAGTGGCTTGGTCATCTTTATTATTTTCATCACTGTCTTCATCGTATTCAATCGCCTCCTCTATCAATCCACCTAGTATTTGATAGTCGCCCACTTTGATTTTATGGTTGTAAATGATAGAGGCGTCTGCGATTGCGTCGAAAATAATGGCACTGACATCTAACGTATGATCGTCAATATCATAGAAACTCTTTAGCGCGGGTAAAAACTCGGTCAGCTTTTCTTCAGGCACTGAAATAAGAAACTGCTGCTCATATATTTTAATCATGTCTTCAGGCGCATAGGTATTGGCAGTATTGGTCTCGTTTCTACCAGTTGGTTGCAAAGGTGCAAAATTATACGGGTTATAAGGATTAGTATCGGTCATTTGGGACGGCCTTTTTATTTGGGTATGCTGTGTTAAATGTTAATGCTACCAATTGATGAGTGATGTATCACATCCTACTCACACTGCGGCAGATCATACTCGATGCTATCAACCATCTCATGACTCTGTTCAATGATAAGTTGATAACCGTTAATCACGCCATTATACGGCAAGTAACCGTTATATTCTGCATAATGCGCAGCCAGACATTGTTGAATCACCAACTCACGCTTTGCCGCACTCATTTTGGCAATATTTTGCGGTAAATACGCAACAGCTTTACTGCTAGCCACGCCGCGCGACATCCAGTTAGCGCCCTCACTCCACTTAAAATAAATCTTGGCTCGCAAGTGATATTGCGGTAGCGGATAAGGATAATGCGCCAAGTCATATTGGATTTGCGCAATATCCTCTGCAAAGGTGTCGTACCTTATATCGAGCACGGATAATAGTGCTTTTAAGAATTCATGAGCAGTAAAGTAGCTATCAATATCTGTCACATTAAGTCCTAGTATGTCGCTAGACAATACATGACGCAGACGATTACAGGCAGATATGATGTGTTTTGGCGGATAACCCATGGCTTGGACAATATCTTGCGAACGTCGTTCACATTTCTCTATTTGGCTAACCGCCTCTTTTGCCAAAGGATGCCGCGGCGTATAACGATGAGTATATTTGCAAGGCCTGAGATTTTGGCTATTGATATGAGACATCAGTGACTCCTGAACTCCGACAACAATAAATAAAATAAACCCAAATAGGCAAGTCAAATCAGGCATGGGTAGCCTTGTCGGAGTACAGGCTCATGCGCTTTACCAGAATGGTTTTATATCGTGCTGGAAGTTGCAATGTTTGCTAAGTGATTATTGAAAAACTTGGCAAACCGTTAAACCCACGATAGTTTTTTAGTTCTTTATAATAGTAATTAATAAGGCCTTACTGCAAGGCTGATGGTATTTAATCTTCACCATGATATGTCGCGTCATCCATCCAGATAATGGGGTCTTCGCACAGATGAACCAAGTGATACCAAATATCTTCGATACGGTGATGACCACGCTCAAAATACTCCACTTCCCAGCTATCAGGTAAGTTGACCAACGTGCGTCTGGCGACGGCGACATCTAAGCATTCATCATCAACCTCAACCATGACTACTACCATCTCAGTATTCGAGGTCGGAAATGACAGTTTCATATCAGCCACGTCTGGTATGCGATCGGCTAAAACATCACTGGGATAAATGCAAGGCGCTATTAATAGCGCACGCAAATTGTATTTGTGGGCGAAATGATTGGCGAACCAGCCACCAAGTGAATGCCCTGCCAAGACCACTCGCGGATACTGCTTCATTTTTTCTAAAATTAACGCCTCATAAATATCGAAAATCTCGTTGAAATTATCTCGATAATTGACGGTTTGGCAGGTTTTGGGCTCACGGCTAATACAAGTATATTTAGTGGTTTCATTGCTTGAATCAAGACCGTGAAAGAATAGTAAAAATGTGTCATTATTTTCAATGGGAAACATCATGGCTTTTTCCTTTTCCTTTTATCATTGTGTCTTTTATTTATTAGCATTACTTTTATACTTCAACCATAGACCATAAACGCACTCAGCGACATCCATAGGAATCCTCGTATATCCAGCACCAAATGACACGTCATAGACCGCAGTCATCATCGCAAGAACCTCATCGGCGCTATCAGCACCCTCCTCAATCAGCATGTTAGCGATTTGTTCTGCCTCACTGCTGTACTCATCCCAAGTATCATTGTAATAACATCCCACAATACCAAAGTCATAACGATAAATCATATCGGTGATAGACCTCATCAAGCTTGCACTCGCGTGGTCATAATGTTCCGCCCATTGCTGGTATAACTGCTGACGTATGGGCAATACACAAGGTAAAATAGGACGATCTTTTGGATCATTCAGTTTATCGGCACTTACAACGTGTGAGGGCTTCATACCCTCCTCCCAGAGCAATGGATAGGATGACGAAAACATGCCTTTTTCACACACATTCAAACGCCATATTCCCCACATCTCCTTACTGGCACGACTCATGGTATATACAATAATTTGATTGATATAATCACTATTATAGATGATATGTTGACGATCAATTCTCACGCCTTGCTTGGGCAAGACATCGGTATAAGTGAGGGATATGTCACGTTCACTTGGTTCGGCAGCAACCACTACCTCAGAGCAATCTGAATCTCTCTTCATCAGCTCATAGGGAGCAAAAAAGCTCAATGTCTCATCGCTATTATTCACAAAGTAGATATCATCTTCATAGTTATCGATAGACTCTTTATGCAGATAAAATAACGGTATCTTTTGCTTGGTTTGCAAATCATTTTGAATTAATTCAGAAAGTTCTGACACCCCTGACCAATTTAAATTATCGATACGTTTTTGCTCAAAAGTGTTAGTTGTGTTTGTCATAATATTGTCCTTATTTTTTAATTTATTTTGAATATCAGTAGCTTGTAGTATTTTTAATTTTTTTTGATTCTCAGAGCAAATTTAACTCAGCCGAGCTTATTCGCCGCTTTTAGAGCAACGTTAAAAAGCAAAATGAGTGTTTCAATGATGATTTTAGAGGATATTTAAACTTATTTTTAACAAAATAAAATCTGTGCCATCATCGATATGACAGCTATAATTTATGAGTAGCTTGGGTTTAGTTGATTAGAAAAATAATGATTAATGCCAGTCAGAGTGTTGATATTTAACAGCAATAGCGAAGTTATAGGGTGAAGCGTTGCGCCTCGAGGGTTAACTCTATGTTGCTGTTTTCCTGACTGAATTACGTCCTAACTCAGTAACTATAATATAAAAATTGAGAAAGATAAAGCGTCTAATTAAAGCGGGCGACAACTGCTGTCGCTCAGCGGTATCGAATACTTAAGTTAAAAACATAATTTGGATTGAAGCAGAGTATAACTTGACCACTAAAGCGCTTATATTAAAAACCGTTCAAAATTATAACCTACTCAAATCTATCGACAACATTATAAATTTTATAGACAGTACACCCGTAATAAATGGACGACCCTTTAAAACTCACTATTATTAACTGCTCAATATTACTTATTTAGCGCAATCGCAGCCGACTTCAACCAAGCAGCTGCTTTACCTAAAGGACGCTGCTTGTGCCATACAATTTCTAAAGCCACTGGCCAATCATGATCGTTAAAGTCCAATATTGGCTCGACTAAAAAACCATTATCCAAGGCACTGGCTACCACATGTTCAGGCACGAATGCCCAGCCTAGATTGCGCTGTACCAGCTCAACGATAACCCACTGGCTCTCAACCCACCAGACATCAGATGCTATTCGCAACCGTGCTTTTTCTTCGCTATGGTTACGTGTTGCCACCATCAATTGCCGATAGCGTTTCAACTCCTCCCATCCCACTGGCTGACGAGCTAGCTCATGGTTCGGCGCGCACACCATTTTCATCGACACCCAACCAAGCCCATGAAAATTCAGCGCTGAAGGTAGTATCTCTTGACGCCACATAATGCCTAAATCGGCGCGATCTTCTAACACCAAGCGGCTGACATCTTCCATCAGCGGAAACAATAGCTCCAGCTCCACACTAGGAAATCGGCGCGAAAACTCTTCCATCAAGCCGCCCAACGTTGCTTCGGGATACAGCTCATCAACCGCCAGTACCAATCGGCTCTCTACTCCTTCGCCCAGACTTTTGGCCACCCCGCGAAAATGCTCACAACGCTCTAGTATCACTCGCGCCTCTACCAGTAAGCGCTCTCCAGCTGGCGTTAGGACTGGATAGCGTCCACTGCGGACAAATAAGCTGTTGTCCAAATCAATTTCTAAATTTGACACCGCCGTGCTAATAGCAGACTGCGCCTTGCCTAGATAACGGGCGGCGGCTGAGAAAGAACCGGTCTCTACCGTGGCGACAAAGGCTTGCAGTTGCTCTAATGAAAGGCTCATCTATCTAAAAATCCTATAGGTTCTAACTTGGTTATAATAGTTTAACAGATACAATAGGCGCGAAAATAACTGATTCAACTAGGAAGCTTCATGCGCACCGTGAAAGATCGTATTCGTCATACTTTGGGTTTTGAGATAATAGGTTTAATTATATTTGTACCGTTGGCAAGCTGGTTATTTGGCTTTGATATTCAGTCGATAGGTCTTATCGCCGTGGCTGCTTCGATTATCGCGACGTTGTGGAACTATTTTTATAACCTGTTATTTGACCACAGTATGCTGAAGCTACGTGGCAATGTACATAAGACGGTTCCACTACGGATGTTGCATGCCTTTTTATTTGAAGGTGGTTTGCTGTTATTATTCCTACCAATAATTGCGTGGCACTTAGGCATCAGCCTTTGGCAAGCCTTTCTCATGGATATTACAATGGCTACTTTTTACTTGGTACATGCTTTTGTTTATAACTGGATTTATGACAATGTGTTTCCTATTCCAGCAAACCATCTGCTATCTCAACGTAATGATGTGGTCGCCTAATAGCAATGAGCCGTGCTAAAGATTTATAGTCAATCCTATGTAAATCAGATACGGTGTCAGGCTCGCTTAGTCTACTATTTGTAGTACTTTCGCTTGCCTTCCTTGTATC
>NZ_JABASQ010000035.1 GCF_016107535.1 Psychrobacter cibarius | reverse complement strand
GATTAATACGCTTAGTTTACCAAGTTTAGTTGTACGGTTTCTTCAGCATAGCTCAGGCTGTGATAGTACCTCGTCTAGCGGCGATAAAGGTATGACGACTAAGGTCGCCCCTATCGATCATGTAGAAGAGAACAGCGCACAAGCAAGCGCAGAGAACTTGTTAGAGACCAATCTATTAAATGCGGGTAGTGAGCTAGATAAAGTGTCAGAAGGACAATCGCTGATCGCGGCTGCCCAATCGAGTAACGGTGCATATCCCCATCAATCACTGACACGCTCAGAGCCGCGTAATGGCACGTTACAAGCCACGTTAATGGGCGATTATGGTGGCATGGTACCCTGTAAATCTTGTGATAGCACTGATATTACATTGAATTTATTCGCTGATGGTTCAGTGCTAAAAACCAGTATAGATAACAATCCCGAAATGCCGAATGCACCCCTGTTTGAGCCTGGTGTTTATCGTCAAGACAATGATATGATTACGATTGTCTATGAAGACAAAAACATTGAAGCGTATCATATTCAAGACAATCATCTTGTCTTAATGGATGAACATAAAAAACCTAACAATGACTATACCTTGTCGCGCAAATAATAAAATAGCGGCATAAACATTTAGAGGCTCTAAATTTTAGGTGCTCTGAATATAGTTAGGTGCTCTGAATATAGTGATGCTCAATGAGCCAAACCATCCTTTTAATAACGCCTACTTGTTGGGCGTTTTTTATTGGTCATCATGCGGTGTTTACTTTACAATAAGTGCTTGTTTTCGACGCTGCTATTTGGCGAACCTATGCTGTTTTTGTGACAGAATATAGGATCGAAGCAATATAAAATAGAGATAAGGCAAGCGGGCGTCAATATAGTCGATTCAATATAAAAATAGTACAAGGCAACCGAGTGTAGATGTATATTAAATACTTCAAGCGAGGTTAACGCTGTAATAATTTTATAGTGGAATGACTATAGGACGTTTGGTACATGAAGCACGGTTAACGCTGTCACCATTTATGATATTTTAATTATAGCCAAGACTGATGATCATTAGGTTGAGCGTATCCTAGAATACACCACGGTTAATATCGGTAACTTTTGGGATAATGCTCCATTTTTATTCTTTTAATTTAAGCTCGTACGGAACGTCTATGCATATTCATATTCTTGGTATTTGTGGTACTTTTATGGGCTCACTGGCATTGCTGGCACGCGAGCTTGGGCATACGGTCACGGGCTCAGATGCCAACGTTTATCCGCCGATGTCCACCCAACTGGAAAACGCAGGCGTGACCATTGAGCAAGGCTATCTGGTAGAGCATTTACAACCAGCACCAGATTTAGTCGTCGTTGGTAATGCCATGAAGCGCGGTATGGATGTCATCGAATATATGCTGGACACAGGTCTACGCTATACCTCAGGACCACAGTTTTTATCTGAGCAGGTATTACAATCGCGTCATGTGATAGCCGTTGCCGGTACTCACGGTAAAACCACGACGACGACTATGCTCGCTTGGATATTGCACTATGCGGATATCGACACTGGGTTTTTAATCGGCGGTGTGCCACTGGTTGATACCACTGACGAGCATTTACAGCACGTCTTCGCTCACAGCAGTTATTTGGGTGCGGATAAAATTGATAATGACGATTCGGTAAATACTGGCTATTTCGTTATCGAAGCGGATGAATACGATTCTGCATTTTTTGATAAGCGTTCAAAGTTCGTGCACTACCGTCCGCGTACGGCTATTTTAAACAACCTAGAATTTGATCATGCGGATATTTTTGCGGATCTTGAGGCCATTCAGACCCAATTCCATCATATGGTGCGCATGATTCCAAGTACGGGCAAAATCATTATGCCCACAGCGACTGCCAGCTTAGAGGAGACGTTAGCGAAAGGGGTTTGGACACCCGTTTGGCGGACAGCCGTATTGGATTCAGCGGCACATAATACCTATGCAGCAGATAATACCCATGCAACAGATAAGCATGTAAAAGATAGTAGTGATTGGCAAGCTGAACTTATTAGCGAAGATGGTGGTCAATTTGCGGTTAGTTTTACGGCTAATGTTGCTGATGAAGAAGCCACAGGAGTCGTCGACTGGTCGATGAGCGGCATGCATAATGTGAATAATGCCTTGGTTGCTGTAGCAGCAGCTTATAACATCGGCATCAGTGTAAAAACTGCGTGCGCGGCGTTATCAGCATTTGCTGGTATCAAGCGTCGGATGGAGCTGATTGGCGATGTCAATGATATCTTAGTCTTTGATGATTTTGCCCATCATCCTACAGCCATTACTACTACTTTAGATGGTGCCAAGAAGAAACTGGCGGACAGACGCATTTGGGCTATTATTGAACCACGTAGTAACACCATGAAAATGGGTATCCATCAAGACAGCTTGGCTGAGTCTGCTGCTCTCGCCGATCATACCTTATGGTATGAGCCGACAGGACTGGAGTGGGGTTTAAAAGAAGTCATTGAAAATGCCAATAGCGCAAATCCTAACATGGGCAACCAACAGGTGCTCTCTAGTATCGATGCTATCATCGAGCATATCGACATACACGCAAAAGCGGGTGACGCCATTGTGATTATGTCGAATGGCGGTTTTGAAGGTATTCATCAACGTTTACTAACTGCGCTACGTAATAAAGCCACTTAATAAAGCCACTTAATAAAGCTACGCAACAAACAATCTAGCTGGTTTAGTTCTGGTGTCAAATAAGAGCGTTGCTTATTATAAATGAGCAACGTTTTTTTATGATCAACTTTTTCTGATTAATTGCGATTACTATTGGAACGTCGGTATTAGAGAGTATCAGTATTAGGGAGCGTCGATATCCAAAAATGCCTTAATATATAAATGGCGTTTTCGACTTCACTACCTTTGTAACCTTTCATTTACCTATTCTACCTGCATATTAGCAAATCTACGATTTTCCTCACATAGCTCATACACTGGTAACATTTCGCGCTTACCTTTACGTCTATACAGTGCTTACAATGAGCTTATCAAAATTGATTAACTATTATAAATGATAATAAATTAGGAGAATAATATGAGCTTTATTTGGATGATTATTGTAGGTCTGGTTGCAGGTTTATTGGCACGAGCTATCAAGCCAGGTAGCGACCCGATGGGCTGGATAATGACGATTGTATTGGGTATCGTCGGTGCTTTATTAGGTGGCTTCTTAGCTGGTCTTATCGGTATCAATGCTGATGGTGGATTTACTGGTTTGATATTCTCAGTAATCGGTGCGATCATCCTGTTATTTATCTATGAGATGATTATGAGCAAACGTGGCGTATAACTTGGCACTTTTTCTCAGATGTTTTGGTTGCACAAAGTTACTTTAATGACTTAGAAATGACTTGATTTACTAAACTCAATTTACTAAAAAGCAACTCTATTTATGCAAGTCAGATTACATCTAATCTGGCTTATATAAATCAAAAAGCCTTGCGAATTGCAGGGCTTTTTTATGCCTATAATAAAAGCGACCTCCCTCGTTTTTTACAATGATAAAAAGCAATAATTGTGCGAAAGTATTGATAAGCATTACTTTTGTCCCCATTTATCCTATAATATCAACCCTATTTTATCCCTATCATTGAGGTGAGCGTTATGGCTTTACTCCCTATTTTAAATTACCCAGACCCGCGCCTGCGCACTATTGCTACGCCTGTTAAGGAAGTGACTGCTGAAATCAAAACCTTAATCGCTGATATGATTGAGACGATGTATGAGGCACAAGGTATCGGTTTGGCGGCAAGCCAAGTGGATCGCCATATTCAGCTCATCGTCATGGATCTGTCTGAAGATAAAAATAGCCCTAGAGTTTTTATCAACCCAAAGGTGACACCATTGGTAGAAGAGAAACAGCCTTATGAAGAAGGTTGTTTGTCTGTACCTGAGGTCTATGATAGTGTTGAGCGCCCGAACAAAGTGCGTATTGAAGCCTTAGATGAGAATGGTCAAAAAATCGATGAAGAAGTAGAAGGCTTACTCGCGGTATGTATCCAACATGAAATGGATCATTTAAATGGGGTCATATTCGTCGATTATTTATCACGTCTCAAGCAAACTCGTGCTCGCGATAAAGTGCGTAAAATCGTTAAAATACGCGAAAAACAAGGCGAACAAATGGCGGATAAACAGCCGCAGCCCAGCCATTCTTAGTCCATTCATCATCTAAGCTATTTTTACGTCATTTAATCAGTATGAACACAAGGTTTTTTGACTTGTAGAATGCGTGATGATGATAACGTGAAATGACAATGACGTGATGCAAGCATTTACTCTTTAACACCTACTGTCTTTATTAAAGGTTTCCTACCATGACCATGATCAAAATTGACCAATATTTTGACCCTGCCGGCTGGCAGAAATTCACTCAAGCTGCTGAAGGTCGCGAGACGCCATTTTTGGTCGTGGACCTTAGCCGTATCAAAACCAAATATCATGAAATGGTTGGGTTTTTTCCCAATGCTAAAATCCATTATGCAATGAAAGCCAGTCCTGCTGTCGAAGTGATTAACTTGCTTGCTGATCTTGGTTCGAACTTTGATTGCGCCTCCATCTATGAGCTTGATCGCGTACTAGACTGCGGCGTTGAGCCATCGCGTATCTCTTATGGCAATACCATTAAAAAAGCGGAGCATGTCAAATATGCCTTTGAAAAAGGTATTGACTTGTATGCGACTGACTCAGAAGCGGATCTAAAAAATATTGCCAAGCACGCCCCTGGTTCAAAAATCTTTGTGCGTATCTTAGTACAAGGCTCTGAGACCGCTGAATGGCCATTGTCTCGTAAGTTTGGTTGTCATCCCAATATGGCGATTGAGCTGTTGATTCAAGCTCGTGATTTGGGTCTGGTGCCTTATGGCATCTCATTCCACGTCGGTAGTCAGCAAAAAGACGTTGCCGCTTGGGATGATGCGCTAGCCAAGGTCAAATACATGTTTGACTGGATGAAAAACGAAGAAGATATTAAGCTACAAATGATCAATTTGGGTGGCGGATTTCCAGCCAACTATATCAGTGAAGTGAACCCTATAAAAGTCTACGCTGAAGAGATCACTCGTTATTTGACAGACGACTATAATGAGGAAGATATGCCTGAGATTATCCTTGAGCCAGGTCGTTCATTGGTTGGTGGATCGGGCGTATTGGTCAGTGATGTGGTGCTTATCTCGCGTAAGTCGCACACGGATTTAACGCGTTGGGTCTATACCGATGTAGGCTTATTCCAAGGCTTAATCGAGACATTGGGAGAGGCCATCAAGTATCCTGTGTACACGCCTAGGATGGAAACATCAACCAGCAAAGGCACTGTGGTACTGGCTGGTCCTACTTGTGATTCGACCGATATCATGTATGAAGAAGCGGGCTATCAATTACCAGAGGAGCTGGAGATTGGTGATAAAATATTTTGGTTGACCACGGGTGCTTATACTAACTCGTATTCATCTATTGAGTTCAATGGTTTTCCACCGTTGGAAGTGATCTACGTTGACTAATCTGCAATAGATTATTGTCGATAAAAAGCGCGATACTGCTCATTACAGTATCGCGCTTTTTTATACCAAAGATAGTAGTAATCGATGCAAGGCTACTGCACCATTATCCAAATTGGTGTGTTTTTAGTGCTATCAATGGCACGATTGCTACCATCACTTGCGCGTTGATTTTGGCTATTTTGAGAGATTTGTCCGATAGTTACCCATTGACCACGTGGGATAATAATGGTCGTGTCTAATCGTTGACCTTGAATGGCATGATTACTATTTTTCTGAGAAGACGAATAAGAGCGTGCGAGTGTTTCTTCAACTTGTGACAATGTTACTTCGACTTGACCAGTCGATAATAATCTTGGCGTAACCGTGATGCCTTGCGTCGTTGGTAGCAATACCTGCTGCTGAATGACAATCTGTACTGAGGGACTTTTATAATTTGTATAACTATTTACATCGTAGGTTTGATTCAGCGCATAAAGCGTCCCTGTACTGATGCTGGCGGCACTACCTGACAAGGTTTGTACTTGGTATAAATTATTTGTTTGCTGTTGGCTATTGCTCTGATGAATAATCCCTGACCCTTGAATACCACGATTGCTAATAATGACCTGCCCTTGCTGAATATTACCTTGGACGCTGCTATTGTTGCCAACACGCACAGCGACCGTCAATGCCTGTGGCTGACCGTCAATCTGAGTCAATAACTGCTGTACCGCCTGATAGTTAGCGGCTGTCGTATGCAACACTAACTTGTCTTGATAGGTAGTAACTGTACCGCCGTCACGACTGGTATTTAGCTGCTGACGAACAGCAGGTAATAATGCATCACCGCCATAAGTGTCGATGACGTAGGTTTGAAAAGTTGCAGCTTGTGCTGAGATATTGAGCGTTGAGAACACAATAACGCTTAGTAGAACTACTTTTATTGCTTTAGTAGGAGTGACCATAATGTATTAAGTCCGAATCAAGTGACCAAATAAATACGTTTACGTGTTTACGTTTATTTGCTTTGTTCTTGGCCTGAATATCTTCATACTCTTTGATAATAGACAAGTCTGTCAAACTCATACCTTCATTGGGTTTGTCGGGCGTTTTATTCTGTCCAGCTTTATCAATAAACTCATTAATCCAATTACGCCATTCTAACTTTAGGTCAAAATTGCTAATCTCAAATGGCGAGCTACCATCAAACGTTTTTTGCATCATATCAACGAACTGTTTAGCAATTTCTCGGCGTGTATCTCCATTGCCATTTTGGCTGATATGATTACCGACTTCTACTGCCACTACTAAAGGAATAATAAATCGACAGTTCGATTCAGCATAGGTTTCAAACTCATCTATAACTTTAACTCTATTCTGATTTTTATTAGGAACATTCAATATATTCAATATTATGCTGGTATCTAATATACAAATATCTGCCATCTAATCAGCCCCCTGTAGCTGATTTAGCCAGTCCAATGCTTGTTTTTTACGCTGCTCTGATGTGATTGGATGTTTTACAAAGCGCTCGACAATACCTTGAGTAACTAAGTCGCCAAGCGTTCCTTGAGCGACTAAGCCAAGATAATCATCTAAGTCTCCTAAGCGCATCAACTTGCTATCACCTTCTTGCGGGTCTCTATAGCAAAATACAACATCTGCGAGGGCTTCATCTGGTAGGGCATCCATTAGCGCAGGATTATGCGTCGATAGTAACAAATTAAGTTTACGTTCTTCGGCATACTGACGCAGTAAGCTTAAAATAATATGCGCTCGTGTGGGATGAATACTATTATCAATCTCTTCAATGACTACTGTTGAACCTTCTGGCACAGAAAGGAGGGCAGCTGCAATGCCCAATACTTTTAACGTACCGTCTGATAGTAAATCCATTGTACGTTCAACAGAAGTACTCCCAAAGCTTTCAACTAGAGCAAACTCAATACGATCACGATGATCTTTGTAAAATTTAATATCTAGAATATCTTGTTCTGGTAAGCTTTTAACTAATAACAATAACTTAGATTTGTTCTTTGCTTCTTCGCAGATATTATATAAAACTCCAGCGATATTAGAGCCATCTGGTCTTAAAATGTTATCTGAAATACTATCAATACGCATGTTATTTGGTACAAAATCAAAGAAAAAAGATTGCTGTAAAAACTTGCGAATAACATTAAAATTAGTCCAAGGCTTTTTCTTCTTCATGGTTATGAATGTATCAATCATAAGAAATGCAGATATGTCGCTATTATTAGTTTTGTAAAAAGTAACTTTATCATCTGTCTGAGAATTTATAAAACCATCAAGGCCAGTATTACCTTTTGCAAATTCATCTATTTTTTTTATTAAATCTATATTATGAAGCTCTGAAAGTTGCGAAAAATAAGGAGGCTTCAAATTTTGTAATATAACAACTCTATTTTCTTGTAAATGTATAATCTCGCTCCTAAGTTCGATACTGTTTGAGCTTACTTCAAAAATGCCTTCATATTCAAAACCTGCTTCAAATTTAAATAGTAGTGCGAATTGTTCTGTTGAGTTGAACGACAAGTCTCTAATACTACCCCGAACGACTTTATCACTATCGTTAACCCTATTTTTGAGCGTAGATAAGCGCTCACCACCAGCCACCCAACTTAAAAAACGAAACGCTTCAATAGCATTGCTTTTACCTGACGCGTTCGCCCCTATCAGTAAAGTCAAAGGTGACAGCGGTAAGGTGGCTTCTTTATAGCTCTTAAAGTTTTTAATAGTGATACTAGCGTTATCTGTCATTGCCATCTCGCTTATAAGTAGATTATCTAAATCTTGCCTTACTCATTCAAACCCAACACGTCCTGCATATTATATTGCCCGACCTCTTGTTTGATAACCCAAGTCGCGGCACGTACGGCACCCGCGGCAAAAGTCATACGCGCGCGGGCACGATGGGTAATTTCAACCACCTCACCATCGGCAATAAACATCACGGTATGATCGCCAATGATTTCACCGCCGCGAATAGCATGAATACCAATAGTACCTGCTTTGCGTTCGCCCGTTTGTCCTTCGCGGCCATAAACAGCGACGTCTTTTAGATTCTGTCCACGAGCTTCTGCCACGGCTTCTGCCATCATATATGCTGTGCCTGATGGCGCATCGATTTTATGCTTATGGTGTGCTTCGATGACTTCTACATCGGCATCCTCGCCAAATGCCTTCGCGGCCATGCTGAGCAACTTTAATGACAGATTAACACCTGTTGAATAGTTACCAGCATAGACAATCGCAATTTTCTCGCTGGCTTTTGCCAATACTTGCTCTTGCTGCTCATTGAATCCTGTCGTCCCAATAACCATCGCGACATTGTTTACCGCGCAAATCTGCATATTTTGTTCAGTGGCATCAGGCAAGCTAAAGTCAATGAGTACATCGATGTCATTAATGACAACTTTTAAATCATCGACAATCTGTACCTCTAAGCGACCGATAGCGGCGACTTCGCCAGCATCTGCACCAACAAGGCTTGAACCTTGACGTTCTATCGCGGCATTTAATATCGTTTGCGAGTTGTCTTGTACTGCCTCTATTAGCATACGCCCCATACGACCACCAGCACCAATAACCCCGACTTTGATGGCTTGTTTATTTGTATTTTCTTGCGCTGTTATCTGTTGGCTCATATTTTTATCCTAAAAGCTCTATATTAATAAGAAAGGTTTTAAATGTTATGATGCTAAGTTTAGCAAATATCACCACCTGAATGGTTTTTTATAGCGTCAATAAAAACCCCCAGTGTTTCACATGAAACACTGGGGGTTTTGTATCTAGTTATTTAACCAAACGAGTGATTGAAACAACTCAATTAATCAAATAAGTCGCCAATCTTTTTAAAGAATGACTTCTTATGTGGCGACTGCTGATGCTTGCTATCACCGTCAAGCGTATCTTGGAACTGGCGCAACAGGTCTTTTTGCTCGCGAGTTAAGTTCACTGGGGTTTCGATAACCACACGGCAAATCAAATCACCTTTCATGGTGGTGCGTACTGGCGTCACGCCTTTACCGCGTACACGTAGCAACTTACCACTTTGCGTGCCTTCTGCAACCTTGATTTTTACTTTACCATCTAAGGTTGGAATTTCGACCTCTTTACCCAGTGCTGCATCGGTGATGCTCACAGGTACGTCCATATAGAGATCAGCCCCTTGACGGGTAAAGACATTATGCGGTTTTACGCGTACTTCAACGTATAAATCGCCGTTTTGGACGCCCGCGCCGCCTGCTTCACCTTCGCCTGCTAAACGGACGCGATCACCATCATCAACACCCGCTGGGATAGACACTTCTAGCGTACGTGATTTGTCTTTAACGCCATTACCGTGACAGTCAGAGCACGGGTTTTTGATTTGTTTACCAGTGCCGCCGCAATGTGGGCAGGCCTGCTGCACGGCAAAAAATCCTTGCTGCATACGCACTTGACCTTGTCCATGACAGGTCTGACAAGTTACGATATCAGAGGCATTTTTTGCCCCTTTACCATCGCACGTGTCGCAAGGCGCAGGCGCAGTAAAACTGATTTCTTTTTTACAGCCACGTACCGCTTCTTCTAAAGTCAGCTCGATCACATAACGCAAATCAGAACCACGGCGCGAACGTCCGCCGCCACCACCACGCTGCTGACCGAAGATATCGCCGAAGTTGCCGAAAATATCACCGAAGATATCTTGGAAGTTGCCACCACCTGCACCGCCAAAGCCACCGCCGCCCATGCCATTTTCGAAGGCTGAATGACCCATGCGATCGTAAGCAGAGCGCTTCTCTTCGCTGCTTAGTACTTCATAAGCCATCGATGCTTCTTTGAATTTATCCTCAGCATCTGGATCATCAGAGTTACGGTCAGGGTGATATTTCATAGCCAGCTTGCGGTAAGCTCGCTTAATTTCTTTGCTTTCAGCGGTCTTGCTCACACCTAATACTTCATAAAAATCGCGCTTACTCATGGGCTCTCCTATCGTCTTTACAGTCCACCGGACAGTCGATTCAGTAGTTCTAGTCAACCACCACCTTAATACGACTCACTATGGCACTCAAAGGTTTCACATGAAACATCATAAATAGTGAGAGAAAAGAGGTGATACTGCTATGAATCTTACAAGCGAATACGGCGGGATGCTGCTTAGCCAAATCAATTATTAAAAGTTTGCGCTATTTATGGAGATGCTATGGTGATTTATCAAGCGCTTAGGCAGGGAAAGTATCCACTATAGTGCGCTTGGCCATACAAAAAGGTTTTATTAAGGAATGAACAAAGGTTTTCATACCTTAGAAAGGCTCAGCCATGCTAATATTTATCGCTATATTTTTGGGGTTTTAGATTTATACTTACCAGTATTAAATCTGCCTATCATTACGTTTTTGTTTTGCGATAAGGGTTTGATTTTTATGAAGAAGCTGATTATTTTATTAATCGTCATTGCCGTCGCTGTCTATGCAGGCTCGCCCTATTACAGCGCTTATCAGCTTAAAAATGCCTACGATGCCAAAGACGGCGCGACCATCGCAGCAGCGATCGACTATGAGCAAGTGCGACCTAGCATCCAAAACCAACTAACCAGTCAGTTTACGGCGACTATGGCCAATTATCCATTGGTCGCTGAGTTGGGCGGCGAGCCATTGACCCAAGCCGCTAATAGTTTTATCACGCAGGCGGTGAATGGTGCTATCACGCCACAAAATATCGAAAAAGTCATCAATACCCAAGGTCAGGCCAATACCGCGACAAAAGAGCTGGCCGCTGCATGGGCAATCGCCAGTAATCAGGTCGATCTCAAAAATTTGATTCAAAATCTTATCATCCAGCGCGGTGATGTGGATGCAGTGGTCAAAAGCCAAATGCAGCAAATCATGGAAAAACAATCCGCTGAACTGGAGCAACAGGTAGCGCAAGGGTCGGACAGTGACAAGCCAACATTGGGCTATTGTGGTATTAATTGCTTCACTATTAGCGGTCAGGTGAAAGGTTATCCGCTCACCATCGAGATGCAGCGTAACGGCTTAATTGATTGGAAAATCGTTGATATCGTGTTGCCACAATAGACTTGCTATCCCTAACGCTTAGAGGTAATAAAAAACCACCCCATAAATTACTTATGTAGCGGTTTTTTTATCAATCTTAAGGAATATCATCTTTTAACACATTTTTTATTCATAACTTTATTAAACATCTGTGTGAGCTACTGTACGCCCAAAAATTCTAAAAACTCAGGAATCTCAAAGCTCGCTTGAAACAGCACGCCATCTTCACGGTAGATAGCAGGCGTTGCCATCACCGCAAGCCCTGCTGCTTTTTCACGATTGGGCGTCACATGATCGGCTGTACAACTTGCTGGTGCAGGTGTCATCTCACCCTGCAACATTGCTTTATCAAAAGCTTTACGGCGGCTGTCCTCGTCACCTTGGCACCAAATCCCACGCATTTGCTCATGGGACTGCTCGTATATCGGATAACCAATGGTTTTGACCGTCACACCTTTGGCATTAAGCATCGGTAGCTGTTGATGCAAGCGGCGGCAGTAAGGACAGTTAACGTCATTGGCCACATAAATAACCGCTCTCTCAGGGCCGGTCGCTGGATAATTAATCAGTTGGCTTTCATCTAAAGTTGCAAACACAGACTGATTTTTACGCTTTTCAAACTGCTCATCGAGTCCGATGAATTGACCATTTTCGATGACCGAAATCTCGCCATCAGTAATATATTGTGCATCATCCGATAGTAAAAAAGGCACGCCTTCTAATGTCGCACCCCAAATCACGCCTGGCACTGCGGTATAAAAGAAAGGCGTTTTGGCACTCATATTTTTCAGCGCATCCATATTTGCCAATATATCAGCTTTGACACTCGCACTGACAGGTTTGCCTGCCTGAGCACTGGTGCTACGCGCTGGCGTCTTAGTGACTACACGCTTGCTTGGATTCTTTTGTAACTCGCCTTGAATGACATATTTGCCATCTTCAGTGATATGCAAAGGCAACTGACCCACCAAATTGACTTGATACATATTGGGTAAGTTGGACGGCACAATAGAGCTGATTTGTGTTTTGATCCCTGCCTGAGTGAGCAATTGGCGCAATCGACTGTCAACAGACTTGCTAACAGTGCCAGCAGCTTTTGTATTTTGAGTACTCTGGCTCGCTTTTTGGTTAGTAGCCGTAGTATCACTAGACTGGGCACAAGCAGTGGTTGCCAATAACATGGCACCAATTAAACTGGCAGATTTTAATAGAGATGATTTCACAGAGACAGTCCTATCTGGTTTTAACAAAAACAGCTTTTAATAACAGCGCGTTTCAGTAACAACGATTTTTAATAACCTTTAATTTTAACAACACTCAATCTTAAGAATAGCCGTTTCTAACAATGCTCGCTTCTAACAATATTGGTTTTTAACAATAGCTACTTTTAATAAAGATAACGATATTATGTAAAAAAATAGATTAAAAAAAGATAGGCAGACTTTAGCACAAGGAATACTTTTGCAAAGGTTTAACGGCTCAATTTTGCAAAACTGCTACTGAGCTTTAAGAGATAGGCAACACAGTGTGCACACGAGACATAACAGGGTGAAAGTGATAGATAAAAACTACAGTTAAAAACCATGGTCAAACACTACGGTCAAAAAAAGCAGCACACGTGAAGTGGCTGCTGATTGTAAAGAAGTGCTTGCGAGTTCATTTCAAGATGAAAAACTTAGAACTTAGCGACTTCTTCAGGTGTTAAAAAGCGACTGTCGCCTTTCTCTAATCCTTCCAAAGTAATATGACCGACACTAGCGCGATGCAGCTCAACCACTCGATTACCAAAGTAACCCATCATCCGTTTTACCTGATGATATTTACCTTGCTCAAGGGTCAAACGTGCATGGGTCTCGTCAATGAATTCGAGAACAGCAGGTTTTGTTTCTTCGTGGTCGCCTTCTAAAAGGATGCCTTCAGCGACTTCTTTGACGGCATTGGCTTGCGCCGCTTCATCCATCGCATCGGCTAAAGTCAGCTCATAAATTTTGGCATGTTCGTGCTTAGGACTGGTGACACGGTGTAACCATTTACCATCATCACTCATCAGTAATGCACCAGTCGTATCAACATCGAGACGCCCTGCAATGCGCAAGCTACCAAGCTCTGGCACCGCAATCAGCTCAGTGACAATTGGATGCTCTTTTACTTTTAGCGTACATTCAAAGCCTTCAGGCTTATGTAATAGAATATAACGACTGCCCGCAGCGACCGATAATGGCTCGCCTGCCCAAATCACGTCGTCATTGACCACATCGACGTGGACACCGGGGTCTTTGATGACCTGATCATTTACCGTCACTTCACCAGCGTGCAGAATTTTTTTGGATTCTTTACGCGATAGCTCAGTGGCTTTACTCAAAAATTTATCTAGACGCATATATTGCCTACCATTCGTTTGATGATACCTACTTTACCGTAGCAGCTAACGACACCAGCACTCACACTGAGCTTGTCCGCTATCTTCATGGGTCAGAAGTGGTACTATAATAAAAAATTAAATGAACACTGTACCCAATGTGGACGACAGTGAAAGTTAGACAAGTTTACCATATCCAACCTAGACCTGATGAAATATGAGCTATCAAACGCTAAAACGCGCTGTCACTGCGCGCTTAGAAATTAAAAAATCCGAGTTTATTGCTTACGCTTATCCTGTAACCTCGCGTGAACAGGCAATGTTTCACGTGGAACAACTACGTGAGCAATATGCCGATGCGCGTCACCACTGCTGGGCGTATATCATTGGTGACCCCAATAATACGACCAGTGCAGGCTTTGATGATGATGGTGAACCGAATGGTACGGCAGGTCGCCCGATATTAAATGTGTTGCAGCATAAAGCGATCGGTAACGTCATTATCATCGTCGTGCGTTATTTTGGTGGTATTAAACTGGGCGCAGGCGGTCTAACACGTGCTTATGCAGGCGCAGCGCAAGCAGTAGTCGATGAAATGATATTGCTGCCTTATGTGCCGATGGCGCAAGTACAGATATTGGCAGAGTTTGCGACCGAAGCGCAGTGCCGCTATGTAGTTGACAGTTTAAATGGCAGTATCGATGATGTTGCCTATAGTAAACAAGTGACATTGACCGTAACGCTTGCTGAGGCAGATATCGACCATTTAAAAAAACGCCTTGCGATGGATGGACGGGTATTAAATGCGTCGGAAAAAGTGAATGAGTAATCATGCGTTCACTGAGCATTCACTAAATCTTATTGGTTTTGATAACTGTCATGGGTATGATAAGGCACTGATTGTTAAAGATGATTTTAACGCCCATTAAATAAGATACCTTTATGCCAACCTCAAATTCGCCAACGTCAAAACCGAGCCAACCCTTCTCTCCAGCGCCTTTTAAACCGCCCTTTTGGCTAACCAATCCGCACCTGCAAAGCATCTTGCCTAAGTTTTTTGCCCCTAAAGCGCCTACTTATCACCGTGTGGTCGAAAAAGACTCGTTGGATGAAAGTGATATTGCTTATGACTTTTATGATGCGCATCCTATCGCCACCGTAGAAAACAGCGAGCGTGAACAAACGCCATTAATCGTGCTATTCCACGGTATGGAAGGCAGTAGCGACAGCCATTATGCACGTGCTTTGGCGCATCAGATACATGCGCAAGGCTGGCACTTTGTCGTTGCGCACTTCCGCAGTTGTGGCGGTATTCCTGCAAATGGACGAGTTTTTTATAATGCCGGTGATACCGATGAGGTGCATCATGCACTGCAAAATTTAAGTCAACAGTACGCCAATATTTATGCAGCTGGGGTGTCACTGGGTGGTAACGCGTTGGCGAAATACATGGGCGAATATGGTGATAAAGCGATCTGCCAAGGCGCTGTGGTCATCTCTGCTCCCGTCGATATGTCATCGGCGGCGCTTAGTATGCACAGCTTTTTGAGTCATCGTATCTACACCCCTTATTTGCTCAACCCGATTATCAAAAAAGCCTTAGCCAATGACATCAGCAAAGAAGAGATTGACTCGATCAAAGCGGTCAATCGCATCAGTGACTTTGACGATATCTTTACCGCGCCGCGTCATGGCTATCGCTCTAACAATCACTACTATCAAGCCTCATCAGCCCTGCCTTATTTAATAAAAGTAACGAAACCTTTACTGTTAATTAGTGCCAAAGACGACCCCTTCCTTGGTTTTACCGCCACGCCAAACGATGTGTCTAACAGTGTCACTATCTTAGACACTGAGCATGGCGGGCATGTGGGCTTTATTCGTTATCGCTCTGATAAAGACAAATCGCCGCATCTTTATAAAAAATCAAGATTTGATATCAACTGGATACCTGAAACTGTCAGTGCTTATTTTAATCATATCGGTGTAGCATCTAATAAGCCCTAAAATAAGAATACTCACCTTACCTTTTACTCTTTTGAGATTGCACTATGTATCCATTTATCCGTTATGCCAGCACCATCGCCCACGCCGCGCTACAAGTCAAAAAAGGCAATACCTTAACGTTTAAAGATACGAGTGAGATTAGCTTTCGCTGTCGTCTGACAGATATTGATAATTTCTTGGAGATGAATAATGGTCGCGTACTTACCCTTTTTGATATGGGTCGTACTGACTTCGCGGTGCGCAGCGGGCTTGGTAGCCAACTGCTCAAGCAGCGTTGGGGTTTGGTCGTCGCTGGCAGCACCATCCAATACCGAAAGCGGATTCGCGCTTTTGATAAGGTCACTATGAAAACGCATATCGTCGGCTTTGATGAGCGTTGGATATACATCGAGCAGTCGATGTGGGTAAAGAGCAAACCTTGCTCCTCTGCGCTACTGCGTACGGGCGTGACTGAAAAAGGTAAGGTGATAGAAACAGCACGTGTACTAGCCTCATTGGGGCAAGCAGATTGGCAGTTGCCACCGAGTGGCTATGTGGCAGAATGGATCGTCAGTGATGCTGATCGTCCGTGGCCACCGCAAAGTTAGCATTTATTATTCAGCTTTATTCATAAGTCACAAACACCTATTCACAATCAGTTAACCTTATAACTACTATTTCCTAACAATACATTATATAAATATATATATTAAATGTTAGGATAGTAGTGAGCATCATACTCAGCTCAACTAAATACTATCTAATTAAAACAGTCTTATAAGGAGAATAATATGGCTAACACGACGGATTATGTCGGTACGTTATTTGATAATAGTGAATCAAATCCAAGCAAAATCACCTTAGCATTTACTATGGCTGGTGTGGCGCTTAAAAAAGGTCATTCTGCTTCAGTGATATTGATGGTGGATGCGGTACATTTGGCACTGCCCAACGCTTTAGATAAGGTCAATATTGGCGCACCATTTGAACCTGCGAGCGAATTGTTAGAAGCCTTTATCGAAAAAGGCGGTCAAGTACTGGTCTGCGGCGCGTGTATGAAGCACAACGGTGTGGAAGAATCAGCCATCGACAAGCGCCTTGAAGTGATCAGTGGTGATGATGTGGTTGAGCTGCTGATGAATGCAAAAGGGTCGTTGCAGTTGAATTAATCGTTTAATCTAAGCATCAAGTTGAAATAAATGGGTTGGTTTTCTTGGCTGTCTTTTTGATGGGTTGAGGGCTGACCTATTTTTTTCTTCAAAGTTTGGTTTTGAGCTTCACCACTTAATATGTATCCAAGGAGCTTATTACGACTAGAATCTATATTTACGTACTGGTCAAGGTGGAGAGTAGCAAACTAATATTTGCTGTAGTATATTTTGATTCCATTTTCTTAGGTTTTGGCAATGTCTATAATGAATAGCAAATTAGCTAACGTTTTCCTTAGTTTTCTTTTACCCGCTATGCTTTTAACAGGCTGCTCAGAGCTTACTACAAATACCAATGGATATATTACTAATGAAAATAACAAGCCTTTCTATTTGGAGTTTGATAGTAGTAAAGCAGATAGCCTTAATGTAATAAAATATAGTCAACTGACTACTGATACATTCAAACTATTTTGTGGGAGTGATGCTTTTACTACTTTACCTAATTGGTCAATATATGATGGCGAGCCTATGGAGTCGATTGCAAGTATCGATATCTCACATATATATTTAACCTTCGACGATAGAGAACGCTTACAAAGGCTACTTCTTGTGGAAACTGTCAATACTAAGGACGAACAAAAACAAGTATATGATAAAGCCAAAAAATATCTCGACCAAAACTATAATCAAACTAAATCACATCCATTACGCACACTAAACATGACTACTAATGAAGTGGTTAGAAGTGATAGAGATAACTCTTATACTGGTTGGGTCAGCTACGATGTTGTTTCTTATAAGACTAAAAATGGTTATATTAGTATAAATAAAGGTTCGGTAGGAGCTGTGGTACCTCCTTCAAATATACAACCAAGTACAAATGGACTATACAAAGAATATATTAATCTTGGAAAAGAGCTACCTAAGTGGGAAAACGATGATTCAGAGCTTTTAGATGTAAAAGTTAGATATTTTTCAAATTCGTTTTCAGATATGTATGACAAAAAATGTAGTTGATCCACTTAGCTACAAAGCCGTAGTCAAAACTCACCCTTCCTATTCAGTAACTAAATAAACACTATCCAGCATACTCTTTGTCCTGTTCTGTTAAAGTAAGTTAGATAAAAAACCTAATAAAACAAAAGGGACGCCAGTCATGACTGAGCTATGCTGAAGAAACCGTACAACTAAACTTGGTAAACTAAGCGTATTAATC
>NZ_JABASQ010000034.1 GCF_016107535.1 Psychrobacter cibarius | reverse complement strand
GCTTAAAACTCTGAGAATATGGTGTGATGTTTAATCCTTATCTACTACAGCCCCTAATTAAATGATTGATTGCATTTCGTGAGAGGTCTAAAAATTAACTCAACTTATGATGATTATCTTTTTATATTAGACTGGTCTTTGCTTCACATTGCATACTATACTAGCAAGCAACTTTATCTTATCACTTTCTGTCGTTAGGAAACTTCCAATATCATGTCTACTGTGCTATCAAAATCTCGCTCATTTATTGCGTTGCCATTGACGCTTGCGGTATCAACTCTACTTATCAGTGCTTGTAGCAATACGTCAGCGGTAAAAAAGGGTGCGACCAATAGCTCATCTATTATTACTAAACGTCCAGCTACTAAAGCGCCTGCAGCAAGCAGCAGTACGGACTATTCAACGGCATATTTAGATGCAGATAGTTTGGATGAGTTAGCCGATTTACTCGAAGCCACTGACATGACTATGGTGGAAGGCAACAAACTTGCTATTCAGCAGTATGGTGATTTATGGAGTCGCTTACGTGCTGGCTATCGTATGAATGGCGGTCAGCCGACTTATAATCAGCGTATTGAAGGGCAAAAAAGCTGGTTTACCAGTCGACAAGACTATTTAAACCGTTTAACTGCACGTGCCAGTCGCTATATCTATCACACTGTACGAGAAGCTGAGCGTCGTAATATCCCGACAGAGCTTGCTTTGTTACCTGTCATTGAGAGCTCTTATGATCCAAGTGGTACCAGTAGTGCGGCAGCAGCAGGCTTATGGCAGTTCATTCCAAGTACGGGTCGTATTTATGGTTTGAATCAAAGCAGTACCTATGATGGTCGCCGTGATGTCATCGAATCAACTCGCGCCGCTTATGACTTTTTGACCGCACTACATAACCAGTTTGGCAGTTGGGAGTTAGCATTAGCCGCTTATAATGCCGGTCCTGGTCGCGTGCAAAAGGCCATCGATGCTAATAGAGCTCAGGGTTTACCGACAGATTATTGGTCTCTGAGATTGCCTACTGAAACGATGAACTACGTGCCGCGTTTCTTGGCGGTAGCAGAAATTGTTGCCAAGCCTGAGCAATATGGTGTCTACTTGCCAGCCATCGCCAACCGTCAGCATTTCCGTAGTGTGCCAGTGAATTATGGCGTGAGCTTAGCTGAAGTTGCGCAAATGACAGGCGTGAGCTACGATGAATTAGAAAGGTTAAATACGGCCTTAACGTCAGGGCGTGTTGATTCTTCTGGTCCCCAGCGTATTATTATTCCTAATGATGTGAGTCTTAATACCGATGTTAAATTGAGCTCATTGAGAGGCAATGGTACGGGCAATATACTGGCATCGAGTAATACAAGCATACCAAGTAGCACGACCACGACGCCAAGCTATAATAACAAACCCTATACTGGCTCCTCATTACCATCGACAGGTAGCGCCTTGGCTGATTATGCTGCAAGCGCTAGTGTGCCGCAGCAAACGACCAGTTATATATCACCGTCAGCCACACCTACTAGCAGCTCTGTCTACAGTAATAATGCCTCGGTGCGGACTGAGCCACCATTGAGCACGGCAGAAACCAACAAGATCAATGCTGAGCTAAAAAGCAGCAACAGTTTACCGACCACCTCTGCTCAAATTACACAGAATAATACGATTGTTCAAGAACCACCACTGAGCAAAGAAGAGCGTGATTTTATTGCCAATCAAATTCGCAGTAACACGCCTGAAACCAATGTGATCAATGCTGATGGTAATATTAATTTATCCGCAGTACAGACACAGCAGTCTATTCTAGAAGCCAGTGGCGAAGAGAAAAAGCTTAGCTTTGCAAAAACATCAGTAAGCAAGCCAAAACCCCAAGGTGCACGTACCACTTATACTGTCAAGCGTGGCGATACCTTATCTAATATTGCCAGCCGTGCGGGTGTCAGTTGGCGCGATATTGCTGAATGGAATCAAATAGATGCCAGCTCTAAGCTGTTATCAGGCAGTACTTTATACTTATACAATGCAAAAACCATCGAACCGTTGAGCACAGCTAACAATACCGCAGCAAGCCAACCAGAGAGCTATGTAGTACAAAGTGGCGATACGCTGATTGGTACTGCTAACCGCTTTGGTCTATCGGTGACTCAGTTGGCAACCTACAATAATTTGAGTAGTAGAGCGGATCTACTACGCGGTCAGAAGCTATGGCTGATACCAGGTAAGGTAACTGCGCCAGTGACCACACCTGCCGCTCCCTCGACCAAGCCAAGTAAGTCAACTACGGCTACTAAGAACTATAAAGTAAAAGCTGGCGATGGCTTGATTGCTCTCGCACGTCAGTTCAATGTTTCAACTGATACACTTGCCAGCCTCAACAATATGAGCACTACAAGCTCACTATATGTTGGTCAAACGCTAAAAGTACCTGCAAGTGTCGATTTCGATGCAGCAAACACCTCAAGCTCTAGTAGCCGTAACAGTAGCTCAAGTTCGGTAGCAACCACCAATTACAAAGTAAAATCTGGCGATACTTTGATTGGCATTGCCAATAGCGTGGGTATCAGTCCAGCTGAGCTTGCGGCGGTGAATAGCAACTTTGATGCAAAAGCACGCTTACAACGTGGTCAAACCATCAAAGTACCCGTGTCTAAAGAATTGGTTGATCGTCAGCTAAATGATAAAACTGTCAGTTATAAAGTAAAATCTGGCGATACGTTAACAGGCGTGGCTCAACGTTATAATATCGGTCTTAGTGACTTGGCAACAGCGAACAACCTGAAAACCAACTCTAATTTGATACTCGGTCGTACGATTACGATTCCTGCCAGTGGTAGCGTTGTAGCGACCTCTAGTAGCAATAATCAAAGCAGTAGTTCGGCTAGTAGCACTGCCGCGACTAGCACAGCGAGCAGTGGCAAAAAATTGGGCAACACCGAGAGCTATAAAGTTAAATCAGGTGATGGTTTGATTGCTTTGGCACGTCAATTTGGTGTTTCGATAGACGACTTGGCTGCGACCAACGATCTCGCGACCAATGCCCAGTTGCAGCGTGGA
The DNA here is from genome assembly GCF_016107535.1 of Psychrobacter cibarius. Taxonomy (GTDB): domain Bacteria; phylum Pseudomonadota; class Gammaproteobacteria; order Pseudomonadales; family Moraxellaceae; genus Psychrobacter; species Psychrobacter cibarius. Next base: position 17,170 of record NZ_JABASQ010000034.1, on the reverse strand, counting down.
CAAACGCTTAAAGTACCAAAGCTCACAGTGAGCTACACCGTTGGGTCAGGAGACAGTTTGATTGGCTTAGCACGTAAATATGGCGTCTCTACGCAAGAGTTGGCTGAGATGAATAATATCGCGGCGGATACGATGCTACAGCGCGGTCAGCGCTTGACCGTACCTAATCGTTAAGAGTAAGTGGCTTAGTAGAATAATAGCCAAGTAAATACGATTAAGACAGATCATTCTGCACAAAAAAGCTGCTCTTTATAAGAGCAGCTTTTTTATTCATAAAATTCAATTCTCAAAATATCTAATAGCACTTATTAACTAGACAGTTTGAGTTTTGATAGTCTCAAGATAACTTCTAATATTGCTAACATAATGCATCGCTTGACCATAACGACTATTGGCAGCTTTATTATCAGCTAAGTACGCATAAACGTTCGCCCAGCTTTTATCATCAATACCTTGATCTCGCAGTTTACGCTGAATACTCTTTACTGCATTTGGTCCCATGTTGTAGCCGGCAAGCGCAAACCAAATACGATCTGTCTTTGGCACATCAGCAAAGTCATCTTTCATTTGCTCTAAATAACGCGCGCCGCCGCCGATACTTTGGTAGGGATCGACGCGATCTGAGACGCCCATTGCTTTGGCTGTATTATTGGTCAACATCATGAGACCACGCACACCCGTTGGTGATACGGCATTGGCATCAAGGTGTGATTCTTGATAACCCATGGCCACCAATAATTCCCAATCATGATTATAATTGCGTGCTTGCTCTTCAAAAGACGATTGATAATCAGGCAGTTTTTCGGTCAACGTTTTTTGGAAATGATCTTGGCTATAGGCGTCTTTCAGCAAGTTTTGATTGTAAAAGGCAGCAAGTTTTTGTGTGTTTTTCAGCTTAATACTGTCACATAAAAAGTAACTGGCTTTTTGTGATAACGGGTCATTGGATGAATTGAACGTCCAACTGACTTTTGGATGTAAACCATTCTTTGTTAGGCTGGCGTCATAGCCGCAACTGATGTTGATAGACGATAAGTTAAACTTGCTCTTTAACTGTGTACTGGCCGTTGTTAATGCCATGTCTACCTCGCCCGATCTCAGTGCCTTTAGGGCAGTTTCTTCATTGGCATACGCTTTTAGGTCGATATCAACGCCAAGTTCGTCAGCATAAGTACGTACCAAATCAAAACCAAAGCCATGTTGAAAACCGTCAGTCGCAAAATAAGTGCTGTCACCGGGGACGGCAGCGATGGTTAACGTGCTTTCTAGCATGACGTTATCATAGGCTGGCACTGGCGCACGCATCGTCGTCAGACTCTCAGCAGGTAAAGAGAGAAGGGCAATACTAGAAACTTGGGCCAGCTTTTTGGTTCTAGAAAAACGACTCGATGTCGTCGGGGTAACGGATGAAACGATGTTACTTTTAGTGTTCGGTAGGCGTTTAGATGGACGCAGTAAATAAGAAATACGGCATCTAGCCCCTTGCGCAGATACTTTCACACGATAAGTAATACGCTGCATGGATGTCTCCTGATTTTAGCCATCCTGCTTACCGTAAAACGCTTATGAATGTATGCTTATAAAGTAGTCATACATCGATGTCGCATTTTAGACAAACACGCACTTCTTAATAAGATAAGTGCGTCGTCATCTTATTTAATAATAGTGCCGCTAATGAATTTTTATCAGATGTAGCGGTGCAGTTTTTAATTAGCTGGTTATCTACTGGCGTATTCGGCGTATCAGGTAAGAGGGCTAAAAAATCTCTCAAAATATCAATATAAAACATCAATATAAAGTATCAATACAAAATGATGAACGCACAACACCGAGAAGGATATAAATCGGATGATTCCTTCATCGATGCACAGATAGAGCTAAGAATAAAACAACTATATATTAAACATAGGTAAGGTCATGAACTAAGTTATTGAGACAAAACATAGAATGTGCGGGGTGCTTATACACCCAGCTTTTCTATGCTGATATTAATGACCATGTCGTCTTTAAATCATTTGTAATAGAGTCAACAGTGATTAATTTTTTGTCCAGCAATAAGGGTAAGCAAGTCACTATTCTCATTATTAATAAAAAAATGATAGAAAATTTACTCAAACATTCTATCAATTAGCGGTTGCTAACCCAGTATCGCGACACTTAAATCAAGACATACCATGCTGCTGAAAATATATCACGCACAGTGTGTCTATTAGTAAACCGTCCAAAATCTCGTTATCTATATGACCTCAATAGCTATACAACATAGTGAGATTTTAGGCGGCTATACTCATTTAAGTACCATAACCGGAAGCTGTAATAAATGGGAAGCCTCATGACAAGACATTCTTTCTTCGGATATTAATATGCGGATATTCCCTGGATTATTCAAGTGTGGTTAAGAAATTAGCGATAAAACTTAACAATTGGGCTATAGACGGTTAAAAAGGCCCTTATTATTGATAAACTATTGAAAATTGCAGCAGCAAAAATTATGCATATTGGACAACCATACTGATTATTATTAGCCTTGTTTTCCGAAAATTATTCTAAATTTAGATAGCTATTAGATAGTTATGAGTAGAGTTGAGGACACAGCTTAAGCAGGGTTATCAATATCTATAAAGGTCACGGGTATGCCAAATGCCTGAGAAACTAGGTGACCAAGTGCTTGAATACCGCCGCGTTCTGTCGCGTGATGTCCACAAGCGAAATAATCAATGCCCAGCTCACGGGCAATATGGGTGGTACGTTCTGATATTTCGCCAGAGATAAAGGCGTCACAGCCCATCAATGCAGCTTGTTCGATCATATCCTGTGCGCCGCCCGTACAAATGCCCACATGTTCGATAATTCTGTTATCATCGATATGAGCGCTTGTACTATTCGGTGCGCTATAATTGGCAGAGATATGCAATGGCAATCGTCCTAGCGTCTGAGTAATGTGAGTAATGAGGCTTTGGGCATTCTGCGGGGTACAAGTGGCGATATTACCCACTGGATGCGACTCACTAGGGTATAAAGCGCCGATAACGGTCATGTTTAATGCGTCAGCCAGCTTGGCATTATTACCAATGACGGGATGGGCATCGAGCGGCAGATGATAACCAATCAAAGAAATACCATGCTGCATAAGTTTACGGATACGCTGACCTTTCATACCAGTGATGGGGGCAGGTTCGCCTTTCCAAAAATAACCATGATGCACCATAATGGCGTCTGCATTATCAGCAATAGCCGCATCAATCAATGCCTCACAAGCCGTTACACCAGTGATGATGCGCTTGATAGGTCGACCCGCATCTACTTGTAAACCATTAGGGGCATAATCTTTAAAAGCATCTGCTGATAAATAGTCATCACAGAATGTGGTCAGTGCTTGAACGGTAATGGCGGTATTTGAGGGCTCGCTTGAGATATTGTGTGTGGTCATGGTATTCCCTTATAATTGATTCAGTGGGGCAAGCATTTATGGCTAACATGTGGCTTTTGATAATGAGTATTTTAACATGTGGCTACAGTAGGATAGACAATCCTACTCACTGAAATGGTACACGATACGTTACAACTGGGTAGTATTGGCGGTTATAATTTATACATGTAAGCGTGCCGTACAGATAGTGCATAAAAAAGTAGCTATACAGTGGGCTGTAAATGTTTGATAAATGCTGCTCAATGCGTCCTAATATCTACCATGCTTCTTACCTTATTTATCTTCGTCTGTTTGTATCAAATTTATAGAGGTTTTATATGTCGTCATCTCGGAACACCAGCAGCAAGGCGTCTGTATTAAAATGGTTACCTTGGGTTTTATTGCTAGTCGTGATTGCCGCATTTATTTGGTTGTTTGCGAGTATGAAGACGGCATCAGAGCAGGCATGGGAGCCGCCCAGAACCACACCTGCTGAGCAGCAAGCGTCAGCACCGGTTTCTGATACACCCGCAGCGATTTCTTCTTATCATAATGCGGTTGCTCGCGCCTCACAATCAGTCGTGAATATCTACACCACGCAAACGATGGCAGAGCATCCTTATATGAATGATCCTGTGTTGCGCCGCTTTTTTGAGTTCCATGGTGCACCGTCAGAAGAGCAGGGCAATACCAATTTAGGCTCTGGGGTGATTGTCTCAGAAGATGGCTATATCGTGACCAATGCCCATGTGATCGAAAAAGCCGATGAAATTACGGTCGCCTTTAATGATGGTCGTAAGAGCCGCGCTAGAATCGTTGGTACAGATCCAGACAGTGATTTGGCAGTGATTAAAGTAGATATGACCGGTTTGGCACCACTTGGTTTCCGTAAAGAACCTATCCGAGTTGGTGATGTTGCATTAGCGATTGGTAATCCGTTCGGTGTCGGTCAAACGGTAACGCAAGGAATTATCTCAGCGACAGGACGTACTGGGCTTGGGGTCAACAAGTTTGAAGACTTTATCCAGACCGATGCAGCGATTAACCCAGGTAATTCGGGCGGCGCACTCGTTGACGCTTTTGGTGAATTAATTGGTATTAATACGGCCATTTACTCACGCTCTGGCGGCTCTATGGGTATCGGTTTTGCTATTCCTACCGCCATCGTTGAGCAAGTGATGAATGCCATTATCAAAGATGGTAAGGTGAGCCGTGGTTGGTTGGGGATTGAGATACAGTCACAGTTACGTGACCCAACGCAGCTTGAAACCTCGACTGGGGTAGAAGTGCTTAATGTCGTTCCTAAGAGTCCTGCTGCTAAGAGTGGTCTGCGTATCGGCGACATTATTTTGACGATTGACGGTGTTGAGATGACGGATGCCAATACCTTGATTCAGTATGTCGCTCGTAAAGCACCGAATACCACGCTGAATGCGCAAATATTACGCCGTGGCAAAAATGCCCAAGTTAAAATCCTGTTAGAAGAGCGTCCAGCGCAAGAGCCGATGGAACGTCCGGTCGTGATTCTTGATGAAAATGTTGGTGGTATAGAAGATCCAAATTTACAAGGTGAGAGACAAGATGTGCCGATGATGTCAGAAGCCGAGCGCGACCGTATGCGTGAAGAGCTGTTGCAGCTGTTTGAAAGAGATGGCGCGCCTTTATAAGGTGATTCTTCATCACATAAAGCTCAATCAAAATAAGCTTAGTCAAAATGGCTTGAACGATGTATAGGCAGTAAAAAAGCGCGTTATCTTGAAGATAACGCGCTTTTTGTTTCGACTTTTTTAGCACTATTTTGGTTAATATTACTCTATAGTAGGCTCGTGATTGATATAAATCACACCCTGTACACGGCAACAGCAGGGCAGTATCTCGTCTTCATCAATCATGGCAAGGGGCGCAAACGGATAGTCAATGACGTGTGAGCTGGCGATACGCTTGATGCGACAGCTGCCACAATAACCTTCTTTACATTGATAATTGATATCATGTCCGGTGCGTAGCAATCCATCAAGCAAGCTTTCATCGTCATGCAAGTAAAATTGTTTCTTACTCGTCATTACCCAAGTCATAGTTTTATCCTGTTTGTTTCCCTAGCATTTTTCGCTGTCTTTTATACTGCCTCTAAAGCTCAAAATCATCAAAATCGCTGTCTGATAAATCTGAGTCAATTTGACCCACCAAGTATGAGCTGATTTCCGTCTCTTGTGGGGCAACTTGTACGTTGTCAGATGACAACCATGTGTTAATCCACGGGATTGGGTTTGATTTAGAATTCGGGAATGCCACTGGTAAGCCAACCGCTTCCATACGTAAGTTGGTGATATATTCGATGTATTGGCACAGAATGTCTTTATTGAGACCAATCATTGAGCCGTCTTTAAACAGATAGCCTGCCCATTCTTTTTCTTGCTCAGCCGCTTTACGGAATATCTCGATGCTTTCTTCATAGCATTCTTTGGCAATGTCGACCATCTCTGGATCATCACGACCGATGCGCATGAGGTTAAGAATATGCTGCGTGCCCGTTAGATGTAGCGCTTCATCACGAGCAATCAATTTAATAATCTTGGCATTACCTTCCATCAGCTTACGCTCAGCAAAGGCAAAAGAGCAAGCGAATGACACATAAAAGCGAATGGCTTCTAAGACGTTGACTGCCATCAAGCACAAGTAAAGCTGCTTTTTCAGCGATTTTAAATCGACGGTAATTTGCTTACCATTGATCGTGTGCGTGCCTGCACCGTATAAGTTGTATAGCGATGAGTTATAATACAAGTCATCGTAGTACTTGGCGATATCGGCGGCGCGCTCTAGGATATGATCGTTTTGCATAATGTCATCAAAGACGATAGCAGGGTCATTGATAATATTACGAATGATATGGGTATAGCTGCGCGAGTGAATGGTCTCAGAAAACGTCCACGTCTCAATCCATGTCTCAAGCTCAGGAATCGATACCAATGGCAATAGCACCACGTTTGGGCTACGACCTTGGATAGAGTCGAGTAGCGTTTGATACTTTAGGTTACTGATAAAGATATGCTGTTCGTGTGAGGACAAATTGCCATAATCCATACGATCACGTGATACATCGACTTCTTCTGGACGCCAAAAGAATGACAACTGCTTTTCAATCAATTGCTCAAAGATAGGGTGCTTTTGTTGGTCGTAACGCGCCACGTTGACCGGATTACCAAAAAACATCGGCTCTGTTAGCGCATTGTTTGGCGTTTGGGAAAAAATCGAATAAGTCATGAGACTGCCTTTATCATTGATATGGTTATTAAGTTATAGGGTTTTGACTAGATTTGGTCTGACTGAATTATATTACAAGTGCTCTAAAGATATCTGTTCTGACGTCTGTCCATCATTCATATACGCTTTAAATATCTCACTCAGCTCACTATCGTCCAAACCTTCCAATTCATCGATCGCACTTTTACGCAGCGCACTCAAGCCATCATCATCTGATAGTTGCTGCATTTCTTTCTGTACGTCTTTTTTAGTCACTCTCTTTACTGGTTTTTTCAATACTTTTGTGGTGACTTTCTTTAATGCTTCTGGTCTTGCTGCTGTACCTTCGCCTAATTGCTCACGGACGTCTGCGATGTCGACTTCCACTTGTACGATATGCGAGCCACCATCGTTTAGGTCTGAAAATACGTTTGGGATAAACAAACCACCGTCTTTGATGATTGCGGTATATTGCACATGACCTCCGTCGTTTTTATTGTTTGTGTTTCAATATTTCTATGATAGCGCTGGACGCTGTCTATAATGACTGTCTCAATATCTTAGTTTTATCATGGCTGACGCGTCGCGAGACTGTCATATACTTTGTTGTTTTCTCTTTTGCCGACTGCTAATACATAAACTACCACCACATCATCTTTTACGGTATATACCAGACGATAGCCTACGGTGCGTAATTTGATTTTATAAGTATCGGTATATCCCGATAATTTTGACGCAGGCACATGAGGGTTTGACAATCGCTGCTGTAGTTTTTTCTTAAACTGCTGCTGAATACTGGGCGCTAATTTTTTCCATTCTTTTAACGCGAGAGGATGAAACTCAAGATTATAAGTCATCCAAACTTACCTTTATAGGAACTTGTCCATCATTCATCCGTGCGCTAACGGTTTGGCTTAATGCCATATCATCCATTGCTTCAATCATGCGCTCAAAGACGTCTGTTGAGACTAAGTAAGCCACAGGTTTATTGTGGTTTAGAATAGCAATGGACTCACCATCTGACTGTTTAATCAGTGCCGAAGGATTGGTCTTTAGTTCTGAGATACTAGCTGTTTGCGTGGCAAATATTGGTTGCATGATTCATTCTCCGCTAATATTAGGTCTATATATAGGGCTAATATTAGCACAGAAATTAGGTCTTATTTATTAATCTATATATTTTGTAGGGTGCGCCTCGCGCACCTTTAAACATAATTTGCATATCATCGGTGCGCTGGGCGCAGCTTACAACTAGCTACTACATTTCCTTGATTTTAAATTCTTTCTTACTAAAAGGGGTGATAGCATTATTTTCTTTAAACCATACATAGATTATAGGATCGCTAACAGTAGATTTCTCTGAAAAATTCATTTCAATAACTTCTATACAATCTAAATAGGACTCCATGAAAGCTAACACCTTATAGAAATAAGGAAGAAATATCTTATGGTCTTCTTGAACATAAGCTTCATCAGGCACTAAATTTTTGGAATCGATTTTCTCATCTTCATCAAGCTTAATATTTTCTTCAAATGGATTAACAATATTTTGTGTATGGAAACCATAACTTTTACCATCGTTGACTAATTGCTTGAACTGTATATTTCTACCTGATAATAGCTTCATAACCTTATTTTTAACTTCATCAGATGTTTTAAGTCCAAAAATTATCGCTCTAACAGCATCAGAACGATGATAATTCTCGCCCTTATTATCACAAATTATTCTAAACTCTTGTTCATATTTCCAGTGTAATGATTTAGTGCCTATAATTTTCAGAATTGCAGTATCTCCATCAATATCTTCTAATCCGATATCAGGTGGAGTATCTGAATAAACTACATCAAAATACTGATAAAGACCTTTGTTTTTACTGATCAAATCTTCCAGATCATACTCAATACAAATTCCCGCATGATCTTTAGTATAACTAGCCCACATAGGAGCTATAGTGGAAGATTTGCTAAGGGAAAAAATACCAGAGCCTTTAATCATATTTTGTACAGAATAGAACTGGTTATTGAGATCGTTTTTGTCTACTTTAGGACTTATTAAAGCAGCGAAATCCATGAATTTGTTGTACGCTTCAATAGAATAATATCCCTCACATGGGTCGTTTAATGTTTCTTTCGAAGGTGCCCAAAAATAATTATTTAATAGACTTTCAATTGTTTTATCTTTTGATATCTCATCTTCTAAACTGCGGTATTTGTAAAGTTTCAAAAGTTACCTCACTTTTTTAGATAATAACAAGGTCATTACGAATCGCAAAGACAAACGATGTGGTCTAAATTATTATCCGACACACATCGTTTATTTTATTATTAACCTAGATTTTACATGCACCGCCAGCACAATCATCTTCCATATCTACTTGCGCATCGTTCGCACCATCACGAGTGTTATGATAATACAACGTCTTCACGCCAAGCTTATACGCGTTTAGCAGATCTTTTAGCAATATCTTCATTGGTACACGGCCGCCTTCATAACGAACGGGATCGTAGTTGGTATTGGCAGAGATACTTTGATCGACGAATTTCTGCATGACAGCGACCAGCCTTAGGTAACCGTCATTGTTTGGCATTTGCCATAGTAGCTCATACTGATTTTTTAGCTTATCAATCTCAGGCACGACTTGCTTTAAGATGCCGTCCTTTGACGCTTTGATAGAGACCAGACCGCGTGGTGGCTCGATACCGTTGGTCGCGTTGGCGATCTGACTAGAAGTCTCAGATGGCATCAAGGCGGTAAGGGTAGAGTTGCGCAGACCGTGAGTGGTGATTTCAGTACGCAGCGTTTCCCAATCGAGATGTAGCGGCTCTTGGCAGATTTTATCCAAATCTTTTTTGTACGTATCAATCGGCAAGATACCTTGCGAGTACGTCGTCTCATTGAACGCAGGGCAAGCGCCTTGCTCTTTTGCCAATTTGTTTGACGCTTTCAAGAGATAGAATTGCAACGCTTCAAACGTTTGATGGGTGAGACCCAATGCTGAGTCATCTGAATAGCGCACGCCATTTTTAGCTAAGTAATAAGCATAGTTAATCACGCCCACACCGAGTGTACGGCGACGCATGCTGCCGTTTTGAGCCGCTTTTACTGGATAGTCTTGATAGTCGAGCAGGGCATCAAGCGCACGGACGATTAGCTCGGCTGGCTCTTCGATATCGCTGACGTTGTCGACTTTACCCAAGTTGACCGCTGATAGCGTACAAAGGGCGATTTCGCCTTCCTCGTCATTGATGTTATCAAGTGGCTTGGTCGGTAGGGCGATTTCCATACATAGATTTGACTGGCGAATCGGCGCAACCGTTGGGTCAAATGGGCTATGCGTATTGCAATGGTCGACGTTTTGGATATAGATACGACCAGTACTAGCACGCTCTTGCATCATCAGGCTGAACAAGTCTGCTGCTGGAATTTGACGGCTACGAATGTTTGGATCATTTTCGTACTTGGTATATAGTTCTTCGAATTTGTCTTGATCTTCAAAGAACGCATCGTACAAGCCAGGGGTGTCACCTGGTGAGAATAGCGAGATATCTTGGCCTTTGATGAGGCGGGTGTACATCGTTTTATTTAGCTGGACGCCATAGTCCATATGACGCACACGGTTGTCTTCGACGCCGCGGTTGTTTTTGAGTACCAATAGCGACTCAACTTCTAAATGCCATAATGGGTAAAATAACGTTGCCGCACCGCCACGGACGCCGCCTTGTGAGCAGCATTTAACAGCAGTTTGGAACAATTTATAGAAAGGGATACAGCCCGTATGCTGCGCTTCACCGCCACGGATAGGGCTACCAAGGGCGCGGATGCGACCCGCGTTGATGCCAATACCAGCACGCTGTGACACATAGCGTACGATGGCGCTGGTGGTCGCGTTGATCGAGTCTAGGCTATCACCGCATTCAATCAATACGCATGAGCTAAACTGACGTGATGGGGTACGCACTCCTGCCATGATAGGTGTTGGTAGCGAGATTTTAAATTGCGACGTCGCATCGTAAAAACGCTTTACGTAGTCCAAACGATCTGACTTGTCATAACGGCTAAACAAACACATACCAACCAGCATGTACAAGAACTGCGGGCTTTCAAAGACGGTCTTATTAACGCGGTCTTGGACGAGGTATTTACCTGCCATTTGCTCAACAGCGGCATAAGCAAGGTTCATATCGCGCCAGTGATCGAGATACTCTTCTAACTCATCAAACTCAGCACGACTATAATCAGCTAGGATATGCTGATCATATTTACCAGCGTCGGTCAGTTTTTTGACATGATCATAAAGGTGCGGCGGGGTGAATTTATTGTAAGCAATTTTACGCAGATGGAAAATCGCCAAACGCGCAGCCAAATACTGATAATCAGGCGTATCTTCAGAGATAAGATCTGCTGCTGACTTGATGATAGTCTCGTGAATATCGCGAGTCTTGATACCTTCATAAAACTGAATGTGCGACTTTAGCTCAACTTGCGACACAGACACATTATCCAAATTGTGAGCTGCCCACTCGATTACCTTATGAATTTTATCCAAATCAATAAGCTCTAATCGTCCGTCACGTTTGGTCACTTTGATTTTGTCGATGTGTGTCATGTTGCCCTCTTAAGTTGATAACTTGGTAATTATTTATAATGTTGCTTATAGTGATGCTGCACAGTCAGTAAACGGCAGGCATTCTTTATAATGCTACGATGCTTGCGCCGCGATAGGTGTTTTTTTAGGCAAAAATCTACCGCTACTCATAGTGACAATTAAATTCACTGAGTACTACATATAGCGTGTTTGTTAGTAGGTAGGCACAATATAGCGGGAAAATTTTGAAAATACTATATTGATTTTAGGATCAAACTATGTTGCTGTGAGGTTGTGCTGTGTCCGAATTTTAGCAAAGGACGATGGGGTAAGGGTTAGACGCGATTGACTCAAATAATAAGTTTTTTGTAAAAATCGTAGGATCATTTGCTTTTCATTCGCGAGTAAATGACCCACCAATAAGGGGACATAGAACAATAATAATGAGGGCGCAGATTGTACAGCAAACCACAAAAAATCGCCACCCGTATGTGATTAATAGCGAGTGACGATTTCGACGGAAAAGCGGCTGGCTTTTTTTAAACGACAATTATTTGCTTATACGACCAAACGAACTGTTTTGGCAGCGTCAAGTGAGGCATACAGCACATTGACCTGATCGGCTGCTGTAAGATATAGATTGACCCGTGCTGAATGGAAGCGACCCGTTTTAGACGGTTTCACTTCTATCGAGGCCAAATCAAAATCAGGGAACTGACTGCCCAAGATAAGCTTCACTTCGTTTAGTAAGTTCTCACGCTCGCCTTCATGACCAATGATGCTAAGTGGATAGTTCATTGGAAAGTCCCAGAGCTCAGGATTTTGAATATCCGTTCTTTTGCCTGTGACCACACCTTGATTGGGCGTTAGGTTGGTCATTTTTACTGATTTTTCATTTGCTGGTGCTTGGTTGTTGTTTTGATTGGTGCTGTCTTTTGGATCGTCAGTCATGATGTGTGCCTCGCTTTATTAAATGTTAGCTATTAGCATAAGAGCTTTATTCACCATTTATAGTGGCACTAAACTTATAATTCAAGTGCTAAAATGGCAATGACAGTATGCTATGGATCACTGTGATCTGTCATAAATTTTGCTCAGTTATCCATGATAATCAAATGCTAATACACATATCAGCTCATTTTTTATAAGCACAAACAGCGACGTAATCCCCACGGTCATAGCCTTCGATGACTTCTTGCACTTTGTCATTGGCATACATAGGATGGGTCAGTAAGGTTTGTGCATACTCAAAATCGACAAAACCATTGGCTTGCATCAGCGCGATTTTTTCATCAGAGGTGCGCCAATTTGCTGATTTAACCAGCTCAATAGGATAGGGATCAGCAGGGGAGATGTGCGCAAGTAGCGGATGCTCCCAAGTATTTAATGAGCTTGCTAAATTATATAAGCTGGCAAAACCGCTTTCTTTTGGCACATCGATAACAATCAATTTGCCGCCCGTTTTTAAGGCATCAAATGCCTTTTTAATACAGGCATCCAAATCGTTGATATAGCTGACACTGCCGTTAAACATGATGATATCAAACTTATTTGGCTCAATATCGCAAGTCTCGGCAGGACTAATATCTACTTGTAAGCCGCGCTTTTTAGCGATTTCAGCCATGTCTTTAGAAGGCTCAATGCCGTGCTTGACATGGATATCATAATCCTGCGCCAATAGTGACTCAAACAGTCCGCTACCGCAGCCGATAGACAGTATTTCACAGTCCTTATCTAAAAAATGAGCGACCAATTTTAGCTCACTGGTCAGTAAGTTTTGGTTGTCAAAAAACCAGCTGTCATACGCGCTTGCGTGTTCATCGAATGCTGCCATGGTGTCTCTCCTTGAGTATTTTTTGTTGTATCGTTAATCCACTATAAAAGAGTAACAGCGTTAACCTCGCTTAAAGTATTACTCATACATCTGCACTCGGTTGCCTTATCACCCTTTTAAATTGAATCAAATATATTGAATAGTACGTGACGTTAAATTTGCCATAAAGCTAGCACCTTGTATAGGGGCTAGGACAGATCAAGCGCTTGTTGCCAAAAATTCACTTCCATACGTGAAGCAGTATTAAATAACTGTTGGAATTTGTCTGCCTGAGTGGGGTTAGCCTGTGCTAGTAGCGTATTAATCTGCGCTTCATTCTGCGCGGTAATCGCTTGAAATTCGTCACTGGCAAAGACATCAATCCATGGCTGGTACGGATTGTCCGCGACAAAACCTTGTTCTTTAATGCGTTTGCCAATTTCGCCATAACCCATCAAACAAGGAGCAATCGCCGCATAAAGCTCAGCCAATGAGCCTGACATTGCAGCGTCCAATAGGTAGCGGCTATAGGCGATAGTCACGGCAGATTCAGGGGCGCTTTCTACTTCTTTAAGTGGGATGTCCCACTCATGACATAAATCGAGATACATGCCAATTTCCATATCGAGCATGGCGTTGATGCCTGCTTGACCGACACGCATTTGTGCCAGCGTATCACTCTTATACACGCTCAACGCCATCACACGGGTATAGTGAATAAGATATAAATAGTCTTGTACAAGGTAGTGACGAAAGCTGTCAGGGGCGAGCGTACCTGCCGTTAGCTGTTTGACAAAATCATGCTGAATGTAGTCATCCCATGTTGGACAATGGTGGCGTAACGTTTGGTAGTTCATAGTATTCACTTACTGTTATAAAATGCGAGTAAGCAAAGAGTAGGAGGTGATCAGTGAGCAGGCACAAAAAAACCTTACCAGATTATGTGAATAAACTGGCAAGGCTTGCTTAGCAATAGATGCTTAAGAGGTGTGCTATAAAATGTCACGCTTGTTTCCTACGTCAGTGCTAACTGCATCAGGTTCGCGGGTAACTCTCAGCCATGATTTTGGATTGTAGTTAAAGCATCAAAAATCAAAGCACCCCGACAAGGTTTATTTTTCAGAAATAAATATAAAGTTTACATAAGTTTAAACTGCTCGTGCTTAAGCAATCGGCTCTATGGTAGACGAATTCAGTTATCATTAGCAAGTGATGCGCAAAAAACTATGAATAAAGGTTGTCTTACAAGCGTAAATAGGCAAGATTTTACCTTTTATTAAGCTAGTCAAATACCACGATAATGGCGAGAAAAATCACTATTTTCAAATGTATTTTTTATTCATAAAAGCTCTACTATTGCCTATATTATTTAGCTACCCGACGGTAGGGTATATAAAAAATATCTCATAAATTAAGTCAATATGTTTATGGGGCACTGTCTCATTTAGCATTGATTGCTTTATGATTTATAGGCGTTCAGCTAAGAGGCTATGGTAAATAACCATTGATAGGAGTGATCTCAGGCGGAATATCTGCCTCTTCTAGTGCTTCTCGCAGATTAATCTCGATAGTACGCGACAATGCAGTCAGGGGTAGCTTGTTGGCGGCTAAGCCGAAAGGCTCTTCTAGCTCTTCACTGAGGGCATCCAAACCAAAAAAGGTATAAGCGATCACGGCACAAATCAGTGGGGTCACCCAACCGAGCGAGGCCACCAAGCCAAAAGGCAACATGATGCAATACAGATAGGTCGTGCGATGGACCAGCAGCATATAAGCAAACGGTAGCGGTGTATTATGAATGCGCTCGCAGGCTGCCAATACAATGGTCATAGACGTCAGGCGCTCGTCCATATTCTGTATGACTTGCTCTGATACCAGTCCTTGACGCCGAATGTCGCCGAGCTGCTTACCCATGAGGCGCATAATATAATCAGGTAGGTTGCGCGCTTGGCGCATACTATCATGGTGTTTTGATGCGACAAAAGGCTCGACATCATGCCAAGGTGACGATCCGCGCAGGCGATGGCGCACAGCATGCGCAAAAGCAATGGTTAGGTAAATCATCGTTCGCCCAGTCTCGTGCCCATTCTCGGTATTAGCATCTATAAAAGAAAGCACTTGACGGGTTAAGCTACGCGCATCATATACCAACTGACCCCAAAGCCCTCGAGCTTCCCACCAGCGTTGATAACTGGCATTGTTACGAAATCCAAGAAATAGCGACAACGCGATTCCTAGCAAGGTAAAAGGAGCCATACCATAATAAGGAAAAGAGTCAGGAAGCCAGTGCTGAATAATTGTTATAAGTGTGCTGAGAAGCGCGATCAGCAAAATTTGCGGATAAATTTTTGGAATGACAGAGCCGTGCAGGGTAAAAAGTATCTTGAGAGCGTTTGGGGTTTGCCGGACAATCATGGTGTTTCCTAGCGGTGGTACGTATATATTTCTAGCATAGTATATAGTGTAAGATTGCATTATAGGATAAAAACCTACTAATTTTTCACTCTGATGAATGTGTCAGAATTTGATGGTTTTGTAGCTCTTGATAAAAAATAGATAGAACGTATATGGTTTTATCTATACATCATGGTCAGGCTAATGAAGGGTACTTCCTTATAAAAAATTTGGAACTTATATGTTGAATTATATTGAAGTGGATAGACAGTTTTCAGCTGTTTCTAAAGATAAAGATGATTTGCAAGATATTGAAAATTACCTCAAATTTAATACTGGACAGTCTGAATCATGGGATTTAATTTTAAGTGAGTATCGTTGTGTTGTACTCGCTGAAGCAGGCGCAGGAAAAACGATTGAGTTCAGGGAAAGAGCTTCTTTGATGAAGAGTAAAGGGGAGTATGCATTTTTTATTAGAATTGAAGATATTGATCGTCATTTTTATGAAAGCTTTGAAGTTGGCGATGAGGAGGCGTTCGATAGTTGGTTAGATTCAGATGAAGAAGCATGGTTTTTTCTAGACTCTGTAGATGAAGCCTTACTTACCAGTCCAAGAGCATTCGAAAGAGCAATACGGTATTTTGCCAAAGCGATTAAGAGAGGTCAACTTAGAGCACACATATATATTTCTAGTCGACCTTATAGCTGGAGAGCAAAGACTGATCAAGAATTAATGGATGAGGTTTTGCCACTAAAGGGCAGTGATTGTCAAGAAGGGTCTACTAGTAAGGATAAAAAACCTCCTAGTACGCTTAAAGTTTATAGCTTACGTCCTCTGGATAGAGAAAAAATCGCTGCATACTGTCAAGAAAAGGGAGTTAAAGATACTGATCAATTATTAGATGAGGTTGAAAGGATTGACCTTTGGAGCCTAGCTGAAAGACCTTTTGACTTAGATGCAATAATCGATAAATGGAAAGAGGATAAGTCACTTGATGGACGCCTAGAGCTTATACAGCATAATATTGATCTACGGCTCAAGGAGAGTCATAGCGCTGGCTCTCGTACCGCATTAAATACAGATTTGGCGCGCAGCGGGGCACAGCGTTTGGCGGCAGCTGTAGTATTAACAGGAAATGCAGAAATTAATGTACCTGACTCGGAGCGTAATAAAAAGGGCATAGATGCAGACACCATACTGTACGACTGGGATAAAAGTGATGTAAAAAAGTTATTAGAAAGTGGACTGTTTAACGACATTTTATATGGCGCAGTACGGTTTAGGCATAGGGATATACGTGAGCTATTGGCAGCAGAATTTTTTAGTTCGCTAATTAAAGATAATTATAATCGTTTAAATATTGAATCCTATTTTTTCAAAGACTCTCTTGGTGAAAGTATTGTCACCCCTTTACTTCGCCCAGTACTTCCGTGGCTTATTTTATTTGATGACAATATCTGTGCTAAGACTCTGAATATTACACCAGAAGTTATCATCGAAGGTGGTGACCCTTCTAAACTATCTGTATATACAAGGCAAGACGCAATTTTAAAGCTTATCGACAATATCGATAAAGATCGCTACAAAGCTTATACGGGTAGCGATATAGCTATCGCCAATGTTGCCCAATCTGATCTAGAAAGTAATGTGCTCGAACTTATTAACAATCATATGAACCGCCCCGGGATTGTCGGAGACCTAATATTCTGAGAGAATACGACAATGAA
>NZ_JABASQ010000033.1 GCF_016107535.1 Psychrobacter cibarius | reverse complement strand
TAATTTAGAGAGCCCTGTTTGAAATAGTCTCTTTATTTTAAAGCCTTTATACTTAATTTTACAGATTAGGGACACGCCCTAATAGGTTGAATATTTTTGCTTGGCTTTCGTCACTATTATTTGTAGATTCTTTAGCTAAAGCTAAAAGGTGTTCAGTTAGTGAATAATATCCGTAGTATTCACCTTCCGCTATTTCATAGTTCCAATTTTCTTTTTTTAACTTTTCTTGAATATTCATCAAAATTAATCCTTTATTATAAAAGTGGTATTTCAGAGAGACTAGTTAGATGGTAACTTCTAATAACTGACTAGTTGCGCCTCTCATTATAATTTTTAATTATTGGTAGCTCATTAAAGCATATCTTGATTCTTGCGAAGCTAAAAATGTTTACGAGACCTTTCCCTAACGCTTCTCACCCTTTAACACAAACCACCTGACGCAAGGTATGTACCACTTCTACCAAATCACTTTGCGCTTGCATCACGTCATCGATGTTCTTATACGCCGCTGGAATTTCATCAATCACATCTGCGTCTTTTCGACATTCTACGCCCGCAGTCTGCGCGATTTGATCGGCGACTGTAAATACCTTTTTCGCCTCAGTACGTGACATGATACGACCTGCACCATGCGAGCAAGAGCAAAACGATTCTTCGTTTCCTTTACCGCGTACGATGAATGATTTGGCACCCATCGACCCCGGAATGATGCCGTATTCACCAACGCGGGCACGTACCGCGCCTTTACGGGTCACAAATACTTCTTCGCCGTAATGCTCTTCTTTCGCCACATAGTTATGATGACAGTTCACCGCTTTTACGGCTGCATCAAACGGCTTAGGTATGATGTGGCGTAGCGCTTTGATGGCTTTTTCCATCATAATTTCACGGTTTTTAAAGGCAAAACGCTGCGCCCAACCCACCGCAAACCAATAGTCATCGAAATGCTCTGTACCCTCGGCAAAGTAGGCCAAATCTTTATCTGGCAAGTTGATAAACCACTTGCGCATGTCCTCACGTGCCAGCTCAATAAAGTAACGACCAATGGCATTACCCACACCGCGTGAGCCTGAGTGCAGCATGATCCAAACTTGGTTGGTCTCATCAAGGCATACCTCGACGAAATGGTTCCCCGTACCCAGCGTACCCAAATGGTTAAGGTTGTTGGTGTTTTTAAGCTTAGGGTGCTTTTGGGTTATATAGTTAAAGTCATCAACCAGCGTACCCCAACCATTCATTACGGTGTCGTCAGGGTTCGCCCACGCGCCAACATCACGGCGTGACCCGCGACCACGCGTTTTACTACGACCATGTGGAATCGCTTTTTCTAGTTCGGTACGCAGACCAAGCAAACTATCGGGCAAATCGTTCGCGGTTAGGGTAGTTTGCACTGCCATCATTCCGCAGCCGATATCGACGCCAACGGCTGCCGGAATAATCGCTTCTTTGGTGGGCAGTACGGTACCAATAGTTGCACCAATACCGACATGTACATCGGGCATCACCGCAAGCCATTTATATACAAACGGCATTTTTGATGCTTTGATCAATTGGTCGTGCGCTTTTGGATCAACAGGCACGCCCTTGGTCCAAAGTCTGATAGGCGTTCCGCCGTCTTGAATGATGTTATGAGTGGTTGGTTGCATGTCGTTGTCCTTAGCAGTGCAAAGTTTGTTTATTATGAAAGATGATGCTTACTTTATATAATGCTAAGGGTGTGCCAAGTTTTTAATATACTCAAAATTTAATCGTAAGTATTTGATATTAATGCTTTAAATAATATTATTTTTATACATCTAAAGTAGGTTAGTGAAAATATTGAAAAATAAATTTATAAAATATTCTATTAGTATAGTATTTATTCTATATATTAATATTTTTATCCTATAACGCTCATACTAAATTTTCGTACATGCACCAATATTTTGGATGATTGAACCTTATGTCTAACAAAACCGCCGTCATCGGCTTCCTCGGCACTACCTTAGACAATGGCTTTAATGATAAGCGTTGGCAACGTTGGCGACCAACCGTCAGTTTGGGGCTGCATGACGAGCTACTGGTCGATGAGCTGCATATCTTATATAGCAAGCGCGATAAGCGCCTGTTTAAAATAATTGTCGATGACGTGGCACAAATTAGTCCGAACACTACCGTTATTGGTCATCATGTGGCGCTGACTAGTCCGTGGGATTTTGCAGACGTTTATGCTGAGTTGTATGATTTTGCCGCAGGGTTCGATTTTCAGGATAGTACCGACTACTTACTGCATCTGACCACAGGTACGCATGTGGCGCAGATTTGCTGGTTCTTGTTGGTAGAGGCGGGCTTTATTCCCGCTGATTTGATTCAGACTTCCCCTTGCTCAAGACCTGACCAAGCTGATCCGCAAGGTCGCTATCAAGTGATTGATTTGGACGTCTCGCGCTATGATGGCTTGCGTGAACGTTTTGAGGCAGAAAAACAGCAACATTGGCAAACCTTGCAAGCCAACTTAGTCACCCAAAATGCCGCTTATCAAAAGCTCATCTCCGATATCGAAAAGGTCGCCACCCGCTCAACTGCACCCATATTATTGATGGGCGCAACAGGGGCGGGCAAGTCGCAACTGGCAGGCCAAATTTACGCGCTCAAAAAAGCCAAAGCCAGCAGTACGCAAGGCAAAAATACGCTTGATATATTCGTGGAAGTAAACTGCGCCACCCTGCGTGGTGACACCGCCATGAGTGTGTTATTTGGTCATGTCAAAGGTGCCTTTACGGGCGCTGCGACGAGTCGAGATGGGCTGCTAAAATCAGCTGATGGTGGATTGTTGTTCTTAGATGAAATCGGTGAGTTGGGGCTTGATGAGCAAGCGATGCTATTAACCGCACTGGAGGAGCAGCGCTTTTATCCGCTCGGTAGTGACACACCGATTAGCGTGTCGTTTCAGCTAATGGCAGGCACTAATAAAGATTTGCGACAAGCAGTCGCTAATGGCGAGTTTCGAGCGGATCTATTTTCGCGTCTCAATACATGGACGTTTTTTTTGCCATCGTTGAAAGACCGTCTGGAAGACTTACCTGCCAATATCGACTATGAGCTAGCGCGCTTGGGTAGCGAGCAGCAGCAGCAATATAGATTTACCCCAGAAGCAAGACAGCTGTATGAAGCTTTTGCGATGAGTGCGAATGCCACATGGCAGGGGAACTTTCGTGATTTGACCGCCAGTATGATTCGCCTGACCACGCTGGCTGAAAGTAAAGTGATTCGCAATGATGATGTGCAGGCGGAGATTGAACGCTTGACGCATCTTTGGGAACTGCCTGACAGCTTGAGTGGCTCAAATAGATTGAGTAATGATAATAAAGGCAATAACGCGAACAAAAATAGCCCAAGCAATAATAGCTCTGATATTACTTTGGATAATGAAACTATCGAGCAGGGTAGCCATAGTACCTTAAGGAAATATCTTGACGAAGATATGCTGACGACTATTGATTCGTTTGATGCGGTGCAACTGGCATATGTGATTGAAGTTTGTATCAACCATAAGAACCAAGCAGCGGCGGGGCGTTATCTGTATGCAAATTCGCGCGATAAGCTAAAAATTCCAAATGATAGCGATAGATTGCGTAAGTATCTAATGAAGTTTGGGCTGCGTTTTGATGAGTTAAAATAAAGCATCTTTCATAAGACAAAACCCATCAACTAAGCCAAGATGCTTGTACTATAGATTTATCATTTGTCCTCTTTTAAACCCCACCACCAATCCGCTCAGCCAACGCCTGCAATTTTGGCACAATCATCGCTGCATATTCTTCTGATTCCCAGTTGGCACTTGGCACACTGGCATTAAGCGAATAAGTATACTGCCCAGTCGCGACATCAAATACACCAACGGCCACGGCCAATATATCAGTAGAAAACTCACCATCTGATACCGTATAGCCATACGCTTTGTAATGGTCTGCAGCGTTAGAGAGAGCAGATTGGGCGTGGTTATAATCTTCTGTAGATAAATGCTCTTTTAAATTACCGTCAATGACAGCCTGTCTCGCTGGCGAGCTAGCCGCATAAAAAGCGCGTCCAATAGCAGTACGTGCGACAGGTACAGCGGATCCAACCTGTAAATTGACCGATAGACGAGCAGGGCTACGACAACAAGCGTGATAGCGCATCTCTCCTTCGACTTCGGTTGCCAAATTCACTGATACTTCATTCTCACTAGCAAACTGTCGCAGTAAAGGTTCAGCCGCTGCGACCATATCGTGGCGACTCCACGCGGTCGCACTTAGACGTACAGCGCTACTACCCAATTGATACTGTCCGTGCTCAGTGACACGTAAAAATCCAAGCGTGGTTAAGGTATGGATAAGGCGAGTGATGGTCGCTTTTGGCAGATCGGTCATCTGACATAGCTGCTGATGGGTGAGCCGCTCATCATTTTCAAATGCTGTGAGTAAAGACAGTCCACGCCCCAATGCAGTCACGAATTGTCTGTCATTATCTTCTTTACTCTGCTCAAGGATGCTATTCATTCGAGTCAGTAATGGTAAGGCTGCTGATATATTTTTTGTCATTTTATGCTCATTTTTTTGGATAAAGGTTTACAGCGACCCGAAACTTTGTTTTAATGAATTTAAATTATGAAACTAAGTTTCGCACAGCGGAATTAGTAAGTCAATAAACTATTAAGTTAATTTATTCATTAATTACTAATCGTCGGTCAGGATGACTGATATCAAGGAGATCCACATGGCAACATCTACGCGTCCAAGTTTCGATTGGGAAGATCCGTTTTTATTACGTGACCAGTTGACTGATGAAGAGCGCATGGTCACGGACAGCGCCCGTCAGTTTTTTCAAAAAGAGCTGATGCCTGGTATTGTTGAAGCCAATCGCAACGAGCACTTTGATCGTAATATCATGCGTCAAATGGGTGAGATGGGCTTGCTTGGTGTGACGATTGAAGGTTATGGTTGTGCTGGTTTGTCTAGTGTCGCTTACGGCCTAATTGCCAAAGAAGTTGAAGCCGTTGACTCAGGCTATCGTTCAGCGATGAGTGTGCAGTCAAGCTTAGTCATGCATCCTATTTGGGCATACGGCACCGAAGAGCAAAGAGAGAGATATCTGCCTAAGCTTGCTACTGGCGAATATGTTGGCTGCTTTGGTCTGACTGAGCCGGATTCAGGCTCAGATCCTGCCTCGATGTCGACCCGTGCGCGTGCGGTGGATGGCGGTTATGAGGTAACGGGTAATAAGATGTGGATTACCAACAGTCCTATCGCTGATGTGTTTGTCGTTTGGGCAAAAGATGACGCTGGTGAAATTCGTGGTTTTATTTTAGATAAAGGTATGAAAGGGTTATCAGCGCCGAAGATTGAGGGTAAGTTTTCACTGCGTGCTTCAGTCACGGGTGAGATTGTGATGGACAAAGTATTCGTTCCTGAAGCCAACGCTTTCCCAGATATCCGTGGACTAAAAGGTCCATTTGGCTGCTTAAATAAAGCCCGTTATGGTATCGCATGGGGCGCGATGGGCGCGGCTGAATTCTGCTGGAAAGCGGCTCGTCAGTACACGTTAGATCGTAAGCAGTTTGGTCGTCCGCTCGCGGCAACGCAGCTAGTACAGTTAAAGCTTGCCAATATGCAGACTGAAATCACGCTAGGTCTACAAGCCGCGTTACGTGTGGGTCGTCTGATGGATGAAGACAATGCGGCGCCTGAGATGATTTCACTGATTAAGCGTAATAACTGCGGTAAGGCGCTCGATATCGCGCGTATTGCTCGTGATATGCATGGCGGTAACGGTATCTCTGATGAGTTCCACATTATCCGTCATGTGATGAACCTAGAAGCGGTTAATACCTATGAAGGTACGCACGATATTCATGCGCTCATCTTAGGTCGTGCGCAGACTGGTATTCAAGCGTTCTTTTAAGTACTTTTAGCTCATACAATTGTATTCTACGACGTACGTTGCTGCTTGGCTTCTTGTTAAAAGAGCATTAGCAATAGCGTACGTTCTTCAGTTGTTCTTCATGATTTAACTACTGAAAAATTACATCCTGAAGAACAATTTTATTGTCAAAAATACGCGACACAATAAGGGATTATTATGACGGATATGGCAAAAGGTGCATTGCATGGTATCAAGGTGCTTGATTTATCGAGAGTATTGGCCGGTCCTTCTTGTACGCAAGTACTCGCAGATTTGGGCGCTGAAGTCATCAAAGTTGAGCGTCCACATATTGGTGATGAAACGCGTCATTGGGCGCCGCCAACATTCAGCGATGACACCTCTGCTTACTACGCTACCATCAATCGTAATAAAAAATCTCTCACCGTCGATATCACCACGCCAGCAGGACAAGCTATCATTAAAAAACTGGCCATTGACAGTGATATCTTAGTAGAAAATTTCAAAGTGGGTGGTCTCAAAAAATACGGCTTGGATTATGACAGTCTAAAACAACACAATCCGCGCCTGATTTATGCGTCATTGACAGGGTTTGGTCAGACAGGGCCAGATGCCGCGCGCCCCGGTTACGATTATATTATTCAAGGGTTGTCAGGACTGATGAGTATCACGGGTCCGAGTGATGGCGAACCGCATAAAGTTGGCGTCGCAGTGGTCGATTTGTTTGCCGGTTTACAGCTGACCGTTGGCATTCAAGCGGCTTTAATTGCTCGTGAGTCTACTGGGTTAGGGCAGCATGTCGATGTGGCATTGCTTGATAGCGCGCTTGCGATGCTCGCCAATGTTGGTATGAATCATTTGGCATCAGGTAAAGTGCCACCCAGACTGGGCAATCAGCATCCTAACATCGTGCCTTATCAAGTGTTTGCTGGTCAGGGGGAGGCGCACTTTATCTTAGCCTGTGGGAATGACAGTCAGTTTGCCAAACTTTGTGATGTGCTTGCAGTTGATTGGCATACCGATGAGCGCTTTAGGACCAATCCACAACGCGTTGCCAACCGCGAGCTGCTGTGTGATGAGCTGAGTAATAAATTTGCCGAGCAACCACGCACTTATTGGTTAGAAGTTTTAGATCAAGCAGGTATTCCGTGCGGAGCGATTCATAATATCGCTGAGGCCTTGGCCATGCCACAAGCAAAAGCGCGCGAAATGATTGTCGATTTTGCAACGCAAGGCAGTCCGGTAAGAGCACTTGGCAATCCTATCAAGTTATCCGCATCACCCGTCACTTATCGTACGCCACCACCACAATTGAGCGAGCATACCGATAGTACGCTTGCTGATTTGGGCTATGACAGCGACATGATAGCCAAGCTTAAAGCCGATGGGATTGTTTAGTTAGGCATCAAGAAAAGCGCCATTGGAAAAAATGTTGAACAAAGGAATGTTAAGCATGAAGATATATAGCCATGAAAATCTAAGCCTACATAGACCATTACCTTATTTCTCTTATGGAAAGATGCATGAGCCGTTAGAGATACCAGAGCGTATGGTTGAGTTCTTAAAAGCACCAGCAGCGTTAGGGTTAGAGGTGACGACAGCTACTGATGTCGGCATTGGGCCTATATTAGCGGTTCACGATTTTGGTTATGTGGCTTTTCTCAAGCATGGCTATGATGACTGGATGGCAATTGAAGAAGATCTAGGCGCGCAGGTACAGACGGGGATTTTTGTGCCGTATGACAATCCCGGTATCGGTATCATGGCAAAAGCAGCAAAGTATCAAGCGGATGATAGCGCGCCTATCAGCGAGCATTCTTGGACATCTATTTATTGGTCTGCGCAGACTGCACTCAATGCGGCTGAAGCATTGCTGAACGATGATTTATCAGATACCGAGCGTGCCGAAACTCATATACAGCTTTGCTTCTCACGGCCTCCTGGTCATCATGCTCGCAAAAGCGCCGCTGGCGGATTTTGCTATCTAAATAATGCAGCCATCATCGCCGAACATCTGCGCCAAAAATACGAAAAAATCGCCATCATAGACACCGACATGCACCACGGACAGGGTATCCAAGAGATATTTTATGATCGCAGCGATGTGCTTTATACCTCGGTTCACGGTGACCCCGTTAACTTTTATCCCGCAGTGACAGGGCATGCGTTTGAAAGGGGCACAGGCGTGGGTGAAGGCTATAACGTTAACTTTCCAATGCCGCACGGCACCGATGAAGCTGGGTTTTTTGAGTATGTTGATAAATCTATCGAAGCGATGACGCTATTTGACCCTGATGTCATTGTGCATGTCTTAGGTTTTGATGTTTATGAGAACGACCCAGAAGCGAGATGTGCGGTGAGTACGAAAGGATTTAAAATATTGGCACAAAAGATGAAAGCGCTAAACAAACCACTGATTGTTTTAGTCGAGGGCGGTTATTACTTGCAAAAGCTCAATGACAATTTGCAAGCATTTTTATCAGGGCTTATTTCAGAAGATTAACAGTTATCGTCAAAATAACTGAAAGAGTTTGAAGTAAACAAGAAACTAGCAGCGTTTTAACTTGATTTATTATCGATAAAACCCAAACGCTGCTCAATTTGCTCGGCCAATTCAATCAATACTGCGCTGACCTCAGCACGCTTGGATTCATACTCACCTTGTAAAAAGCTAACCGCCATACCCGCAACGGCATTGCCGGATGCATTGCGAATATAAGTGCCTAAGCAATACATACCCTCGCGCAGTTGCCCATCGTCGAGGGAGATACGACTGTCTTGAATAGCCGCCAGCTCAGTGGACAAATCGCTAAAGTTATCGACACCGTGTTGGGTAATAGGCGTAGGGAACCCGCTGGCATAGATAGATTTTATACTGTCCATAGAAAAGGTTGAGAGCATGGCTTTGCCGGTAGCAGAGAATACTGCTGGTACGCGAACACCAGCGCGAAAGGTAAAGCCAAGCGGGGCAGGAGCTTCATGACAGGCTAAAAATACCACTTCACCTAAATCAAGCTTAGATAAAGTAACTGTATGTTGAAGAAGAATCGGATACTGGACAATGAGGTCTTTAAATAACTGGATGACGCCTTGCTGCTGTTCATACTTACCCGCCCAATACATCAAATAAGAGCCTAAATGAAAGCGGCTCTCGCTGTCTTTATAGATGACATGCTTGGTCAAAAGACTTTGCAAAATATTGTGGGTTGAGCTACGTGGTAGATTGAGCTCTTTAGCAATATGAGCTGCCGTTAAAGGCTGTGAGCTATCAGTAATTAAATCTAAAATCTGAAAGGTTTTGTCCAAGGCAGGAACGGCAGTTGAGCTCATAAGGAACCTATAAAAGTCAGTAAAATTGGGAAAATATAAAAATAACGCGATAAATCATCATTAAAATGAGAATAGGGGTTGCAAATGGCTGGCTATCATTCTTATAATGATGTCTCATATATAGAATAGATGTTCAGTATATTGAACACTTAACAAGTTATCAATAATTATTTAAATCATAACCTTCTATTTATTGTTATTCACTTATCGCTATAAATCTGCGAATCCTATTTGCAAACCTCAATTGACAAGGAGCGTCACAATGTCACAACTGTCACAGTCTACGCTACAGCTATCGAACCCAGATCTACTTAAACAGCAGTGTTTCATCAAAGATGGCTGGCATGCCGCTAGTGATGACTCGACTATTGATGTGAGCAATCCTTTCAACGGCGATATCATCGGTACGGTACCAAGCCTAACGACCGACGATGTGAACGACGCGGTTACGGCCTCTCATGAAGCCCAAATCCTTTGGGCAGCCAAAACCCCGAAAGAGCGTGCTGAGCTACTACAAAAGTGGGCAGACCTCATCGATGCAAATAAAGAAGATTTGGCCATCATTATGACCGCTGAGCAAGGCAAACCTTTAACCGAGTCGCGCGGTGAAGTGGGCTATGCCAATAGCTTTATCCGCTGGTTTGCCGAAGAAGGCAAGCGTGTTTATGGCGATGTTATCCCTGCCAATCAGTCACAACTGCGCCATGTGGTACTCAAGCAGCCCGTTGGCGTTTGCGCGGCGATCACGCCTTGGAACTTTCCAGCGGCAATGATTACTCGTAAAGCAGCACCTGCATTAGCGGCAGGCTGTACGATGATTATTAAACCTGCGACTGAAACGCCATTTTCTGCATTAGCACTGGCTGCCTTGGCTGAACAAGCAGGTATTCCAGCAGGCGTTATCCAAGTAGTGACGGGCAAATCCTCAACCATCGGCGATATCCTAACGGGCGATGCACGTATTCATAAGCTTTCATTCACAGGCTCTACCGAAGTTGGTCGTACCTTAATGGCTCAATGCGCGACAACCATCAAAAAACTGTCATTAGAGCTGGGCGGTAATGCGCCATTTATCGTCTTTGATGACGCTGATCTGGAAAAAGCGGCTGAAGGCTTAATTGCTTCTAAATATCGTAACGCTGGTCAAACTTGCGTTTGTGCCAACCGTGTCTATGTGCAAGATAGCATTAAAGATGAATTCCTAGATGTGTTTGTGAAAAAAGTCGCTGAATTAAATGTTGGTAACGGCATGGATGAAGGCGTGGATATTGGTCCTTTGATTAATAAAAAAGCCTTGGAAAAAGTGCAGGCACTGCTAAAAGACGCGTTAGATAAAGGCGCAACCCTTATCACGGGCGGCAGCACCAACGGCGCATCAGAGCTGACTTATAACCCAACGGTAATTACCGATATCAGCAGTGACATGGATATCGCGCACGAAGAAATCTTTGGCCCTATTGCCACTATCTTTACCTTTAAAGATGAAGCAGACGTTATTCGTCAGGCCAACGATACGATTTATGGCTTGGCTGCCTATTTCTACAGTGGCAATTATGCACGTTCATGGCGCGTCACCGAAGGTCTTGAGTACGGCATTATCGGTCATAATACGGGTCTGATTTCTACCGAAGTCGCCCCATTTGGCGGTGTCAAGCAGTCTGGCTTTGGCCGCGAAGGCTCAAAATACGGCATCGAAGAATATGTTGTGACCAAATACTGGTGTTCTGACGTCAGCTAATCGTTTAGCGACATGCGCTCTCTTTTAAGGTTTTAATTGTCACACCGTATCGAACGGGATTCAGCAGCATGAATCCCCTCTATAGCTAGCAATTAATAACTGTTAACTATTAGATAAACCATTCCTCAAAACCGCCATTCAATCATTGGCACTTATGTTAAAAATAAAGAAAAGGATATTCCCATGACGACTACCAATAAATCACTACTTGAGCGCCGTAAAGCTGTGTTACCAACAGGACTTGGCGTTGCTTATCCCATCTTTGCAGAAAAAGCCAAAAACTCAGAAGTTTGGGATGTTGAAGGCAATCGTTATATTGACTTCGTTGGTGGTATCTCAGTACTGAATACGGGACACAGCCATCCAAAAATCACCCAGCGCGTGCATGAGCAACTTGACAAGTTTACCCATACTGCGGCGCAAATGATCAACTACGAATGCTATGTGGATCTTGCCGAAAAATTATGTGAAAAAGCCCCTATCAGCGGTGAGAAAAAAGCATTCTTTTTAACGACTGGTGCAGAAGCGGTCGAAAACTGTATCAAGATTGCTCGTGCGAAAACTGGTCGTCCAGGTATCATCTCTTTCGTTGGTGGTTGGCATGGTCGTACTTTAATGTGCATGAGTTTGACAGGTAAAGTGCTGCCGTACAAAAAGAACTTTGGTCCAATGCCAGGCCCTGTATTCCATGCGCTATTCCCAGCTGAAGAGTTGAATGTCACAGAAGCACAAGCGCTGCATAGCCTTGAGATGATTTTTCAAGCGGATATCGATCCTAGCGAAGTGGCAGCGATGATTATCGAGCCAGTACAAGGCGAGGGTGGCTTTCATCAAGTCACCCCATCATTTGCCAAATCTCTACGCGATATCTGTGACGAGCATGGCATTGTCTTGATTTTTGATGAAGTGCAATGTGGTTTTGCCCGTACGGGTACGTTGTTTGCCACCGAGCAGTTGGGCGTTGAGCCGGATCTAATGACCAGTGCCAAGAGCTTGGCGGGTGGTTATCCTATCTCTGCCGTTATCGGTCGCGCTGATATCATGGATGCGCCGCAAGTCGGCGGTTTGGGCGGTACATACTCTGGTAACCCACTGGCTTGTGTGGCTGCACTCGCTGTCATGGAAGTTATCGAAGAAGAAAATCTACTTGAGCGCAGTATTGAGATTGGCGACAAAATCGAAGCCTTCTTAAAGGGTTTAAACTTAAGCAGTATCGGTCATATTCGCCATAAAGGCGCAATGCTCGCGTTTGAGTTAATCGATAGTGATGGCAAGCCTGATGTGGAAGCGACGACTAACCTAAAAGCCAAAGCGTTTGAGCAAGGTTTATTATTAGCGTCTTGCGGTATGTATGGCAACGCCATTCGCGTGATGGTGCCATTGACGGTTGAAGATGAAGTGCTCCAAGAAGGTCTAGATATTATCAAAGGTATTCTAACCGCTTAATAAGTATTCAGTATTTATTTATAGTGAAATACATCACTTTTAATCAAGCCTCGATCTTGGTTAAAAGGCTATCTTTAATAGCACAGCAAGATTGCCCATATGGCACTCGCTTTGAGTACATTTTTTACAACGGCGCCTTGCAAGTCAAGACGCCGTTGCTGTTTGTACTATTTGAATATGAAACAAGTAGTGCCTAGCAGCTTCGATCAAAAGGTATATATGATAATTATGATGGGTACTATCCCACTAAACAAAAAATAGTGTGACCGTCAAGGGTTAACACGGATGACACACAGACAAGGAGCAGGTTATGTCTGAATTAAAAAAATCGTTAGGGACGCTAGATATTATCGCCTTAGCATTCGGTGCTATGGTTGGTTGGGGCTGGGTAGTCTTGGCTGGTGGTTGGATTTTATCTGCGGGGACGTGGGGCGCAATGCTGGCGTTCTTGATAGGCGGCTTGGCAGTGATACTGATTGGTGTGACTTATGCCGAGCTTGCCGCATCGATGCCGATTACGGGCGGTGAGCATACCTATACGCATAGAGCACTGGGGGTAAATGTCTCCTTTATCTGCTCATGGAGTATTTTATTTGGGTATTTTTCAGTCGTCGCGTTTGAGGCGGTTGCCTTGCCGACAGTCGTAGAGTATTTTATCCCCAATTACAATCAAGGGTATCTCTGGACCATCGCTGGTTGGGATGTTTATGCCACTTGGGTGGGCGTTGGGATGCTGGGCTCAGTCATCGTCACTTGGCTAAATATCCGCGGTATGGAAGTCAGTGCGTGGTTCCAAAAGACGGCCGTATTGGGCATCTTATTTGTGGGTACGTTGCTGTTCATTGGCGCAGTCATGTTCAATCCTGAAGGCTCGAACTCAGTACAAGCGCCTGCATTTATCGGTGGTATTGGCGGTATGATGGCCGTTATTGTCATGGTGCCGTTTATGTTTGTCGGCTTTGACGTTATTCCGCAAGCGGCAGAAGAAATTGATCTGACTCGTCCTAATATTGGTAAATTTTTGATTTTATCGATTGTCGTTGCGGTAATGTGGTATGTGGGTATCGCTTGGAGTGTTGGCACGACCTTGCCACTCTTACAAGCCGAAAACTCAACGCTCGCCACTGCGGATGCGATGACCAATGCTTGGCATGGCAAGTGGGCAGGTATTTTATTAGTCATTGGCGGTGTACTGGGTATTTTATCAAGCTGGAATGCTTTCTTGATTGGTGGTAGCCGACTACTTTATGCCATGTCAAAAGCACGTATGTTGCCCGCATTTTTAAGCAAGCTGCATCCAAAGTATAAGACGCCGTCGAATGCCATTTTATTGATTGGTGGTTTGGCGACACTAGCACCCCTGTTTGGTCGTAAAATGCTGGTGTGGATCGTAGATGCTGGTGGTTTTGGTATCGTTATTGCTTATACCTGTGTTGCTATCTCATTCTTAGTACTCCGCTACCGCGAGCCTGATATGGTACGCCCATTTAGAATACCAGCAGGTAAGCTTGTGGGCATGATTACGATTGCGCTAAGTTTTGGAATACTCATGCTGTATATGCCAGGTATGCCATCCGCGCTAACCCCTATCGAGTGGTGGATTTTCTTTGGCTGGACAGTCTTAGGTATTGCGTTATATGGTTATGCAAGGGTGAAATATCCAGGTATTAGCGAGTCAATTATGGCAGAAGAGCTACGTGAATTAAAAATCGTCAATCAATTATGGTTAAAAGATAATCCACCTAAGCAATAGTTTTTTCGATGGGTTATTTTTTAATAACATCAACTTTCAAAAAAAAGCCTAACAGCCAATGTTAGGCTTTTTTTTGTTCTAAAAATGACTCTGTCGATTACGACTTATCACGAATCAATTTATAGTTTAAAAACTCAGTAATACCAAGGGTGCCAAGCTCGCGACCAAATCCTGAGCGTTTGACGCCGCCAAACGGGGTATTGGCTTCGCTACCAGAAGGCGCATTGATAGTGACCATACCGACTTCTAATTGCTCAGCAATCTCAGCGGCTAGCGCAGTATCTTGCGTTTGGATAGAAGCGCCAAGTCCGAAAGGCACATCATTAGCTATTTTGATGGCATGATCGATATCACAAGCTTTGTAGACGACTGCCACAGGACCAAATAACTCCTCTCGATAAACATTCATGGACTCAGTTACATCTGTTAGTACCGCAGGCTTAAACCACGCACCCGGCTTGTCTTTGACCATGCCGCCTTCGACCAATACGGTCGCGCCTGCTTGAATGGCGCTATCGAGCTGTTCTTGCAAGTTAACTGCGGCTGCCTTTGAAGACATTGGACCAATGAAAGTACCTTCATCAAGTGGATCAGCAAGTGTCATATTGCTTACGGCATTAGTAAACCCTTCAACGAATTTATCATACACAGATTCGACGACGATAAGACGTTTGGCAGCATTACACGCTTGTCCTGTATTGCCAAAACGACCAGAAATAGCACCTTTTATAGCTTGTTCGATATCCGCATCAGCTGCAACGATAAAGGCGTCTGAACCGCCAAGCTCTAGCACCACTTTTTTCAGCGCGCCGCCTGCTATTTTAGCAACTGCTTGCCCAGCTCGCTCAGAGCCTGTTAGCGAAACGCCTTGTACGCGGTTGTCTTCGATGATAGTCGCTGCTTGCTCATTGGTGGCAAACACATTGTTATAGACACCCTCAGGTAAGCCAGCATCTTTTAGGATATCAGCGATGGCTTCTGCAGTCTTAGGACATTGCGGTGCATGCTTTAGAATAACGGTATTGCCTGCCATAAAGTTTGGCGCGACAAAACGTGCCACTTGATAGTGCGGGTAGTTCCACGGCATGATACCTAATAAAGCGCCCACAGGACGTTTTTCTACCGAAGCTGACCCTGAATTAACATCAATGGTACTAGGTGCTAGTAGCTGCTCAGCGTTGTCTGCATAGTAGCGATAGATATCGGCAACTAGACCGATTTCACCTCTTGCTTGTGCAACGGGCTTGCCCATCTCATTGGCAACGACGCGGGCCAGCTCATCTTGACGTTCAAGATAGATATCGGCAATTTTATGAAGTATGGCACTGCGCTCACCGAATGAAACCTGACGCCAATCTTGATAAGCGGTATCGGCTTGTGCAATAGCGTTCTGGATGTCCTGCTCAGTTGCCGTAGGGTAGGTGGCTTCTACTTCGCCAGTGGCTGGGTTATTAACTTGATAATCGCTCATAGCTATGTCCTTTTTTAAAATATTATTGGGTTCAAAATCCATTTGGGTCTATATTTTTATGCGCGTGCTTTTAATTGATGATTTTGGCTGC
Organism: Psychrobacter cibarius; assembly: GCF_016107535.1. GTDB lineage: Bacteria > Pseudomonadota > Gammaproteobacteria > Pseudomonadales > Moraxellaceae > Psychrobacter > Psychrobacter cibarius. The sequence continues at coordinate 6,931 of NZ_JABASQ010000033.1, read as the reverse complement.
TGCTGAGTAATACAGTGGATATTACCACCGCCAAAGACAATCTCCTTTGTGCGTACTCCCACTACCTGATGCTGAGGAAATACTTTTTCAAGCTGCTCGATTGCTAATGAATCATTTTCATCATCATATTGCGGTACGATGATAGCCTCATTACAAATTAAAAAATTGGCATATGAAGCGATACAAACATCACCAGTCTGACGCGCCTTGGCATCATCAGACTGCTCAATATCATAGTTCTCAGGTAAAGTAACAGGTTGCTTGGTACAGCAAAGCTTATGGACTTTTAGGCGGCGACCTTTGGCATCGGTCATATTTGAGAGCTGCTCATAGGCTTTTTGTGTTGCTTTATAAAACGGATGCTCAGAATCATCAGTGTATAAACAAACCACTTCACCAGGGCGCGCAAAGCAGGCAATATCATCAATATGACCAGTGGTTTCGTCAGGATCGATACCGTCATCAATCCACAGTACTTTTTGCACATTGAGATAGGCTTTTAACTTGTCTTCAATTTGAGCTTCGGTTAGGTGCGGGTTACGTCCAGGGCTGAGCAAACACATACGGGTGGTCAGAACGGTGCCTTCACCATCGACATGAAATGCACCGCCTTCCATCACAAAGTCATCCGTTCGATAGCGTTTGATATCTAGATGGTCACATAAGCGTTCAGCCAGCTTATCATCGTCATCCCACGGCGAGTATAGCCCGTCATAGTCGCCGCCCCATGCATTGAATGTCCAATCACAGGCGCGTAGCTCACCTTTATTATTGATTAAAAATGTCGGGACGGTATCACGCGCCCAAGCATCGTTGCTACGCATGGATATGACGTCGATATTAGCAGGTAGACTATCGCGGCATGATTGATAATCATCAGGATTGACCAGTACGCTAACCTCACAAAATCTGTTGATTGCCAATGCGACATCAGCATAAGCTCTCTGAGCAGGAGCGGCTTGTTGTCGCCAGTTATCAGCACGGTATGGCCATACCATCCATATTTTTTGTATAGGCTCAAATTCTGCTGGCATGTAAAAGCCGTCTTGTTGTGGTGTTGAGCCAGTGATTGATTGGTTCGGTAATAATGACATATAGAGCACCTTATTTGACGATAGCGCGAGTGAGCTTGCTTGTTAACAAACTTTATCCATGAGTCAGCAACATGCCATACATCGATGGACGACGATCACGGAAAACGCCCCATTGCTGACGTTCGATAGCCAGTTGATCTAAGTCAAAAGTCGTACTAAGTATCTCTTCTTTATCTTTAGATGCTTCTTGGATGATCTCACCGCGACCATCCGTGATAAACGAGCCACCATAGAATTGCATGGTGCTGTCGTTGCCATTTTGGCTGATGGTTTCAGTGCCAATACGATTGGCTGCTACGACTGGCATGAGATTAGCGGCAGCATGACCTTGCATACAGCGTTGCCAATGACCTTTTGAGTCGATGTCCAATGTTGGCTCATCACCAATCGCAGTCGGATAAAACAGTATTTCTGCATCCATCAATGCCATGCTACGAGCGCATTCAGGGAACCATTGATCCCAGCAAATACCGACACCGATTTTGGCATACTTGGTTTGCCAAACCTTGAATCCAGTATCACCGGGGGTAAAGTAGAATTTTTCGGCATAAGGAATGCCATCTGGTATATGCGTTTTACGATAAGTGCCAAGTATCTCGCCATCGGCATCAATCACGGTCACACTATTAAAAAAGGTATTGCCTGACTTTTCATAAAAACTAATCGGTAATACCACTTTCAGCTCTTTAGCCAACTGTTTGAAGTGATTGATGGCCGCATTATCCTCAACTGAGGTTGCAAGGGTAAAGTAATCAAAGTCATGAACTTGGCAGAAGTAGGGCGTCTCAAACAACTCTTGTAGCAAAATGATATTGGCACCAGCGTTGGCGGCTTTGGTGACCAAGTCAGTAGCAGTGGCAATATTTTGTTGTATATCCCAACCACATGCCATTTGAGTCGTAGCAACGGTAACATTTCTCATGATTAAATCCTTATCGTATTTATTAGTGAGTACCACATAAAAGGGCTGTTTTTATTGACTAACGAACCATCTCTCATTGCCCGTTAGTCAGTGATTACAATAATAGCGTTAAGTTTGGCTTAAGCCATCATATAACCCAATCCTAAGAAGGTGACGACGGATAAACCCGCACCGAGCATGGCATAGGGGAACTGGGTAAAAGCGTGCTGCATAGGGGAGCAGCCAGCACCTTGCGCGGCAAGTAGCGATGAATCACTAAAGAAGCAAGCATGGCTACCAAATGATGATGCTGATAACAATGCGCCAATCATAAGGGGAGTGCTAACGCCTAGTGCAATAGAGATTGGAAAGACAATCGGCATGGCAAGGACATACAGCCCCCAGCTTGATGATGTGGCAAAAGTTAAGAAAGCCATGACGGCAAATATGACGGCAGGGAAAATAATAATCGTCATATAAGGCGTGATAGCTTCAATCACATATGAGGTCATACCAAGCTCATCATTAATGGCTTTTAAGAAAAAACCGCCGATGACGGTTGAGAGCGGATAAAGCATGACTTTAAAGCCTTTAAAGATGGCTTCAACTTGCGTCTCAAAACTTAAAATGCCTTGCATCCAATAGACAACGACGGTCACAAAACAGGTCAATAATGCACCGCGTAATAGATCGATTTCGAAGTAGACCGTCGAGACAATTAACAAAATCATTGGGAAAGCAAAGTTTGCGATATTGGCTTTGAACGATAGCTTACGCTTGGCTTGGACGTTTGAGATCAGTTGCTCTTCGACAAAGGCTTCAGGAACAGGATTACCCGCTTTGGCGCGTGCCTCGGCTTTTTTCATCGGACCCCAGTCACCCAAAATGCCATACGCGACCAAGAATACAATCAAAAGTGCAAACCAAGCGTACGCCATATAAGGAATCGCGCTGATATAAAGCCCAATACCTTCGCCATCGCCAGCCACACCGTTTTCTTCTAAAAGACCTGCAAAGTAGACCGCCCAAGTAGAAATAGGCACGATAATACACATCGGTGCGGCAGTTGAATCGACGATATAAGCAAGCTTCTCACGAGAAACGTTATAGACGTCAGTGAGTTTTTTGACGGAGGTTGATACGGCTAGACAGTTTAAATAATCATCAATGAAAACCACCACGCCCAAAGCAAAGGTGGCCAATAATGACTGACGGCGCGACTTAATGATTTTTTGTAGCCATTCACTAAAGCCATCTAGACACCCACTGATCTCAAGCAGTTGAATGAGACCGCCCATCAGACCACAGACGAGAACAATCCAAATAATGGTCTCATTCCCCAGCACCATCGACATGTTGTCTGCAAAAGGGGAGACCAAATCAAAAGGGTTGAGCATCACAAGGCCAGCGACACAGCCTGCGATCATGGATTCGAATGGTCGCCTAGAGACAATGGCAGTGACTAATACTAGTAATGTTGGTAGTAAAGATAAGGCGCCCCAAGATTGGTCTGGGGCACGGCTGGTAGATAGCCAAGCAAAAGCCAGATAGATGACGACGGCTACTATGACGGTGAGAAATACTCGCTTATTATGATACTGTCCTTCGACAGCATCATTGAGCTTCATGTTCATATTTACGCTCCCTGTAAAACCTCATTGTTTTTTTAAACAAGCTCTATTCTATGGTTGACGCGCGACAGACAGTAGGACAGTAGCGAATCAATTGTCTATCGCGCCCTATCACAACAATCCGTTGCTATGATAGGTCACTGTAACGACCGCTTTTAAAATAAAAACACCTTATTCAATGTTTATTATTCAAAGTTTTTATGCGTTTACATGCCAGTGGTATCTTTTAGCGCATACCACCATGAGCCCATAACCGAGTAAGGGACTCGCAGCGCTCGACCACCTGGGAATGGAATCCAAGGAATTTGTGCAAAAGCATCGAACTCTTTGGTTTTACCATTGATGGCATCGGCTAATATTTGTCCAAATAGATGCGAGCCTGTCACGCCATGACCACTATAACCATGGGCGAAATATACTCGCTCATGTAGTTTGCCCATTTGTGGTACGCGGGAAAAAGACAACGCAAAGTTCCCACTCCACGCATAGTCGATTTTGACATCGCGTAACTCTGGAAAAATCTTAGTCATGTTTGGTCTAATTTTAGCTGTGATGTCAGCTGGGTCTTGACCACCGTAGACTGTACCGCCGCCAAATAACATGCGCTTGTCTGCTGAGAGACGATAGTAATCAAGAATATAGCGGACATCTTCGACACAAACATCGGTTGGGAGGAGCTGATCTGCTAAATCACCTAATGGCTCGGTGGCGATAATCTGAGTCGATACGGGCATGACACGGTCAGTCAGTTTAGGGATAACTTTATTGAGATAGGCATTGCCGCATAGCACCGCTTGCTTACAAGTCACGGTGCCAAACTCGGTGATGACTTTGATAGCATCGTCAGCATACTCAATATCAACCACTAAGGTGTTTTCGTAAATGGTGCCGCCGCCTTGCTCAATGGCCGCTGCTTCACCTAGGGCAAGATTCAATGGATGGAAGTGTCCACCAGAGTGATCGATGACCCCGCCCACATAAGCATCTGATTTTATATGCTCTTGGATACTGCGCTTATCGAGCATCTCTCTATCATGCATACCATGGCTCTCCCACAGTGCATGCGTTTCTTGCAAGTCTTTTAGCTGACCATTATTTAATGCCGCAAAGATGTTTTTTTCTTTGAGATCACAGCTGATATCGTAGTCTCTAACAAAACGCCGAATGATTTTGCCACCGCGGGTCACGAGCTGACCAACGAAGTTTGCATTTTCTTGACCATAAGACTTTTTGATTTTTTGTAGGCTGGCATTTAGACCATTGACGATCTGACCACCATTACGACCTGATGCGCCCCAACCAATTTGTGCGCCTTCAAGGACAACGACTTCATGATCGGTTTCAATGAGATGCAGGGCAGTGGATAAACCACTATAGCCGCCGCCAACCACACATATTTCCACTTGGATGTCATTTTTTAGCGTTGGTCTATTCGGCTTAGGATTACGACTGGCTGCATAATAGCTATCAGGATATTGACCTTTATCTGAATAATGGGGGATATTGCGCGTGTTATTCGAGGATAGGTTTTGGTTCGTTGCTGCATTGCCGTTTAAATTGCTACTTGAGTTGCTATTTGACATATCAAACATCCTGTAAATAGGTGAGGTATTCAAGGTTGGTTACTTGCTGAGCAAAGCGTTTGGCTTCTTGCTTTTTGACCGCGATCAACAGCTCAATCATCTCGCTTGGGAACAGCGAATCAATCACATCACTGCTTTCAAATTTACGGATGGCGGATAGCCAGTCAAGTGGCAAGGTCTTAAGTTCTGCTTCGTCGTAAGTAATGCTATTAATGGGTTCTGGCGCTTCCAGCTTGTTTTCGATGCCATACAGCATACCTGCCAGTACCGCACTACAGACCAGATAAGGATTGGCGTCAGCGCCAGAGACACGGTGCTCGATACGGCGCGCTTTTGAGTCACCACCAGGGATACGTACTGCCGCCGTGCGGTTTTCATAACCCCATGACACATTGTTTGGTGCTAGCGTACCGGGTGTAAAGCGGCGATAAGAATTCACATGTGGGGCAAATAACAACGTGCAATCTGACATGGTCTTTAACAATCCGGCGACTGCATGGCGCAAGATATCTGAGCCTTCATCTGACCCATCATCAAAGACATTATTGCCGTCTTTATCTAATAAGCTGCAATGCACATGAAAACCATTCCCCGACTGTAGACCAAAAGGTTTTGCCATGAATGTCGCGGTGAGTTTACGGCGAGCAGCGACGGCTTTGACGACCTGTTTGAACAAAATCGCATCGTCAGCGGCTTTTAGTGGATCGTCTACGTGTAATAAATTAATCTCAAACTGACCACAGCCATTCTCTGCCAAAGCGGCATCTGCTGGGATATCGAGCTTTTTGCACTGTGCATAAACTTCGTCTAAAAATTCATCGAATTGTAATAGATCATTGATGCTCAAAATTGAGGTTTTATTCAGTCTTAACCCGCTTTTGGGGCGGATAGGTGGTCTTGGCGTTTCGCCTTCAGTATAGTCAACCAAATAAAATTCCAGCTCAGTGGCCATCACTGGAGTCAAACCAAGCGCTTTGAATTTTTTGCTAATGTAATCCAAAACGTGTCTGGCATCACCGTAATAAGGTTCGTTATTTTCTGTATAAAGCCAAACGGGCAATAGCGATGAAGGCGCACTGGTGTTGAGAAGTGGGTAGGCGGCACGACCAGTAGGACGAGCAATGGCGTCTATATCGCCATTACATTGAGAAGACTCGATGACATCAGCACCCCAAATATCAACGCCTAAGATAGATAAAGGCAATCGTATCGCACCGTTTTCAGCTTTTTCCATTTGATTGAAAGGGATGCGCTTACCACGAAGTAAGCCATTAATATCACCTGCCGCAACATAAACGTATTCTGTGTTGTTTGCAGATTCGACCATTCCATTGGTTGTCGTCATGTCTATTCTTCCTATGAATTTTTAGAATTACTGGGATTATTGTCGATACGGATACTGCTGGCGCATCGTCTTTTAGTGATCTTTATAACCAATGCTTGGTAAAACAGCGATTGATTACCTCTTATTTAAACAGTCTCTATGTTTCTCTTTGTATTTCTCTTTAGGTTTCTCAAAACTGATTTTATTAATAATATGAATTCTTTAGATTTCGCTGTTCTTAGCCCTTAACATCGAGATATAAACGTCAACCCTTGTTTAATGTCTCGCTGATGACTTCCAATATATGTGTGAAAAATATAGTTGTCAATTTTTATTTAAAATTAGGGGCTGTAGTAGATAAGGATTAAACATCACACCATATTCTCAGAGTTTTAAGC
>NZ_JABASQ010000032.1 GCF_016107535.1 Psychrobacter cibarius | reverse complement strand
TATTCGCCAGTGTTGTTAATTTCGAGCTTGGTTTATGACTTTTGCAAGAGGTCTAATGATTTTTATAGTTCTAATAGGAATGTTCGAATAGCTTCCAAAGTAATTGATTCACCAGACTCATACGCTTTTACTAAGATTGAGGAAGAAGTTCTACTTCGTCATAAAGAGAATGCGAAAACCCATATAACAGCTAAGTTTTTTGAAGATACGAGGGGACTTTCAGTATTGAATATACAGGGTTATACGGTTGCAACTGATAAACCTCATAATGCTAGCTTTTCATTTGTTGGAGATGAAATTAGAAAGTTATTTGAGTTTATTAAGAATATAACATCTATTAGTTTAGACAGTTCTTCTTCGATAAATATAACTGATGAAAATTTGAACAGGATTATACTTTCTGAGAGCCAAGCTAAAAGAATTATTCACGAGAATCAAGAGCTACTTTCTGAAATTCTTCGTTCAGAAGTTACAAAAGAGGATATTGTTGCAGTAGGATATCGAAAAAAGCAGCTTGATGTATATGAGAAATTATTGAGTGACTCGATATATTTTGATGATCTTAAAGTTAAAAAAAACGCAACTAATGAAGGATTATGGCAAAAGTATTTTGAAAAAAATCCTTGGATTTTTGGCTATGGTCTTGGCTATGTGTTTTTGTCAGGATTAGATGATAGAAAGTTAGAGCAGGTTGTGCAAGGTCACGACGTAAATAGTTATGGTAAGCGTGTTGATGCTCTTATGAAGACTAAAGGTATTATATCTAATCTCTGCTTTGTGGAAATTAAAACTCATGCTACTCAATTGCTTGATACTAAATCATACAGAGCAGGTTGTTGGGCACCATCAAAGGAGTTGGCAGGTGCAATATCTCAGGTACAAGGTACAGTAGCATCCGCCATTGAAAGCCTTACCGATAAAATTAATCTAAAAGATAGTTTGGGTAATCCGACTGGCGAAGAAATATATAGTTATCAGCCTAAAGCTTATCTTGTGATTGGAAGTATGGCTGAATTTGCAACAGAGAATGGTGTTAATAAGGATAAGCTCAGATCGTTTGAGCTTTTGAGAAAGAACATAGTAAGTCCAGAAATAATTACTTTTGACGAACTATACGAGCGTGCTAGATTTATTGTAGTTCACAATCAAAACTAATAAAAGATAGTCGAGTTGTTTTTCACTGAGGAAAATTAGCTAAGATTTTGAGATGAAAATTTCTTTGATTCTACTCATTTAGAACTTAGCTACTCATCGAAAATTTATAGTCAAAAGGTAAGATATGCTTAAATCTTTCACAGTAAATAACATTAAAGAGCTTAAGCAATTTGAGAAAAAATTGTATGAATCAATGGATAAAACTCTATTTCAGATTAGCTCTGAGATTGGATTAAACTCTTCACAAACTCTCTTTTCAAAAATGAAGTTTGGCGGTATAGGTTTTGATCCTTTAGATTCTAAGCGTGAATTGAATATAGTCGAGCAGATTAATCAATCTTTTACTTATTTAGCCTCATTTTACGCATTAGAAATTCTATTTACTGAATACTCAGAATTAGCTCCATTTAGACTTAATCTTGGAACTGCTCCAGGTCCAGATATCGAATCGGAATGTGGTGAACTAGCTGCTGAAGTTTTTGCAGCAGTGGCTCCGACGAGTAATCAAAAGCTTAAGAAAGATATAAATAAGGTGTTAGAGACTGACGCCAAATTAAAACTTGTATTTTTCATGTGTCCTAACTTTGAGTTGGGACGTCAGCCTAAGCTAGAGAGAGACAATGTAATTGTATGGGCTCTAAAAGGGGCAGATAAGTTATAAAATTCTAAAACAACTCCCCAACCTCAACATCTTCTTCAAAATCAAATCCTAACTGTTCACCTTTACGCTGTCTCATCTGCTCTATACGCAGTTTACGTCCAGAAACCAGCCTTAAAACTTCACGGCGTTGCTCTGTCGTCATATCATGCCATCGCTGGCGCTCCGTTCGACTGCGCAGGCAACCAAAGCAATAGCCTTTTTTATTGCTTTGACAAAGACCAATACATGGATTGGCAATCTCAAACAGCTCAAACTGTTGGTTCATGGCGACTCCATTGCTATTATCGTCATTCCTTTGACTTGCATAAAACTATTATGACAATATTATTATGTCGCAAATACTGACTAATGGTGTGCCGTTTTATTGTTATTATTTTTGTTTAGCGGGTGCTATGCTTAGCGTCACTAGCCTATATAAGATAATCATAACAAAATTAATAAGTGAGATGATACGTGAACCTGATTTATATCCATGGACTGGACAGTGATGCGAACTCTACCAAAGGGGTATTGCTAGAAAAATACTGCCAGCATCATCATCCTGATATCAATGTACTGCGTCCCGATTTGAATAAATCGCCACAAGACGTGTTCGATAAACTGATAAGTCTAGTTGAGGAATGGGGCAGCGACTCAAAAGTTGTATTCGTTGGTAGCTCATTGGGTGGCTATTTTTCTACCTTGGTGAGCAATCATAAAGGCTGTGCAGCTTTACTATTAAATCCTAGTACTCAGCCACATGTGACATTACAGCGCTTTGCTCATGACTTACTGCTAAATAATGATAGTAATGAAGGTCAAGGCGAAGATAAATTGCCAAAGAATCAAATTCTCTATACGACTGCTGGCGGTTGGGATATTACTTCTGCGGATTTGCAATGGTTTGCAGATCATCAGTTATCAGAAGTTCATTATCCTAAAAAAATTGCTGTATTTATTAAAGAAGGCGATGAGTTATTAAATCCTGAATTGTCTAAAGCCTTTTATCAACAGCAAGGCAGTGCGGTTACTTTACAAATAGGTGGCGATCACAGGTTTAGTGACTTCGCTGAACAACTACCAAAGATTATTGAACAATTAAGGCGATTACTACATCATTAAATACCCAAAAAATAGGCGACATTATCTGACGTGAGCGATTGACTATTAGCCTTAACGTCGCAATTTTTCGTTATAATGGTTTAATAGAATTAATCGAACATGAATAGTTAAGGATGCATTTGTGAGTCAATATAATGCGCAATCGTTAGAAGTTTTAGAAGGGCTTGAGCCAGTACGTCGTCGTCCAGGTATGTATACCGATACCACGCGCCCGAACCATCTGGCGCAAGAGGTTATTGATAACTCAGTTGATGAAGCGTTGGCGGGTTATGCTAAAACCATCAAGGTGCAGCTCCATAGTGATGGCTCATTGTCAGTTGAGGATGATGGGCGCGGTATGCCGACTGATATTCATCCTGAGTTTAATCAATCGGGCATTGAGCTGATTTTGACCCGTTTGCATGCTGGTGGGAAGTTTTCGACTTCTAATTATGAAGTGTCAGGCGGTCTGCATGGTGTGGGTATCTCTGTCGTCAATGCGTTATCAACACGTGTTGAGGTGACGGTATGGCGTGATAGTACACAGTTTGATATGGCGTTTGAAAATGGCGCACCAGTGACGCCGTTGACTGAAGCAGTCAGCTCAAACAAACGCAAACGTGGTACCAGAGTACATTTTTGGGCAGATGGTCGCTTTTTTGATACGCCTAAATTTAATGTCAAGCAGCTCAAGCACAATCTAAAAGCCAAAGCGGTGCTGGCAGCTGGGCTGACGATTGAATTTGTCGATGATATTAATAATGAAAAGGTGGTTTGGCAGTTTACTGACGGAGTGGTCGAATATCTAAGCGAACAGTTAGATGGTTTAGAAACCTTACCTGAAGCACCGTTCTATTATAATTACGATGCGAAAGCGGGCGAACGTGCTGCTATTACCTTTGCCTTGTCTTGGTTGCCTGATGGTGGCACGCCGATTCAAGAAAGTTATGTGAACCTTATCCCGACGGCTCAGGGCGGTACGCACGTCAATGGTTTGCGAACGGGTATCTTAGAGGCATTGCGTGAGTTTTGCGATATTCATAATTTGCTACCACGGAGTGTCAAGCTAACGGCAGAAGATGTCTGGGATGGGGTAAACTATATCCTGTCGCTTAAATTTTCTGAGCCACAGTTTTCAGGTCAAACTAAGGAACGTTTATCAAGTCGTGAGGCAGCAGGCGCAGTACAAACGCTGGCAAAAGATGCCTTTAGTCTGTGGTTAAACCAGCATGCTGATATGGGTACTCAAATCGCAGAGCTGGCCATTAATAAAGCAGGACGTCGTCTTAAATCTGCGAAAAAAGTCGCGCGTAAAAAGATCACTCAAGGTCCTGCGTTGCCGGGTAAGTTGGCAGATTGTCGCGGTGATTTGCGTGATGGTGCTGAGCTGTTTTTGGTAGAAGGGGATTCTGCAGGCGGTAGTGCGAAGCAAGCACGTGACCGTCATTATCAGGCGATATTACCGCTGCGTGGTAAGATTTTAAACACTTGGGAAGTGTCATCAGATACGGTGTTATCGAGTCAAGAGATTCATGATATCGCTATTGCTATCGGTGTCGATCCTGCCTCTGATGATTTGTCTGAGCTGCGTTATGACAAAGTCTGTATCTTAGCGGATGCGGATTCTGATGGCCTGCACATTGCGACGCTGATCTGCGCTTTGTTTGTGAAGCATTTCCCTGCGCTAGTAGATGCAGGTCATTTATTTGTTGCTATGCCACCATTGTACCGAGTGGATGTGGGCAAAGAGGTGCACTATGCATTAGATGAGCCAGAGCTTGCACATATCTTAGCCAATGTACTAGGTAATAAAAAAGCGCAAATCACACGCTTTAAAGGCTTGGGTGAAATGAGTGCAGAGCAGTTACGTGAGACGACCATGAACCGTGATACTCGGCGTTTAGTTCAGCTAGATATGGATGACATGGTGTTGACTAATAGCGTGATGGATATGCTGTTGGCTAAAAAACGTGCTGCTGATCGCAAGGTTTGGCTTGAGAATAAAGGCAATTTGGCTGACATATCCTAATGGGCTTGATGGGTATGTCCGTCAATAGCTATATATTTATATAAGTTTATAAACCGGTAAGCTAGCAAGCAATAAAAGCCTATAAAATTCAATTTAGTTGTATAAGCTTAATGTTATTATGTAGGTATCTTTTATTATGTGGTGCCGTCATGACATCAAAGTTATTTAATCGCTCAAAAGCTGCTGCTTCTCAGTCTATAAACTCTAAAATATTGCCCAAGCTTAGTAGAAAGCAGCTGGGTAGTTTAGTCCCGAAACGCGGTAATAAAATTGCGCCAGTGATTGCCTCAGCTATGCTAAAAGCTGCGGGTTGGCGTACGGTTGGAGAGATTCCAAATATTTCACAAGCCGTGGTTTTAGCGCTGCCGCATACTTCGAATATTGATGGGGTTTATGCGATACCCAGTTTATTTGCCCTAGATTTGAAAATCAGTATTATGGGTAAGCATACGTTATTTAAAGTGCCCGTATTTGCTCAGCTATTAAGCTGGATAGGGGTGATTCCCATTGATCGTAGTGATAAAGGCTCAGTATTACAGGCCAGTATTGATAAGTTCAAAACCGGCAAGCCACTATTTTTGGGTTTAGCACCAGAAGGTACTCGTCAATATACTGAAACTTGGAAATCAGGCTTCTATTATTTAGCAGTGGGTGCTGGTGTACCTATTTTGCCAGTAGCGATGGATTACAAAACCAAAGAAATACGCTTTATGTCGTTGGTTTATCCTAGTGGTGATATCGAAGCGGATTTACCAAAAATTTATGCTCAGTATAAAGGGGTGATACCAAGACATCCTGAGCGCTTATCTCAACCATTACAAGATATCAATCATTCAGCTGAATAAAGTTTTAAATGAGTTATGAGTATCTGTATTATATTAAGACCCCCTGACTGATTAATGTCAGGGGGTCTTTTGTTTGTGAGGATGAACCTTAAGAATAACTAAAAAACTAAGCATTGAGTTAGCTGTTGAACGTACTCACCCCGCCATCAACAGGTAAATTCATACCAGTAATAATGGCAGCATCATCACTGGCTAAAAACATCACAGCGGCGGTTACATCAAACGGTGTCGCTGTCTTCCCTAGTGGAGAGTGGGTAATAAATGGATTTGGACTGATGTCTGTTGCCACCAATCCAGCAGATACGGCATTAATACGTACATTATTTGGTATATTCTCTAATGCCAGCTTCTTTGTAACATCAGTCAAATCCCTTTGCCTAGCTTTATAGGTCTCTATATTCCAGTCTGCTGATATCTCCGTTAGCGTTGATACATTAACGATATTGCCTTGTGTTTTTATCAGTTCTGGAATAACTGACTGATGAATGCCGACCGCAGTATCTATATTGACCATCACATCAATATGTTTATATTTATCGCGTACATGCTTTATTAATCTTGCCGTTTGGGTCAGATCATTAATATCACTGGTTACGGTAAGGTGGTTACCTGTATTGATCCATGTATGATCCTGTGGCAGATCCTCGTAGATGTATTCTAAAATATCGTTATTAATACCAACGATTATACAATTCGCCCCTTCTTGTGCAAATCTAAGCGCCGTTGCACGACCAATATCAGAATCTGCACCTGTTATAATGACAGTTTTCTCTTTAAAGCGTTTCATAACGTTCAATCCTTTTTATTATATGATGGTCATTAAATAATTTTAATAAATGTCTCTAAAAAATGTAATCAAAGGCAGCCCATAAGCGATAAGTTTGACTGCAAATCATGCTACTTTGCTATTATCATAACAACTCATTGCCCTGAAAGCGACTGCATTTAATAAGGCTTATTTTGTTAAGTTTTTCGTCGGTAGCCTGTCGTTATAGCAAAAACATTTGCGAATATTCAACATGCTCTAGTGTTATGCTCATCAATAGCAACTTACTATACAACGCGTCCATTCGATAATAAAAGGTTAACACTGTGTCTGACTCATCTATTACCCTATCTGATAATGATTGCCTTGTTAATGAGTTGACCTGCTATTTGCAGAAAGAGGCTGTAGATATTGCTTTGGCCAATATGCAGCATCTTGAGCATAAATATGACGCGTGTTACCGTGCTCAGCAATATCACTATCAATTGCCACTAGGTAACCTATCATTACTTGAGCTCATATTATATTTGCCTGCTAAAAGTAGTCTGGTCGATATTAAAGCTGCGCGTATGGCGGTAGTAAAGGCCGCGCTCATATGGCACAAGACATATCTTGCTCAGCATAAAAATAACGACAACATGAGCCATAATGTTTTAGTTTTTGATATTCAGCTCACGGATAAAGGTGAAGAAATCAATAAAATTAAGATAAATGACCAGCAACGACAACCCCTAAAAAGGCTCACTCATGGTTTTGGTGTCCGCTATTTTATGGAAGATTTGGTTGTGGATATGAGCGACAGTATGCAGCAGCTACAAGTTTTTAGCTGGCATGACTGGCAGGCGATATTAGCAAGCCTACAAGCACCATGCGAGTTATGGCGATTTTTGCATTATCGTTTAGGGCAATTACAGTATTCAGCCAGTAATCATGTCATTAGCTTTGAATCAGAAGCAGATCTAGTCATTCAGTTTTTACATCGTCCTACTTTATTTACGGACGCTATCGCAGTAGATAATGCACTCATCAAGTACGAGGTGCAAGATGAGCCCAATCCTGCATTAGTCGCTATGACGCTTGCCTACAAAAACAAAAGCACGACTGCGCAGATGTATCATCAGCATATGGCGCAAGCGGCAGCTCTGTGGTCGCAGCTAAGCATCCAAATGATAGAGATGCTCGATGAAGAAGTACTAGACAATACTGATAAAGAGACGCTAGGAACAAAACGCTGTTATTGGCAACAGCAGCTATTGGACGAGTCTTTATTTTCGCGCCATGAGCTGGTTCGAACTCTATATAGACATCCTAAACAAGCACATGGTCTGCAAAAAGAAGGTTATGTCGTCCATCAGCACTCTTATGAGAGCTTGGGACGGCATTATGTATTAATATTTTATGGGCAAGATGTTGAGAGCCAGCACAGTAAACAGGCTATTCAGCCAAACTTAGCAAAGATTGCACAGGATGTTGCGAGCCGACTGCCAATAGCCGAGCTGCATCATGTGATTGTATTGGGCATTGATTTTATTGACGAGTCTAATGACACCTTTATTGATATCGATTTATGGATTCAACCCGTTGATCCGATGACCCAGCGTGAACGGCAGCTGACTAAGCAACTACAGCGCTTAAACCAACAGCATAAAAAGCAAAGGACAAATAACTTATCAGCAAGTAAAAATGAGTCAATGCGAATGCAATTAAATTTGAATATACCTGCACGAAATACCAAGTACTGAATATGATTTTGTAGCGATGTTTTGTAGAAAATAAATTTACGCCATAAAAAAAGACAGCCTAGGCTGTCTTTTTTATTCAAAATATATCGTTAATGATGACTTATTTTAAGTCATTATTATCAATATCAGTAAAGCCTTTATTACTTGGCGCTAGATCTGAACCGGTGTCGATATCGTCATCACTTGTTTCAACGTGAGTAATATCTACATGACCCGTACTAAGATTGTTGGTATCGCCAGTGCTAGTAGGTAAGTCACTAGTCATTGTATCTGAGGCAGCAGGAGTGTTCTCTCGAACTGAGTCAGCAACTTTTTCTTGTGTACTTGAGCTAGTATGAAGAGCAGATTTCGCTTTAGCTTCTTCACGTTCTTTGTCCATTTTATCCTGCATCTTACGTAGGAAACGTGCAGCGGCCTCTTGACCACCAAGACCAAATGAAAGGGCAAAGGCTACCGCTACGGCACCTAGCGTTAGACCAAAGGCTAGGTTAACGATAGAGTCAGCAATACCCATCGCTTTTAGACCCATGGCAAGTACTAAACCCATGATTAGTACACGGACGATGTTTGCTAAGAATTGTGAGCCTTGCTCAGAACGCTCAACGACACCTGCAATGATATTGGCAAGCCAGAAGCCAATAAATAGGATAATTGCGCCCAAGATAATGTTGGCACCAAACGCAATAAACATGGCAATAATGGCTGAGATAGGCTCAAAACCTAGCAAGTCAGCGGCGGCAATTGAGGCAAATAACATCGCAAAGAAGATAATCGCATAACCAACAAGGTCAGAGACTCTCTTATCGCCCATCGTTTCTTGTAAGCCAACTTTCGCAGGCAATTGGTTAATCTCAGTGTTTTCGATCAAACCTTTGATGATATTGGCAACCATGCGTACCACATAGAAGGTCACGACTAAAATCGCAACCGCCATAAAGATATTTGGCAATGCTTCCATGATTTTGTTCAGCATGTTTGTCGCAGGACGAGCAATCACTTCAATTTTTAATGCGTTTAATGCAGCAATAATAGTTGGAATGATCACTACTAAAAATGCCAATGAACCAGCGATATTAGGCAAGCTGTTTTTTTCGCTTAAACCTGCTTTTGTAGCCAGTTCTTGAACATTAAAAGTAGACACAAGATTGGTCACAATGCCGCGTACCACTTTGGCAATGATATAACCGACGACAAAGACAACACCTGCAATGAGGATGTTAGGGATAAAGCTAAAGATTTTATCAACCATATTCGTCAATGGAGCAAATAAACCATCAAGCTCTAATTTACCCAATACCATCGTCAAAACAACCAACAAGATGAACCAATAAACCATATCGGCAATCGTGCTACTCATCGGTTTTACACCTGCCTGAGCACTTAAACGCTCATCCATCGACGTTTTCGCCAATGCCGCGTTGATAGCTGTGCGTGCAACAGTAGCCAAGACCCAACCAATAATACCCACAGCGATAGCGCCGATAAGATTAGGGATAAATGCTAGGACTTGATTGACCATATTTGCAAACGGTGTCGAGATTGAATTCAAATTCAATTGGTTCAGTGCCCCAGAAATCGCGATGATAAAGATGAACCAAAATACAATCTTAGAGATAATACCTTCTAAATCGTAGGTCTTACCCGTTGAAGAGTTCATGCGTTGGTTCAGATTGACTCTAGATAATACATTACGAACCAGTGCTGCGATACCCAGTGCCACTAGCCAACCAATAATAAATATTAAAATAGCACCAATAATAGAGCCGATCGGCCCACCAAGATAACCGTTAAAAGATGTGTACATTGGATTCATCTTATCCTCCTTTAATCATCATACGAAAGCCACTCAACAATATCATCAGTACAGCTGTTGTTGAGCGAAACCAATACATAGATGGTTATAATTAATAGTATTTTTAAAGTAAGTTATGCGGTGATATTATAATTTTTGAGTAGGTAACCTTATCAAAAAACGTTGGTTTCCCTCGTGTTAATTGCCTTACTGCCAATGTTAATCATCCATAATAAAGACGTACACTCGGTTACTTATCACCTTAACTAATTTAGCTTAGCTGATGTATTAGTGGATTTAAAGATAGAAAGCTTAACGTGTTACTGTATTTGTGTGATAACTTGTTATTATGATGAGAAATATTAACATAGACTGTACATTCGCCCGATAATTTGACGGCAAACATGGTTCCTAAAACTAAGATTTGTTATTATAGGAACATGTGACATCTCGCCACTATCCTTACAATTTGAGAGTACTTTATGAAAAAAATCACTACTTTAAGCGTTGGTGCACTTGCTAGTGCTATGTTGTTGGTAACAGGCTGTAGCACAAATAACGGTAACCAAGAGACAGCTGCAAAAAGTGTTTCAATCACCGAGCAAAGCTCAGCAAATGAAAAAGTAGGTTATAGCTTAGGCTTCATGATGGCTGAAGGTAACAAAGAAGCGGTCGGTGACCTGAATCTTGATACCTTTGAAAAAGGCTTCCGTGATGGTTATGAAGGCAATGAGTCAGCATTGACTCAAGAACAAATGCAGGAAGTGTTGACGACTTATCAAAAAGAGCAAGAAGAAAAGTTCGTTAAAGACATGGAAACAAAAGCTGGAGAAAACAAAACCAAAGGCGCTGCATTCTTAGCAGAAAACGCTAAAAAAGAAGGTGTCAAAGAAACGGCTTCTGGCTTACAGTACAAAGTTATCACCGCCGGTACGGGTAAATCACCAAAAGCGACTGACGTGGTTGAAGTAAACTACGAAGGTAAGTTAATCGATGGTACGGTATTTGATAGCTCTTATGAGCGCGGTGAGCCAATTGAGTTCCCGTTGAACCAAGTCATCGCTGGCTGGACAGAAGGTCTACAACTGATGAAAGAAGGCGGTAAATACGAGTTTTATATCCCATCAGATATTGCTTATGGCGAAGCGGGTAACGCAGGTATCGAGCCTAACAGCACGCTTATCTTTACGGTTGAGCTATTAAAAGTAAAATAATACTTAGTACACACCCTAGTGAACAGTGTTAAAAAATAAAATCATAAAAAAGCCCTCATAATATTATGAGGGCTTTTTTATGATTAAAAATTGAGTATCTAAAGAGTTTTTTGAAAGACTTTAGAATTACGACCATTATGGTATTTTTCTTGACGCGACGCAGGTAGAGCGCTGGCTTCGACTTCGGCAAAGCCTTGCTCGACGAACCAATGTGCCGTCCGTGTTGTCAACACAAACAACTTGTGCAGACCATGACTGCGCGCTTGTTGCTCTAAAAATGCCAGTAAGTCTGCACCGCGACTACCGCTACGATAATCGGGATGTACGGCGACACAGGCAACTTCTGCTGATTCTGTATCCAATGGATATAGCGCCGCGCAGCCCAAAATCATACCATCACGCTCGATGACACTATAATTATCAATCTCTTGCTCTAAGCGTTCGCGTGAGCGGCTGACTAATATGCCTTGCTCTTCTAGCGGTGATAATAGCTCAATCAGTCCGACCACATCGTCAATATTGGCACGACGAATCTCTTCGTAAGGGTCATGGCTGATAAGAGTACCAGAGCCATCACGAGTGAATAACTCTTCTAATAAGGCACCGTCTTTGGCATACGAGATAATATGGGTGCGATGGACGCCTTGGCGGCAAGCCAAACTGGCGCAATTTAAGAAATAATTGATCTCGCAATTTAAATCACGATCACGTAAGAAGCGATCGACTTCATTAGGAATCATCTCTCTTAGTAAGCGATCATCGTCATTGATGCCTGCTTCTTCGCCCAAGAAGATAAGCTTATCAGCACCCAGTGCCACAGCCGCACTGAGCGCCACGTCTTCAGCCAACAAATTAAAGACTTCACCAGTCGCTGAATAACCCATTGAGCCTAAAATCACAATATGGTCGTGTAGCAGGTTGTTTTTGATGGCTTCAACATCGATAGAGCGCACTTCGCCAGTCATTTGGTAGTCGATACCATCACGTATACCGTAAGGACGTGCGGTCACAAAATTGCCTGAAATGGCATCGATGCGTGAACCATACATAGGTGAATTGGCCAGTCCCATCGACAGCTGCGCTTCGAGTTGCAGGCGAATAGCGCCTACCGCTTGTAAAATAGCAGGCATCGCCACGCGCGGTGTAATTCGAATGTCTTGATGCAGTGGGGAGGTAATGTCAGCATCTTTTAAGTTCTTTTCGATTTGCGGTCGCGCTCCATGTACCAATACCAGCTTGATACCTAAGCTATGCAGTAGCGCAAAATCATGAATAAGGGTGCTGAAATTTGGATGATTGACCGCCTCACCACCAAACATAATCACGAACGTTTTGCCGCGATGGGTATTGATGTAGGGGGCAGAGTTACGGAACCAATGGACGTATTCAGGGTTGATTTGGGGCATGGCGCTAGTAGTCATAATAAGGGCAATAGTAGTGAGAATAAGAAAAGGGGCGTAGCAAAAAATGCCTATCGCTAAAGAATTACCATAGCAAAAAACGCCGTTATGAGCTATCTTTTATTTCAGTAGTATCAATCAATTTTTATCACTGATCGACGATATACACAACCGCAACACGGGGTTAGTGTACGTACAAACACTTTTTGCTATGCTAAACGCTATTGCTTTACAGGCGATGAACGAAGATAATCAATAAAAATAAAAACTTTATACGATAAGCTTACCAGCTATGACAATATAGACGCATGCAGCGCTTGCCATTAGCTGTTACTACAATCAGCAGCGATACTAGGTCTGCCAGTACTATAACAGTCGACCATTTATAATGAGTTATGTTTCTTATAGCATGTTTCTTATAAGTGGGTATGTTCCGTCTAAATTGTGCTGCCTGTAGACGATTCAATATATACCAGAAGTTATTCAAGTTTTACCAGCTGCGTTTTACCGACATATTAACCAGGGATAATGAAAACCATGAAAAAAAGTAACCAATTTGCTAGCCCATTTAGTGCTTGGAGCGGACATCGCTTATTCCACGTTGTGGCTGGTACGCTCATCGGTGCGATGGTAGTGACGCAAGCCTCGGCAATGCTACCGACGCCAGAACAAGCGGTTGATAGTTCGGCAGCTGTACAGACCAATGCTACTAAAAGCAGCAACTCGAGTGCACAGGCCGTCAATAGTAAAATTACCGCGTCATTGATTAGCGTTGATGCAAACGGTCAAGAGGTTTTGGCTCCGGTGAATGCTAGTACGCGCCTACAATCAGGTAATGTTTTGGAGTACCAAGGTTATTTTACCAATACCAATGCAGATCGCGTCCGAAAAATGACCGTGACGATGAGTATCCCTGAGCAGGTAGAGTTATTGCGTACAGTATCACCTGAATTTCCATACGGCAGTGCAGACGGCAATACTTTTGCCCGTATGCCATTACGTGGAAAAGTGGATAACCAACTGCAAGAAATTCCATTAAAATATTATAAAGCGGTACGCTGGGATCTAGAGGGTGTTGGTCTTAATGACACCGTAGTGGTTAAATACCGTGCACGTGTGAAATAAGCCAGTCATTTAGTATTAAGTATTTTATCAGGGTGATTTATTTAATACTGGCTTAATATTCGTTTAATCATAAAAAGCATCACGGCTCGTTGCTGTGGTGCTTTTTTGTGGGTTGTTAATAAGAAATTTTGGTACGCCGTTGCAAGGCGCTTAAAGCGTCGCGTATTTCTGGTTAGATTTTTCTTTGATTAATTGCTTGATGGCAGCCATTTGTACGGTAGTGGCTTGCGAGCCTGCAGCTATGAGAGCACGGCGCTGGCTGGTATCTAGTGAGCTGATATGACTGACCGCAGGCGTAATCAGCACATCAGCACGATCTCGTTCACGCTGCATCGATGAGGCACGATTGGCGCTTGGCGGGGCTACGACATTACTCTCTAAAAATCCCCAAAAATTGCTTAATCCGTTGAGGTTTAATTTTTTATCAAGTGTAGACACACCGCTAGTATTATTAATACCAGTATCTGTCACATCAACGGCAATAACAATATCAGCGCCTAAATCACGGGCACTATCGACAGGTACTAGACTGACCACGCCACCATCGATATATTTTTTACCGACCTTTTCGGGGATACGCGGTGCAATAAAAATATTTGGTACGCTACAGGATGCCTGAACGGCAAGCCCCGCATCACCAGTGGTAAAAATGGCTTTTTTCAAAGTATGCTTCTCCGCCGCGACTGCTGCAAAGCGGATGGGGAAATCCTCTATTACTCGTCCATCGACTTTATCGTTGATAAAGTTCTTGAGTTTGATACCCTCGATGACACCTTGGTTGGATAAGACAAAATCTGTCAATTCGCTATCTGTAGTGGTCAGTGCCAGTTGCTCAAGTTGTACTGGTGTGTAGCCGCTGGCATATAGGCTACCAACCAAGCTGCCGACGCTGGTGCCAACAATGAGCGTTGGTTTGATACCATTTGCTTCTAGTGCTTTAATCACCCCAACATGGGCGAAGCCTTTGGCACCGCCGCCGCCCAATACTAACGCAACATTAAGTGGCGCTATTTCAGGTGCTTCAGGTAACGGCTGCGCTGGCGTTAGAGCGCTACAAGCGCTGATAGATAATCCAAGTACGGCAATTGAGCTGGTGCATAGCACTCTCATACTATGTCGCACTCTTAGACTATTAAGAGGTTGTCGATACTGGGCAGGAGTGAACATAAAAACACCTTATAAAATGACCATAATACGGAAAATAAGACATCAGTTATTGATATGATACAAATGAGTCGTTTGACTTTCAGGCTTTTTGACGCAGTATTACTAAATAGCTGAGCATAAGCAATTGTATTGTCAGCTATAATGAAATGAGTCGGTGTTTTGATGTGTCCTGTTGATGACAGCTGTTTTATAAAAACTGTCATCATCTACGGTATATTGAAAATACTTGAATGAGTATATGAAAACTAAAAATAATATCGTTAGGATCTTTGATGTCAGTATCAGTGAACGCTTCTTTAACTAGCCCAACAGACCATATAAGGTCTGAGCTGCCACTCTCAGCGCTAGATATGCCAGTGACGGCACTGGCGGGTGTGGGATTAAAAGTCGCAGAACAGTTGGCACAATTGAATATTAAACGAATATTTGATTTATTGCTGCATCTGCCACGTGATTATGAAGATCGTAGCCGATTGCTGTCTATAGCAGAGGTGGGGCACGGGCAGTCTGCGTTGATTACTGGGCGTGTGGTGCACGTTGACACCAAGCGCAGCGGTATGACGGTCGTGGTAGATGATGATACGGGCACCATATCGCTACGGTTTTTTAAGGTTTATCGTGGTCTTGCACAAACCATGAGCTTAGGGACGCAACTGCAATTATTTGGCGAAGTAAAGGTGAGTCGTTATGGTAAGCAAATCCACCATCCTGAATATCAAATTATCAGTAGTAATGAGGCGGTAGTAAATATCGGTTTGCAGCCTATTTATCCAAGTGTCAAAGGTTTGCATCAAAATAAGCTGCGTACCTTAATTAAGCTGGCATTACAGACGGTTCGCAGTGAAGGCTTACCGATGACGCTGTTTACTCCTACAGACTTTGCAGTCGTGGCTGACTTGCCATTAGCACCTTTTGAACCGACTAAGACAGTAGTAACAGAGGCAGAGTATCCAGAAGATATATTTTCGACATTGGCGCGTAGTGTGCCAGATAATACGACTGGTCATAGCGTTAGTAGTGTCAATAAAGCCAATGTCTATGATGCCAATAATAATACAAACAGTGATATCCATACAGTCGCTAATAGAACAGTTAATAACAACGTCTATAACCTGACGATATTTGAAGCCTTAGTATTACTGCATACACCGCCGACTTATACCGACGCCGGACGACAATATCAGCTACTCACCCAATTAAGTGCCCGTACTCATGCGGCATGCCAGCGTTTGATTATTGAAGAATTAACCGCCCATCAGCTCAGCTTGTTATATCGTCGTCAGCAACTGCATCAGCATAAAGCACCCAAATGTGCCACGCAAAGTCCATTGGCTGATAAGCTATTTGCCGCATTGCCGTTTGATTTAACGGGTGCACAGCAACGAGTCATGAAAGATATTACGGCTGATATGGCAACGTCCATCCCGATGTTGCGGTTGGTGCAGGGCGATGTTGGCGCGGGCAAGACTCTGGTCGCAGCGGGTGCGGCGGGTTATGCGCTTGATAGTGGTTGGCAAGTGGCGGTTATGGCACCCACAGAAATTTTAGCAGAGCAGCATTTGGTCAATTTCAAGCAATGGTTTGAACCGTTAGGTATTGGTGTCGGCTGGCTTGCTGGGAAACAAACGGCGAAGCAGCGCCGCGAAGCATTGGAAGCAGTCGCAGAAAACACGGTGCAAATCGTGGTCGGTACTCATGCACTGTTTCAAGAGCAGGTACAGTTTGCCAAATTGGGCTTAGTTATTATCGATGAACAGCATCGCTTTGGTGTTGAGCAGCGTATGGCACTGACCAATAAAGGTGTGGCCAATAGCACACCGCATCAGCTGATTATGACCGCTACCCCGATTCCGCGCACGCTCGCGATGAGCGTTTATGGTGATATGGATACCTCGATTATCGATGAATTGCCACCGGGGCGTACGCCAATTACTACGGTGACCATTGACCGTAATCGACGCGATGAGGTGATCGAACGTATTGCGGTTAATTGTGAAGCGGGTAGACAAGCGTACTGGGTTTGCTCGTTGGTCGAAGCGTCTAGTGTGCTGGATGCGCAAGCCGCTGAAGCCACTTATGAGGATTTAAATGAGCGCTTGGATATTCGCATTGGTCTTGTCCATGGCAAGATGAAATCCGTTGACAAACAAGCCATTATGCAAGAATTTAAAGCTGGCAATTTGGATTTGCTGATTGCCACAACGGTCATTGAAGTTGGGGTCGACGTACCTAATGCATCATTAATGGTCATCGAAAATGCCGAACGATTAGGTCTATCGCAATTACATCAGCTGCGCGGGCGAGTCGGGCGTGGCTCAACCAAAAGCTATTGCGTACTGTTATACCAAAAGCCATTATCAGAGACAGGTACAGAGCGCTTAAATGTCCTGCGTGATAGCACTGATGGTTTTGTCATTGCGCAAAAAGATTTGGAACTGCGTGGTCCCGGTGAGTTATTAGGCAAACGTCAAACGGGTAATGTTGGTTATTATTTGGCTGATCTGATACGTGACGAGCAGATTTTTGCCATTGCTCAGCGTTTAGCAAAACATCTAATTGCAGATCCTGCACGCAAGGCAGATGTGAGCCAACTGATTCACCGCTGGATGCCTGAGGCGAGTCGTTATACTAATGCCTAAGGCGTATAGCCAATTCAATCGATTATCCTCTAAATGGGCTAAAAATGGCTAAATTAATAGCAAAAAAGAGGACAGCCAACGCTATCCTCTTCTATTTTTTGACGTAAAGCCATCATCTCGAAACAAAGCTATTTGGCTTTTTTCGACTTTTTCAATGACTTCTTAAGATCTTTGAGGTCTTTCTTTTTCTGCTTAATCTTTGCTTTGGTATCTTTAATTTCTTGCTTAAGCTTCTTTACGTCTGATTTATTAGCCATGATGGATTCCTTTATTAGTAGAGTTATCTTAATAATGACAAATTACCCCATAAATACAAGTCTAAACTGTAGGGCGTATGTATCATTAGTTTTTACGAGTGATTGTTCCAACTATAATGGTCGTATCTTAATGCATTCAATATGACAGCATATTCGGTCATTTTTTCATTGGCTGAATAAGTTTTAAGTAAGGGATTTTGGTGAAAAAGACTTATGCAATGAACTGGGAATACGCTGTCTTTTGTCTTTACTTATCGTTCACCTGATAATCTTTGCTACTAATAATCTTTATTAAGTTCAATGTCTTACTACGTCTTGATTATTATATCTTGATTACTATCAACAATTGACTATGTAGATACTTAACATAATTGACCCAATGACGAGATAGTCTACAATGATAAAAGACTATTTTGATAAGCTCTGCCTGTATCATTTTGTTTCCCTTATACTTTTTACGGCGTTAGTACCGTGCTTATTTATAGAGACCGACTATGAGTGATTTTGAACACCCTAATAATAAGCAAGCACCGACTAGCGAGCAAGAAACCAACATTGAGCCACCTCAACCATCTGAGCTACCACCGTATCGCCAGTCTGATAATTTGTCTAAAAAAACCGCTTCAAAACTACCATTATGGTTGTTACCCGTATTGGCAGCCGTGCTTATCATTGGTGTGCTACTTGGAAAGTATTGGGACGGTAGTGATAAAGCCGCGACCGATGAATCACCAGCTTCTAGTCGTACTTCAAGTGATGGTGCCACTGCAAGCGCTACGAGCACTGAGCAGGCGGTATTATCAGTAGAAACGGTCAGCCCAAGCCAAGATGATATTGGTAACACACTCAGTGCTGATGGCACCATTGATGCCAAAGATAAGGCGAATGTCAGTGCCAAAGTAAACGGTGTTGCTATCGAGCGTATAGTGGTCGAAGAAGGTGATCGCGTCAAAGCGGGTCAAGTATTGGCGATATTTGACACCGATGCTATGGAGCAGCAAGTCTTGCAAGCAGAGGCAGATGTTGCCGAAGCAGAAGCGACGCTTGCCAATGCCAGCGCTGATGCTGCCCGTGTATTGCCATTGATAGATATTGATGCGATTAGCAAACAAGAAGCCGATCGCTATCGCACTGCAAAACTTCAAGCACAGGCTGCGCTACAAGCCTCCAAAGCGCGTCTGAGTACTCAGCGCTTGAGTGTAGATAATGCAACAGTGGTCGCACCAGTCAGCGGTGTCATCAGCGAGAAAATGGCGGAGGTCGGTATGGTTGCTGGTGGCGAGCCATTATTTACTATCATTAAAGGTGGGATTTTGGAATGGCGTGCAGATATTGATCCCAAGCTTGTCGGTGAAGTCAGTGTCGGGACGCCAGTACGGGTGAGCTTGCCAGATGGTGATACGGTAATGGGGAAAGTGAGCCGTATAGCACCAACGGCGGACAACAACCGGCAGATTACTATCTATGCGAGCTTGGCAGCCAATGCAAAAGTACGGGCAGGTATGTATCAAACGGGTGAGTTCCTATTAGGCAGTGCCAGTACGCAAACGGTGCCCAATAGCGCTATCGTCAGCAACGATGGCTATGATTATGTGATGCTAGTAACCAATGTGACGACTCAAAATGGTCAGACCATAGGTCGTATCAAGCAACAACGAGTGACATTGGGCGAGCGACTTGGCGAAAATGTGGCAGTGCTAGAGCCATTGCCTAGTGACAGTCAAATTGTCAAACAAGGCGGTAGCTTTTTAAATGATGGAGATTTGGTGCGTATCGTTGATGGTGTTAGCCAAACGAGTACAGCAGCGCAGGCACAACCATGAGTTTAAATGTTTCTGCTTACTCGATAAAAAATCCTTTAGTTGCCATTTTGCTATTCATACTACTGACGTTAGGCGGTATTTATGGCTTTATGAAAATGAAGGTGCAGCAGTTTCCTGATATTGACTTACCTGCAGTCGTGGTCACGGTGACTTTGCCAGGTGCCGCGCCATCACAGCTCGAAAACGACATCGCAAAAAAGATAGAAAACAAGCTCACCAGTATTGAGGGTATCAAGCATATTCGCACCACGTTACAAACGGGTGCTGCCACCATGGTCACAGAGTTTGTGTTAGAAAAGGATATTCAAGAAGCGGTCGATGATGTGCGCTCGGCAGTAGGCGAGGTACGCGGCGATTTGCCTGCCGCTGCCAA
Source organism: Psychrobacter cibarius (assembly GCF_016107535.1). GTDB lineage: Bacteria > Pseudomonadota > Gammaproteobacteria > Pseudomonadales > Moraxellaceae > Psychrobacter > Psychrobacter cibarius. The sequence goes on along the minus strand of NZ_JABASQ010000032.1, from coordinate 2,853 downwards.
TGACCCTATTATCACTAAAGTTTCAACCGCAGGATTCCCCGTTGTCACTTATTCTGTGGCTGCTGAAAACATGAATGTGGAAGACTTGTCTTGGTTCGTCGATGATACGGTCACCAAGCGTCTTTCTGATATACCGGGTGTCAGTACGGTTAGCCGTATTGGTGGTTTGCAGCGTGAAATTACCGTCGCAGCTGACCCGATTACCTTGAGTGGTCTTAAGCTTTCTATCACACAACTATCCAATCAAATCACCGGTATTCAGCAGGACAGCTCTGGTGGTGAAGCAGAAGTGGGCAAAACCACCCAGACGATTCGTGTCCTTGGTGCGGTGGAGCGGGCAAGTGAGCTCAATGATTTACAAGTGGCAATCCCAGCAGGCGGCACACAAGCGCTTGGACGTATGGCACAAATCACAGATGGCGCGGCTGACCCAAGCTCTATTGCTAAGCTTGACGGGCAAACGGTGGTGGCATTTAACATCACCCGCTCGCGTGGTGCCAGTGAAGTTGAGGTCATGGAGCTGGTTGATGCAGAGCTTGCCAAGCTGTCAGCCGATGTAGGTAACATCACGATTGAAAAAGTCTATGATCGGGCAACGCCCATCGCTGAAGATTATCAAGCTTCTTTACGGATGCTGATCGAAGGTGGTCTGTTAGCAGTTGTCGTCGTATTCTTATTTTTGCGCAATATTCGGGCGACTATAGTTGCTGCTGTCGCCTTGCCATTATCAGTGATTCCCACCTTTTTAGGTATGTACTTATTTGGCTTTAGCCTCAATATTATATCTTTGTTGGCATTGTCGTTAGTGATCGGTGTATTGGTCGATGATGCGATCGTCGAGGTCGAAAACATTATACGGCATTTACGCATGGGCAAGACACCGTATGAAGCAGCGATGGAAGCGGCTGACGAGATTGGCTTGGCGGTAGTCGCGACCACATTTACTTTGATTGCCGTGTTTTTACCCACCGCCTTTATGGGCGGTATCGTTGGACAGTTTTTCCGTCAGTTTGGTTGGACGGCTGCGTTGTCGATTTTTGCGTCTTTGATGGTCGCACGTCTTATCACACCGATGATGGCAGCGTATATATTGCGACCAGAGAAAAAACACGTTGAGAAGCAAAGCGCGCTGATGGGTTGGTATCTCAAAATAGTGGCATGGGCACTGCATCATCGCTGGCTGACGATGGGTGCAACTTTAGTGTTATTCGTGGCGTCACTGATGCTTGTCAAATTACTACCAACGTCGTTTATTCCTGATAATGACATTGACCAAACTCGTGTGGCGATTGAGTTGACACCTGACGTTGCACTGGAAGACACAGAGCGCGTTGCTGCGCTGGCAAGTGAGCGTATTTTAGCAATGCCTGAAGTCACCAATATTTTTACCTCAGTCGGTGAGGCTCAGGCTAGCATGGACTCAAACTCTAGTGGTGGCAAAGCCGAAAATATAGCAGGTCTAGACATCGTGCTAGCACCACGTGCAGAGCGCAGCTCTAAGCAAGAGATTGAACGTCAAATAAGTAGTTTGTTGGCAGAAGTGCCAGGTGCGCGCTTTACCGTTGGTTTGTCGAGTGGTGGAGAGAGTGGTTACAACTTCTCTATGACCAGTACCAATCCGCAATTGCTTGAACAAACCGCTCAGCAAATTATGTCAGAGATTCGAGGGCTGCCCAGTGCTGGCTCCGTGACCAGTGACCGCAGTTTGCCGCGTCAAGAGTTAACGGTGACGCCAGACAGACTAGCGATGGCGGATAAAGGTGTGACCACGCAAGACATCGCTACGACGTTACGAGTGGCGACGGTGGGTGACTATGAGCAGCGTTTATCCAAGCTCAATTTGGATACGCGGCAGATTCCTATCGTCATTCGTCTACCAGATGTTGCCAAACAAAATGTCAGTCAATTAGAAGGTCTATATGTACCGAGCTCGTTACCCGCAGGACAGGGCGTACGTGTGGGTGAAGTCGCGTCATTAGACTTTGGCACTGGGCCTGCGCAGATTAGCAGGCTCGATCGGGAACGCGCCATCAGTATCACGGTGCAACCTGCGAGTGGCGAGCTTGGAGATTTGGTACAAGCGGTTAAATCAGTACCTGCCATGCAACAACTACCGCCTTCCATTACCATTATTGACCAAGGTCAAGCAGAAAACATGGCTGAGCTATTCAGCGGTTTTGTGATTGCGATGTCGGTCGGTGTGGTTTGTATTTTAGGCGTACTTATTCTATTGTTTGGGCGTATATTGCAGCCTTTTACCATTTTGATGGCATTGCCTTTATCGATAGGCGGCGCTTTTGTGGGCTTGGTTATTACCAATAGCAGTCTTTCTATGCCATCGATGATCGGCTTTATTATGCTAATGGGTATTGCTACCAAAAACTCTATCTTATTGGTCGATTATGCACTGATTGCACAGCGTCGAGGTTTGGCGCGTTTTGAGGCTATTATCGATGCTTGCCGCAAGCGGGCACGTCCTATTATTATGACCACCATTGCGATGGGCGCGGGGATGTTGCCCTTAGTTTTCGGTTGGGGTGATGCTGATCCAACCTTCCGTCGTCCGATGGCCGCTGCGGTATTGGGTGGTCTGGTGACTTCGACGTTATTAAGCCTTGTGGTGATTCCCGTGGTTTATACTTTAATGGATGATTTGTCAGGATGGTTTGCTAAATGGCTCGTACCTAGTGGCAAAGAGCAGACAACGACAAATGGTAAAGTATGATTTAATGGATTTATTTGATCATACCTATGACATAGCGTTAGCAGTGAGAATGCTATGTCTAAAATAGACGAGCTGAACCGCCCCGACTATATCGGAGAGTGATTTACTTGAGTCAGGCAGCCATGCCT
>NZ_JABASQ010000031.1 GCF_016107535.1 Psychrobacter cibarius | reverse complement strand
TAGATCAGCGCTTGGTATAAGAGTATGGTTTTGTCGTTCTTGTAAAACGACCCATCAACGAGACGTTAATGGAGCAAAAAACATTCTCGCGGTCGGGCTTGGCCGTCTTTAGTAGGAATCCCCCTCCTTTGAGGGCGGGGAGGAAGTCAAAGTTATGTATACCTATTTCGTCGCTGGATTTGTTTGGCGGCTTTTCATTTTTGTATTTAAGGCTGTAACATGACCGTTACTCATACCTCTAAACCTTTTGAACCTATTATTACCTCTTTACTCGATAATGATTTATATAAATTTACGATGCTGCAAGCCATGCTGCATCAGTTTCCACAGACACATGGTGTTTATCGCTTTCGCTGCCGTAATAACAAAGACACGCTGTATCCATTGGCTGATATTAAAGATGCGCTAGAGCAGCAGTTAGACAATTTATGTGAATTACGATTTTTAGAGGATGAACTAGAGTACTTACGTGGTTTGCGCTTTATGCGCTCAGACTTCGTTGACTATCTAGAATTGTTTAAGTTGAAACGTCGTTTTATTACCGTCAGTACGGATGATAAAGGTCGCTTATTTATCGATATCGAAGGGCCGATGATTCAAGCGATGTTCTTTGAAGTATTTGTACTCGCCATCGTTAATGAGCTGTATTTTGATGCGCTATCGAATGCCGGTGTGATTGAAGAAGGTCAGCGCAGATTGGATGAAAAAGTCACATTGTTGCATCAATATGCGAGAGAGCAGGAAAAATGTGATGCTAATACGCCGCCATTAATCATCGCTGATTTTGGTACTCGCAGACGTTTTAGCAAAGCTTGGCAGGCTCATGTGGTTGAGACTTTGCATAAAGCGGAACCAAAAATAGTGAGCGGTACTTCCAACGTGTATTTAGCGAAAAAGCTGGGAATGACGCCAATCGGTACGATGGCACATGAGTTTATGCAGGCATTTCAGGCTTTGGATGTGCGTTTACGTGATTCACAAAAAGCGGCGCTTGAAGCGTGGGTACATGAGTATCGCGGCGATTTGGGTATTGCGCTGACCGACGTAGTTGGCATGGATGCGTTTTTACGCGACTTTGATTTGTATTTCGCTAAGCTGTTTGATGGTCTGCGTCACGATAGCGGCGACCCGTATATCTGGGGTGATAAGGCGATTGCTCATTATAAAAACCTTAAAATAGACCCAAGAACGAAGATTTTGACCTTTAGTGATGGCTTAGATTTGGATAAAGCTTGGGATTTACATCAGTATTTTAAAGGTCAAATAAAGACCAGCTTTGGTATTGGTACCAACCTCACCAATGATATGGGTATCACCCCGATAAATATCGTCTTAAAATTGGTTGAATGCAATGGGCAGCCAGTCGCTAAACTGTCAGACAGTCCAGGCAAGACCATGATTAATAACGACACGTATCTTGCCTATTTGCGCCAAGTCTTCGAGGTGGATGAGCCAGAGTAAGTGTAACTTAGCTATCTACTTCATCAGATTTAACGTCTTCAGCAAAGGCGGCATCTAGTGCTTGCTGTACCGCATTGATACGGGTTTCGCAAACGCGATAAGCAGCAATCGACTCTTCCACTGTGGTCATCAGATTATCAATATCTGGCTCATCTTGTTGCTGTAATTCAGCGGCATTGTTTTTTAGAATATCATAAGCCGCCTTAAAAGTTTTTGGGGCGGCTTTTTTGCGTCGGCGAATAGGGGTTGTCATAAGGTTTCCTAATTTTAAAATAAAGTCTTTGATTAAGTTGAATCAACGGTAGGTTGTACTTCTTATTTATTAATATTTACGTCAATAATCTGTGCTTTTGCTTTACCGTCTTTTAAGAGAATGTGCACCGTTTGTTCTGGATGGAGCTGCGTACCGCTGGTCAGTATTTGCTTGTCTTTTGCATCAGTAAGCATGGTATAGCCTTGCTTGAGCACCCGAGAAGGGCGATGCAGGAGCACAATATCACGCAGATGTTCGCTATCACGCTGTGCTTGTATTAACTGCTGCTGTGCCGAATGCATAAGCGTTTTTTGGTTATTTTGACTGGCGCTAGTAGCCACTGTTAATTGCTGATAGGCCGCTGCTTGAGTCTGTGTGCGTAGCTCTCTGGTGAGTCTGGCGGCTTGCTTGACCTGTCGCTGGGCACTTTGCTGAATGCTACGCCACGCATAATCACTGTCTTTTTGCAGAGCGGTTAATTGACCAATCGTCTGTGATTGTATCTGGCTCAACTGGCGTGTCGTTTGTTGTTCAGCGATGTTTAATTGACGCTGAGCAGCTTGTTTGATTTGCGCTTGGTATTGCAGTGTGTGAGTGACGAGCTGGGCTAAATGCGTCATGATAGCGGCAATCACCTTTGATGGGGTATCAAAGCTAGTATGCGCCACTTCATCTAAGATAACTTTATCACGCTCGTGACCAATGCCAACCCAGACAGGGATGGGCTGCTCGGCAACCAATGCTGCCAATTCATAATCATTTAGATAGGCTAAATCACCGACCGCACCGCCGCCACGAATAATGACTAATAAGTCTGGCAGGTGCTCATAAGTATCAAAAAACTGCTGCTGGGCGTTAACGATTGCTTGACGGATTTCGCTTGGCGCATGATTACCCTGAAAGGTCGCGTTATGATAATGGAAATGACAGGCACCTGTGCGCGCTAAGCGATCAGCGTCGGCTTGAAAATCACCTAATCCAGCGGCTTTTTCAGGGGCAATGACCAGCACATGCTCAATATCAAACGGAACAGGCAGCTGTTGATTCAGGTTTAATAAGCCTTCTCCCGTCAAGCGATCGACCATCTCTGCATATTGCCGCGCCAAGTCGCCTAACGTGTAGCTAGGATCAATGTCTTCAATAGTGAGAGAGAAACCATATTGCGCATGGAAGCCTGCGGATACTTTGAGCAATACCGTCAAATCACGATCAAGGGGCATGCCAGTTGCGCGCTCAAATTTTGCTAAGACGCGTGCTGCTTTAAAGCGCCAAAGATTGCCGCGGCAACTAGCAATGACCTTGCCGTCATCATCTTTTTCTGCCAGCTCAAAGTAATAATGCCCGCCTTTGCTAGATAGATTACGAATCTCTGCTTTCACCCATACACGGTGGTTAAAGGTCTGTTTGATAACCATATCAACGGCTGATAAATAGTCACTCAACCGCAAAACGGTATCTTCTAAATTGACTTCTATATTGTTTTCTTGCTCAGCTAACTCGGCCTCCAAGGTCGCTAAATCTTTAGCAGGCGCTAATACCTTAGCTGGTTTCATATTTGACAGGTTGGGTTTGCGCATAATAATAGACCAAAAGTGAGAGAGCTTAAAAACGGGCTGTTTATAGAGTAAGAGTCATAAAAAATCAGAAAGGGTAGTTTACCCCAAAAGCGAGCACACAAAAAGAGAAGCCAACCCGTCAGCGACTAATATATTCTTATCGCTGATTGGTTGGCTACATACTTTATTAAATAACAAGCCGCCAAATAAGTGCTTTATGAAATAATAATTATTTTATTGGCAACGAAAGTTGATTTTATACTCGTAATCGTCGTCACGTGATAAGTTCGGCGAGCCCGTACCAAGGATCGTACCGAGGACAGCACTGGCTTGCCCAATCATCCGACCAGTATTTTCATCTAAAATACCGTTATAAGTGACTTTGTCATCGACGATAATAACTTGCTTACCTCTGCAAGTCTTTTGTGCGCTGTCTATCGCATTTTGCTGTGCTTTTACTTTGCTATCGGCGATGCCAGTCGTCTCATAAATAGAGTTTGCACGCTGGATAACTGGTGATGAAGGCGTAGTTTGGCAAGCACTTAGGGCGAGTGCTGCCGCCAAAGTAGCAGTCAGTGCAGCGGTTTTATTAATAGTATTCATAAACGATTCCTAATGTCTGTCAGTCATACATAAAGTTGAATATCACAGCAAAGTTGAGGATACGCCATGCACGTATCCGTCCATAGGTGGCTCAACAACTATGATGAATCTACCCTATTCGGCTCTGGGGTGTCTAGTCGGTTATTGTGTGCGGTATTGCAGAGACCGCACATATTCATCATATATTCATAGGCGACGTTTACTTATGATGAGCGAAAATGAAAATAAGCGGTACTATGACACAGCAAATCACTTGAAATATAAACCATATCTAGGATAATTGACCTATTCATTTTTAATCAATAAGTAATTTTATGCCATTAATTCCTGCTCCTGCTGGCGTGCTCGAAGTCGACGCGCTTTGGCAACAAGACAATCCTAACAATCCAAATACCGATACAGTGGCGCTACTGTGTCATCCCAATCCGTTATTCGACGGCACGATGAATAATAAAGTGGTGACGACGATGTATCGCTTTGCTCGTGATAATGGTATGCACGTGGTACGCTTTAACTTTCGCGGTGTCGGGCAGTCGACTGGCGAGCACGATTATGCGGATGGTGAAGTCGTAGATGCAATGACCGTGCTACAATGGATTGCAGAGCAAACCAATGCGCGCAAGTTATGGTTGGGTGGTTTCTCTTTTGGCGGTTATGTGACAGCACGGGTGGCTGAGCAGGTGCTTGAAGCCCCTCATATTTGGGGGCTAGGCGATTTTGAGATTACTAAAATCGCCCTTATTGCTCCATCCGTTGAGAAAAATGACAGCAGTGATATAAGCTTGCCAGCCGATAAAACGTTTGAGATTTATGGCAATGCTGATGAAGTGATTGACCCTGATAATATGCAAGCATTTGCGGAGCGATTGGGGATTGCTGTCAGCGTGGTAGATGGCGCAGGGCACTTTTTTCATGGACGTCTGTCAGAATTGAAAGGCTTATTAGAAAAGCATACCTTTGGTAGCGACTCTTAGTTATTACCTAGGGCGTGTCATCAATTAGCACATGAATACATTTAGTGGTCTTAAAATGGCTAAATTTTGCTAAACATCGTCAGAAATTTTGTCAATATGTTCATATTAACGGCAATTTCTTCCTTGTTTATCTACAATTTTTCTCATTTTAAGCCTCACAATCTAATTGATGACACACCCTAGTAATATTAGGATAGAGAACCGCTATCAAGTCATGAGCTCTGATCGCTTCACTTTGACGAGTTCATGCAGAATCAACCATTACCTTACTATTTATTTTGTCTAATGATGAGTCGTATTATGAGTTTATCTCCATTGCAACGTTACGAGCAAGCCGTCAGTACAGATGAGTTTACTCGAGATGAGCAGCAATTTAAGGCCATGAGCTATCTTGATGAGATACATCATCAGCTCATCAATAGTGCGCCACAGAAGAAAGGCTTTTTTAGCTTTTTAAAGTCCAAGCCGACAGCACCAACGGGTTTGTACATGTGGGGCGGGGTAGGTCGTGGTAAAACATGGATGATGGACATGTTTTATGATTCATTGACCATTGATCGCAAGATGCGTTTGCATTTTCATCATTTCATGCAGCGCGTTCATCAAGAGCTAAACAAGCTGCAAGGTGAGAGTGACCCATTAGAAAAAGTCGCCGACATCATTTATGCAGAAGCGGTTATTATCTGTTTCGATGAGTTCTTTGTTTCTAACGTCTCTGATGCCATGATTTTAGGTGATTTGTTCACCATGCTGTTCAATCGTGGTATTACATTGGTCGCCACCTCAAATATTGAGCCATCAGGATTGTATAAAGACGGTTTACATCGTGACCGTTTTATGCCCGCTATCGCTGAAGTGGAGCGTCATACTAAGGTGATGAATATCGATTCTGGTATCGACTATCGTTTGCGCGTATTGCAGCAGGCAGAGCTATATGAGTCGCCTATGACGAAAGCGAATCATCATTGGTTAGCCAACCGTTTTGCCAGTTTATCCAATAACCAAAAAATCAGTAATGAGCCGATTACGATTAATGGTCGCGAAATTAGAATTAACGCTCGCACTGAGGATATTTTATTCTGTGATTTCCGTCATTTATGTATGGAGCCACGATCAGCGTCTGATTTCATCGAAATTGCCAAGCAGTTCAGTACAGTATTGGTCAATGCCGTGCCTGCCTTAGACGATGACTTACGTGATCCGACCCGTCGGTTTATTTATCTGGTTGATGAGTTTTATGATCGCCGTGTTAAGTTGCTGGTTAGAGCGCAGCAGTCGATTTTGGACCTATATCAAGGAGAGAAGTTGGCGTTTGAGATTGAACGGACACGCTCGCGCTTGCTTGAGATGCAGTCAGAGGATTATCTGCGCATGGAGCATCGGGTCGATGATGCGGCATAATTAAAGCCTCTTCATAGCCGATGATAATCTACAAGTTGTCGATTAAAACACTCATGGTTTTCCATTCAAGTCATTCACACTCAATATTGATATATATTCGTTTGACATAACGTGTTTTTTGACAGTATTGAGAGCCAACCAAAGCATTGGTTTTTTGCATAAAAAGATAATAATAAATAAGGAGCGGTAATGACTACATCCGACGAAAATGATAAAAAACTGTCGACCCAAGACATCACCACAGACAGTATGCCGATTAGCAGTGAAGAAATGATTGGTTGGATCAACTCAAGGCGCAGTATGGGCAATTTGGATTTGCCCGCACCGACACATGCTCAAATCGAAACAGCGATTGAGTGTGCGGCGACAGCGCCAGATCATAAAAAACTGCGTCCATGGCGTTTTATAGTGACACAGGGGGGTGCCCGTCATGAATTAGGCAACGCCTTGGTCGCAGCGGCTCAAGCCAAAGCGGTGCAGGAGGGCGAAACGCTGTCCGAAAAGGACATCGCAAAAACTCAGGCCATGCCATTAAGAGCGCCCGTCATCATCACCGTTGTCACAAAAATACAAGCGCACAAAAAAGTTCCTCCTTTTGAACAAATGCTAAGTGCGGGTGCGGCTGTACAAAACCTAATTTTGGCGCTAAAAGCCCAAGGTTTTAGTACAGTGTGGCGTACGGGACTGATATGTAATGAACCTGCTGTTAAATCATATTTTGACGTTGGTCCAGATGATTATGTGACGGCTTTTGTTTATACTGGCACCAGCCCCAAAAATGAACCCGCCCGTAAACCGATTGATATCGAGTCTTTAGTGCGATTTGAGTCATAATATATCTAAGCGCTGTTTAGTGGCGCTTTTCTCTTGACGAATACCGCTCTCTAAAAAGACAGTCGGTCGTGTAGCAAAAAGATAGATAGCCTCAATACTCTAAAGCGTCATAAGTCATGATAAATAAACCATGATAAATTCTATTAATAATAAATCAGCCAATACGGATAACAGCAAATGACCAGCCCTAATGATAGCAATAAAGACATCAGTAGCGATAATACTGAGGTGAATACGAATGCCCCTGAAAAGCAAAACAGTCTGCTGGCAGGTATCATCGAACGTGCTACCAAATCGGGTATTGGTCGTAAAAAACTCAATCCTAGCGCGGTAGAATCAGCAGTGGCAAAAAACATGGCGGATATTCACAGTAATCCTACCAAGCTACGTTTGGCGTTTTTAGGCGGTGGTAGTTTTGGTACAGCAATGGCAAATTTGGCTGCACGCAATGGCTGTGATACCACGCTGTGGGTACGTAACAAGCGTACGGTAAAGGCGATGGTAAAAACGCAGACCAACAAAAAATATTTACCAGGTTATAAGCTTGATGACAGCCTTAAGTACAGCCATGACTTGGCAGCAGCCGTCAAAGACAAAGATATCGTTTTTATTGCGGTGCCTGGTTTGGCTTTTCGTGAGACCCTAAAGAATATTGCACCATTTATCAGTGGTCAGTCTATTGTGTCATTGACCAAAGGTATGGAAAAAGATACTTTTGCCATGATGAGCGACATTATTAAAGATGAGCTACCTGAAGTGAATTTTGGTGTCATGTCGGGGCCAAACCTTGCGATAGAGATCATGAAAAACATGCCATCAGCGACCGTTATCGCCAGTGAATCTGAGCCATTGCGCCATGCCGTACAAGCCGCATTACATAGTGCGTTTTTTCGAGTGTTTGCCAGTGATGATGTCAAAGGTGTGGAGCTTGGCGGCGCGCTAAAGAATATCTATGCGATTGCCATGGGAATGGCGGCGGCCTATGATGTCGGCGAAAATACCAAAGCGATGATATTGACTCGTGCTTTGGCAGAGATGAGCCGCTTTGGGGTTGAGGCGGGTGCGAATCCGCTTACCTTCTTAGGATTGTCTGGTGTGGGTGATTTATACGCCACTTGTAGCTCAGAGCTCAGTCGTAACTATCGTATCGGCAACATGCTCGGTCGCGGTATGAGTATTGAGGCCGCGGTGAAAAAACTCGGTCAAACGGCTGAAGGGGTCAATACCATTCAGCAAGTGCATGAGAAAGCTACCAAGCAAGGCATCTACATGCCTATTACCCATGCATTGTATGCGGTCATTTATGAAGATAAAGCAGCATTAGGTGTGGCGTTACATCTCATGGAAGCGGGCTTCCGTAGTGACGTTGAATTTGTAATGGCACATGATCATAGTAATGCGGCGCTAACTGCGCAGATGAAGTCGTCAAGCGATAGCGCTGATGATGAAAGTGGCGATACTGACAGTAAGTAAAAACCCCAATGTTAAATGATGACGTTGTTCTAAGAATGATTATTGTGTAAACAACGTCATCATGACAATGCATAAAGGAAGGTTATGAAAATTATACTAGTACGTCATGGTCAAGCAGAAGATGAGTCGCGCCCAGACAGCGCGCGCCAGTTAACTGACTTTGGTCAACAGCAAGCAATGCAGACGGCAGAGTATGTGATGACTCACTATCATCCTGATTATTTTGTCGTCAGTCCCTATGATAGAGCACAGCAGACGCTAGCAGCATTTCAGACGCGCGCGCCCAAGGTTCCAGTAATCGTACAGCAAAATATCACGCCTTCTGATGATGCGCGTCAAGCCTTAATAGATATTGCGAATATTGACGCTGAGTGTCTGGTAGTGGTGTGTCATATGTCTATCGTTGCTTATATCGCTGGTTTATTAACCGGTGATTATCCTGAATCATTTTCTCTTGCAGAAGCAAGGGTGTTTGAGATGGACTTTGTAATGGCAGGTATGGCAAGAGAGATTGATCGTTTTGTGCCTGAGCAGCCGTATTGAGATTAGGTCGAATCGTCAGTGATATTGTTGACACTTAGTCTATTGATGCTTAGTGGTGTTAAACTGGTTAGAGAATGAAATTGTCTGAATCCTACCTTATCCTATCTTTAAAACAGCTTTAATAATTAAGGACACGCTTAGTGTTACATGTTTGGTTACGAGCGCAGCATAGCCCGCTAGCTGTCTGGCATGAAGATATTCAGCAGTGGCAAACGGTTGATGGTTGGCAACAGCTGCAAACGATCTATGGTAATTATAAAACCAATGCGCAGAAGACTTTGTGTCTATATTTTCCATCAAGCCATATATTGCAGGTAGATACTGAGCTGAATGCGACTCAGCTTAAACAGCTGGGCAATAGCGGCAAGCAATACTTGTTTGAAGAGACATCCTTGACCCCTGTCGAGCAATTGGCGATTCGGCAAATCAGTGAAGCCGATAATCACCAACTGTATGCACTGGCGCAAAGCGATATTGAGTCATGGCAGCAGAGTGCTAAGCTCGCTGGCATGAGCATAACGGCGTTACTGCCTGATTTTTTATTGCTACCAACGCCAGATGAAGGGGCAGGTCAGCAAGTAACACTGTATCAAGATGAGCACACCATGCTACTGCGTCAGTCATTGCGACAAGGTATGGCTGTCAGTTATTTGCCCTTAATTTTTGAACGTTTCCCGCATTTAAGTGAAGTGAATATATTACCGCCCATAGCGGCTTTAGATGATCTTTCAAAGCCAACAAATTCGTCAATGTCCACAAGCTTTATGGCACAAACGGCCGCGCTTGTTGCAGATCATCAGTTATTATTAACCACATTGACTACGCCGCCCAAGCCTGTTGACAGCCCTGAGCGTCACGCGCTTAACTTCTTTATTAAATCAACGGACTCAAAGCTCTCACCGTATTTGCGTGTGGCAGCGATGGTCGCGTTATCGGCACTGGTATTACAGATGGCGACCGATGGCCTGCAGTGGTATCAGTATAATAAGGCGGCGGTAGCGACCAAAGCTGAGATTGCGGCGCAGTATCAAGCTTGGTTTCCAAATGAGCCATTAAGCTCGCGCACCAAACTGCAAGTGCAATTACAACCAAAGCTGCGCAGTGATAGCCAAGCACCAGCCTCTCATATGGCAGCATTGACTCGCATATCCCCGTTAATCAAACAGTCTTCACTGCGGGCGCAAGCGTTAGTGATGCAGCCATCAGCGCTCAGCTTTACCTTGATTGCCCCTGATCGTAATAGTCTTGATAAGTTTACGAGCACACTTGTTGCGCAGGGTTTAAATGCCAAGCTTGCACAGGTAAACAGTAATGAGCAAGGGCAGTTTAGTGGTCAAGTTACGGTGAATGTCGTAGAAAATAATGACACGACGCAAACCAATGTAGCGGCATCATAATTTATTTGCCAACTAGGCAACGGTAGTAAATAGGCAGTGGTAATAAAAGTCAAAAAGGTTGGAAAATGAAACGATTGCAGCGCCGCACTAAACGTAACAACATCACGCCAGAGACCAGTAACAGTATTGGAACCAATGTGCTGTCAACGCGTGTAAATAATTTTCAACAGATGCTATCGTTACGCTGGCAGGCACTTTCGCCGCGTGATCAGTTGGCATTGGCCGTATTGTCTATGTTCTTATTATTGTTCATTGGGGGCTATGGTGGTTATAGTATTCATCAAGCGGCAAACGATAGTAAGCGCGACTATCAAGAGCAAGTGGCTGATTACTTTTGGTTGCGTGCCCAAGCTGGCAATATCGATAGTAATGCGATGAATACAGCGGATGGTGAAGCCGCCATGCCACCTGTCAATAGTATCAGTGCATTGTTGAATAACTCAGGTATTGCCAACGCCCAAGTCGTTGCGACGGGTGATGCTGTACAACTGAGCTTCAATCATGCCAGTCAAGCGGTGGTCAGCACCGCACTTGGCAAACTCGAACAACAAGGTTGGCAGTTCAGTCAGCTATCGATACAGCAAGACTTGGTTACCAAAGCCATTCAAGTACAAGCGACTGTCACCTCATAAATCGATATGCTGTGGAAACTGGAAGTATTTTACTCCTTATCTACTATTGCCCCAAATTAACTGATCATCAGTTTCTAAAATAACCATTTGTCATTAGTGTCATTGAAAAATTGCACGTTTGACACAATTAATTAACTATCACACAGCCAGAGATGGATATTTAAGATGAATCAATCTTCTGATCGCAAACCTGACACGCGTAGCCATCAGCAGACCAGAACTGCTGAACACCAGAGTAATGCGTCAGTTGAAGCTGCATTTGATCATGAAATGACTGAGCAAAGGCAGAGCTATGGGGCGAGTGACAATATGAGCAATGGTAAGCGCCGTTCTTTAATCACTTATAATCACATTACTTATTTTTTATACGTAATCAGCTATTTTACCGCTGGATTACTGTGGGTTGTACCAATTGTGATGAACTATGCGAAGCGCCATGACGCAGAGGGTTCATGGTTGTCCACGCATTTCGATTGGCAGATTAAGACCTTTTGGTATAGCATCGTATTTTTCTTCTTAGGTATTATCACCATTACCTTTGCATTAGGGGGTTTTGGCATCAGTATGCTGGCTGATAGCAATAATATTGCCATTGGTTCGGTATTATTAGCGGTATTTGGCCTGCTCATCATGATTTTTACTTTTATATGGCATCTTTATCGTATCGTTCGTGGTTGGATAGCCCTGACGGATGGTCGTCCTGTACCTTAGGGACTGTAGAATACATCTGTCAGTTCCTTAGCCAATATGTAGGTATAGCTATTAGTACTCTAATACAGAAATTTAGCGCATGAAACTTTGCTCTTATTTCTGTTAAGCTGATATAATCGCAGCGCTTGATTTTATTCGCACTATTCACTCACTATTTCTTTCGAGCAGGGTCTGCCATTACTATGTCTTATGCCTTACTTCGCCCTTTTTTGTTTAAGATGGATCCAGAGCACGCCCACGAGATGACCTTATCTTTATTAGATAAAGCTCATAAAGCACGTGTTTTAGGTTTGGTATACGGTCAGTCAATGCAGCCCACAGACTGCATGGGCTTGCAATTCGCCAATCCGGTCGGCCTAGCGGCAGGACTGGATAAAAATGGTGATTATATCGATGCGTTGGCTGAGCTTGGCTTTGGTTTTATAGAAGTGGGTACGGTTACGCCAAGACCACAAATAGGCAATGATAAGCCAAGGTTGTTTAGAATCAAGCAAGCGGACGCTATCATCAATCGAATGGGTTTCAATAACCAAGGTATCGATTATCTGATCGAAAACGTCAAGCGCTGTCAATACAAAGGCAATATTGGGATTAATATTGGCAAGAACGCCGATACGCCAGTAGAGCAAGCCGCCGATGATTATGTCTATTGTTTAGAGCGTGCTTATCCGCATGCCTCCTATATCACCGTTAATATCTCCTCACCAAATACTAAGAATCTGCGTGATTTACAAAGTGGCGAGGCCTTGACTCAGCTTTTGGATACGATTAAAAATCGTCACAGCCAATTAGCCACTGAATATGGTTTTTATGTGCCACTGGTATTGAAAGTTGCGCCTGATCTAGAGCCGCTACAAGTGGATTATATCTCGCAGCAATTGCTCGATTTTGAGATTGATGGGTTGATTGCGACTAATACAACGTTGAGCCGTGTTGGTGTTGAAGACCTACCTGATGGTGAGCAAGCAGGTGGTCTATCCGGTCGCCCAGTCAGCCACATTAGTACCCAGATTTTACAACAGTTCTCCGATCAGCTAGATGGTAAAGTCGCTTTAATAGGCGTCGGCGGTATTGACAGTGGTGCAAAAGCCGTCAAAAAAATCGAAGCGGGTGCAGATATGGTGCAGCTCTATACTGGGCTCATTTATCGTGGTCCTGGGCTGGTACAGTCTTGTATTCAAGCAATCGGTGGCTATTACGACGCGATGGAGCTATAGCGGATCAACATCCCTAGATCATTATCTATCAGATGCACAAGACGACTGTATTTTGAGCTGAGTCATCAAAGATTAATGTGTCACAAAAACGAAAGTAAACATCCGATAAAAATCGATAAGGTATGAGGCGTAGAACATGAGTGGTCTGGATATCGTGATTGCTATTGTTGTTTTGATCGGCTTATGGCGCGGCTTTCAAGTCGGATTGATTAAAACAGCCGTTGGTTTAGTCGGTTGGTTTATTGCCCTGATCGCTGCCACACGTTTGGCAGGAGTGGTTTCGCCGCAACTATCAGGCATGGTACAAAACCCTGTTTTACAAATGGCAATGGCATTTTTATTGGTAGTGATAATCATATTGGCTATCATGCACTTAGTGGCATTTGTATTCTCAGGCGTGCTTAAAACCTTACGCTTGGGTGTCGTTGACAAAATGGCAGGTGGTGTACTGGGCGCTGCTAAAAATGTACTGATGGTCTTAGTTGTGCTTAGCGTCAGCGCACCGTTACTGGTGCAAATGCCACAATGGCAAACGTCAGTGCTCGCGCCTGAGCTATTGCCTTATGCCCCGATGGGTAAAGCCTTGGTCTCAGATGTGTTAGGTATGGCTTGGGATCAAGTCAATCAGTCGTAAGTATTTTTACGGTTAACCTTTAATGTCTCAATGATTCGATGCTGATAGCTTGGGTTTGTGGTGCTAGAGGTTATCGCTTCTATCATATCCTCTTTGTAAGTTATCCTTGATAAAAAATTATTTAATCGCATTTAGAGACCACAAATGCCAATAAATAGTGCATTTTGTTAATAGTCAAAAGATAAATATTCGTTAAATTCTGAACAACAATCATCAGGTCGTCGGTGAGTAACAGTACGCATTTTTGATAAGCTACTGTTAGCAGTCTTGCCACTATTGTAGTACTAATTAATGAGTCAAAATAGGATATAGCTATTATGTGTGGAGTCATTGGAGTTGCAGCTCACGAACCAGTCAATCAGATTCTTTATGACGGTTTGACGATGCTACAGCATCGTGGGCAAGATGCAGCGGGTATTGTCACTTTGCAAGATGGACGACTTTATCTACGTAAAGAAAATGGCATGGTACGTGACGTATTTATGAATCGTCATATGATGAAACTGGTTGGTAAGTTCGGTATTGGTCACGTCCGTTACCCAACAGCAGGCACGTCAAGCAGTGCCGAAGCTCAACCATTTTATGTCAACTCACCTTATGGTATTACCCTTGCACACAATGGTAACTTGACCAATGCTGAGAGTTTAGCCAAGTCTTTATACATCGAAGATCGCCGCCATCTTAATACCGATTCAGATTCAGAAGTATTGCTAAACGTACTTGCCCATGAAATGCAAAACTTGGGTAAAACCAAAGCAACGCCTGCTGATATCTTTGAAGCAGTCACGGCTGTATATGGGCGCGTCGAAGGCGCTTATGGCGTAGTCGCTTTGATTACGGGTCATGGTTTGCTCGCATTTCGTGACCCAAACGGTATTCGTCCGCTTATTTTTGGTAAGCGTATGGCACCGAATGGCGGCACCGAGTACATGGTTGCCTCAGAGTCAGTTGCACTGACAGGATCAGGATTTAGTATTATCCGTGATGTCAAACCTGGCGAAGCCATATTCATTGATTTAGATCATAAATTACATACCCATCAGTGTGTTGAGCAGCAAGAATACACGCCTTGTATCTTTGAATATGTGTATTTTGCCCGTCCAGATTCTATCATGGACAACATCTCAGTTTACAAAGCACGCTTACGTATGGGTGAAAAGCTGGCTGATAAAATCCTTGCTGAATGGGGTGAAGATCACGATATCGATGTAGTGATTCCTATTCCAGATACCTCGCGTACGTCAGCGATGGAGCTGGCACTAAAAATGAATATTAAGTACCGTGAAGGGTTTATGAAAAACCGCTATATCGGTCGTACCTTTATCATGCCAGGTCAACAACAACGTAAAAAATCAGTTCGTCAAAAACTCAGCGCCGTACCACTTGAGTTCAAAGGTAAAAACGTACTGTTGGTTGATGATTCTATCGTTCGTGGTACCACTTGCCATGAAATCATCCAAATGGCACGCGATGCTGGTGCGAATAAAGTATTTTTTGCTAGCGCCGCGCCACCAGTTAAATATCCAAACGTCTATGGTATCGATATGCCAGTACGCAGTGAGCTTATTGCCTCAGGTCATACGGTAGAAGAAGTACGCGATATCATCGGTGCTGATAGATTGATTTTCCAAGATTTGGACGACTTGATTGATGCGGTAAAAGATACCAAGTACAGCAAAGTTGAAGGTTTTGATTGTGCCGTATTTAATGGTTGCTACATCACTGGGCAGATCAATGAAGCGTATCTTGAGCACTTACAAGAGCAGCGCAATGACACTGCTAAGACAGGCAAAAAAGGCGTACAGATAGTGGCTGATACCCCAGTTGATATGATGGGCGTCGAAGAGCTTTAAGCTATCAATTTCTTAAAAGTGCCAGTTTTTTGCAGCACTTTTAGAAAGTAAAAGGCTGGATTCTCATAAGAATCCAGCCTTTTTTTTATTTTAAATATAGTTCAATTACAGGGTTTAAAATTATTCATATGAACTATAGTCAGAGCACTTTTAAATCGCTACGGTGTTACCCGCCCTAGATGTACTCAGTGTACTATCTGCGGTCGGTCGCCTTGTAGCGATTCTAAAATTCCTTGACTATAGAAGCTGTTATCCATTCACATATTTCTCAATTTTCTAGTATCCACTTAAAAAATTAGTAAATACCCATAGTAAGCCATTAATGGCAGCGATACCAACGACCATACTGACCAATAATTGACGGCTGATATGATAAACGAACAACACCAAAATAAGGGCACCAATTTGTGCCATCAATAAATGTAGTTCAGCACTATTTAGCCCAGTCGTTGCCGATAAATTTTGATAAGAAAGACTGGTTAAAATAAGCAATACCATGACTGATAGCGGCAAGCTCTCATTGAGCCGATGCAGCCAAGGTGTGTCTAACAGCTTTCTGGGTATTAATGCAGGTAGCGCGCGGGTAATAAAGGTCACGGCGGCCATCGCAAAAGTTGCAAAAATAAGGTAACTACTGGTCATTGTTGGCTCCTGTCATATTACGCTGCGTCCAAAACCCACGAGCTAAAATCAATAGCATACAAATGGTGATCGCCACCAATAACAACCAATTGCTAGTAAATAAGGAGGCCACCGCTAAAGAAATGATAGCAATAGCAATGGGGAAATAACGTTTGATACTTTGGAACTGCTCATAAGCTAAGATCGCAAACAGACAGACTAAGGCAAAATCCAAATGTGGTACTAAATCGCTCAGAGTACTGCCGATCATGACACCAACCGTGCTCGCTAGTACCCACCAGCTTTGATTAAATAAGCTCAATGGTAGTATCAACGCTTGTCTTGACTCATTAGGTAAACTGGTCATAACAGAGAAAGTTTCATCAGTCAGGGCAAATAGGCAATAGGTTTTGGCAAGCTTATGTTCTGGTAGGTATTGCAATAATGGCATACCATAAAATACATGACGTAAATTAATAGCGGCAATATTGGTTGCGATGCTACCAATCGGTAAACCAGCGCTCAGCATCGGCAAACAAGCATATTGAGCGGCGCCCGCATACAGTACAATACTCAGCATAATCGTTGCCCATACAGGAATACCAGCAACTTGTGCCAGCACACCAAAGGCGATACCCGCAGGTAAATAGCCCATCGCCACAGGTAGGCTTTTTTTGAACCCCGCCGCCCAGTCGTAGCTGGTCTCATGCTGTTGATGTAATTCTTTTGAATGAGTAGTCACATGACATCCTAATTTTTGCTGTTTTTTGGTTATTATTAATATTTTGCGGAAAGATTGATGTTAGAAAACTGGTTTTAAAATGAAGCCTAGCCCGAACAATGGCAAAAACACCCTAGAAAAAATGCACTTAATCGAAGAACATTACACAGACGGCTGGAGCTTTTCATAGCTGGCTGTTTGATGAGCTCGGTACAAGAAGCCACCCAAAATAATCAGCCGAAGTAATAACAAACACCACACGCTTAGCCAAATACCAGTCATATCCCACTGTTGGTAGAGCAACCAGCTGAGTGGAAAAAAGATAGCGGCGAGTATCAAAGCTGCGTTACGAATCACATTGCCGGCAGTTAAGCCAAAAAATATACCATCTAGCCAATAGGCACCAACGCCAACGAGAGGTAGCAATACCGCATAAAGATGGTACTCATATGCCAGCGTAAAAACGGACTCGATATTGGTCATAAATTGCAAATATGTTGGCATCGCCAGCCACCATATAGCACTTAACATTATCGCTAGACCATAACTGACGATACCGGTGCGCTTGACGATAGTACGAAAGCGTGGCCAATCCCGTCGTCCTGCTGCTTGACCGCTTAATGTCTCAGCCGATACTGCCACGCCATCAAGAGCAAAGGCTGAGATACTTAATACTTGAAGCAAAATAGCGTTGGCGGCTAGGATGACGTCACCACTTTGAGCCGACAAGCGGGTAATCCAAGCGAAACTCAACGTCAAGATCAGAGTACGGATAAAAATATCTTTATTTAATGAAAATAGCCTAAGCATTTTTTCTTTAGAAAAATGTTGCTTGTCGGCAGTGAATAAGGCTTGCCAAGATATTTGTAAATGCTGACGGCTGAGCCACAATGCTAGTATCACGCCCAGCCAAAAGGCAATAGTGGTTCCTAACGCCACCCCAACCAAGCCCATCTGCATCCCATAGACAAAAAACAAGGTTAGAATGATATTCAGCATGGCGATAAAGCCTTGCTGGTAAAGCATGTAACGAGTCTTACCTTGACCAGCAAACCAACCAATAAAGGCAAAGTTCATTAGCTCAGCGATGACGCCCCAAAAGCGTACATCCAAATAAGTCTTTGCCGCTTGCCCACTTTCGGGGTTGGCCGATAGGGCTTGCAAACCAAAATCTATCAACCAAGGCTTTGCCAATAACAGAATGCTACCGATAGCAAACGCTAATAACAAGGCACGTTGCAAGATTGATAGTAGGGGTGATTGAGTTTGGCTTGACGATTTTGTGATATGAGTAGAATTATCAACATGATTGACCGATTGTCCTAGCGCTTGAGCCGATAGCCCAGACGAGGCATATTGCAAAAAGTTAAAACTCACGAGCAATAAAGACAATAACTGTATCGCCAAGCCCATCCCAGCAAGTTTAGCCGTGTCATTCATGTTACCCACGATCGCGGTATCGATGACGCTTTGTAGTGGCATGGCTAGGTTGGCCAATAACACGGGCAACGCAATAGCAACGATGCGCGCATATCGAGTATCAATCGGTGGCATAGCACTAGGTGGCGAGGTGGTCATTGGCATTTTTGGCTCATTTATACTTAAAACCCAACAAGGATTGAGCGTAGAATATTTGCTATTTATGACAAACACAGCTACAAAGACAAAAGCACCTAGACTCATTATTCATGAGTCAGGTGCTTTGATTTAAACGTTACTACTGTTATTTATGGCAGACTTTATAGTCAAATTTATATAAATTAAATAATACCATTAAACACTTATTCAAACATTTTTGGATCATTGAAAGTGACAATTTCTTCTTCAAACTCAGGTTTTACTTTCACAATAAAGTCATCGCGTGATAGACCCATACGTAATGGAATCGAGCTTGCAATATACGTTGATGAGTAAGTACCAGCAAGCAGACCAATGAAGAGCGCTACTGAGAACCAGAACAGTCCATCGCCGCCTAAGAATAGCATGGCAAGTACGACCAGTAAAACAGTGGAAATGGTCATAATGGTACGGCGCAACGTTTCGGTCAAAGACAGGTCAACGGTCTGGCGAGGTGTGATACCACGGACACGACGAAAATTCTCACGAATACGGTCATACACAACAATTGTATCATTGATAGAATAACCAACCAGTGCCAAGACGGCCGCCAAGACGGTTAAGTCGAAAGGAAAGCCAAATAAGGCAAAAACACCAATGGTCACGATAGCATCATGAAACAGCGATAATACCGCACCAAGAGCGAGTTTAAATTGGAAACGTAAGGCAACATAGCCCAACATACAAACCAATGCTAATACCAGTGACATGACTGAGTTTAGATAAATTTCATTACCAACTTGGCTGCCAATAATATTAACGTTACTGATTTCAACATTATTATTAGGCAGGGTTAATGCTTTAGTCAGGCTACTATTTAGGCCGTCTACGTTATCAGACTGTGGTGGCAAGCGTACGAGGAGTTCTTCTCGCGTACCAAGATACTGTACCACGGCATCATCAAAGCCATTATCGGCCAATGCTTGTACGACTTCAACTTGCTCAACAGGCTGCTCGTAACGCACATCTGCGGACACACCACCCGTAAAATCAAGTCCTAAGTTTAGACCGTTTACTGCAATTGCAATGATACTACCAATAACCATCAATAGAGATAAAAGTGCCATTGGCTTTTCTATCTTCATAAACGGAATAATACGCTGGTTGCCAACGGCTTTGATACCGCCTTCAGCGATTGCAGCAGCATCATCAGCGGCATCACCCGATTCTAGCTCAGGATTGGCTGCTTGGGTGGTCATTGCTTGACTGTCTTTACCCGCATCCTTACTACCGCTCAGAGCTTTGTCTTTTTTTGATTTAGCGGTAGTTGGGTTATTGGCTTTGGTATTACTACCTTTCCCATCACGGCGTGGTTTTTTACGGCGGTGTGTGCTTGCCTCAACATTTGAGCCACTTGAACCATCTCGATCTGGATTATTCTGCTGTTCTAAAGGATTGTTCTTATCAATCGTCATAATGTTCTCCTAACCGATGCTCAAACGTTTGATAGATTTACGCTTACCATAAGCAATCTGTACCAGCGCACGTGTCACCATAATAGCGGTAAATAGTGAGCTGACAATACCAATAGCCAATGTAACCGCAAAGCCTTTAATCGGACCCGTGCCAATTGCAAATAGAATAAAAGCAATCAATAGGGTGGTGATGTTGGCATCGAAAATACTACTAAAGGCTCGATCAAAACCTGCCACGATGGCGGATTTGGGCCGTACCCCGTTTGCTAGCTCTTCACGTATTCGCTCAAAGATCAGTACATTGGCATCGACGGCCATACCGATGGTCAAAACGATACCAGCAATACCAGGCAAGGTAAGTGAAGAGCCTAAGATTGACATAATAGCAATGATGATAATAACGTTCACGGCCAGCGCCACGTTGGCAATCACGCCAAATAGACGATAGAAGATAATCATAAACGCAAACACTAATAGATACCCGACTTGCGTAGAGAATAGACCTTTATCGATATTGTCTTGACCTAATGATGGGCCAATAGTGCGTTCTTCTACAAAGTACATCGGTGCGGCAAGTGCGCCTGAGCGTAGCAGTAGTGCGAGCTCGGCAGCTTCCGCGCTACTATCTAGCCCAGTAATACGGAAAGAGGAGCCAAGGACCGCTTGAATATTGGCACGGTTAATGACTTTGGTCTCAGCATAAGGCGTTCTAACTTCGACAGTTTCGCCAGTTTCTGGATCTTCTTCGTAAGTGATTCTTTGCTTGTTTTCGATGAACAATACAGCCATCTGTTTGCCAACGGCGGTACGAGTGGCATTTTGCATGAGCTTACCACCAGCACTATCTAAAGTAATGCTGACTTCAGGAGAGCCGCTTTCATCCACACCAGTTTGAGCATTAGTGACTTTATCACCCGTGACAATCGCTTGACGTTCAAGCAGTACCGGCGGACCATCAAGTGTCTCAAACGGGAAAGCTTCGGTACCCGCTGGAGGGATGCCGCCCGTATAGTTTTCGCTGTCTTCAGCAACCATACGGAACTCAAGGTTTGCAGTGCGCCCTAAGACACGTTTTGCCTCAGCAGTATCTTGTACGCCAGGAAGCTCAACGACAATACGGCTAGCACCTTGAGACTGTACTAAAGCTTCAGTCACACCAAGCTCAGCAATACGATTGCGAAGGGTGGTCAAGTTCTGATTAACCGCATAGCTATTGATTTCATCAAGCGTTGCATCGTTGTACGCTAAAATCAGTGCAGGACCTTGCTCATCAATAGAGGATTGCAAGCTAAACGTATTGCCCATTGAGCCTTGCAAAACATTCTGTGCACGGTTACGAGCATCTGTATCAGCGAAATGTAATACCACACTTCGATCTTCGGTCTTAATGCCTTTGATCGCAATTCGCTCAGCACGTAGTTCGCGACGCATGTCACGACTGGCACTGGTCAAACGCTGTTCAAGCGCCTTGTCCATATCGACTTCTAGTACAAAACGCACACCGCCACGCAAATCAAGGCCGAGTTTCATCGGTTTTGCCCCGATATCACGTAGCCACTGCGGCGTCGTTTGCGCCAAGTTAAGCGCGACGACATAGTCTTCGCCCAAGTTTTGACGCAGTACTTCCTGAGCTTTGAGCTGATCGACTGGATTGTCAAGACGTACCAGTGCACTGTTGCCCTCAAACGTTCCATCGTGGTTATTGATGCCAGCCTCTTCAAGCAAGCTTTGAGACTCAGTCAAGATACCTTCAGACAGCTGTGTACCTGCAGCGGCGCTTGTAATCTGCACGGCAGGTTCATCAGGATAGAGGTTAGGAGCAGCATATAGACCGGCAATGATTAGCACGACGGCAATAAGTAAGTATTTCCAAGCGGGATATTGCATAATCACTTCTTTAGGTTGATAAACGACTGGCGACGTAGGCCACAAGTTAGCAGATGGGAAGTTAGCGATAGCAATGGTTGAGTGCTGTATCTAGCAGTCGTCATCATGCACCATTGCGATCATCCGCGATGATAGTAAAACAGTAGAGCAAATAATACAGACGTATCTTTATATAGTCATCAAAAATATATAGTCAGTAAAATATCACTGATAAAATCAATAAAGACAGCATGGTCAAAAGCATAAACATAAATTGTCTATACTCTATGAGACTGTTTTTACATCATTGCTCTATAGCGAAAAATGACCGTAAATAAGGTACGGTCATTCTTAGGCACTGTATTAATCACTATATTTATTAATGACAGATTAGTAATCATCAATAAAACGCGTTTAATGTTTTAATCAATCATTAAACGCTTTCGATTGTGCCAGCAGGTAATACTGAAATAACAGAAGCACGTTGTACTTTGACATCAGTATTATTGTTCAGGCTGACCACCGCATAGTCACCTTCAATGGCTTTGATACGACCCATCAAACCACCAGCAAAAATGATTTCGCTACCGACAGTCAATGCATTGACCATGGCACGATGTTCTTTGGTACGCTTAGACTGTGGACGAATGACTAAGAAGTAAAAAATCGCAAAAAAAGCAACAGGCAATAGTATTTGACTAAATAGTGACATCGCACCAGCAGCTTCTGGTGCAGCATGGGCAGCTTGGATAAATAACAACATAATTTCTCTCAGTAAGTCATAGATAATAATAAAATTAAACGCATAGTAACAAAAAATCCCAGACTTGGTAACTGTTAATCATAGGCTGAGTATGTTTTTCTTAAGGTAATGGCATGCTAGCGGTCATTACTTTTTGCGGCAATATTTTTGCCACCTCATATAAGTAACGCCAAAGCGCTGAGAGTATAACAAAATTCAAGCAGCGAATGGATGCTAGGTAGTAGTAGCGTAGCAAAAGGTATGGTCAAGGATACCAAAAAACAAAGACTTAACAATAGCGTCTTATTGTGAAATGGCATCATCAATGCTACTATCAAATGGCAATAATTCCCTGCATTTAGCACACGGTTTATTAGTATATAATAGATCCTATTATCTGCTGCTAAATCAGTTTCGAGCAGCGAGTTACCATCGTTTTAGCAGATAACTAATAGCTAATTAATCATGTTGTTTGCTTTTAATGATTTAGTATCGTTTGCTCATTATATTATTATCCCTTTTACTTTTTTCTGTTTAGGTTACCTAACTTGTTTACCACTTTTATGTTTGTACCTCGTTTGTGTCGTCCGCGCGCTTGTAAAGAAGCGTCTGCTAAACCTCCTCCGACATCACGCTATTCAAAGCGTCTTCGTCGTACCAATTCAACTGCTGGGTTATCAGCGCTGACAGCGATGCTGCTATTGCCATATCCAGCTTTTGCCGCTGATGCTTTAGCAGAGCCGACCGCGATCAGTGTGCTACTACTCATACTTTTTGTGGTTGTCGCCATCGGTATCTCGTTTGTCTGTTCATTGGCTGAGTCTGCATTACTGAGCATGACGCCGTCTTATATCGCTGATGTTCAAGAAAGCAATCCGAAAAAAGCAAATATGCTAAGACGCCTAAAGGTTGATAATATCGATCAGTCATTGGCGGCTATTTTGACTTTGAATACAGTGGCTCATACATTAGGTTCTATCGGTGCTGGTGCCCAAGCCACGATTGTGTTTGGTAGTGCATGGTTTGGACTGTTTTCTGCCATTATGACCTTGGCGATTTTGTTTTTATCTGAAATTATTCCAAAAACGCTTGGGACACTATACTGGCGTCAACTAAGCGGTATGGTCGCTTACTTCGTGCGAGGCATTATCCTGCTGTTGTATCCACTTATTTGGATCTCAGAAAAGTTAACCAAATTGCTAGTACGTGGCAAAGAACCCCAAGCATTCAGTCGTCGTGAATTTGCGGCACTTGCCAGTATCGGTGAAGAGTCAGGACAGATTGACCCATTAGAATCGCGCATTATTCGCAATTTGCTGGCATTTGGTGCGATTAAAGTCGAAGATATCATGACCCCGCGTTCGGTGATGTTGGCGTTTGAAGAAAACAAAACAGTCGCTGAATTGTTGGTTGATCGCCCAAAATTGACATTTTCACGACTGCCAATTTATGATGGTGACTTAGATAACATCACAGGTTTTGTATTAAAAACAGACATGTTATTAGCCAAAGTAAATCATGCGATGCACAAGCCATTGACTCAGTTTAAACGTGACATTACTTTTGTTTTTTCAAAAATGAAACTGTTTGATTTGTTAGAGCTGATGCTAAAAAACCGTATTCATATTGCAATTACAGTCGGTGAGTATGGTGAAGTCAAAGGTTTGGTTACTTTAGAAGATGTGTTTGAGACGCTATTGGGACTTGAGATTGTGGATGAAATAGACCGCGTCGAAGACATGCAAGCACTGGCTCGACAAATGATGGACAGACGAGTAGAGCGATTGGGCATGAAGCTTAGTGATGATGAACAACAATACGAAGATAATAGTACGGACGCTAAGTAAGCTTCCGTTTGGCTTATTAAATTGAGATTAGATTGACAGAAAGCGAATCAAAACTGGAGCAAAAACTGAGTCGTGTACTGCGTAAGCGGCTCAGTTAATATATCTTGTATTTATTACAGCGATGGGCAGTGACTCATATTTTCAGAAATAATTGTGCCATATGGTTGGTATTTTAGTATTCGCAATAATTACACAGGGTGTCACATAGCTGTGAGAATTGAATGATAGTCTCACTCTATGGTAAAAGTACGCTGTCATCATTAATAAGTAGGTGATGATTAAATTAAACAGATATTTTTTACAAGTAAAACGAAAACGAAAACGAAAACGAAGAGGGCACATGCTAACCAGTGCTCGCTTCATTTATTATGATGTTAATGAGTAATAAGCGACTACTATATTTAATCAATAAAAAACGTTAGTCATCAAAAGATGGCAACAACGATAACAGCATTGCTAAGGATTATGATGAAACGATTATGGGGAAAAGGGCTTTTGGCATTATTGCTAAAAAGTGCCAGCGTGGCGGCGGTAGTGACCGTTGTAAGTACTGTGAGTATCAGTGCGCAAGCGGCAGCCATGACCGAAGCTTTGGTGCAGAACTATATAGCAGCAATGAAGTCATCAGCGAATAGCCAAAATGTCAATCAGGTCGCCCGTCTTGTCTCTGACGATGCACTGATTTCATTATCTAGAAAAGGTAAGTCTACCAGTTTAGATAAAGATGCTTATTTGAAGTTGTTGCAAAATAGTTGGAATAATACCTCTAATTATCGTTATGATATTTCTGTGGATAATATCGTTATTACGGGCGATCAGGCCAAAGCCAATGTAACGACCAATGAGAGCTGGGTAAAAGATGGTAAAAATGTCTCATTTGTCACCACTTCAAGAGTGACGCTGACGTTATCGACTGGTAATGCGGTGCTGCTACGTGCCGTATCACAAGTAACGATTAATTAATCGTTACTCGACCAATAACTCAGTACTAGCTAGTCAGCAATTAGGCATTATCAACAATTAGGTGTTAATTGATCAGCATTGATTAAGAAGCGTATTGATCAGTGGGTAATCAAAAAACATAGTGCATTAATTAGGCTCTTCGAAAGCTAAGTATTCCATCATAAATAGCCATACAGATTCACAATGTTGAATAATTAAAGGGGCTGTAGTAGATAAGCACTATGCTAGACTACTTTTATGAAGATAACCCGTTG
>NZ_JABASQ010000030.1 GCF_016107535.1 Psychrobacter cibarius | reverse complement strand
GATTAATACGCTTAGTTTACCAAGTTTAGTTGTACGGTTTCTTCAGCATAGCTCACTTCTACCAAGATTAAAGATATAAGTGAAGTCAAAAATTATCAAATTCAAAACTATCTTATCGGCAGCTTGAAAGTCCAATGTTCATGGTCAAATGTTTTTAAGTATTTTTTGGAATCTTATGTAGATCAGGATGATCAAGGTGCTTATCGGGAGATAGATGGTTCACTTGTCAAATTCTTGGAAAGTGGACGAAGTTATTTACAAATGGTTAGTTATACAGAATCAGATATCTTAGGCATTGAAGACTGGGAAAACACTAAAGCTGAGTTTGATAAACACCTTTTTGTATGTAGTGAATTGAGTGATGAAGCATACGAAAATCTAATACGTATAACTGACAACAACTGGGATAACTCAAAATTAGAGGATCTTAATCAAGAAAAAACTAAGACTTTAATACGTCTTGGGAAGTTAAGTTTAACTTCTAAGAACTGGGAGCAAGTCAAAGAATATGCATCAAAAGAAGTTATCTTGACTTTTTTAGTTAAAAATATTGAATTTATAATGAATGATTTAGACTTTATTCAACTGCGTCCACAGGATATAGTATCTTTACTTTTTTCTGAAGATATTATCAATAATAGTAAGCGCTTCCTAGTTGAAAATATAGGCGTTGATTTGATTAGCGTTGGTGAGCATATTCGCAAGAAAATTCTAGGGATATATGGTAGTGATAGAATACCTATTACTATTTACGAGCAATTCATTGAGCATGCAGATTCAAATGAGCTTAAAAAGCTACTTCTAAATCAAATTGAAAATATGAATGACTCAGAAATTATGAGAGTGTTAAGCTTATTAGATGAGCCTTATCAAACTCTTACTCATGGTACAGACGTTGAATTTGAAGACTCTGAAGAGAATAGAGCGATCTTAAATAAATTAAATACAGCTAGAGTAGTAAGGAAATTCCCTAAGCCCAAAAGACCTAAGAGTAACCCTATCGGTAAAAAAGTGCTTTCTACGAGGTTACAATCCCATGTTCTAGGAAATTAAAACCAGTCGCCTTGTGACACGGTTTAGCCCTGACATGAGAGCCGTAAAAAAATTGCACTGCAATTTTAGGCTTGCAAGTGAAACTCTCTTAAATGAGAGTTTCTTAAGGCTATCCTGCTTAAATAGGCATGTTGCAAAGGCTAGGCTTTGGTGCAATATCGTGACCAAACAGGAATGATCCAAACCGTGGCCTCACCACGGCTAGATAAGCAGATAATAGCGGATGGCAGGATGATCGGCTTCAGCTTCATAGTAGCTCTGATAACCACGCAATCTAATACAGCACTTTAAAATACTACCAAGCAAACCAAACATACCAACCAAAAAAACCTCGCAATCGCGAGGTTTTTTGTTTTATTTAGTATGACTGACTACAACAGCATCAGTGTTGACCACGCAACTATAATTATTTAGCTTTTTGGTAGTAGTCAACCATCATCGTACCTAGCGTACCGTTGTCATCGATAGTGACGATTCTAACTGTACCTGATTGTGCTGCGGTACTCAATTGAACTTGTCCGGCCTTACCTAAGACGATTTGGTTGTTTTTGGTCGCTTTTGCCTCGTTACCGATAGCGATGCTATTCATGCCGCCAGCCATAGATTTATTGCCTAGCGCGACCGAGTTTGCACCTTGTGCGGCTGCCGCTTCACCAACTGCGGTAGAGCGTACACCACTAGCATCAGCTAGATGACCAAAGGCTTGCGCGCGTTCAGCAGTGGCTTTTGACTGCCAACCGATAGAGGTTGAGCCTAAACCTGCGGCATTGGCTTCCCCGCCAACAGCCGTTGCGGAGTTTAGACCTGCATTGGCCATATTACCGATAGCAACCGTGTCGTTAGTGCCACCAGCGATTGCAGCTTCGCCGACTGCGGTAGAGCGAACACCGCTAGCATTGGCTAGATGACCAAAGGCTTGCGCGCGTTCGGCAGTGGCTTTTGATTGCCAACCGATAGAGGTTGCGCCTAAACCTGCAGCGTTGGCTTGACCGCCGACAGCGGTTGCTGAGTTCAGACCTGCATTGGCCATATTACCGATAGCAACCGTGTCGTTAGTGCCGCTAGACATAGCACTATTGCCTAAAGTAATGGCAGTACTGTTCGTAGTGGTTTGGGTATTTGAAACTTGGGAGTCAGCACCTGTTGCCATAGCAGTGCATGCAGAAGTTGCGGCAATGGCGAGAGTAAGGGAACTGATTTTGAGTGCTAATTTTGATAGGGAATCCATTTTCATCATGCTAAATCCTTTTAGACAAGCCATCTTGGCTTAGTAGGTGGTGGGTGGGTAAAAGCTGATAGATTACAATCCTTGCAATATGAGCATACTCTGGCATAAATAACTTGATCATATGTAGAGTCCGCAACATTAATGTAACACTAATTTTTAACCATTATTCAAATAATGATAGCATTATATTTTCAAAGGTCATTTAAGCCGACGAATGAACAGTTATAATATAAAACTACCGTAAAGGAGAGCATCGGTGCTGTACAACTTTGATGAAATAATAGACAGACGTGATACGGGATCGTTTAAATGGCACTATAGCGATGACACGATTCCGCTATGGGTTGCGGATATGGACTTTAAGACCGCCCAGCCTATTTTAGCGGCGATTGAGCAAGTAACGCAGCATGGCATATTGGGTTACACCGTGCCGACCGAGCCGTTGTATCAAGCGATTATCGACTGGCATGGCAGTCGTTATGACTTGTGGCTGGAACAGCAGGATATTCTTTTCTCTCCGGGCGTGGTACCAAGTTTGGTGCTGATGATGAAAGTATTTACCGAGGCAGGGAATGCGGTACTTATCAATGACCCGATTTATACGCCTTTTATGACCAAGGTTTTAGACAATAATCGTAAGCTTGTGACTTCTGCATTAAAGGAAATAGATGGTAAATATCATCTGGATTTAACTGATATCGAAGCCAAAATTATCGAGCATAAAGTTAAGCTGTATTTGTTCTGCAATCCACATAATCCGGGCGGACGTGTATGGACAGCAGATGAGCTTGAAGCGCTGCTTTTAATTTGTAAAAAGCACGATGTGGCAATTGTGAGTGATGAGATTCATCAAGATTTGACCTTGAGTGGGCATATATTTACGCCTTTTTTAACCCTAGCAGAAGGCTATGAGCACAAAGTCGTCAGCCTAACCTCGATGACCAAAACCTTTAATATTGCTGGTATCAAAGGCTCTATGATCTTTGCTAAAGACAGCGCATTACTCAGTAAAATGAACCAGCAGCAGCGCTTGAGTGACGAGCATGAGCTAAATTTATTTGCTTATACGGCTATGCGTCGTGCTTATGAAGAAGGTGGTGAGTGGTTGGCGCAGGCGCTGACTTATATTGAAGCCAATATTGAATTAACCATTAGCTTTTTAGAAGAGCATTTACCTAAAATTAAAGTGATGCGTCCAGAAGCTTCGTATTTGATTTGGCTTGATTGCTCGGCATATGCGCAAGACGATCAAATGCTCTATGACGCGCTTAGAGAGGCCAAAGTTGAGCTTAGCGCAGGGATTAAGTACGGTGATGAAGGACATCTTAAAATGCGCCTTAATGTGGCGTGTCCTAGAGCGCTGCTGATAGAAGGGCTAAACCGTATGCATACTGCATTAAATAGCAATGATTTCAAACAGTAATATCATTTAGCAGGATACCCCGTAATATCTTGAATGCTTTGATATAAAGGCTTTAAGCGCTCATACATTTTGAGATAGACCTCATTATAAAGGCGTTTGTAGAGCTGAACATTGGCTTCAATGGGTAAGAACTCATCGCCTAAATGCACCATCTCCTTAGTTGCGGTTAAATGGTCAGGATAGACGCCAAGCCCCACTGCACAGTTGATGGCAGCGCCTAAGCCTGAAGCTTCATAAGTATGCGGTCGATAAGCGGGCATACCGAAGATATCAGCCGTCAGCTGCATGGCTGAGTCACTTTGAGAGCCGCCACCAGAAACACGCAAGTGTTTGATAGTTTTGCCTGTGCGTTTTTCAATAGTATCGAAGCCTAGTTTTAGCTCGTAAGCGAGTCCTTCTAATATAGCTCGATAAACATGCGCTCGCGTGTGTACATCACCAAATCCAATGAGCGCGCCTTTGCCTTCAAGCCCCGGATGACGAACACCGGGCGACCAGTATGGCTGCATCATTAGCCCCATACAGCCCGCTGGAATGTCTTTTACCGCTTGATCGAGGAGTTTTTCGGTATCGATGCCTTGCGTCTTTGCTAGGTGCTCTTCATATTGGGCAAATTGCTCTTTAAACCAGCTGACCATCCAAAAGCCACGATAAATCATATATTCATGGTTGTAGTAATTTGGTGCGGCGGCGGTATAAGCGGGCATGTGCTTGAGTATTTCAACATAATTTTTTGAGGTGGTATTGACGGTCGCGGTAGTGCCAAAGCTTAAGCAGGCGGTATCGGCGGCAAGTCCAGCAGAGCCCAACGCTTCACAGGCTTTATCGCTAGCAGCGGCAATCATTGGTGTGCCTGCTAAAATACCAGTGGCTTTGGCTGCTTTTGTACTAATAGAACCGAGTAGCTGCCCTGGCGGCACAATCTTAGGCATCTGCTCTAGTCTGCAACTAAACAGTCGCCATTTGAGGTTATTTGGCTTAAACCAAGCTTGGGCTTTGTAATCATATGGCAGGTAGCCTAAAGCATGACCGGCGGAGTCGATAAGCTCGCCTGTCAGCTGATAGGTGAGATAGGCGGATAAATTGACATAATGAGCGGTTTTTGCCCACATTTCTGGTTCATGATGAGCAAGCCAATTACAGCGAGCTTTTTGCTGTGCCTCTTGTACCAACTCACTCATACCGATGACTTTAGTGAGTGGATTGAGCAAGCCTATGTCATTGGTTTCGCCGCGACGCAAATCCATCCACACTATGGCAGGACGCAGTGGCTGTTTGTCTTTATCCAAACATATCATGGTATAGCGCTGGGTGGCGAGGCTGACGCCGGCAATTTGCTCGGGCGTAATATCGCAGTTTTGCCACAATTGCTGACAGGCTTCGCTTAATTTTTTCCAATAGTAGTCGGCATGCTGCTCCGCAAAATTTGGCTGCGTTGAAAAATACGGTTCGATAATGACGCGGGCTTTGGCGATCTCGCTACCGAATTGATCGAAGATAAGCGCTCTGACGCTTTGGGTGCCATTGTCGATAGCTAAGAAATAAATAGGAGCATCAAAGTGGTTGGTCATAGTCATCCTTAACTATGTAGTGATAAGCAGTAATAAAGATAGGCTTAAGCCGCAGGCAAGTGATAATAGCATTGCCATAATTGGGTATAGCGTTCAACTTCTTGCTGCCATTTTTGCTCATTCCAGCCCAGCTCTTGCTGACATATTTGTTTGAGCCTATCGCTAATCAACGGCGTCATTGCGCCATGTGGCAGTATCAATCCTAGGCGCGTACGGCGTAATAATAAATCATCTAAATGGATGACCTGCTCGAAACGTACGGCAAAGCGAATCTCTGCCCAGATGGTATTGCTGTCAGTCACATAAGCCAAGTCATCATCATGTGCTAACTCTAATAAGGCATCAAGCTGTAGACCGTAAAACCCTTGCAAGCGTTGTTGCAATAGTGGTGTTAGGGTTGAAAACTTGGGATTGGTTGGCGGTTGATTACTAAAGACTTCAGTATTTAATGAGCCAAGCTCTTTGCTATCTGCTTCATTAAATGCCAGTACTTGTTGACAAATTTTTAGCACATCAAGCGCAATTAAGCGAAAGGTGGTTAGCTTGCCACCGCTGACGGTGACCAAATTATTATCCAACCAGACGCTATGGTCGCGTTTTTCTTTACTCGGGCCGACGCGCTTACCATTACCGCTATCAGAAATCAGTGGACGTACGCCTGCCCATGAGCTGATGACATCCTTGCGGCTAATATCTACATTATCAAAGAGATTATTGGTCGCCGCCAATAGGTAATCCACCTCTTCATTAGTGATACCGACTTCGTTATCGTCTAATGGTGGATGATCCAAATCGGTTGTTCCGAGGACAGTTCGATTTTCCCATGGGAAGACAAAGACGGCTCTTTTATCGACAGGATGCAAAAAAGTATAGGCTTGATTAAGCGGTAGGCGCTCTTGACTAACCACCAAATGACTACCACGAGATGGACGAATTTGCTTGTGAAAGCTTTGCTTCGTCTGAGCGCTCGCTTGCATCCGTAAAGTATCTGCCCAAGCGCCCGTCGCGCTGACCACCACTTTGGCATAAACGTCGTAACTTTTACCGTTGTCTTCAGAAGAAGTATCTTTTAGAGTAGCACCCGTCACCAAGCCTTGCTCATTGGTAATCAACGATTCTGCTTTTAGGTAATTAATAGCCTGCGCGCCATCATTAATCGCCTCATCAAGTACCCGCATCACAAGGCGTGAGTCATCGGTCACTGCATCGCTAAATTGACTGGCACCCAAAAATTTTTCTTGCTTGATGTGCGGATTAAGCTGTAAAAAAGCGTCTTTTTTAAAGTATTTAGAGTAGCGCTTGCCCGCCAACCCATCGTAGATACGTAGCAAGGTATTGAATATCCATGGCGGTGGAAACTTGCCTTTATAATGCGGCATGACGTAATGCATCTCGTTGACAAGACCACTTGCTTCGCTTAGCATGCGCTCGCGTTCACGGACGCTCAGCAAAGTGGTTTTATAGTCACCTGAGGCAATGTAGCGCAGCCCGCCATGTACCATTTTGCTAGAGCGGCTGGACGTGCCCCAAGCAAAGTCTTTTTGCTCGATTAATAAAACTGCTAAGCCGCGCCTTGCTGCCTCGCGAGCAATCCCAGCACCAGTAATACCGCCACCGATGATGAGCATATCCCAAGGTTCCTCTTGAGACGAGCGCCGAGATAAAGGCGCTAATGCTTGCTGGCGTTGCTGATGTTGATTGGCTTGGTTCATAAACGACTCATCTCAAGTGATACTCAAATTAATCAGTGACTTAACCTGTTTAAGCCAACTAGTGACGCTAAGGCGACCGCTGCCTTTTACTCTTTAATTAAAACACCCGGATTCATACGCTGTTCAGGGTCCAAGCTTTTGAGCATATCATGGGTTACTTGAATACCGAGCTTACTTTTTTCGGCAGCAAGGTACGGGGCATGATCGCGACCAACACCATGCTGATGCGATATCGTCGCTGTGCCATTGGCCAGACTTAAACTGGCGGCATGTTTGATTTTTTGCCAGCGGCTTAAGGTACTAGCGTGGTCTTGTGCTGCTCTAAAGAAGTAGGTGGTATAAAGACTGGCACCTTGTTTATAGACATGAGAGATATGAGTAAAGACCATCACTTCTTCGCCTTCATCTGCCAAGGAAGTCTGAACGGCTTGTTGCATTTGCGCCATTTGTTCGTCGATATTATTCCAGTTGGTCGCGGTCTCAAAGGTATCAACCATGATGCCTTTTCCCCACAGTGTGCCGCGCAAATAAGGGAATTTAAAGCGTCCATGCGCCCAGACACTGCCCATGATATCGGTTAGCTTACCTGTGACACTACCGTGCTGCTTTAATAGTTTATTAAACTGAGACAGCGCCAGTTTATTCTGCGCTTTATCCCCTGATACGCCATAAGTGAGCATGACTTTTTCTGAGCTGAGTCCGCGCGCTTTTAGATAAGTGCGGATGGCCATAAACTGGCTGGGCGTCGTGCCCAAATGTAGATGCGCGTCAGTCTCGACGGCATTACTCAGACGCAACATCGATAGGCGAATATTTTTTTGCACGGCTTGTCTAAGCACTTCTTTACCCGCTTCCCAGTTAGGCAGAAATGCCACTTTAAATAGCTCTTCTTCTGGTTGCGACTGCACACGCATTTTGACTTCGGTAAAGATACCAGCGCGACCTTCCGTGCCCATCATCATCTCGCGCAGATCAGGCCCTGCTGCTGACGCTGGAATATCAGCAATATTGAGTACCCCTTGTGGGGTCACCAACGTACCACCGGCAAACATCTGCTCGATGCGCCCGTAGCCTAAAGATTGCTGACCACTAGAGCGCGCGGCAATCCAGCCACCCAGTGTCGATAGCTCCCAAGACTGAGGATAATGTCCCAAGCGGTAGCCGTGTGCGTCCAGTTGTGCTTCGACTGCTGGCCCTTGTGTGCCTGCGCCAAAGGTAGCTATTTGGCTCTCACTGTCTAAATCAATAAGCTGATCCATCTTACTCATGGCAATGGTCAATACGGGGCATGAACCTTTTTGTGGATTGATATGACCTGCGACTGAGGTGCCGCCACCGAAAGGAATGACGATAAGGTCGTGCTCGCTCGCTAGCTTTAATAAGGTTTCGACATCAGCGGTCGATTCAGGAAAAGCAACGCCATCAGGGAAGACTTCAAAGTCGCCACCATGCATGGCTATCCAGTCTGGAAAGCTTTGGCCACGGGCGTGTCTAAGTCTCACTTCGTTGTCGACAGATACAGTATCAAGCTCAGTCATAGCAACAGGCAAGCGCGATTTGGGGACGGTTTTAAGTACTTGCTGTAAGCTCACTGATGATAGTTTTTTGGTTTTACCAATATGCGATTTGATCAGTTTCGCCCCATGCGCTGAGACTTTTTTATTAATATTGATATTGCCCCAGCCATTCCAGCGCGTTTGCTCGATTGGGGTATTTATCGTATGACCCTTTGAGGTGGCGTCTATACTGATGTTATTGGTATTTTGGTTATCAGAATTGACTGAAATAGCTTTAGACGGGTCAGATTTAGGGCGTTTTCGGATAAGGGCTTTGATTTTGCTCATAGGGACATACCTGTCAATTTATTATGATTATCTGTGATTATAATAAGTAACTGTTTTCTGTACATTAGTCAACAACGATTGGTGTGCTGTTCCGACTTGCTAATTCTTTATTCCCCACCAAAACTATCAGTCTATGCGCTAAGTAGTGCCAAATAACACCAATAAACCCTAATATATAAAAATACCAATGCGGTGAGACTAAGCTTGCGAAGATTTCGGATGAAGTCCATGTGTTGCCGAATAATATGTGGTAATCATAGGCGACACCGATGCAGGCTTCTCTGTAGAATGCTATATAAAAAAGCATAATGGCTATTTTGTAATAACACTTGTTTGTAATAATGCTTGAACCAGAATTTATGCGTTGCCTATAGAAGTATTAGGTCAATTAATCACGTTTTTATTCTGTTGACTGCTCTACAGTGCCTTATCATCGCTACCTAGATGTAGAAAAATATAGAAGAAATGCATTCATTAATGAAATAAAGTAGAGGTTTATACTGATGAGCTATAGATTTATATACCAGTTAGCAGATTAGCGTATTTTTATAACCAATAGACTGCTCAAACTTGTTAAAATAGCGCACCAATTTATTTATTGATGGACACTACGTTATGACAACTGCTGCCAACGTTCCTACTATTAAAGAAGATCGCATCTTAATTCTCGATTTTGGCTCACAGTACAGCCAGCTTATCGCCCGCCGTGTCCGTGATTCAGGCGTATTCTGTGAGATGTTCCCGTTTGATATCGACACTCAGCGCATTATCGATTTTGGCGCAAAAGGCGTTATCTTATCTGGCGGTCCTGAGAGCGTCCACGCAGATGACAGCCCACGCATCAATGATGCCGTATTTGATCTAGGCGTACCAGTATTGGGTATCTGCTATGGTATGCAAGCGATGGCAGAGCGCTTCGGTGGTAAAGTCCATGCCAGTGACATCCATGAATTTGGCGCATCGATTATCAATATTGACGGCAAATCTACCCTTATAGATGGCATCGAAGACGCTGCTGGTAAGCTAAATGTGTGGATGAGTCATGGCGATAAAGTGATTGATGCGCCACAAGGCTTCGATATCGTTGCTAGTACGCCAAGCTGTCCGATTGCGATTATGGCTGATGATTCGCGCCATTATTATGGTTTGCAGTTCCATCCTGAAGTCACACATACTGCCCAAGGTTCTGCATTACTAGGACGTTTTGTCCATGAAATCTGTGGCTGCGCGGGTAGCTGGACGCCTGACAACATCATCGATATGCGTATCGAACAACTCAAAAAGCAAATCGGTGATAAGCAAGTATTGCTCGGTCTATCAGGTGGTGTGGACAGTTCGGTCGTCGCAGCATTATTGCATAAAGCGATTGGCGATCAGCTAACGTGTGTGTTTGTTGATACGGGTCTTTTGCGTCTGCACGAAGGCGACCAAGTGATGCAAATTTTTGCAGAAAACATGGGCGTAAAAGTCATCCGTGTCGATGCCGAAGAGTTATTCTTAACCGCATTGTCTGATGAGTCTGACCCTGAAGCCAAGCGTAAAATCATCGGTAAAACCTTTATCGATGTATTCGCTAATAGTGCCCGTGAAGTCAGTGAGCAAAGTGATGGTAAAGTCATCGAATTCTTAGCGCAAGGCACGATTTATCCAGACGTCATCGAATCAGCGAAGTCGCATCAAGGCAAAGCGCATGTGATTAAGAGCCATCATAATGTTGGCGGTTTGCCAGATGATTTGGCGTTTGAATTGGTTGAGCCGTTACGTGATTTGTTTAAAGATGAAGTGCGTAAACTGGGTATCACCCTTGGTCTACCTGCGAAGATGATTAACCGTCATCCGTTCCCAGGACCGGGTTTGGGCGTGCGTATCTTAGGCGAAGTTACCAAAGAATTCGCTGATATCTTGCGTGCTGCTGATGCTATCTTTATGGAAGAGCTTGAGCGTTCAGGCTGGTATGAGAAGACCGCGCAAGCGTTTGCGGTATTCCAACCAATCAAATCGGTTGGTGTGGTCGGTGATGGTCGCCGCTATGCGTGGGTGATTGCGCTACGTGCCGTTGAGACTGTGGACTTTATGACTGCGCGCTTTGCCCATCTGCCGTATGATTTGATTGAGACGGTATCGAACCGTATCATGAACGAAATCGCTGAAGTATCACGTGTGACTTATGATGTGTCGAGCAAGCCACCTGCGACGATTGAGTGGGAATAAACCGTTTAAGTATTCTAAACGGTAACGGTGTTAACCTAGCTAGATGTACAAACACGTACTATCTGCGCTCGGTTGCCTTGTTACCATTTTAGACTGCGTAAACTTATCTAAATAGCTTTTCAACTCATCTTTTATGAATTGATATACGACTAATCGATAATTAGATTAGTTCAATATAGCGATAAAAAAGCACTCAACTTGGTTGGGTGTTTTTTTTGGTTAAAACAAACAGGCAACTAAGAATCCTCTAATTTTTCATTGAACATTTGTCTTTATTATCTATAATATAGTCAACTTTAATTGGTTATTATTTATTAAAGTCGAGATAAGCCTATTAATCGCTCAGTATTTAGTAAAATTAAGGGATAAGATGCTTTGTAATAATTGTAATCAAGAAAACGCAAGTGGGGCAGTTGTTTGTTCAAACTGTGAACAACCTCTCGCTAACGTCCAAGCACAAACACCGCCACCATTAACGCCAGTTAATATCTCTAAAGATGCGCAAATCCCGCAAAACCATTCAGCTTCCAGCGCTGAAAATGCCGATACTTTATTGGCAGCCTTCGTTGGTAAAAAGTATGATGATTTCTACCGTAATAAATGGTTTAAGGACAGCGAGCCACGCTTAGAGGTTAATAATGATGGCTCTAGTATACACAGTTTTAATTTGGCTGGACTTCTCCTGGGAACGTCTTGGTTGTGCTATCGTAAAATGTATCTAGTCGCTTTTTTTATTGTACTTGGCATTAATGCAGTTGATTTAGTCTTAATGCATCTGCTCGGTATGGAGGTGTATAGCTCTATAGGCCAAACCAGCTTTTTTGTCGCATGGGCAGTACTGACAGGACTTTTAGGTAATTATTTTTACTTTAGTCACAGCGTCAAAAATATAAAAAAAGTCATGAGTAATACAGCTGACCCAGCGACGGTCGAACAGGAGTTAGCGGCAAAGGGTGGTACGTCATGGGTTGGCGCCATTGTGGGTAGCATATTATCAGTATTGCTATCTATGGGTATGTCCTATTTGTTTGCGCCTGATTGGTTTTGGTTGGTGTAGTACCTCTAATAAATAAGGTTAATCTAGAGAGGCAAGAGTGATGGAACCATTAAAACAAGCATATGATTTGGAACTCACGAATAAAGATCATGGGCAAGGTTGGGCTTTTGGTCGCCCAGTCGGCATCACCACGGCTCAATGGCCGCGAAGCAGGATTAACGGTCTACCGATGACGCACTTATGGACGATATTAGTGCCTGAAGCGTATTGCGTAAAAGGGAAAGATCTCGTGGCAATATCGCTTTTTCAAGCGGATGATCATGTTGAAGATAGGGTAGACGGTGTTGAAGATATGATTGCTAACCTCACTGAGGTGAATCATACAGACGCTGAGAATTTTTGGGCGTCACTGAGTCGCTATGCTAACCATCGTCACCCTCAAGAAATCTATCTTGAAGATATTATTGGTGGTGGCTGGGCATTGATTTGGCTAACGGAAGCAGAGTTTTCTGGTCAGTCCACGCCGCTGCCTAGTAAAGAAGATGGTATATATCCAGACTATGAAATTGAAGCGTGGAGTAGCACCTGCTTTGTTAAAGATGAACCTGCTCAGTTTATTAAGCACGTTGTCCGAATAGATGATCCTAACGTTGGCAAGATGCTCGATGAGTGGGCAGATGAAGATGATGTGAACGCTTATATTCCGATGTTCTCTGAAAAAGGTGAGATGTTAAAGCTTGATAGGTTTCATGCAAAAAGTCATTTTGGTGGTACGGCCAATCCCATTCAAGCGATACCAGAATTTAGCCCTTTTTATATTGAGTTTGAAGAAACGCTTGGCGATGCCAATATGGGTGGTGGTAATGGACAAATTGATTTGCTGAATAATCAGTTTGACTGGGCGTGTGGTTAGTTGTTTTTTATGGGTGTAGTGGGTAGTAAATTTACGTCGCCAAAATTATTGGTTATTAGAAGCTTGTTTAACTATAGTGAACTTACTCACAGAGCAGTGAGTAGTAAGCCTAAATTTTCTAATAAACTTTTTAAAGGAATTCTATATGAGCGCGAAGAAAACTACTGTAGCAGACAACAATTCTAACATGAGAAACCCGAATAAAGGAATGAGTGGTACTAATAAAGCTTATGACCAAGCCCAAGGAAACCGAGGTAAGAAAATGAATCCTAATCAAAAAAATAAAGGCTAGATTTAATGCTTTATAGGAAATAGTTGAGTCTTCTATGACTAGAAGACTTAACTATTTATTTTTGGGATAATATATTAACTGAGGAATTATTATGTCTGATTTAGCACAATTTCCGTCACAAGGTGATTTACTTAAATTTATTTATAATGCTACAGGCATTATCCCATCTAAGAAACAGTTCATCATCGATATTGATATGGACGATAAAAGTTTACATAAAAGTCTTAATAGACTAGCTAAGGAAGAAGGTGATTTCTTAAAGAACTCTGAACAACATATTAGCGAGTTTAGGTCAGCAATACATAGTTTGTTTACGAATGCCATGTATAGCGATACATTGTATGATCCACTTGTAGAGTTATTCCAAATATATACTCAAACTATATTAACTAACCACACCTATTTAGGAAAAAAAGAGTCGTTATTTTTCCTAATAAATAATGTTTTTCTACAAAGAGCTACAATCTCAATATTCAAGTATGAACACTACTATAGTGCATTTTTAGATGCTTCTATTTCACCTAATAAGATATTTTGGTACTTGGAATATAAGAATGAAACGCCTTTGGCTTCTGTTATTAATTGGATATATAACTGTGAGAACAAAATCCAAAAAGATTTTCACAATACTTTTTTTGAGAAATGTGGTGGAAATATTGATCAAATCGATAAGGATTTAGTTAATGTAAATAATTGGGTGTCTGGTAGTGTTAAGCTGCCAACGTTTTCAAGTATTCTGGATGTGTTTGATAGAGCGTTCAAATTTCATAACATTGATGATGATAGAAGGCAAAAGTATATATTCTTTCTATTAATAGCTAGATTTGCCTCTTACTGTCTGAAAAGCTTATATGAAAACTATAAAGAAGAAGATGCTTCTGATATTTTAAAAAAATTAAGAGATTATTTAACTCTGATAAACAAAGACTATAACCAAGTGTGCGCAGTTATTGAAGCTAAGAGAGACTCTAGATTAACAGGTATAGAAAAAGATATAGGTGAGAGTTGGGCAAAAATACAAACTACAGATTTGTTTCTTGATAAATCCGAAGAAGCTCAAAGAAACATTGCTCATACCCTTAGTAAGATTCAGCAAAAATATAGTGAAGAGTCTTTGAAAAATAGTCATATGTATACCAAGTCTCTTGAAGAGATTTATCAAGAAGAACTTGAAAGATGGTATACCAATAGTACTGCACCAGATAAGTTCATTATTAGGTTTTTTCAAGATACTTTAACTCCTTTTAATGATGAAATTTATAAGAAAAATATTGAGAACTGCATATATAGCTATGATGTAATGAAAGAAAAATATGATTATCAAAAGTGGTTAAATGAGTATTATGAAGTTGGGAACAATAAAGTCTACCCTTGGTTAGTACATTGGGTTGATGGTATGAGATTTTTCTACCAAAGAGATTTTGATGCGTCTATCAGAGAAATGCAACAAGCATTTAATACTATTAGATATTCAGCAGGCAGTAGTCAAGTTAAATTTATAGAAGATTATATGCTAGTAGCGTTAGCACAGCCTAGTAAGAACGGTAATGTACAAGGTTGGAAGGATTTTAAAATAGCATTCAAATGGGGCGTGTTTATGAATCATTTTGACGCTTTTCCTGAATTTTATTCTGATAAAAGTAATAAAGAACTAAAAAATATGTTTGAGGAAAATAAGAAAGCCTTTATATCTTTTCCTTCAAATAGCATGGATACTGGACTTTTAGCAAAACTACTCTTTCATTGGAAATATGATACATAATCAAAAAAGTCTTTTAGAAAAAAAGGCAGCACCTCAAAAGAGATGCTGCCTTTTTTATAATATTTGACTGCTAAGCTAAAAAATCTAACCTCGCACATTCACCACATAACGCCCAACCACTTTGCTCGACATAAAGCGATCTAAATATTCAGGTGTTTGCTCAAGCGTAATCTCTTCGCCATAGCTCTCTAGATTGGGCAGTTTCATATCAGTTACGACACGCTGCCAAATGGCTTCTTTATCAGCCAGTGGAATATACACCGAATCGATACCCAAGAATGACACCGCACGGGTGATAAAAGGTATCACTGACATCGAAAAATCAGCGCCGCTGGCTAAACCACAACTGGTCACCGCACCGCCAGATTTGGTTTGCTTTAGCAGATTGGGTAAGTAGTCGCCGCCGATGGTATCAATAGCATTTGCCCACAGTTCACGACCAATAGGTTTGTTACCGATTTCATTGATGGTGTCACGATGACGCACTTCGCTTGCGCCCAATGCTTTTAAATGCTCGCTTTGCTCTGGCTTACCTGAGAAGGCAATCACCTCATAACCCAGCTGCTTTAAGATTGCGATGCTGATCGTACCGACGCCGCCTGTTGCACCAGTTACCGCGACTGGACCATCACTGGGTTTTGCACCCATTTTTTCTAGTTTTTGGATACTGAGTGCTGCGGTTAAGCCGCCCGTACCGTAAGTCATTGCTTCTTTTAGCGTCAGCGTTTTTGGGCAGGGCAATGCCCAATCGGCAGGTATAGAGATCATCTGACCCAGACCGCCATCCGTATCCATGCCGAGATCATAGCCAAATACCAATACTTCTTGCCCTGCGGTAAACGTGCCTGATTTGTCGCTGACAACGACGCCTGCTGCATCAATACCGGGCGTGTGCGGATATTGTTTGGTGATTCTTTTATTGCCCGATGCCGACATCGCATCTTTGAAATTTAACGAGGAATAATGTACTTCTATCAACAAGTCATTTTC
Source organism: Psychrobacter cibarius (assembly GCF_016107535.1). GTDB lineage: Bacteria > Pseudomonadota > Gammaproteobacteria > Pseudomonadales > Moraxellaceae > Psychrobacter > Psychrobacter cibarius. The sequence goes on along the minus strand of NZ_JABASQ010000030.1, from coordinate 14,008 downwards.
TGGCAAGTCGCTGATGTTGCGTTCTTGAATACTTTTGCTAAAGGTGCCGTCGGTATTTTCTTCGACGACTAAGGCTCTAAAGGTTTTATTATTAGACATCATATTATTCCTAATGAGGTTATTTGGTGTGTGTTTTTACTTGCACGTACATCATTTGCAACTACATCGATGTATGTAAGACAGTCATTTATGCTTTTAACAACACCTTACCATTCTTACTTGCCTGCAATTTACCATCCACGGCCTTGACGATATCTGCCAAATCAAACGTCGCTTCAACGGGCAGTTTTAAATTGCCATCGTTAGCACGTTCGATTAGCTCATCAATCAAACGCTGTTTGTTTTCAACGCTCATTTCTTGACTGATTTTGCTGCCCCAAAAGCCTTTAATCGTTGCTTGTTTAAAAATAATATGGGTTGGATCTAGCACCATTGGTTTGCCTGACATGATGCCAAACGATGCCAATGTGCCACCATGACCCAGTAACGCCAGCAGATCATTACTCGACTCACCACCGATAGAATCAACCGCGGCACTGATTTTCTCATCACCAAGGATGGCTTTTACTTGATCCTTCCAGTCGTCATCTGAGGTGTTGATATTATGCTTGATACCCAGTGCTTCTAATTCCTTGATAGCATCGTCACTTCTCACGACATTAATGGTGTTAATACCACGCGCGGCGGCTAGCATGGCGAGCGATTTGCCGACCGCGCCATTGGCAGCATTATGGATCACCCACTGACCGCTTGTTAGTGCTAAAAACTCAATCAGCATCAACGCGCTGAGTGGCATCGCAATGAGCTGCGCCGCCATTTCGTCTTCTAAGCTATCAGGCATGACAAATACCATGTCTTTTGAGGCGACAAAATACTCTGCCCATGTCGCTTGTAAGCTCGCCGCCGCCACGCGCTGACCCACTTTTAAGTCTTTGACATCCTGACCGACGGCATCGATAATGCCGACCGCTTCGCTACCACCAATCGCTGGCAGCTCAGGTTTAAAGCCATATTGACCGCGAATGGTTAATAAATCATGGTTGTGGATAGAGGCGAGTACCATTTTGACTCGGACTTCATTGGCTTTTGGTTCAGGAATAGGTGTGTCACCTAAACTGAGAACGTCAGATGGTTTGCCGAAGGTACTATAAGTTGCGCTACGCATAATTATTTCCTTTATTTATTTTTAGGTCGTGAGCAACAGTAACAAGTTTGTCTCCGTACCCTCAATGTTACTTTGGTTAAGGAATGTTATGCGTTGCACGTATTGTGCTTAATAATGAATAAGAAGTAACACAATAAACGTCTAATGAGAGGCTTTATCCTCTTAGCTTATGTCGCCGACGATGACTGTAAAATCACCGTCTACCATCTCTGTAAGTAATGGCTCGCCTTTGTCATTGACGCGGAATAGTCCATATTCAGCCGCTTCAAAGGCCTCAGCATGACCTTCTTGAAAGAAAAACGCATTGGTCGCCAATTGCACACTGCCGTTACGAATACGGTAATAAATGGGCAGCTCACTTTTAGTTAAATTTTCACGACTATTACTATCTGCTAAGCGGACAAAATGTCCTACATTATTGTCATCGATTTTCACAATGACATAACCATCGCTTGGCTCATAAATACGAAAATCTGTATCAAGCTCGTCTAATTCTACATCTAGTTCTGAATCTAATTCGTCTTGTGTTGAATGAGGGTGCTTTGGTCGCATGGCATCAAAAATATCGCGCTCTAGCGCATAGCTTAACGCCATATAATCGCCTTGCATAAAACCACGTGGATCAACGGGTGCAAGTGCTAATAATACCGTTTTGCCATTACTAAGATGGGTTTCGTATTTGATGATATTCATCGTCATTACGACCAATATTAGTGCTAACCCCAGTAGGGCAATCGTAATCGTAACAGCTCGTTTTTTTAGCCAATGCGTGGATGGTGACGTGTCATCAATCAAGCGCTTAGTCAAAATTTTATTTTTCATGAGTGGCGCTCCTGATGATCGTTGGCGCTCATTGTCAAATCAGTATCGTTGATAAGGGAGTGAGCGAAATAGCGTTTAATCAATAGCCAACGCCCCATCAGCATGGTCAGTCCGACCATTAGCATTGAGAGAGATTTGATTAGCAATGAAGTATCGAGCTGGTAGTAATACCAAAATATATAGCTGACCAAGGCGGTGACGCCCAAACCTAACAGCACCCGTTGGCTATTGGCGATCGCAATGACGATGATAAGGCTGGTCGCGAGCAGTCCTGATACGTAAATCGATATTATCCCAAGCAATACAAGCGCACTACCAATGAAGAGTCCCGCTGCCGATAGTAATTTAACGTCGTAACGTTTTAGAATCAGATAAGCGGCATAGAGGCTGGCAAGTGTAAGCAACCCTTGCGCCAAATAGTAGTTATAGCGAAAAGTGTCGCCATAATAAGTAGCAAGACTATGACTATGTTCAGCCGCGATAAAATACACAGAAACGCACAACAGCATCAGCGCGCTGGCGTAACCAATGGCTTTAGTAATATCGAAAACATCCGCGCGCCATTTACTAGGTATACGCTGCAATAGAGAATAACGTGATAAATTGCTGCCAATCGTAATCAGCGCCAATAATCCTAAGTTGAGCTCAGGTAGATGATAATAGTTAAGCAAATAAATCATCAAACCTAGCGTCATTATGCTACCCAATAGGCGATAGATACGGTTGGGCATAATGACCGTCATAATGGCTTGCACGAGTAAAAACAGCCAAACATCTATAGGGTGTGACAAATTATTATCAAATAAAGCAAAGCCAATGTAGGCTTGTCCAGCCGAGCTAATAGCCAATGCTAGGCTACTGATAAAGGTATTATCACGGCTTTGCTTGTTTCTAAATAGCACAAAACCCGCCGCGCTGAGTACTAGACCTGTAATTAACAAGGCAATCACGCTGTCAAAGCCATCGATGCCGAACAATGACAAAGACAAAAAGGCGATTAGAAACAGACTCGCTACAATACCGCTAAGACCAAAAAGTATCTGTATAAACCAAGGAATATCGTTTTGAGAGTGATTATTCGCTATCGTTGCCTTAGCACTTGTCTCACCAGTACGGGCATCAATCACATTGCCGTCAATCAATCCAAGCTGTTGTAGCTGTAAAAGGACATTATCCGAGTGTTGATTCTTCATATCATTACTCATAATTGACTCCTTTGACGACAGCACTTGGGAGGTTGTTTTTGCTGTTTAAACGTGCCGCATGACGCAGCCAAACGACCGCTGCTGAACTCATGCCAATCAATAATAGGGCTAAGATGAGAAAACCACCCATATCAAAATTGTCTAAAAACAGCTTACCTGCCCAAAACATCACCACGACAATGATAGAGCCACATAAATAGGTCAGCATTAATAGATTGATGCGATACCAATAAAATCGCCAAACCATAAATCCGCACCAGCTCATCCATAGCAATAAAGTGATCATTGTCATTAAAATATTGGCGTCATCAAAGACATAAAGAATGGCAAGGTAGGTAATAAAATAGCTGCTGAGTAAACCGACGACATAAGCGCTCCAATCCAGCTCGGACTTAAATCGGCTGCGTGTGACTGATGGTGGTTGACGGTCGATAAATACGAGCCACAAGTTTAGCGCCACAAAATTAACAGCGGCAAGCACGCCTATTTGTAAGACACCTTCATAGAAGTAACTGACGAAGGCAAAGTCTGTAACGCCGAAATATAGGATGAGACCAGTATTGATTAGCCCCAACCATAGCAGCCATAGCGCAGGGAAGCGGGCGATGATTACCCAAGGAATAATCAATACGGCCCAGCCAAAAAACAGCTGCCACGTATCCGCGCCCGTTTGATACACCTGCCCAAATAGCGCCAATAAGCTACCCGTAATCACGCTAGCAATAAGCAATAATAATTGGCGAATAAGCTGAAACCGTCGCCTAAAAGAGAGCACAACGTATAAGGCAATAGTGACAACCAATGCCCCTTCGACCAAAGCGAACTTGCCCATTTTGCCCATATTTATCCAGTTATAGGCAATAAAAAATACCAGCGATAATACCAGCGCTATCGCCCCGATAATCAGCATGGCTTTATCAAAAAAGACCAGCCATGAGCGTTTGCTAGGATAGACTTGCAAATGAATCGCTGCATCGTTGGCATGCGTCAATGACAGTATGCCTTGCTTGAGTAAATGCTCGATAGTACGCCGTGGTTGGCTCATAGCGTCCTCTAAATAAAAAGATGATGTTGCTTATCTTAGCTTTTTTGTGAGAGGTGGGTGTACTAAAGTTTATAGTTTTTTACTCAATAAAACTCAATACGACTGAGCAAATGCTCTTGGATGAGATAGGCGCAAATATAAGCGCTCGGCCACGCGACTATAAGATCAAAATTTCATCAAGAGATCAGCGTTATTAGCTTCATAAAAAGGAATTAATAGTGATATTGATAGGTATTTATTCTAAATTTAGTGATTTTTATCATGATCTTACTCAGCTATTACAAAAATAAGTAATTGCAAAAATCAAAAAATTGCACGATTTTAAGTAGTGAATAAATCTGGTTTTGAGGATCGAAAATACCACACTATCATTCATCAGCATCGGCTTAAAAAATCTATCAAATGATTAGTTATTAACAATAGTCTTATAAATAAAATTTATCATATCTACTAGGGTTTTATTGCTTGATAGCATTGATTTCATTCACTTGACAGTGATAATTAGTGATTTAGAAACTGAGATTAGTAGTAATAAGACAGGTTTCAAATGAACGGTAGTATATTGCTGATGAAAGGTAATAAGTAGCTATAAAAGTTACTCGATTAATAGTAATTACATTTAATTTTTGGTCGTCGAAACTGCTTTGACGGCAAGCTTATTTTGCTTGTTAGTATCAGGGAGGAATTAAAACTTATTGACATTTGTATCGTTTTTAATTACTAATAGTTGTCTACAATATGACCAATAGTTAGTTAAAGTATGGTTAATAAACATAGTCAATATACGGATATATTAACTCGAATCACTACTATTTAGTTGATCCGCCCAGCCACTGACCAGCAAGGATAGCTATTATATGATGCGCACTCCTAATCACTTTTTGTCCTCTATATTCCTGCCTACCTCTCTTGCGCTCGCCATGTCTATGACTGGCTGTAGTAGCGATAAGTTTGGCACTGACAGCCAAGCAGCTGCCGTTGATCCTAATGTACTGGCTGATACTCAAGCGCTCGTCGTCAACAATGGTACTGAACCTGAATCACTTGATCCACACAAAGTATCTGGTGTACCAGAATCTACCCTTGGCCGACAGATGTTAGAAGGTTTAACCAATACGGATGCCGAAGGTAAGACCATTCCAGCAATGGCAACCAGTTGGGAAAGCGAAGACAACAAAGTATGGACCTTTAAGCTGCGCGATGCTAAATGGTCAAATGATGATCCAGTAACGGCAGAAGATTTTGTCTACAGTATGCGCCGCTTGGTCGATCCAAATACTGCGTCGCCGTATTCAAGCTATTTGGTCGATGCCAAAGTAGTCAGCGCTGATCAAATCGTTGATGGTAAGGCTGGCATTGAAACCCTTGGCGTAAAGGCTATCGATGATAAAACTTTGCAAATTACGTTATCAGAGCCAGTGCCTTATTTCCCAGATATGTTGATTCATAATTCAGTCAAGCCCGTTCATAAAAAGACCGTTGAAGCCTTTGGTGATAAGTGGACAGCTCCTGAAAACATCGTAGTTAATGGTCCTTACAAGCCTACCCAGTGGCAAATTAACGACAAAATCGTTTTAACGCGCAACGCTTCTTATTATGACGATGCCAATACGACTATCGATACCGTCACTTTCCTGCCGATTCCTTCTAGTACGACTGACGTCGCACGTTATCAGGCGGGTGAAATCGATGTGACCTACAATGAGATTCCAACCGAGCAGTTCGCTTCGCTTAAAGAGCAAGTAGGCGATCAGCTAACCGTATCTCCTTATCTTTGTACTTATTACTACGAGTTTAATACGGTCAAGCCACCGTTCAACGATCCCAACGTACGCCGCGCTTTAGCCTTAGCTTTGGACCGCGATACCATTGCGGATAAAGTTATCGGTCAAGGACAGACGGCCGCTTATCAGTTGACACCCCCTGCCACCAATGGCGATATTGCAAATAGTCCAGAATGGTCGACTTGGGATCAAGAAAAGCGGGTTACTGAGGCTAAAAAACTGCTCACTGAAGCAGGCTATAGCGATAGCAATCCGCTGACTTTTGAGCTGCTATACAACACCAATGACAATCATAAAAAGACTGCGGTTGCGGCTACTTCACTATGGAAGCAAGCGCTCGGCTTCGTCGATGTGACTTTGACCAATAAAGAATGGAAAACCTATTTGGATACCCGCCGTAATGGTAATTATCAAATCGCGCGTGCTGGCTGGTGTGGTGATTATAACGAAGCGTCAGCTTTCTTAAATATTGCCAAATCTGACAATAGTGGCAACTACGGTAAATACAGTAACGCTAACTTTGACAGTTTAATGGCGCAAACGCTGAAAGCTGGCGTTAGCGCTGAGCAGCGTGCCAATCTATACAAGCAAGCTGAAGCTCAGCTCGATCAAGATATGGGTTTACTTAACATTTATCATTACGTCAGCCCGCGTCTAGTGAAACCTTATGTCATTGGGTTTCCAACTAAAGATATATTAGACAATTGGCAGGTAAAAAATCTCTCAATTGCTAAGCACTAATCGTTTGACTGATCGCTGAATAGTTCTATTGAGTAAGTATCTGAGAGCGGTAAAAGTAGCTGGTTTCATTTATCGCTCTTATCAAATAACGCTGATAGCGTCATTAGTTTCATTTTTCACAGCCACTCTTATTAGGCGTGTTAGATGAAACTTTTGTTATTTATAAACGACGATTATCAATATTTTATTTAAAACCAAGTCATTGAAGATTGCTAGTTGAACGATAACTGGGCGTTAGGTTTGTGCTAGTTATCTCATTTTAATTTAGCTGAAAAATAAGCATCATTATAAAAGAGGCATTATGCTAAAACTGATTTTTCGGCGTATCTTAGAGGCCATTCCGACCTTATTTGTATTGATCACGGTCTCCTTTTTTATGATGCGTTTGGCGCCAGGCAGTCCGTTTACGGGTGAGCGTAGCTTGCCACCTGCGGTACTGGCCAATATCGAGGCCAAATACAATCTCAACGATCCTATGTGGCTACAGTATGTTAATTATCTAAAGCAGCTAGCGGTAGGCGACTTTGGACCGTCTTTTAAGTATAAAGATTATACGGTTAACGAGCTGTTGTCGCAGTCGTTTCCCGTCTCTATGGAGTTGGGTCTGTACGCTTTTATATTGGCATTGGTCTTAGGACTTATCTTCGGTGTTATCGCAGCCCTTAAGCAAAACTCATGGATAGACTACGTACTGATGGCCTTTGCTATGACAGGCGTTGTGATTCCAAGCTTCGTTAAAGCGCCATTATTAGTGCTGATTTTTGCCATTATTTTGCAATGGCTACCAGCTGGTGGCTGGAATGACGGGGCACTCGAAAACCTTGTATTACCAGTCGCCGCTTTAGCGCTCGCTTATGTTGCGAGTATTGCTCGTATCATGCGCGGCTCGATGATCGAGGTGATGAATAGCCAGTATATCCGAACGGCTAAGGCGAAAGGTTTGCCGATGCGCCAAATAGTGATGAGGCATGCGCTGAGACCCGCACTACTACCCGTTATCTCTTATTTGGGCCCAGCCTTTGTCGGTATTATCACAGGCTCTATTGTGATTGAGACTATCTTTGGTTTACCTGGTATCGGACAGTTATTCATTAACGGCGCACTCAATCGTGATTATGGGGTAGTGCTTAGTTTGACCATTTTAGTCGGGGTATTGACCATTGCCTTTAATGCTATCGTCGATATTTTATACGCGGTAATTGATCCAAAGATTCAGTATTAAGGCGACCATTTAAGCGCATTATCATTCCAATCGGTTTGATAGTTATCATTCATTATTATTATGCTAAATAGATTATTAAAAGGACGACTATGAGCCTTACCGCAGAGCAGACAACTAACCTAGCAGACATAGGGGCTCATGAAATCAAAGGCCGCAGCCTTTTGCAAGATGCTAAGCGCCGTTTTTATCGCAACAAGGCCGCCGTAGCCAGTCTTTTTATCTTGATACTCGTGGCTGCCTTTGTCATTTTTGTACCGATGTTAGCACCTTTTGGTTATGCCGAAACCGACTGGAACTTTATGCAGTCCGCGCCAGCCATCGATAATAAGCACTACTTCGGTACTGATTCACTCGGTCGTGATTTGTTAGTGCGAACCGCAGTAGGTGGTCGTATCTCCTTGATGGTAGGCGTCGCCGGCGCTACGGTTGCAGTGATTTTCGGTACGATATACGGTGCAACGTCAGGCTATCTTGGTGGCAAAGTCGATACCGTGATGATGCGTGTATTAGAGATTTTAAGCGCCTTCCCCTTTATGTTTTTTGTGATTTTATTAGTCACTATCTTTGGTCGTAACCTTATCTTAATCTTTGTGGCGATTGGACTGGTATCGTGGCTGGATGTTGCGCGTATCGTTCGCGGGCAAACGCTAAGCCTGAAGAGTAAAGAGTTTATCGAAGCTGCGCACGTAGGCGGCGTATCAGGCTTTAATATTATCTTACGCCACATCGTGCCCAATGTACTCGGGGTGGTGGTGGTTTATGCCTCTTTATTAGTGCCAACGATGATTTTGTTTGAGTCATTTTTAAGCTTTTTGGGACTTGGTGTTCAAGAGCCGATGACCAGTTGGGGGGCGTTGTTGCAAGAAGGCTCAAAAACCATGCAGGTAGCACCTTGGCAGATTTTGATTCCCTCAGCTTTTTTGGTCATTACTTTATTTTGCTTTAACTTTATTGGCGACGGTCTGCGTGATGCGTTTGACCCTAAAGACCGCTAAGAGGGTGACATCATGAAAAACCAAAGCATGAAGGATAAAAGCATGGAGGGTAAAAGTATGGAAGATAAAAACATAGCAACTCAAAAGATTTATAACGCCGCCAACGCGCCTAGTGCTCCTGAAAAAATAGAGTCTACTACCTTTAATATAGGTACTGATTCAGCGATCGATAAGCCACCTAACGCAAAAAACACCTTGTTAGCAGTCAAAGATTTATCGGTACAGTTCACGACTGAAGAGGGTCTGGTAACGGCAGTTAATGGCTTAAATTTTAACCTACATGAAGGCGAAACCTTAGGTATTGTTGGTGAGTCCGGTTCAGGTAAGTCGCAGACAGCGTTTGCTATTATGAGGCTACTGGCAAATAACGGTTATGCCAAAGGTTCGGTACGCTTTGAGGGTAATGAGCTACTAGGATTGTCACAAAAAGCACTAAATAAAATTCGCGCCGAGCAGATCGCGATGATCTTTCAAGATCCGATGACCTCATTAAATCCTTATATGAAGATAGGCGACCAGCTCGCTGAAGTATTGATTTTACATAAAGGCATGAGTAAAAAAGACGCTTGGGCCGAATCCATACGAATGCTAGACGCGGTTAAGATTCCAGAAGCCAAGAACCGTATTGGCATGTATCCGCATGAGTTCTCAGGTGGTATGCGTCAGCGGGTCATGATTGCGATGGCATTATTATGTCGCCCTAAGCTGTTGATTGCTGATGAACCAACCACTGCGCTCGACGTTACTGTTCAGGCGCAGATTATGGTTCTACTAAACGAGCTAAAACGCGACTTTGGCACCACCATTATTATGATTACCCATGATTTGGGAGTTGTGGCGGGTATCTGTGATCGTGTGCTGGTGATGTATGCTGGGCGCACCATGGCGTATGGAGAGACTGAAGAGATTTTTTATGCCCCAAGTCATCCATATACTATTGGGCTACTAAAAGCCATTCCGCGTTTAGATAACGATATGGGCAAGCTTGAAACCATTCCGGGTAGTCCACCAAATTTATTAGATTTGCCTGCAGGCTGTCCTTTTTATGAGCGCTGTTCTCATGCTATGGAAATCTGCCGTGATACACCGCCACCGCTGGAATTTCTACCGAACGAGCGTCAACGCGCTTGTCACTGGTACCCTGAAATACCCGTTGATCACTCACTAGATAGCTCAGCAGATATCGATGCCAATAATCAATCAGGGATGGAGGGCTAGCTCATGATGATACAGAATTTAGATAGCGCCAAAAGCAATAATCCAGCACCATTATTGCAAGTAAAGGACATTCATACCACTTTTAATATCAAACAAAAAGGCACTTACTTTTGGCAGAAGCCTGTCACCCTAAAAGCAGTTAATGGGGTATCGTTTGAGCTATTCGCTGGTGAGACTTTAGGGGTGGTGGGCGAATCAGGCTGCGGTAAATCAACACTCGCCCGTACTATCATCGGATTGATACAAGCTGACTCTGGCAGTATCAAGTTTTGTGATGAAGAGATGGTGGGTGCGTCCAAAAAGACCATGAGATTAAAGCGAAAAGATATTCAGATGATCTTTCAAGATCCGCTGGCATCACTTAACCCGCGCATGACTGTAGGGGATATTATCGCCGAGCCTCTTCGCACTTATTATCCTGAAATGAAGAAGCCTGAGGTGCAAAACGAGGTACGCGCCATCATGAAAAAGGTGGGGCTACTGTCTAATCAAATTAACCGATATCCGCATGAGTTTTCAGGTGGTCAGTGCCAGCGAATAGGCATTGCTCGAGCACTGATATTAAAGCCCAAAATCATTATCTGTGATGAGCCAGTCTCCGCCCTTGATGTCTCGATTCAGGCGCAGGTCATTAATTTATTGCAAGATGTGCAAGAAGAGATGGGGTTAGCGCTTATCTTCATTGCCCATGATCTCTCTGTGATTAAGCACATTGCTGATCGGGTATTGGTCATGTATTTAGGCAACGCCGCCGAACTGGGTTTGAACAAAGCCGTATATGGTAATCCGACTCATCCCTATACCAAAGCACTGATGTCAGCTGTACCGCTACCTGACCCTATTGCTGAACGTAACAAGGTCATTCAGTTATTAGAGGGTGATTTACCCAGTCCAATCAATCCGCCGTCAGGTTGCGTTTTTCGCACCCGTTGTCCACTAGCTGATGAAGAGTGCGCACAGATTAAGCCCGTGTTAGAAGGCACCATAAATCACCGAGTGGCTTGTTTAAAGAACAAGGTCGAGGTGGCCTAAAAGTGGTTTTTGGTTTATGAGTAATGACTGTATTAAAAGCATGCGGACTTATTCAAATGCTCTTAATACAATCTAATACTTTTACTCATTGGTTTTAAACGTCAGCAGTTAGCATCAATCAATCTCACCGATATCGATAGTCATTTGATTAAGTAATATTGTTAGCTGACCACGATGGTGGGCTTGGAGATTGACTTATTACGGGAGTAATTAGGAAGATCATTAAAGCCTCTTATCCAGATCCAGTCACTTATCACAAGATGACTCAACGTGCCTAGTATCCAATCAAAAAATACCCTTTTATCTTCGCATAAAATACCTTCAGCAAGGCTGTGTATACAGCCAAAGATTTCTTAATTCATAGCGGCATGATGATTTACCATCAACTCACAGCAATGCTTCATCATGGCATTCTCATACTTTGACTTCTAGCTGGTTCAATAAAACTCAATACGACTGAGCAAATGCTCTTGGATGAGATAGGCGCAAATATAAGCGCTCGGCCACGCGACTATAAAGGCATATTTCCATGAGTGAAACAGCGTGATAAAGAACCCATCGACGAATCCTACATTGATCAGCAGCAATGCAGTTGAGATAATCGTGGACATTAGCAGTGCCATTAAAAAGGTAAAAATAAGCCGGTAGTACTTGCGCCGTGTGCGTATTCTAATGGTAGGGAATTTTGCCATAGTGTGGAGGTGTCCTACATGGTGATGGTGGCGTTTGATGAACGATGAACGATGTTGCGTAGCGTCATGAGTCGTCATTACCAACCATGATATCGTATGTTGATAAGTGGATAAAATCGTTATTATCAATGGCGACATTCGTTATATTTTAATGACTGTTGTCTCATGCATAAAAATAAAATTCCCAAAAAATAACAAACTAAAGATGATTAATTTTGCTACGATAAAATCGATTACAACCCACAAATAAGGCAATAAAATGACTGTGCACAAGCAGCGAACATTAGGCATCATCGGTGGTATGAGTTGGGAGAGTAGCGAAAGCTATTATCGGCTGATAAATGAGGGTGTCAAGGATAAGCTAGGTGGATTACATTCAGCAGATTTATTCATACATAGCGTAGACTTTGCGTTGATCAATAAGCACCAAGAGCAAGATGAATGGGCAGCGCTGGGTGTAATCATGGCCAGCAGTGCTCAGCGTTTGCAAGCCGCTGGCGTACAAGGGCTCATGATCGCCTCTAATACAATGCATAAATTACTCGATGATGTACAAGCCGCGACGCATTTACCTGTTATACATATCGCTGATGCCACTATTGCCGCCATCAAAAAACAGAATCTGTCTAAAATTGCTTTACTGGGCACTGAGTTTACGATGACGGAAGATTTTTATAGGCAGCGTTTGGTGGATGCAGGGCTTCAAGTGTTGATACCAGAGAGTGATGCACGAGCAGAGGTACATCGAATTATCAAAAAAGAGCTGTGCGTCGGTCAATTTAAAGACAGCTCGTGTCAGTATTATCAGTAGGTGATTAAAGATTTAGCAGATCAAGGCGCAGAGGGCGTTATCTTAGGCTGTACAGAAATTGGACTGCTCATTAAACAAGCAGATAGCCCAATTCCAGTATTTGATACCACTTTGATTCATGCAGCGGCAGCGGTGGATTTTTTATTAGAGTAGCGCGGACTTATAAAAGTATTTAAGCCTATGACGTTTTGACCAAGCGTTCTAGTAACTCAAGCGTGCGCTCTTGTCTGACCAAAGCGACGCCTTGTCCTGCCCATAAAGACTGATATTCTGGATCAAGATTATTGGTCGCATGACCACGCAAAAATTTGGTCATCGCATTTAATTGTGGATAGGGTGGTAGCTCATGCGCGCTTTCAAAGCGGGCAAAATCACGCAAATAATCATTTAATAAACCACGAGCTTGTTTACCTGAAAACAGTCTCGTTAAGCGTGTCTCAGCACTGCGCTTATTTTCACTAGCGTCGAGTAGCGCTTGCTTATAAATGTCATTAATGCCGCATTTATCTGTGGTCAAAAATGCCGTTCCGATTTGCGCCAGCTCAGCGCCAGCCGTTTGTACCGCTTTGATATCTTGCCCAGTCATGATGCCACCTGCTGCAATTAACGGAATATCGGTACACGCGCGCGTTTGACTAATCAGCGTCAATAATCCCAATGGATCGTTTTCACTTTGCGCGAGCCAGCCACCGCGATGTCCACCCGCTTCGACCCCTTGTACACATACCGCATCAGCACCAATATCGCTCCATGCTTTCGCTTCTAATGGATGATTTGCCGTCCCGATGACGCGCGTGCCTAGACCTTGCAGATGCTGAACTTGCTCGGCGCTAATAATGCCAAAGGTAAAACTGGCGACAGGAACGGGATTGTCATAGAGCACTTGTAGTTGATCCGCAAAGCTTAGCGCAGGGCGTTCAGGTAGTGCAAACTCTATATTGTTTTCTTGATAGTAATGACTTAGCCAAGCAGGGATTTCGGTATCAAAGGTACTCGATTCATGCTCAGACAACACCATCAGATTAATCATAAAAGGGCGATCGGTGAGAGATTTAATGGTGTCAATATGGCTATGCAAAACCTCTGGCGGCGTCATGCCCGATCCCAATGAACCCAATCCACCAAAGTTACTCACCGTCGCTGCCAGCTCAGGGGTGGTTGCGCCTGCCATGGGTGCTTGGACGATAGGGTAGGTTAAGTTTAAAGTATCAAGTAAGGTCATGACCCCTGCTGTCAAATCCGTATAACTAAACTTGGGAGATTTTGATTACGCAGC
>NZ_JABASQ010000002.1 GCF_016107535.1 Psychrobacter cibarius | reverse complement strand
GTGGCTTTACGCGTTCAAACTTGGCCTTTGCCATGGGTATTTCCTCTTTTTTTGGTGAATCTTTATCAATCAAAGATCGGTGAATAGCTGTTTGACGGTTCATGATGCATATAGAACCATCAAACCGTTGACGCTATGGCTTATCTACTAAAACTGTTTGATCACTTTACGACTGTATATATGTGCTCAGATCATGCATTTCAATGCTGCACACATAGGTTTAAGCATTATACGTATTTTTTAATCTAGTCAACATTACAATATATTATACATCGTCGCTGTTGCACTACTTTATCTTAGTGTAAATCATTAATAATATTGGAGCCTGCCGAACCTAGATACTTTTATCTTAGATGCTTTTATCTTAGATAATTTTATCTTAAATAATTTCATCTTAGATACTTTTATATAATTACTCATGTATTGATAACTTAATAAATTGACAGCACTAAAAGGCAACACCTCAGTGTCACCCTTAAATATTATTTGCTACACTGTAATTTATAATTTTCAATATTTTGTAATTTCGATATCGACACAAACTGTTTAAAGATGGCAAAGCAAACACAAGAGGTTTAAACAATAAATGGAGCTCATATTGAGAATTGAACTCAAGACCTCTCCCTTACCAAGGGAGTGCTCTACCGCTGAGCTATATGAGCATGTTTTTAATAACCACAAAAAATAACTTATGGATTTACTAAAAAAAATATCACGATACAGCAATACTAAAACTGACTGTCGTGATGATTTATTGATAATCTTTGCGATGTTGTATATATGGAGCGGGTGGCGGGAATCGAACCCGCGTCATTAGCTTGGAAGGCTAAGGTGTTACCATTATACCACACCCGCAATTACTCTTATTCAAGAAGACTCTAATCGAGAGTCATTAAGTATAAAGAGTATGCTTGGCGCTATGACAAACTTAAAAAATATGGTGGTGGGAGAAGGATTCGAACCTTCGAAGCTTTCGCGACAGATTTACAGTCTGTTGGGTTTGACCGCTCCCCAATCCCACCTTAGTTTGCTTTAAACAAAAATGACTTTAGCTTAAGACAGATTCATAAAAAGCTACTTTAAGAGAGATGGTGCCGACTGCCGGGATCGAACTGGCGACCTACTGATTACAAGTCAGTTGCTCTACCAACTGAGCTAAGTCGGCTTGTTCTCTTAAAGTGGTGGCTATTCTATCAAATTTTTTGAAAGACGCAAGCCCTTTTTTGCCTTTTTTATGATTATTTCAATAAAAAAATATAACTAATTGATTGTAATGATGTTTTTTTAAATAAAAAATAGGCTGTTTTTCCACAATAACCGCGTACTGTGTTTTTATGACTGGAGTCCCTAGCGAATCCGTAAACCATTACACGCCATTTTTACCGCTTTGACCAACGCCAATGCTTTTTTATTGGTCTCTTCCCACTCTGCTTCTGGGATAGAGTCAGCGACCACCCCAGCGCCCGCTTGGATATGAATTTTGCCGCGGCGCATTACCGCAGTACGAATGGCAATGGCGGTATCCATATTACCATGCCAGCCTAAATAACCTACCGCGCCACCAAATACGGTACGGCGTACTGGCTCTATCTCATCTATAATTTGCATGGCACGTATTTTGGGCGCCCCTGACAACGTACCTGCGGGAAAGGTTGCGCAAAAGACATCGAGGGCATCCTTATCAGACAACATTGTCCCTTCAACGTTAGAAGCAATATGCATCACTTGTGAATAACGCTCTATAAACATCTTTTCGGTGACTTTGACGCTGCCATACTCACAAACACGGCCAATATCATTGCGTCCTAAATCAATTAGCATCAGATGCTCAGCAATTTCTTTTTTATCACCTAGTAGCTCTTTCTCAAGCGCTAAGTCCTCTGCTTCATTACGTCCACGCTTACGTGTGCCTGCTAGCGGGCGTACGGTTACCTTGCCATTTTCGATACGCGATAATATCTCAGGCGATGCACCGATGATATCAAAACGCTTGTGATCATCGAGGGTGTAACCATGTACAAGGAATAAATAAGGCGAAGGATTCAAAAACCGCAGTGCTCTGTATACAGCAAGTGAATTGCCCTTATAATCAGCAGTCAGGCGCTGAGCAGGAACCACTTGCATGACATCCCCTGCTAGGATGTAGTCTTTTATTTTATTGACGTCGTTGCAGTATTTATCTGCACCTGTTTGTGAGACAAACTTTGGTGTCGGCATCACTGGTGCAGTCAAATTTGGCATTTCTGCCAGTTTGTCTTCTATTTTTTCTAGTTCACGAATGGCATTACTGTAACCATCCTCATTATTGCAATCAGCATAGACAATAATTGACAGCGTGTTTTCTAGAGTATCAAAGACGATGACGTTCATTGATAACATCAGCCACATATCTGGCATGGTCATGGGGTTGGGTGCATCGGACAAGCCCACACTCGGCTCAATGACCCGCACCATATCATAACCAAAGTAACCTACTAACCCACCGCTAAAGCTCGGTAACGCAGCGACATCTTCTACCGTTGGCATCTTATACTGCGCCATTAGCTGACGAATATAGTCAAACGGGTCAGCGACTGCATCGACATCGGTATGGTCATTTTTTTTGACGGTCATATTACCATCGGCATACTGCAAAATGAGATCACTACCTAAACCAATCATCGAATATCGTGCCCAACGCTCCCCGCCTACGACAGACTCAAATAAATATGCAGAGCCGCTTAAATCACGTACTTTAGAAAATACAGATACTGGTGTCTGTGCGTCCATTAGACGTTTTTTTATCAGTGGGGCATGACTAAAGCCACGGTCTTTAAAAGCTTGATATTCTTCAAAGTTCATCATAATAATGCTCTCTTAACAAAATATTGGCAAAAGATAAAACAGCAGACTGTTAAATAAAATATAGCGTCAACACTCTATTGAATGTTGACGCTATTAAAGTGGCATATTCATGAGAGTTACTGGACTATTAGCCGATAGTAGCTAAAAATTGGCTAATAATTATACCAAAGCTCGATTGGATTAGAGCATCTCAAACGCACTGGTCAATACTTGGTTACGCACCACCCATGTTAAATAACCACAATGCTAACGCAATAATGATGATGGCAATAAACACCCAAATAAACCAACCACCGCTTGGTTTTTTCTCTGCCTGTCCTGCATTGGCTGAATTACTGATAGCCTGATCCATCGCATTATTACCTTCTGTCCCAAGATCACGAGATTGACCTAGATTGGCAGTGCCAGAAAATTGTGCGGTTGCCGCCTGCTTAGCTCGTAGAATATCGGGATCTGCTTCTTCTTGTAGAGCAGTTTTAGTCGTTTTGTCATGCTCTGATTCAACTGCTGGCTTTTCATGTACAGCTGACTGCTCTACTAATAACGTATCATGAGCAGGTGCTGTCGGTGCCGCCTCTGTCGCTGTGACGGCTTCTGGCTGACTTACAGCAGGTTGTGCATCTGCTACAGTTGCAGCAGCGACTGGTGCCGCGTCAGTTGTATCGGACACGGTATTATCTATAGCCGTTAAGACTTCATCGATACCCGTTTGTTTCACAATCGGCTCCTGAATCGGCTCCTGTAAGACTGGTTCAACTGTTTCATTAACACTGGTCTCAGCTACCCCTACTGAGTCTGCTACTCTATCCGAGGCTGTATCAACAGGTACTGCCTTCACATCAGCTGTCACAGGCAGTATAGCTTCGACGCCCGTTTGCTTAACAATCGGCTCTTTTGCTACTGATTCATGCACAACAGGTTCACTCACCGTCGAGTCTTCGACAGCCTGTATTTCGGCAGTCGTTTCAGCAACCACTGTCTCAGTCTCAGCCACTGACTCCTCTACTGCTACGGGCGCTAATACATCAGTATCTGTAGCAGCAAGTGGCGCGTTCACCTGAAAGCTGAAACTGGCAAATCCAATGGTATCATCTACCTGTAAAAGGCTCGATGTATTACCTTCGATACGCTGCTCGTTGATAAATGTACCGTTCGATGAGTCTAAATCTTTGACATACAATCGACCATCTAAGATGCTTAACACCGCATGATTACGCGATACTTGCTTGCTACCAAGTACCACGTCATTGTCGCTGCCACGACCAACAGATAGGCTGTCATTGACCGTCAACGTGAGGTCACCAAGCGCTTCTGTTAATGCATTAAGTTGCCAAGTCTCTGTGTCGACTGTCGCCTTCATACTATCTGTATTGTTCGTCATGCGGTAACTCCTTATTCTTTTATTAAATTTCAAATGGTTTTAGATAAATCATTGCCAATTTTTTAAGAGATTTTACGATTTTTTTAATATAAACCATAATAAGTTATGCAATGACTATCCGAACTATTTAGGTATAAAGTGCGGCTTTATGACACCGTCGAGCTTACTGTACGGGATACTAAGTACGGGCATACCATAAGCATAAGGGCCGATAGAATAATGCTGATAACGAATATCGACGCCCTTATCAGTCAAGGTGATATTATCGCTTAAGGTAAATGGCCAGCTCTCTTCATAGCTATTGACGTCATCACTAACGGATTTTACCCATACTTTATAAGCATCATAGGCCAATGCCTCAAAACGTTTTTCTTGACCGTTCTTTAATATATCCGCTAGCTTTATCTGTGCTTTAGTGGTCTGGTCGAATATCAAATACTCGCTATAAGGCATGCCATGAGCACCGCCCGTAAATACATAAGTATTGATTTCAAACAGTTCAAAATCACTGACATGACCTAAATACTCAGGCGTTACCATTAGTCTATAAGCCCATGAACTGCCCTCTGGCATGTCTACAAACTGTGAGCTGGCAAAGTCATCAATGGCGGCTTTCACCATTGTTTGATTGACTTTCGTTTTGATAGGCGCAGATTCGGTCGGTTTACTATTGACGACTAAATTATTAATACGCGCATTGGCGATATCATTGATCCAACCGTGATTGGTCTTCAGATATTTGATGTCAATTTCTGGACAATTATCGCGCTCAATACACTGTGCTTGCACTTTTTTAGGCAGCTCATATTGTAGATAATCCGTGCTACTGATGAGATTACCTGCATTTGCAGGCATCGCGATGCTACCTAGCAGTAAACTGCCGGCAAGCAGTCTCAGCAGACGACTACGACTTGCTGTCATCAATAAATGCGAATTCATTGTTGGCTGATTGATATCAATTTGATTCGCAGCGTTCATATATCCTCTTTTATAAACATAAGATGTTACTTGATATTCTACCGTAACAATGACGATGTATTGTAGGAACACTGTTTGTGTTTTTAGGGTTTTGCTATCTCCTGCTAACGAATAGCTACCTACCCTCTCTCGTTTAATGCCTAAATCTAAGCTAATAAAAAAGACACGGCTGGCGTGTCTTAAAAGATGAACTAACTCGTAAAATGATGGATTTTAATGCTCACGAGTATTACTAAAAGTGACTTCTGGATAGCGATCTTGCATCAGCTGCAAGTTGACCCGTGATGGGGCAAGATACGTTAAATAACCACCGCCATCCAGCGACAACTGGTCATGAGCTTTGCGTTTGAATTTCGCCAATGCCACTTCATCATCACAATGAATCCAGCGTACGGTGGCAATCGATACTGGCTCAAAGATACACTGTACTTTGTACTCTTCTTTGAGACGATGCGCGACCACTTCAAACTGTAGTACACCAACCGCACCCAAGATTAAATCGTTGTTAATCTGCGGCATAAAGACCTGTGTCGCGCCCTCTTCGCTTAGCTGCTGTAGCCCTTTTTGCAAGGCTTTCGATTTGAGCGGATCTTTTAGAATGACACGGCGGAACAATTCAGGCGCAAAATGTGGAATACCCGTAAAGTTCAGCTCCTCGCCTTCGGTAAAACTGTCACCGATAGAGATGGTGCCGTGATTATGCAAACCGATGATATCACCCGGATACGCTTCTTCTAACGCTTCGCGATCCCCTGCCAAAAAGGTCAGTGCATCGGCAATGCGTACGTCTTTACCCAAACGCACATGCTTTAGCTTCATGCCTTTTTCATACTTGCCTGAACACACGCGTAAAAATGCAATGCGATCACGATGGCGTGGGTCCATGTTGGCCTGAATTTTAAAGACAAAACCACTAAAATCCGTCTCTGTTGCCGCTACTTCACGCTCATTGGTCGGATGCGACTTGGGTGGCGGTGCATATTTGATCAAGGTGTCAAGTACCATGTTTACGCCAAAGTTGCCCAATGCTGTACCGAACAATACTGGCGTCATCTCGCCCGCTAAGAACGCCTCAACGCTAAATTCTTCTAACGCCATTTGTACCAGCTCAAGTGACTCTTCGAAAGCATCAAACATCAATTGACCCAAACGCTCACGGATATCTGGATAATCATAGCCCGCGCGGGTCTCAGAGACTGTCATCTTGCCGCCATTACCTTTTTCATAAAGGTAAGTCTTGTTCTCAGTCAGATGGTAGACACCAACGAAATCTTGTCCCATACCGATAGGCCAAGTCACTGGAATACATTTAATTTTTAACACTGCCTCAATCTCACTAAGCAGCTCAAGCGGCTCACGAATTTGACGATCCAGCTTGTTGACAAATGAGATGATTGGCGTGTCGCGCATGCGGCAGACTTCCATCAGCTTGATGGTTCTCTCTTCGACGCCTTTAGCCCCATCGACCATCATCAGCGCGCTATCCACAGCGGTCAAGGTACGATAGGTATCTTCACTAAAATCGGCGTGACCCGGTGTATCCAATAGATTGACCACATGGTCTTGATAAGGAAACTGCATGACAGAAGTGGTGATCGAGATACCACGCTCTTGCTCCATACTCATCCAGTCTGATGTCGCATGTCGATCAGTTTTGCGGCCTTTGACCTCGCCTACTACCTGAATTGCCTGACCCCATAACAGTAACTTTTCAGTCATGGTGGTCTTACCTGCATCGGGATGCGAGATAATGGCGAAAGTACGGCGTTTAGCCACTTCTTTGTTTAATTTCTTTGGATCTACGCTCATAATTTTTGGCTTCAACCTTAACTTCAAAAAGGCTGTCTTTTAGACAGTAATCTAACTAAATAGAATAAATAATGAGCGTATTGTAGCGGATTTAGCGTCAAGGTGCAGAATTAGCGCATAAAAAAACACTCCCTAGATAGTCAAATAGAGAGTGTTGGTCAGTTTTTTAACATGATGCGTTTTTATGATTAATAGTAGCGTTTGATTTGTGCGGCCAAGAAATCTCCTGCGACTTCATTGACTATCGTACAATCCACCACACCGCGAATACTGTTGGTATTCGGATTTATCACACCTTCGGCAACATAATTTGCTTCATAAATAGCATTTTTATCATTCGTGCCATCGTTATATTCGACCCCATTGTACTGATAAGCAGGCTGATTTCGGTATTCTAAGAACGTCACTTGTGCCGCTTTTTGCTTATTGCCGATGCCTACACCAAACTCAGAGGTTCTGTAGCCTCTATCATCGCTAAAGCGGTCTTCAGCTGCATCGATCCACTTATCGAGCGATGTATATCCCGTCTTGTTTTTGTCGTTAAAGGCTAAAAACGAGCGTTCGCTCTCGACTACTGGAATATAGCAAACAGAGCCTATCGGAAACTCTGCATTGGCTTGAATCTTAGGATAATTATTTAAGTCCGTGAGAATACCGCGACTGTTATTTATGTTTGTACCAGCGCTATAACTGTTTGCCTGCAAGCCTGATAAGTTAAGCATCTTATAATTGGTTTCATAGTCTAGCTTGTTATTACTGTCTTTTTCATAGATAGGACGTTTGACAGTGCGGTTATCAACTTCAATATTTTTATTATCCAGTCGCCCTTCGAAGTTGTCTGCCAATACCGTTCTGTCCAAAGTATTCAAACCTTGATTACTATAATTATTAACGATATTTTTTATCTTGATTTCACGCTCACCAGTACGGTAGGTCTCATCGATGCGTGCAATGGCGCTATCTTTCGCTTGCTTATCATAGCTATTGTCAAAGCTGGTCAGCGTAATCTTATTATTACCCGAACCATAAATACCATCATCCTCCCCGCCGCAGCCAGCAAGAGTAAATGTCAGCAAAGAAAGTGCAATAGGTAACACCATTGATTTATTCATCGAATAAGACCTTTATTGGTTAGATTTTTTATCATCTATTTTGATAACTTTATTTTTTACAGCTATATTCCTATATTACATTAATACTTCTGTTACTTATAGCGATTAAGCTTTTCCTGCGATAGTTAAATGCAGCTAAAGATTCTACTAACAGTTCACTTACAAATCCACAGTATATACTTACGACTGACCTATATTGCTCATGCACTGGTTTGTTATGCTGAATCCCCTATCAAAATTTAATGCTTAAACATAAAAACTCACAACAAAGGATATGTTATGAAAACACTATATTCCACCAAAGCAACAGTTACTGGCGGTCGTACAGGTAATGCCAGTCTGCAAGACAGTGATTTGACGATTAATATGGTCGCGCCGGGTTCCAGTAAAGACGGTAATAATCCAGAACAGTTATTTGCGATGGGCTATGCAGCTTGCTTTGATGGCGCACTTGCTGCGGTCAAAGGGGCAGAAAAAGCAAAGTTTGACTCTACCACTGAAGTATCCGTAGATTTAATGAAAGGTGAAGGCTTAGATTTTCAATTAGCCGTGAAAATTCATGTCACTGCTGAAAACACAGAGCTATCAGCGGATGAGTTCCAAAAGTTGGTCGAAAAAGCCAATAAAGTTTGCCCATATTCTAAAGCGACTCACGGTAATATCGATAGTGAAGTGACTTCAGAAGTGAGATAGATTTTTAATAATAACAATGTCGGCTTTATCTATAAGAGAACTCAGTGAATACTGGGTTCTTTTTTTATGAGCGGCTGTCAGCAGTAGAAATATCATAACTATCGAGAAGTTCGGCAAGGTCTGATTTTATCGTTATAATGGAAGCATCGTTTTATCTGATATTTACTCTATCTGATACCTAATAATAAGTGACCTTTATGACTGACCATATGACCGAATCCTCCGCAGACAATAACCACAACTCGCATCAAGCGCTTGACCCTAAAGCCTTACCGAATTTTGATACCATGCCCAACGTAGCGACTATGGACACCAGTCACGTGGACAAAAATCAGCCACCTTTTATTTTGGTTGATGGCTCTTATTATCTGTTTCGCACGTATCACGCCTTGCCAAAGACTATGCAAAACTCGCAGGGGCTAATAACGAATGCCATCCGTGGCACGCTCAATGCGCTGTTAAAATTGATGCGTCGATATCATCCTACTCACATGGCGGTCTGTTTTGATACCAAGTCACCCACTTTTCGTCATCATATGTCTGCTGACTATAAGGCGGCTCGTCCACCCATCGACATAGAGCTGGTGGAGCAAATTCCTTATATCCATCGCTTGGTAACCGCTTTGGGCATTCCACTGTTACGCATCGAAGGTGCAGAAGCGGATGACATTATCGGCACACTGGCGCACCGTGCGGTTGAGCAAGGTCATCATGTGGTCATCTCCACTGGCGATAAAGACATGATGCAACTGGTCAATGACTGCGTCATATTGGAAGACAGCTTTACGGGAAAAGTGACAGACACCCAAGCGGTCATCGAAAAATTCGGTATTAATCCAAACCAAATGATTGATTTTTTGACCTTGATGGGTGATGCCTCTGACGGTATTAAAGGCGTGCCGGGTATCGGTAAAAAGACGGCGAAAGACTTACTCGTTGAGTATGGTGATATCGACAATATGTTAAAGCATATTGGCTTTATTAAAGGACGCGGCGCTAAAGGCTTAATTGAGCATGCAGAGGAAATTCCATTCAATGCCAAACTGGCCACTATCGTCACAGACTTAGACATCGGTCAAGACTGGAATGATTTGAAGATCGATACCAATCCTTGTGCCCATATAGATGAACTGCGCGAGCTGTATAGCGAGCTTGAATTTAGAAATGAGCTTGCTTCTCTTGACCACCCAAACCATCCAGCCAATGCTAATGGGAACGGCGTACAAAGTGTTGCAAGTAGCCAAGCAGATGCTGAATCACAAGCACAAATCGCTAAGTCGATACAATCAAGCAGTATTGAGAATGTCCAAAACGGCAAACAGCATGATAGAGCGTGGCACACCGTTTTAGATGAGCATGCGTTTGACAGTTTGATTGAATTATTAGAGTCTGCGCCGCACTTTGTCATTGATACCGAAACCACTAGCGTCCATTGGCGTCAAGCACAAATCGTCGGTTTGTCTTTTGCGGTACAAGCGCATGAAGCCTATTATATACCACTGACACATGCGCTAGAGGGTGACGAGCTGACGGCTAAACAGCTCGACCGCGATAGCGTTTTAACACGTCTAAAACCTATTTTAGAAAACCCAAATATCGGTAAAATCGGTCAGCATTTAAAATACGATGCGCATATTCTCAGCCATTATGATATCGATTTATTGGGTAGCATTCATGCTCGTCCCAATAATTGGGCGATGGATACCATGCTTGCCAGCTATGTAATTAATGCCGCTATCACTCGTCATGGCATGGATGATTTGGCACGCCATTATCTACAAACGCAAACCATCAGCTATGAAGACGTCGCTGGTAAAGGCGCTAAGCAAGTCACCTTTGATCAAGTCGCCATCGATATCGCTAGCGACTATGCTTGTGAAGATGCTGACATTACTTATCAGCTATTTGAGGTGTTCAGCGTTGAGCTGGCGAACGATGCCAATAATGCCAAATTGCTACACGAGCTAGAAATACCAACCGCCGAAATACTTTGTCAAATGGAAGCAAACGGAATTTTAATCAAACGCCCATTTTTAAATGAGCTATCAAAGCGCTTCGATGAAGAAATTATTGCCCTTGAAAAACGCGCTTATGAATTGGCAGGAGAAGAGTTTAACCTCGGCTCACCTAAGCAGCTCGGTGAGATGCTATTTGAAAAACTCGGCGTACCAGGTGGCAAAAAGACCAAATCAGGTCAATACTCTACTGGTGAAGCGGTCTTGTCAAAAATCGATCACCCATTGGTCGATATTACCTTAGAGTATCGCGGTCTATCTAAGCTCAAAAGCACTTATACCGATGCGCTTGATAATGTCGCAGATAGCAAAACTGATCGCGTACATACCAGCTATCATCAAGCATTGACCAGTACTGGGCGTTTGTCTTCGACTGATCCCAATTTACAAAATATTCCGATTCGTACCGCGACTGGGCGCTTGATTCGTCAGGCCTTTATCGCCCCAGAAGGTCGCGTTATTTTGGCGGCGGATTATTCACAAATTGAATTGCGTCTCATGGCACATTTCTCAGGCGATAAAAACTTAACTGACGCCTTTAATGAAGGGTTAGATATTCACGCTGCGACTGCCGCTGAAGTACTTGGCAAGGATGTTGCCGACGTAACCTCGACCGAGCGCCGTAATGCCAAAGCCATTAATTTTGGTCTACTATACGGTATGAGCGCTTTTGGACTGGCTAAGCAGTTACAAATGAGCCGCAATGAGGCGCAAGACTATATCGATATGTATTTTGATCGCTATCCTGGTGTCAAAAACTATATGATCAATACCCGTGCCAGTGCTCACGAGCAAGGCTATGTCAAGACGATATTGGGTCGTAAGCTCTACACGCCTGATATTACTCACAGCAACCGCATGGTCAAGCAAGGCGCTGAACGTGCAGCTATCAACGCCCCACTACAAGGCTCAGCGGCTGATTTGATTAAGCTGGCTATGATTGCCGTCGATAAAGTACTGCCAAAAGCGCAAGCCAAAATGCTGCTACAAGTCCATGATGAACTGGTGTTTGAAGTGGATAGTGACAAGGTAGATGAGATTAGCCAACTCATTACTACTGCGATGCAAGACGTCTTAATGACCACTGCCGTTGAACAAGGCTGGAACGTCGACTTTGCAGTGCCATTATTGGTTGAGACAGGTGCTGGCGAAAATTGGGATAAGGCGCATTGAAGCATTCCTAATTATGAATAAATGAGATTGAAAAAGGCTAGGCACAATGTCTAGCCTTTTTCTTATTAGCAGATTTAAAGCATCTCACATCACGACCTTCTTATGCCTAACGACCTATGGCATAATACTTTTGTTTGTCCTTTTTAGCTACCCAAAGTAATTGAAGCTCTCCATGATTAAACCAGCAAATCTCAACACCATTACCCTTTACACACTTGCCAGCTTAAGTTTATGCACGCAGGTATGGGCGGATACTACGCCCACCACAGAACCGAAAGTCGAACCGCTAAAATCTGACACGGCTTCGTTATCTCATGATGCTAACTCTAATCGAGATGAAAACCTCAATCAATTTGGCTATCTACCTCAACCTACCGAAACATCTACCGAGCAGTCTGCTCCATCAGTACAAGGAGCACAAAATTGGACGGACGAACGCCGTGAAGAGGTCCAAGAGCAGCTGCATGAATGGGCACACAAAATGGACGGTTGGTTCGGCGAACCGGATCCAAAAAAACCCGCCAAAGCCAGTTTACGAGTTGTACTAGATACCCGCTGGGTCATCGATCCACAATCAGGCAGTGACGTGAGCGTTGAACCTAGGATTCGCGGCCGCTTACGATTGCCAGTATTAGAAAAAAGATTGAGTCTGATTATCGGTGATGAGGATTTGGATGAAGATACTTTCTTAAAACAGAATGTGACGGGCGATACTTACCAAGCAAGTACCAGTAACCAAGATGGACTCGTCAACAGAAGAAAAACGCGAGAAGACAATGGTTCTATCGCCCTTCGTTGGTCACGTTTTAGTCATGAGGTTGAGCAGCAGTTAGGGGTCAAAACAGATATCGATGTCGGGGTTCGCTCGCTCGATGACTTATACGTAAAAGTGGGCGTCGATAAAGACTGGTATGACAGCAAAAAATGGACTGTCACTAGTGATAGTTACTATCGTTATGGACTCGATAGTGAGCACTATGCAAAAGGAGGGCTAAATCTGCAATATGGTACAAATGCTGACCAGTTCATCAATAATCGCACCGCCATCCGTTATCGCAACCACGACAATGAAGAAAGCACAGACTGGAGCAGCGACCTCAGACAAGTGCACTATTTGGGCAATGAAAAACAGTTGGCTTATGGTGTCTCTACTGGCGGTTACTTTGATCGTGATAAATCAACATTAAACAGCTATGGCCCTGCTATAAGCTACCGCCAACCTGTCTGGCGAGAGTGGCTTTATGTACAAACAGAGCTAAATTATTACAATGATAAAACAGCGGATAAGGACCATTACCCGTCAGCATTATTACGGATGGAAGCGTTATTTTAACCCTACTATCTATTGAATTGGTTGTATCATCATAGGTATACATAGCCGATAGCAATGTGCACAACAAAGAGCATTTGTTTGCTTGTATTAACAATGACATATGACTCATTAGTTATATTAAATAACGTTATAGCGCTGACATTGGCGTTATAATAGCGGCTTATTGCGTTATATGTCATTGGATAATGTTCGGTCTAAAGTGAGCCTTTGTGCTCACTTTTTTTATTTTAAAAAATCAGGAGGTTTTTATTTTGAGTTCAGATGGCATCATCGAAATCCCTGGCATTATTATTTTATTCGCCTGTCTGCTACGTTGCGTGCAGTGTTTACTACAGCGCTCTGCCACAAATACGTTTAAACAGATTCGAGCTTTTTGGTTGGCAGCGGTGCTGGTATTCTTTGCTGTGATACGCCGTGAGTTAAATTATCTACCAGACTTATTGGTTCCCGCTGATTTTGTGTTGTTCAGCCATTCTTATGACTGGTGGGAAGACCTCATCCTGACCATCGTTTATGTGCTGATCGTTGGTTTATTGGCTTATTCATGGCGTTATCTTTGGGCAATATTAAAAAAAGTACCCGTTTCTTTGTATTTTAGCGTCGCTGCCTTGGCATTATTAGAATATATGGGCGAAAACGCCATTATGATTCCCGAAGCTTTTGGCGTCATTACAGAAGAGCTATCAGAGACTGCTATTTATGGCATTGCCTTGATTTATTTGTGGCGCTTAAACTTAAACGAGTACGACTGTCAAGCAGAAGAGACGAGCGAGCTGCATTGTCAAACGGCTTCACACTAACGCAGAGTGTCTCTGCTAACAGTGATAACTACTCGTTATATTAATCACCATGCGCTCTACATCAATAGTTATACTCTCTAGCAAAATACATTTAGACGAATTTGTTATACTATAGTCGGTTCAATTTAAAAACAGTACAAAGCAACCGAGTGTAGATGTATATTTAATACTTCAAGCGAGGCTAACGCAGTAATATTATTATAGTGGAATGACTATAATAATAAGTCCGAGGGATAAGCATCCTAATATACGACCTCGATTTACTCATGATTAATAACGATTAAGTCACTTATTATGAATATATTGATTACAGGCGCATCACGTGGTATCGGCTTGGCCACCGCCAAAAGGCTGGCGGAAAAAGGTCATCATATTGGGTTATTTGCGACCAATACTGCCACACTTGAAAGCGCCATTAAAGACAAATCTTTTAAGAAAGCCGTCAAACAACAGCGTGTTATCACAGGTCAGCTGGATGTCAACCAGCCTGATTCGTGGGACAATGCGATCAAGCAAATGATTGAACATTTCGGTGGTATTGATGCACTCATTAATAATGCTGGGGTGCTGGTCAGTGGCGCATTGCCAACGACCAATCTAGATGAGCAATTGGCTTTAATTGACGTCAACTGTAAAGGTGTTTTGATTGGCTGTCATAAACTGGCACCTTATCTAGCTGATAGCAAAGACGGCAAAATTATCAATGTGTCCTCTGCTTCTGCTATCTATGGTCAACCCGAAGTTGCGACTTATGCGGCCAGTAAGTTTTTTGTGCGAGGTCTCACAGAAGGCCTTAATATTGAGTACGAAAAATTGGGTATCAAGGTGATCGATGTGATGCCGCTGTGGGTCAAATCTGACATGACTGCCGATATCGAAGTGACCAGTATGGATCGCTTGGGCATCCATCTAACGGTCAACGATGTCGCCAAAACATTGTGTAAATTGACGACCAGTCCCAATCGTAAACTCAAAAGTACGCATTACTCTGTGGGCATGCCAGCAAAAATCTTTCAAGCAGTCTCGCAAGTCACGCCAGATTCTGTAATCCGCTGGGTCAATACCAAGGTTGGTGCTTAATAACAACATCGCCTATTCGTTATACTGTTGTTTACCGATAACGCTTATTTAATATAAAGCCACACTTACGGCTGCTCAATATGAGTGGCCGTTTTGCTTGCCTCACGAATTTTTATGGCTTGCTCAGCGGTCTTATCAATGAAAACATTGTTTTGAATAACCGTCCCTTTTATCGCTCCTGCTGCGCTGTCTTCCCGAATTTCAGAACCGACATAAATAGGTAAACGCACGTTCGCTGCAAACTTATTGCCAGCTATTAGTGTGCCATCATCCTCCACGATAATACCCTGCTCGACTTGCTCAAAGCGATTATCGATGATTTCATTGTCCTTAGCGCTGTCTAAATGATAGCTCGCAAATGGCGTTTGCTTAAGCAAATAAGCACCGCATTCAAAACCTTTGAGATTGCGCGACTGTCGTGATGCGACCCAAACCCCGACTGGCTCGTCGTTAAAAATATTGCCACGAATGATGTTGTCACGGCTTGATTCGGTACGCTTAAAGTGATTACCCAGCGTACTGTCATCGGCATGCTCAAAGCAATTGCGATACAGCAAAATACTGCCTGCTCCATTATGGATAAATTGATTGTTTTCGATACGGTTATTACTCGACGAATCAACTGCTATCGCCTCACGATTGGGCTTAAAGGTACGGAAACCATTACCGACAAACACCGAATTTTTAATCACGTTATCGCGGCTACCAAATTCCAGATATAATCCAACGGTGCCTGCGTTTTGAATACGTACTTTATCAAAGCTCACGCCATGCACATGATCACCGACGAACATGCCACTATTGATACTGTTTTGACTACTCACATTAATCACACGAATATCGCTTGGTGCAAGCGCACGATTGGCAGCAGGGTCTATCAAGCCGCGCGCATAACGCTGGTTGGGCTGGCTATATTGGCGAATATGTAGCGCATGACCATAGCCATCCACATGACAATTGGCAACGGTAATATCTTCGATAGCGCTATCTGTTTTGGGCTTAATCATAATTGCGCTGGCCGTTGACGCATCATCAGCGCGAGTACTGAGTAGTGCGCCCTGACAGTCGAGAGAGCTGTGCGAATCATTCAACTCAAAGCGTATCGACTTGGCTGTCAAATCACAGCTTGCACTGAGTACGCTGTGACCTTTTACCTTAACTATTTGCTTCGGCGTTAATTGTGCGCAGTCTATGGCTGTCGTGTCTTTTGGCAGTTTGGCATCGATAATTAACGGCTGTTTTAAATCAGCATTATCCAAGCTGCTATGGGTGCTGCTACCAGAAAAAGGTACACCTTCACAAGCAGTCAACCCTATTGTGGCACTGATTAAGGATATTGTGACGAACAACCTACTACTTGATACCATCGTATATTTCCTATTTTTATGTCTATCTTGTACTTGTCTTACATTTTTTGAACATCCTGTGACACCTTACTACTATTAGCAAGCGTCATAACACGTCACAATATTTTTAATAAAGTCATAATGCTTTTAATAAATAAATCTTAATAAATAAAATCAGCTACATCCATTAATAATAACTATCGATAATAAGGAAACCATGATGGACCATTCAAAAAGCCCGCTACCAGAAGCAATGGATCATATTGAAGGTGACACTGACCTCAATAATAACCGTCAAGAATTGGATTTAGACGATCCAATGTTGCACACGATTGATAATGATGACGTGATTGACAATAGCGCAGGATTTGACAACTCGCAAGCCGGAAGTGATGCAATTCAAGGGCTAACCCCTATCCATCATCAAAATATAGACGAATCGCGAATCGATGAAGTATTAGTGGATGATAATTTGGATGACAGCGATTATCCAGATATTGTCGATATCGCTGATAGAGACGCTGCTAAGCTTAGCAATGATGACGATTTTTAACCACGCTCTTTCATGATAAAAAAGCACGCTCGATATAACGGGCGTGCTTTTTCATTGTGCTTACATTACTTCTGATATCAGGGTCTGTTAAGCAACCAACTATAGCGCTGACAATGGCTGATCTGTCCAAACGTCTCGGTAACTGGTGTAGTAGGTAATCATACCTATTGGAAGCAGTGCTAACATACCTAGTCCTAGTGTAAAAACTACCATCAATATCATTATTATAGGAGCAATTAACCAAAAAACGAAAAATGGTAAGATATTTTTTAAACACCCTTTAAAACTCATTTTCATTGCCTGAACAGGCTCAATGTTGTGAAGCACAATTAAAGCAGGTGCAAACCAGATAGCCATAAGTACAGGAAATAGTAGTACAAAAACCAATAAAACACCCAATACCATACCTGCAATCGCAACGTCACTTGACTCTTGAGCTAAAGACAAAGCCATACCACCGAATATAATCAGCATAGGTATCATTGCAACAATAACAGCCACTAAATACAAGACGAATAAAATAACTAATGGCTTGAGATGCGTATAAAAGGCTGAAAAAAGATGGTCAAACCTCAGCTCGTTACCTATAGCTTGATCGGCACAACCTTTTATTATTCCACCAACAAACACAAAGGAAAGAAAAGGGAAAATGAAATTTATCACGGGTACGCTACTACCAATCATAGCAATGATTAAATAAACAACACCAATAGCTAACCATAATAAAAATTGATCTTTAAATATTGCAAATGCTTTGGTAATCCAACTTATACCCCATGCTGCTTGGCACATTCGAGGTTCTACCAATAACTGCGGTAATAGGCCGCCATACTCGTCAGTGGGCGGTAAGTTCGGTGGTTGACCGTTAGGTTTTTGTAGAGACACAGAGAGTTGTGAATAATTAGAGCTGGACATGTTTATCCTCAAAAATAAAGTTAAGCAAACGTGAAACTAACAATGACAATGAAACAAAAGTTTATTTGGCATAGTCTTACATATCAGTCACAAAAAATCCCAACTTTATTCTATTTTAATAAAACTCATTAAAATTATTTAGTCAAAAAAAATACCGAACATGATGTCCGGTATTTTTTATGATTTACAAATACAGTCAATTAAGCCCAACCATCTAGCGTTCCCGCCCAGCCTTTGACCAATGGCGCACTAAGCGCTTCGAGCAAATCAATGTGCGCCTCATCCAAGTTTAATGCAGGAATATAGTGATATTCTTGTCCACCCGCGTGAAGAAAGTTTTCACGATTTTCGATGGCCAGCTCTTCTAGCGTTTCCAGACAATCAGCAGAAAAAGCCGGACTAATGATTTGTACCGAGCGCACACCTGACTTGCCCCACTCTTCTAATACCACGTCGGTATAGGGCTTGACCCATTCTTGCTTGCCAAAGCGTGATTGAAAACTGATAATCCATTCGTCATCCTTTAGACCAAGCGCGTGAGCCACTTGTGCAGCGGTACATTTACAACGCTTAGGATACGGATCACCTTTATCAGCATAAGGCTGCGGGATACCGTGGAAGCTAAACATCAGCTTGTCAGGCTTGCCATGCTCTGCTTGAAAGCGGCGAATCGAATCAGCCAATGCTTGAATGTACCGCGGATGCGCAAAGTAATCTTTGACAATAGTATAATTCGGCAAATTACGCTGCTTGAGCGTCCACTTTGTCAGTGCATCATAAACAGCACCACCAGAGGAAGCAGAATACTGTGGAAATAATGGCAAGATAACAAAGTGATCAACGCCTTCACCGCGCAAAGTATCCATCACATCAGGTAGACCAGGATTACCATAGCTCATCGCCGGATGGACAGAAACCCGAAATGGCGCGGCACTATTTGCAAGCCGTGGTTCCAATAGCTCCACTTGGCTCTTTAGTATCTTACGAATCGGTGAGTCGCCTTCCCAAATACTGGCATAGGCTTTTGCCACACGTTTAGGGCGGCTTGGCAATACAAACAAATTGAGAATAATCGCCCACAAGAATTTCGGAATCTCGATGACACGGGGGTCAGACAAAAACTGTTTTAAGTAACGACGGACAGCTGGCGCTGTTGGCTCATCTGGCGTACCTAGGTTCACTAATAGGACGGCAATACGGGGAGGCAGTTCAGGTTTCATAGCAGCACTATTTTATTATTAGGTTAATTAAAGAAGAATATGCGATAAAAGATTATTAAGTCATGATTGATTAAATGCTTTGTTAGTGTAGCATTTTATCCATTAATAACGCATGGTAAAAGCACCCTTATACAATTTGATACTTAGTTGCTATTTATTGACAGTCATCAATCATTGATTCACCCTAACCCTTCTCTACCTACCATCCATCGACCCTAAGAACCATGCTTAAAAGACTATGCTCAAAAGACTCGCTCGACGGTTGTACTCCTACGCGCATCACCATACAATAGGCAAGCACATTGTAAGAAAAACATTTAGAAAACAGTGTCGGCAAAGCAGTATTGGCAACACTGCCTATCGACAGTTTGCCCTTTTTATTTTATTGATGATTGTTGTCTTGCGAGGTAGCTTTGAACGCACGCCCTAATAATACCAGTGACCAGTCCCCGACAGATACGCTTCATTCGGCGAGCTTAGTTAATCCTGTGGACTCAGTCGGTTCAGTCGGCATTATCACGCCTCAGATTTTTCATTTCGCTGAGCCCTTGACGTTAGAATGTAATCGTACTTTGCCATCGTTTGATTTAATCATCGAAACTTATGGCACGCTAAATAACGACAAATCAAACGCGGTACTCATTTGCCACGCCCTATCCGGCAGTCATCACGCAGCCGGTTTTCATAGTGCTGATGATAAAAAAGCCGGCTGGTGGGACAATATGATTGGCCCTAATAAAGCGATCGATACCAATCGGTTTTATGTCGTATGTGTCAACAACATCGGCAGCTGTTTCGGCTCTACTGGTCCGACAACGATTAATCCAGATAGCAATGAACCGCAAGTTTATGGTCCTGACTTTCCGCTCGTCACTATTAAGGACTGGGTAAAAACCCAAGCGATGCTGTCAGATCGTCTCGGTATTGAAGTTTGGCACGCCATTGTTGGTGGTTCCATGGGTGGTATGCAGGCGCTGCAATGGTCAGTCGATTATCCAAATCGGTTAAAACGCTGCGTGGTCATTGCCAGCACGCCAAAGCTCTCAGCACAAAACATCGCCTTTAATGAGGTGGCGCGTCAGTCAATATTGTCTGACCCTGATTTTAAAGACGGACGCTATTTACAAGCAGGCACCTACCCTCGTCGCGGGCTAATATTGGCTCGGATGGTTGGGCATATCACCTACTTAACCGATGACGCGATGAAGGCGAAATTTGGTCGTGATTTAAAGTCTGGCAAATTTATGTATGGCTACGATGTTGAGTTCCAAGTGGAGAGCTATTTACGCTATCAAGGTGAGCGCTTTAGCGAAAATTTCGATGCCAATACTTATTTGCTCATGACCAAAGCTTTGGATTATTTTGATCCAACACGTGATTATCCATCAGCCATGGCAACAGATTCGACAAAATCAGCAGCACAGCTTAAGGACTCGATTGCCACATCAGTGGAATCTAGTAAACAAAGCACGCAACCTGCGTTAGAAGATACGGTGGCAACGATAGATGAAAGTGAACAGAATCGTCAGCAAGAGCTGTCTGCGCTCAAAGCCGCCTTTGCCCATACGCAATGCCAATACCTAGTGGTCTCATTTACCACGGATTGGCGCTTTGCACCGGAGCGCTCACAAGAGATTGTCGATGCACTGATGGCCACTGGCAAACCAGTTAGCTACATCAATGTCGATGCGCCGCATGGTCATGATTCCTTCTTATTTGATATTCCCCGTTATATGGGTGCCGTCCGAGGATTTTTGACTGCGCCATTTATCACCGACAGCAAATCAAAACAACCAGCACAAAGCACAAATCAAAGCAGCCAGCAAAAATCAGGAGCACGCTCATGAGAATGGATCATCAATTGGCTGAGCGCTGGATTGCGCCGCACTCACATGTACTCGACTTGGGCTGCGGCAATGGTGAGCTACTCGCGCATTTACAACAAAATCGCGGCGTCACAGGCTACGGACTTGAGATTGACGAAGAAAAAATCAATGATGGTATCGCCAAAGGCTTATCTATCATCGAGCAAGACCTGAATGATGGTCTGGCACGTTTCGCTGATAACAGTTTCGACACCGTCGTCATGGCACGGGCGCTGCAAGCGGTCAAATCACCTGATGTGCTCTTGCTTGACATGCTACGTGTTGCCCGCGAAGCCGTTATCACCTTCCCCAATTTTGCTCATTGGCAAAACCGCATTCATTTAGGGCTTAAAGGCATGATGCCTGTCTCAGAGGCATTGCCTTATGAGTGGTATAACACCCCAAACATTCATCTGTGTACGTTTAAAGATTTTGAGCAGCTTTGTGCGCAGCATGATATTCATATCGTCAACCGCTTTGCCGTTAGCGATTCTGAGAAAGGTCATACGCCACTTATGAAAGCATTGATACGCCAAGCACCCAACCTATTGGCAGACGTCGCTATCTATCGTGTCACCAAACAAAAACCTGAATAATAGATTTATCTACTTGGGGCGTATCTTCATTTTAAAAATGGTGATAAAAGTGAGATAAATTGCCGTCAAACAAGGATAGTAGCGCAAATAATATCGAGATATTGCTAAGCTATTTGACGATGTTTGGCAAAATTTAATCATTTTTGCCCATTTAGAAGATAATCGATTGAATTGAAGACACGCCCTAGCATTGGTTCAAAGCGGTAGCACGACTCATAAATACAAATTTTAACCTTAATGACTTATTAATTTATTCTTACGCTTAAGTAACTCTATGATTTTATTGAGGACAATGAGGTATGAATAAGCATTAAATCATGTAATTAGTATTTGAGTTTCGTAAGTTTGGGTGTTAAGCTAGCAAAATAGTGTCAATCGCACCCTGATTCTGACCGTTTATCGGTTCGATTAAAGGAATTTGCCACAACACATCGATTAATTATATTGCTAATGATTAGGTAAGTTGGTATCGCAAGATTTCACCTAATTGTTATCGCCGTCTAAACCCTTTTAGCGGTGCAACTTTTTTTGCTTATTAACTGCCTAATTTTGGAGCTGCTATGAAATTATTAAAAGCTGCGTTGTTTACTGCCTTATTTTCTTGTGCAGGTCTAGCAAA
Source organism: Psychrobacter cibarius (assembly GCF_016107535.1). Classification (GTDB taxonomy): domain Bacteria; phylum Pseudomonadota; class Gammaproteobacteria; order Pseudomonadales; family Moraxellaceae; genus Psychrobacter; species Psychrobacter cibarius. Next base: position 296,368 of record NZ_JABASQ010000002.1, on the reverse strand, counting down.
CGCTGAGTTAATATCAAACGTGCCACTTGATACGTCACGTTTTGAGCTAATGCCAGTTAGTGAACTGTCTAACCGCGCTGCCCAAGGTAACGATCACGCTCAGTTTTATTTAGCCAAGCGCTTACAGAAAGGCGAAGGCATTGCAAAGAATACCCAACAAGCTATCCAGTGGTATACCAAAGCGGCTCAGCAAGGCGTTGCCCCTGCTCAGTTGAATCTTGCCATCATGTATTTGCGTGGTGAAGGTGTGCAGCCTAACTTGCAACAAGCGAAAGTTTGGTTAGAAAAAGCCGCTATGCGTGGCGATAACCGTGCCAGCTATACCCTTGCATTGCTCGATGAAAAGCAAAAAAATCTCGTCGATGCTTATAAATGGTACGATTTGGCTGCCCGTGATGGCATGCTTGATGAAAAAGTACGTAATAAAGCACGCGGTAAAATCGGACAATTGGCATTGAACTTATCAAGCTCAGATATCGCTAGCGCTCGTAGCAAAGCGGATACTTGGTTCCAGAGTAAGTAAACCAGTTAATAAAATTATAGACAATAAAGACCCAGCGTAACTGCTGGGTTTTTTATTATCTATAATATCAGCTTAGGTTGACTTATCATGAGACAACGTTTACTAGTTACAGCTTAATTTTAAATCAATGACTAAAGGAGAATTTGGTGGCAGAACACTTAAAAGGGATAGGCGAAGAACCGTTAGAAGGGATAGGCGGTTGGCTGTGGTTGGTCGCTCTTGGGATAGTAGCTTCACCTTTACGAATCATCTTTCTGATTTTTCCACTTTATTCTGAAATATTCAAAGATGGTTCTTGGGATATATTGACCTCATCAGGAACCGAAGCGTATCATCCTATGTGGGCGCCAATCATATTAGCAGAAATGACTATTAATGGTGCATTAGTGCTCACATGGATATTTGTTGGATTCTTATTCTTCTTGAAGAAGGCTGTCTTTCCAAAGTTCTATATCGGCATTCTACTGTTTACTCTCGTATTCATCATTATCGATGCGATGGCGGTTAAAATTATTTTCCCTAATGATCCTATTTTCGATCCTGATACGACTAAAGAGCTGGTTCGAACGCTTGTCGCTTGTCTTATATGGATACCCTACATTCTTATTTCGAAGCGAGTACAAGCTACTTTTGTGAAAGAACTGTGATGACTACAATTACCTATTTTTTGTTTCAACTGTAGAGATTTCAATCCATGAGAGGTTTTTCGTACACTATATCTTCATATTGCGAACATTATGGGTATGAGTTATGTTCAAAAACTCTGCAAAATTTGCTACACTACGCCCCCATTAGCCAATTCCACAATTGCGCTAGTGTTATGAATCTTACCAATTAGTTTCAACCGTTAATTTTAAAAAGCACCTTAAACCCAACGCACTAGGTTTGCGACCTAGCCAGCAGGAGAAAAAAATGAGTACCATTCAAGACCATAATACAGCTAGCAATATCCAAAACAGCACTGTCACCGACAACAAATCAGCCCCAGCCTACGATAGCGTCACCAATAACATCGTCGTTGCCGCTCTATATAAGTTCACGCGTTTTGCTGATTTTGAGCAATACCGCGAGCCAATTTTAAATAATATGCTCGATAATGATGTCAAAGGCACGTTATTGATTGCCAATGAAGGCATTAATGGTACGATTTCTGGCACACGCCAAGGTATCGATAACGTCCTTGAGTATCTGCGCAGTATCGAAGCGATTGGTAGCTTTACCTTTAAAGAATCTTATACCGATGCTCAGCCTTTTTATCGTACCAAAGTGAAGCTCAAAAAAGAAATCGTTACAATGGGCGTAGAGAATATTGATCCATTGCAATCAGTTGGACGCTATGTAAAACCAAGCGAATGGAATGCGTTAATCTCAGACCCTGACGTCATTCTTATCGACACCCGTAATGATTATGAAGTTAAAATCGGTACGTTCCAAAATGCCGTCAATCCAAATACCGAAACGTTCCGCGAGTTCCCAGAATACGTCGCAAAAGAGATGGATCCAGCCAAACATAAAAAAGTCGCGATGTTCTGTACTGGTGGTATACGCTGTGAGAAGTCGACTGCTTATATGCGTGAGCAAGGCTTTGAAGAGGTGTATCATTTAGAGGGCGGCATCTTGAAGTATCTAGAAGAAATCCCAGCCAGCGACTCTATGTGGCAAGGCGATTGCTTCGTTTTTGATAACCGCGTGTCGGTCAATCATAACTTAGAAAAAGGCAACTATGAGCAATGCTTCGCCTGCCGTATGCCCATTACTGTCGATGACATGCAAAGCCTTGCTTACATCAAAGGCGAGTCATGCCCACACTGCATTGATAAAGCGACCGACGAGCAAAAAGCACGCTTTCGTGAGCGCGAGCATCAAATGCAGCTGGCGAAGAAACGTGGCGAAGCGCATATTGGTAGTGATGTGATTGATGTGATTGAGAAACGCAAAGCCGCTAAAATTGAAGCACGTCGTCAAGCGGAAGACGCTAATCAAGCTAAAAAATAATTGCAAGTAAATATTGTCTATTAAAAAATGTGGCAGATTTATTGTAAGAAAACTTGCCACATTACTTTAAATTATGAAACCTATCACATTAATATCTTTCTCATTTGCGAACTCAAATAGTTTTTGAACTTTTTGGAACAGGTTAATTACATCTTGATCTTCTGCATAACCCATATCTGATACCACTTCATTTAAGTCTGTCTCTTGAAAGTCTGATACAATTTGCGTCACTGCATCAGAATCGTATAAAAGACCTTCCTGTGCCTCATAAAACTCTTTATCTTCCTTTGCTAAAAATAATAAGTTGGATAACGGGTAATCACCACTTCCCAAAATTTCTAGCACTTCCATGGAATAAAACTCGAATGATTCTTGAATGAAATTTTCATACTGATTGTCAGTATTCCAACGCATTTCATGAAGGTCGATATTACCATTAATTATATTTTCTAGTTGGTCATCAGATGCTGTGCAGAAGCCAAAAGCCATTGACATAATATGTTCCTGTAGTAGTCCATGAATAATTAATCAACAATTGAGTAGTAATGATATCGTAAGCATTTACTGAATAATAGTTTAAAAATAAAAAAGAGGCTTATTAGCCTCTTTTTTATGAATAAGTTATCACTATAACTTAAAACAAAATACGCACACGAATCGTTTCTTCTACGTCTTTTAGTTGATCTAGTGCGGCATCTGAATCGTTATAATCAACATCCATCACTAGATAACCGACATCGCCCTCTGTCATCAGGCTTTGCGCGAGGATGTTAATCCCTGCTTCTGCAAACAGACGGTTAATCTGTGACAGCACGCCTGGTACGTTTCTATGAATATGTAGCAGACGGTGTGAGTTTTCTTTGAACGGAACAGAAACTTCTGGGAAGTTGACTGCGGTTGCCGTATCACCTTGGTCAGAGTATCTAACGAACTTATCAGCGACTTCAAGTCCGATATTGGCCTGCGCTTCTTGCGTTGAACCACCAATATGCGGCGTCAAGATAACGTTATCAAACTTACGTAGTGGAGATTCAAACTCTTCATCAGCTGATTTTGGCTCTTTCGGGAACACGTCAATCGCCGCGCCCAGTATTTTACCAGATTCAAGCACAGCGGCTAAATCATCAATCTCTACGCAAGTACCACGAGCGGCATTGATGAAGTAGCTGCCGTCTTTCATATGGGCGAACTGCTCAGCTTTCATCATATAGCGGGTGCTTGGTACATCAGGTACATGCAAAGTCACGATGTCAGCCGTTGATAGTAGCTCTTCTAAGCTACCTACTTGTACCGCATTACCTAGTGGCAATTTGGTCACAGCATCATGATAAATGACTTTCATACCAAAGCTTTCTGCCAAGACAGACAGTTGCGAGCCGATAGAACCATAACCGACGATACCGATCGTCTTACCACGTACTTCATGTGAGTTGGTCGCAGACTTGCCCCAACCGCCACGATGTACGGTCGCGTTCTTTTCAGGAATGCCGCGATATAGCATGATGGCTTCGGCCAATACCAATTCAGCCACCGAACGGGTATTTGAGTATGGCGCGTTAAAGACGGGAATACCTAAGTCACGAGCGGCATCTAGATCGACTTGGTTGGTACCAATACAAAAGCAACCAATGCCGATAAGTTTGTTTGCATGCTCAAGTACATCGCGCGTCAATTGAGTACGCGAACGAATACCGATAAAGTGAGCGTCTTTAATTTTTTCGATCAGCTCATCTTGATCTAATGCGTGACTGATATTTTCGATATTATGATAACCAGCCCCTTCCAATACTTTTAAAGCATTGTCATGTAGACCTTCAAGCAATAAAAACCGGATTTTGTCTTTTTGTAGTGATAACGCCATATGAGAACTGTCCTATAATTGTCTTGTAAAATTATCTGAGGGATAATCTGTAGTCGAAGCCGTTTAAAGTAGGTACAAAGTAACCAAGCGCAAACCATACACTGAGTACATTAAATGAGGTTAACGTCGTAACCACTTACCAATGCTTTAACTATAGGGTGGGTGAAACGAAAACAGTCTGGATATCTTACACAAAATTGGGCGGCGATGTTAGCAGATTAGATGAATTATTGGTTATCAAGCCTGAAAACTTTTTATGCTATAGTAAATCACGCTGTTCAACGTTTATTAAACTATTTTTTGCCATTTATCGCCATGTAAGCACGCAACATGACATCTTTCTATCATTGCTTTACTGGCTCACTTATAATCATATAAATACGTACTATATAAACATACCTATGTGGCTATGTTTATATCCATTTAGCGATATAATAATCCCCTTTAGGCATAGCGCTTACGTTTATACCGAGATTTGACCATGACTTCTTTATCTAGCCAAAGCACCTCTGCAACCCATACAGCTGCGGTTCAAACTATTTTGAGCACTTTGATGGATGTTCATCAGTTTGACGCCAGCCAAATCAAAACCGACCCTGAGAGCTTAGAGTATTGGGGCAAGGACTGGACCAAGCACTTTGCCCCTGCTGCTGCTGCCATCGTCTTTCCGAAGACTACTGAGCAAGTACAAGCCATCGTATTGCTTGCCAATGAGCACAATGTGGTGTTAACGCCAAGTGGCGGTCGTACTGGTCTATCTGCTGGTGCTGTCGCCGCCAATGGCGAGATTGTCGTCAGTATGGATAAGATGAACCATATCGGACAGTTTTATCCGGCCGATCGAATAGTTGAAGTCGAAGCAGGCGTCATCACGCAGCAGTTGCAGCAATTCGCTGAATCGAAAGACCTCTACTACCCTGTCGACTTTGCCTCAGCTGGCTCAAGTCAAGTCGGTGGCAATATTGGCACCAATGCAGGCGGCATCAAAGTCATACGCTACGGCATGACTCGTCAATGGATCATGGGGCTGACAGTGGTCACTGGTAAAGGCGATATCTTGCAGCTCAATCGCGGTATGGTCAAGAACGCCACGGGTTATGATTTGCGCCAATTATTTATCGGTAGCGAAGGCACACTTGGGCTTGTCACCCACGCGCAAATCAAGCTTGAGCGTCAGCCGCAAGACTTAAATGTCATGGTACTTGGTATGGACAGCTTTAATGATGTCATGAATGTGCTATCAGCCTTTCAAGCAGAGATTGATTTGACCGCTTTTGAGTTCTTTGATGATGTGGCGATTGATAAATTGATGGCACACGGTCAAGTACAAGAGCCATTTGAGTCGCGCACCAAGTTCTATACGCTATTAGAGTTCGAAGCGCCGTACGAGCCGATCATGGATAAAGCCATGGCGATATTTGAGCATTGTATGGAACAAGGTTGGGTCGTCGATGGTGTCATGAGCCAAAGCTTGGCACAGGCTGAAGAGCTGTGGAAATTGCGCGAATACATTTCTGAGACCATCTCAGTATTTACCCCTTATAAGAACGATGTATCCGTACTGATAAGCTATGTCCCTGAGTTTATCACCGAGATTGATCACATCGTCAGCAGCAATTACCCTGACTTTGAGGTTTGCTGGTTCGGTCATATTGGCGATGGCAACTTGCATCTTAATATCTTAAAGCCTGAAAACATGAGTAAAGATGATTTCTTTGCAGAGTGTCAAATCGTCAACAAACACGTGTTTGAAACCGTGCAAAAGTATGGTGGTTCGGTTTCGGCTGAACATGGCGTCGGTATGACTAAAAAGCCTTATTTACAATATAGCCGCAGTGAGACTGAGATTGAGTACTTACGAGAGGTAAAAAAAGTCTTTGATCCAAATAACATTATGAACCGTGGCAAGATTTTTGATATGTAAGCGCTTATTTAATAATTAAAGTAATAAATAAGCGAGTATGGAAAAGACGCTAAACGTGATGGTTTAGCGTCTTTTTTTGTCTTATAAAAGTGATTATTTATAAAAATAACAACACTAGCGCTACCACTAATAACACACTTAAAACACCTTGGACGATTAAAAATGCTTGGTGCGGGGCGGCGATATGACGAAACATGTTGCCCAGTGCATTATAGGTAATACCAGCCGCTTTAATATGTGGCGGCGTATCAAAGGTTTTGATGATTTGTAAAAAATTCTCGGTACGATCAGGCGACCAATTATGCGGCGCAAATGGCAAATATAGCGATAACTGTGCGGCTTGCTTTTTGCTCGCTGGTGACCATAACCAACGCTCTAAAAATAATAAGCGCATACGCCAATCCGCAAAACGGCGATGTTCTATCGTCTGTAACAGCAATATTTCAGTATTCTTATGGCGCTTATCCGCAAATATGCGTTGCTTTAAGGCAAATACGTGCGCTTTCTCACCTTCGATGCATTGCAAAAAATGACCACTACCATAACATAGAGTACCTGTAATGCCATGCTGTTGATTATAGTTACGCGCATGACATTCTACTTCATCAAATATAGAGGCGCTTAAACGTGAGACAAGCGTCAAACTACTAACATACACCAATTGAACCAGCGCTGAGTCTTCTATCTCATCCCAGCTACTGACTCTATTGTTGTGACTTGAGGGCATAATAAAAAAATCCTAAAAAACCGATTAAATACGGCTAAACAAAACAAACACAACGACGCCCCAATGAAAAAAGACAGCGACTCACAAAAACGTAGCAAATAGTTACCACGTTAAACTGTCATTACTTGAGTAGCTTGTTATGATAACCAGCAAAACAAATAGACCAAAACCAAATAGATCAAAATTAAGCATTCTAAGATATGCTATTTAAAAATAATGTTAAGCTAACAAAATATCTGTACTGACATCCTCAGGTTAGAATCTGTACCAAACACTTGGCTTGTCTTAACCCCAACGACTGTTTGTGAACATTATGAAAAATTTTATAGTCACTTCAATTTATAGTTACTTCAACTTATAGTCACTTTAATTTAAATTTATAGCTACTTTAAAATGATATGAGGTTCAAAAAACACGGTCAGTAACGCCAAATCTGACAGAATTCATAAGATAAATCATTTTCATAACTTATTGTAAATACAGTGATAATTGATTGTAACGATAATATTTTATGATTGGAATATTTTTATCACTTTTTTTACACAAAAAATTGCCAACCGAATTGTGGCAACGCATGCTATTTGATATCACTAAAATTAATAAAGATCCAAAACAGGAACATTATGAGCAAAATAGAAAAACTAGACGACTTTCATCTAACCATCGCTGAAATCAAGAAAAAAGACTATCCACAATTAAAAGCATTAATGGATCGTGTCTATGTCAACTTGGGCGGTGCATGGTCAAAGAACACTATTAATACCTTAATCGATGCCTTCCCTGAAGGTCAGATCGCTTTATTTGATCATGATCAATTGATTGGCATCGTGTTATCTATGCGTGTTGATTATGCCACGTTTTCTAACCCGCACACCTACGACGACTTGATTGGTCATAAAGAGATTATCAGAGACAACCCTGAAGGCGATGCCATTTACGGTTTAGATGCGCTGATCGACCCTGAATACCGTGGTTATCGCCTAGGACGTCGATTGTATGATGCCCGTAAAGAGCTGTGTCGCCAGTTAAACTTCCGAGCTATTTTGGCTGGTGGTCGTATCCCGAACTATCATAACCATCAAGATCTCACACCTGGCGAATATATTGAAGCCGTCGCGGCTCGTGAAATTCATGATTCTGCATTGTCTTTCCAACTCTCAAATGGCTTTATCGTCAAGCGTATCTTAACGGCTTATTTGCCTGACGATAAACAATCTAAAGGTTTTGCTACTCTACTTGAGTGGGCAAATATTTATTATGAGCCGCAAGATTATAAGCCAAACACTCGTAAGTCTGAGGTGCGTATTGGTGGTATCCAATGGCAAATGCGTGAAGTCGAGTCACCTGAAGAGCTGCTGCAGCAAGTCGAGTTCTTTGTCGATATTATGGCTGATTACAATTCTGACTTTGCTTGTTTACCAGAGTTCTTTAACGCACCTTTGATGGGTCTGTGTGAATCGACGGATCAAAACGTCGCTATTCGATTTTTAGCCGGTTATACCGAATGGTTTAAAAATGAGATATCGCATTTAGCGGTCAGCTACAACGTCAACGTCATTACAGGCTCTATGCCGTACTTGGACGAGGACGATACGTTATATAATGTCAGTTACTTGTGCCGCCGCGATGGTACGGTCGAAGAGCAGCGCAAAATCCATATTACCCCGCATGAGCGTAGCGCTTGGGTCATCGAAGGCGGTGACGAGGTTAAGGTGTTTGATACCGATGCCGGTCGTATTGGTATTTTGGTCTGTTATGACGTTGAATTCCCTGAGCTTGCCCGCCTCATGGCACTTGATGACATGGACATCTTGTTCGTGCCATTTTGGACAGACACGCAAAACGGCTATCTACGCGTGCGCCACTGCGCCCAAGCACGTGCGATTGAAAACGAATGTTATGTGATGATTTGTGGTTCGGTTGGTAACTTACCACAGGTTGAAAGTCTCGATATTCAATATGCGCAGTCCTCTATCTTCTCGCCATCAGATTTTGCTTTCCCGCATGATGCGATTATGGCAGAAACCACCGCCAACACTGAGATGGTATTCTTTTCAGATGTGAACTTAGACAAGCTTATTCATGTCCGTAACGAAGGCTCGGTACATAATCTGCTTGATCGCCGTGATGACTTGTATAGTTTGAAATGGAAGAGAAAATCTAAAGTATCAGCCAGTAAGCTAAGCGATGATGAGCGCCTTGAAAACTCTGGTAGTGTCCTGCTCGGTGACCCATTACAAAACCGTGCGCAAAAACCTTAATCAGTCACTTTAAAATACCAACACTGAACACGGTTTAATAAAATTTATGAGTAATACGGCTGACATTTCAGCCGTTTATTTTTATCTATCAACAACCACTTATTAAAGCCATTTATACAATACCTATAGCAAAAAAGCAGCCATTATGACGACTGATACTGATACTGATACTGATACTGATACTGATACTGATACTGAAAAATCTATTAAAAAGCCAAAGAAAACACCCAAGCAAAAGGGGTTGTCTATCGCTAAAAACCTACTCATATATGGCTTGGTATTTGCTGTCATTTATACCGCTGTTAATTGGTGGCGACAGCCTATCATGCCAGCCAACCCGCAATTGCAACTGACCGATTATCAAGGGCAAGTCGTTGACTTAGCGGCGCTGAGCAATGAACAACCAACGCTGGTGTATTTTTGGGGCACGTGGTGTCCCATTTGTAGTATCACCTCGCCGACGATAGACAAACTTGCCGCCGCAAATGATTATCCAGTCGTTACGATTGCCATTAAATCAGGCACTGACCAAGAGCTGCACCGCTACCTTAATGAAAACACCTATCGCTTTACGACGATAAATGATCAAGAAGGCAGCATCTTCGCTGATTGGCAAGGACAAGTGACGCCTTCGTATGTCATCTTAAAGAATGGCGAGATGACTCAAGGTTTGACGGGCATTCAACCCTTATGGTCGCTGAAATTGCGCTTATGGTTATCATCAGTTTTTTAACGCTTAGCCTGCTGCTTAGAGTCCAATTATTTAGACTCCAGTCGGTAGACAATGGCGCTTGCCATCCGTATGATTCAATAGGTGATTCATCACTCATATAAATGATTGGTTTTAGCTAAAATAAGGACAATACTGACCAGCTCTTTTTACCCTAGCCTTTTTGTCATATAATAGCTGCCAATCTCATTGCCTCTTTTTAGTTTATTGCTATCACGGTATTTTATTATCCATAAGCATATTTTATGTTGCATTCGTCTCGATAGCATTTATTATTGACGTGAGCATATTTATGACGTTGATGCACAGCGATATATTATAAGCGAGAAAGCGATCATCAACGGTTAAGCAGCCAGCTAAGCATTACCCTAAATGTCACATCTGACTTTACATCGATTTTTAATCCATCTTCTAAAAAGACACCTTCTATGACTGATAAAAGTACTGATACGCCAAGCCAGGATTATAAAGACACGCTAAACCTTGCCGATACGCCCTTTGCAATGCGTGCCAACCTTGCCAAGCGCGAGCCTGATTGGCTGGCGGCTTGGGAAGCGGATGACGTGTATGGCAAAATTCGTCAGGCTCGTGCTGGCGCGACCAAATATATTTTGCACGATGGCCCTCCCTACGCCAACGGTCAGATTCACTTGGGTCACGCGGTTAATAAAGTACTAAAAGACATTATCGTCAAGTCAAAAACGCTATCAGGCTTTGATGCGCCTTATGTCCCTGGTTGGGACTGTCATGGTCTGCCTATCGAGCAAAAGGTCGAAGCCAAAGTCGGCAAGGTTGGTCAAAAAGTCTCTGCTACCGAATTCCGTGGCCTGTGCCGCGAGTATGCGAGTACCCAGATTGAATTGCAAAAGGCAGACTTTAAACGTCTAGGCGTATTTGGCGATTGGGACAATCCCTATCTAACGATGAACTTCCATCAAGAAGCCAACATCGTGCGCGCACTGGCCAAAATTTATGACAATGGTCATGTGACTCGCGGTATGAAGCCAGTCAACTGGTGCTTGGACTGTAGTTCTGCGCTGGCTGAAGCCGAAGTTGAATACCAAGACAAAGTCTCAGACGCTATCTATGTGAGCTTCGATGTTTTGGACACCGATAAGGTTGCCCCATTGGCTGAAATAGCGGGCAACATCGCCGCTGTTATTTGGACGACGACCCCTTGGACTTTACCTGCTAACCAAGCCATCGCCGTACATCCTGAGCATGACTATAGCGTAGTTGCGACTGAAAAAGGTAACTTCCTATTAGCGACTGACCTTGTTGAAACGGCATTAACTGAACTCAAACTTAGCAATCAAGGCGTGCTAGCAACTGTATCAGGGCGCGAGCTTGAAGGCTTGCGTGCTCAGCATCCACTAATTGAAGACCGTCAAGTGCCATTAATCCTAGGCGATCACGTAACCACAGATAGTGGTACTGGCCTCGTCCATACAGCACCCGGTCACGGTCTTGACGATTATATCGTCGGTCTTAAATATAACTTACCCGTTGAAAACCCAGTCAGTGGTACGGGCGTCTACCTAGACAGCGCAGCGGTATTTGCGGGCGAGCACATTTATAAGGCCAATCCAAAAATCATCGCCGCACTGCACGACAATGGACATCTAATCAGTCATACCAAGATTGAGCATAGCTATCCACATTGCTGGCGTCATAAGTCGCCGATTATTTTCCGCGCAACGCCGCAGTGGTTTATTAATATGGAAACCAAAGGTCTGCGTGAGCGTGCCCTTGCTGATATTCCAGCAGTAAGCTGGACACCAGCATGGGGACAAAACCGTATTGAAGCCATGATGACGGGTCGCCCAGACTGGTGTATCTCACGTCAGCGTACATGGGGCGTGCCGATTACTTTCTTTACCCATAAAGAAACAGGCGAGCTGCATCCAAACACGCTTGAGCTGATGGAAGTCGCTGCACAAAAAATCGATGCGGGCGGTGTGGAAGCTTGGTTTGATGCCAGCTGTGAAGATTTCTTAGGGGCGGAAGCCGCGGACTATGACAAAGCAACCGACACCTTAGACGTTTGGTTTGACTCTGGCACGACGCATTTTGCCGTACTTGAACAACGCGATGAATTGACCAACCCAGCAGATATCTACTTGGAAGGCTCTGACCAACATCGCGGTTGGTTCCAGACTTCATTATTGACCTCAGAAGCCATGTACGGTCGCCCACCATTTAAGCAAGTACTGACGCATGGTTTTGTGGTTGATGAAAACGGTCGCAAGATGAGTAAGTCACTTGGCAATATCATCACGCCGCAGGAAGAGATCAATAAAACAGGTGCGGACATGCTGCGTTTGTGGATTGCCTCAAGCGACTATCGTTATGAGATGAGCGCGGGCAAAACGGTCTTTAAAGGTGCGATCGATATGTATCGCCGTATTCGTAACACCCTGCGTTTCTTACTTGCCAATACCGATGACTTTGATCCTGCGACCAACAGCGTCGATATCAATGAGCTGGTCAGCCTTGATAAATTCATCATTGAGCGCGCGCAAACCGTGCAAGCACAAATCATCAGTGCTTATGATGCAATGGATTTTCACCAAGTCACCCAGCATATTACTGCGTTCTGTTCGCAAGACTTGGGTAGCTTCTATTTAGATATTATCAAAGATCGTCAGTATACGACTCAGACTGATGGACAGCCGCGTCGCTCTGCGCAAACGGCGATTTACCATATCGTTCAGGCACTCATTCGCTGGATTACGCCGATTTTGTCATTCACCGCACAAGAAGCGTGGGAAGTATTGCATGGCGCTGACAGTTATGTGTTTACTGAAGAATGGTATAAATTTCCAGAATTTGAGCTAAGCGCGATCAGCAACGATGACTGGCAACGTATCATGCTGGCAAAGGATATGGTCAATAAACATATCGAGACCGCACGTGGTGAAAAAATCATCAACGCTAACTTGTCTGCCGATGTCAATCTGTATGCTGACGGGGCAATGCATGAAAGCTTGGCCAAGCTGGGTGAAGAACTGCGCTTTGTACTAATCACTAGTAGCGCAACTTTGAAACCTATGAGCGACGCTCCTGCCGATAAAACAAGCACAGATGAGCAAACTGACGCCAGCACGGATGAATCAGTAGACTTAGTGGTCAATGTGAGCGCCGCAGCTGGCACCAAGTGCGTACGCTGCTGGCATATCCGTGATGATATCGGTACCGATAGTGCACATCCAGAATTATGCGCACGCTGCGTGACTAACGTCAGCGGTGATGGTGAGGTGCGCCACTATGCCTAACCATACGCCTAACTCAACAGAATCATCAGACAACAAGCCGCCATATGGTGAAGTCGATAAATCACCTGAGCCAGCTCATGCAACCACAGGCAGCTCAACGACACCGAAAAGTCGTCTGAATAAGACGCCAAAAATGATTGCGAATGGCCGTCGTGCGTTTACGTGGTATCTCCTATCGTTGGTCGTGCTAATCATCGATCAATGGACGAAGTGGCTGGCTGAAACTAAGCTGACTTTTCATGAGCCAGTGCCTGTGATTGAGCCTTTTCTGAATTGGACATTGGCATACAACTATGGCGCGGCATTTAGCTTTTTGGCAGATGCTGGTGGTTGGCAGAAGTGGTTTTTTTCGGGATTGGCATTATTGATGTCATTGTTCTTAATTGGCTACCTGATAAAAGCCCCGCGCCAAGCCAAGCTACTATCGACAGGTCTAGCGCTAGTGCTTGGCGGTGCGGTTGGCAATCTCATTGACCGCTTGCTACATGGTCACGTCATCGACTTCATTCATGTACACAACGCTGATGTCTGGCATTACCCTATCTTTAATATTGCGGATATGGGCATTAGTATCGGTGTGGCGTTGATTGTCATTGATATGCTGTTTTTGGAAAAAAAGCGTGAAATGCCGCGGTCATAATTTTAAATCGCATTAATACAGTTAGATTCACAAATAAGAAAGGTGGGTTACGCAGTCGTAACCCACCTTTTTATTCTATTTTTGACGATTGAATATGTATATCAATTTGCCCCATTGGTACAGTCTCTATTCATGCACCCAAATACCAGCCTCACCGACAAAGTAAGTGTGTGTGTCTTCGACCTCGATGTTATATACCGTCATAGTAAGAGGACCTTCGCCCTCTACCCAATCTATGGCATCAGGATCTTTCCATTCACCTTGACGGAAACCAAAGAACTCAGCATGTTCACGTTCGTCTTCAGGTGTTTGTTCTAATAGGCGTTGCTCCCACTCCTTATCGTACTCATATAATTTGTCTGTCACTGCTTGATAAGTGACGCCATTTTCGATCTCTGCACCTGTGGTTAAATCAATCAGGCTGCCATATTGAGCAGGACTGTCTTCGTCAAACTTTGGTACAAAACCAATATTAGATCTATCCGTTCTATAAATTTTTCTTAGTGATGTAGTGTCATAGGGATTATTACCAGACTCAGCCGAATACTTAATCAAGTCTTTGTTAATTAAAACATCTTGAGATTTTACCTCTTTAGCATTTATCCATTGCTTGTCATATACCCATAATGGATGATTCTCTGTTATCAATAATCGAGTCAAAGGTTGGCTATCAGATAACTCTCTTAATCTAATTCTCTCTTTAATTGGTAAAAAAGAGTCTACAGCGATAGAAAGCTCAAGTAACCATACCGATATATTCTCAGTACTCATAGTATTAGTTATTGCTTTATATATCAGTTCACCTGAGCCATCAGCAGGTTTGGATAATACTTTATCTCCAACCTTTAGTTGTTCTATTGGTACTAAACCTATTTCAGTATGTACTAATGTGCCACCGACGAAGCCTGACTTATTCATAATCACGTCATCCATATTTGTGTCTTAGTTCTCATTTATAGCAACTCTGATAGTAAATCGGTCAACGTCTCTAAGCCACCACCTGCTAATAAAAATAGCAAGCCTGCCATGTTCACAACGACGGTCAAATAATAAGTCACTCGAAATTCAGGCTTTTGCGACTTGTGGCGTAGATACGTTTGCGCAACCATAGCACCGACCCAACCGCCCAGCGCACTTAGCAGATGCAAGGTTGATTCAGGTGTGCGCCAATCATTATTCTGAGCAGCGGCTTTGTCCTTGGCATACATCATATAAGTAATGAGACCCAAGGCCACATACCAACCCACAACCAGCCAGCTGAGCTTGTTCATGGCAGCCAACAAGATTAATACGCCATAAAAGCCCACACCAAGGAACAAACGTTTCTTTTGTCCCGCTTCAAAGTCTGCTTGCATGCTACGTTTGTGATTACGCTGACGGATTTTCTGATTTTTTTGCGCCATTTTTTGCTGTACAAAGCTCAGCTCTTGTACATCTTTTGCTTGCATACGCCCTTGATTGTCTTGCCCAAACGTAAAAACAACGGGCTCACCGACCTCAGGGCGACGACGCGCTTTAAACTCATTGATATGAAAGAATATTGAATCACCATTCTGTGTTTCGATAAAACCAAAGCCTTTGTCGTCTTGCCACTTTTTAATGTGACCTTGTTGTTTAGTGCTTAGGTTTTTCGTTTTAATATCCATAGTTTTTTATCATCGATTATTTTTACAACTATTATATAACTTTTCTGCACTCATAAAAAAAGCTAAGAGTAAAGCTCTTAGCTTTTTAGTGACCATAAAAACACCTTAACAAGATATTAAGATATTAAGATATTAACGGCATTTTTTCTGCTCATACAAATTGGTCAAATTATTGCGACGATCTTTTGCTGCATTGATAGCTTCTTCAGTATTAGAATAGGTACCAATCAAAGCTGGCCAAAATAAAATTGCGGCAGCCACATTTTTACCAGTCGCTTTACGCTCAGCACGTGCTTTTTGCTCAAAGTCATCAGCTTCAGCTATTTCGCTAAGAATTTGCTGACAAGATAAGTTAACATCACTTATCTTTTTAGTTTGTACAACATGTGGCGTAGCACACCCTTGAGCCAATAATGCGAACATTCCAATTACCAAAACCGCTTTTTTCATAGTCATCTCAGAAGTTGTTTAACTTACAATTATTAATAGATAAGTTACGTTGCTTAAATTAAGTTTACATTTATATACATTAAGAAAGATAATGTCAACTTAATTTCATTATTGAATAACTTTAATTATTGATAATTTTTAGTTGAGCTATTAACGCATTGTATTTATTAATTTTTTAAAAAGATATATAAAGTAGGTTGGTAAAAATATCAGTAACAGCTTATAAAAGTGGCCTAATACATATCTGTCACATCAAGACGTTTAGCCTATGAGCTATGCTAAACTCTCTATTATAATGAACCCTCTTGATCCTATTCTATAAAAGACACATTACTATGACCGACTCACAATTTATCACTCCCAATGAAGACACCCGTATCACTTTTGGCAGCCTTGTAAAGCTGCACTTTGAAGTATCACTAGAGAACGGTACGATGATTGATTCTACCTTTAGCCGTGATGCGCCTGTGACGCTCACCATTGGTGATGAAAGTTTGTTACCTGGCTTTGAGCAGGTGTTAATGAACCTACGTGCTGGTGATACGCGCTCTGCCCACCTTGAGCCGGAGCAGGCATTTGGCGATTGGAATCCTGACAATATCCAACATTTCAGCCGTACTCAGTTTGCGTTAATCGCTGATAATCCAGAAATCGGCATGATGGTAGAGTTCGAAGACAAAGGCAAAAACACGCTGCCGGGTACGATTAGTGCACTCGATGACGATCAAGTCGAAGTGGATTTTAACCATCCCCTTGCCGGACAATCCCTGTTATTTAAAGTAAAAATCTTTAAAGTTACCCCGCCTGGTGTCACTGGCATAAAGCTCATGTAATCGCTTAAAAACTGTCAGCTATAAAAATACATTTACAAAGGACATTCATATGCAATATCAAATGTTGCCACAACTCAATGAAAAAGTTTCTAAGATTTGTTTAGGCACGATGACATGGGGACAGCAAAATACCGAGACCCAAGCACATGAACAAATGGACATGGCGCTAAGCGAAGGGGTGAATTTTTGGGATACGGCGGAGATGTATCCATCGCCGCCAGATAAAGACAAGCAAGGCGATACTGAACGATTTATGGGTACATGGTTTAATAAAACCAAACAGCGCGATAAAGTCATTCTTGCTAGCAAAATATCGCCGATGGATTTTTTGCGTGATGGGCAAACGCGTCTTAATGCCGAACATATTAGCAGCGCCATCGATGGCAATCTTCAGCGTTTACAAACCGATTATATTGATATTTACCAGCTGCATTGGCCTGAACGTCAGGCGAATTTTTTTAGTCAACTTGGTTATACCGAAGAGATGGCATCGCAACCATTAGATGATTTGACGCCTTTTTTAGAGACCATTCAAGCGCTAAATGATGAGATTAAAAAAGGTCGTATTCGTGCTTATGGGCTATCGAACGACACGGCTTGGGGACTGATGCGCTATCTATGGGAGGCTGATAAAAATGGTTTGATCGCCCCTATCACGGTGCAAAATCCGTATAGTTTGCTAAATCGCTTATATGAAGTCGCTATGGCCGAGATTACGCACCGTGAGAATGTGGGTCTATTGGCTTATTCACCGCTTGGCTTTGGTGTCTTATCTGGTAAATATCTCGATGGCAAACGCCCAACTGGTGCGCGTCTGACGATGTATGATCGCTTTGCGCGCTATACCAATGAACAAGCGCTATCAGCCACTGCTCAATACGCCAAAATTGCAGCGGATGCAGGTTTAGATATGGCACAGATGGCATTGGCTTTCGTTAACTCACGCTCATTTGTCACCAGTAACATTATTGGCTCTACTACGATCGAGCAGCTAAAATCTAACATCGATAGTATCCATTTAACCTTAAGCTCAGAAGTATTGGAAGCGATTGAAGCGGTGCATACCCAGCATCCCAATCCATCACCCTAATTTTAGCTTGATGTAACACCATGGTCTGATGCAAACCCGACTTTAGCGCATTGAGGCTGTAGCATTTATAATCGACAAAAAAAGGCGCAAATCGCAGTTATGAACTGAGCGATTTGCGCCTTTTTATTAGAGCGTGTTAAATATTCGCAACTATTATGCTGTCACCGCTTAAACTTTAGCGACTTTCGTTAAGACTCGCGAATGTAGTTCGGCCAAACCTTCTTGCATACGGGCTTGTAACAAGTCCGTCAATTCACTTTTGCTCAACCCTTTGGGATCTATTGGCTCAAGTGGCAATACATAGGCGGTCACATCTTTCGTATCGAGTACCTTTTTTAGGCTCTCTTTCATCGTAAGCTTGCCATAGTAAGGCAACTCTTCACTTAACGTGCCGTCTTTATTGACATAAGCAATTACCATCGGGCGTACGGGCACGTCAGCATCTATGGCAGCTTGTAGCAACGTGCCATGAATACGCTTGATTTTTTTGCCATCGGTGGTGGTCGCCTCAGGGAAGAATATGACTGAGAAACCTTTGGTCAAAAAACTGGCAATTTGGGCGGCGACCGACCCTGCATCACCGGAACCACGCTCGATAAATACCGTGCCTGCTGCATGAGCCAGCTTGCCAAATACAGGCCATTCACCGATTTCGGCTTTGGATAAGAAAAAAGCAGGACTCAGTGTACCCACCACAGGGATATCCATCCATGACACATGATTGGATACCCATAATCCGTGGTGCTGCTCTACCCGCTCGACTGCCACAACCTTGACGCCAAAAGAGCCTGCCATTTTGCGGCAAAAGGCTTGAATATAGCGCGGCAATTTTTCGCGTGGTGGCTGCTTAAATGCTCCAATACGTTGGGCGGCGCGCAATCCACCAGCGATAGTGGTGGTCATGCCAGCAATTTGTTTGCCGCGCCCCAACTGTTGTCTGAGTGAGAAGCCTGACTTAGATTGGCTCATCTGTGTCCCTCGTGGTTAAAAACTTATGATTATATATCGTAAACAAGCGCCATGAGTATAACAAAATTTATTCAGTCAGTGACGATTTGTTCACTGAGTTGCTGTTTATTCAACCAGTTCTACTGCGTTCACTGATTTGCCTATGGCTTTCATTTACGCTGTAACATAAAACCATCGTTAATTGTGCTAGAACGCTTTAATATTAACTGATAAGACCACATATATATGGTCATATGAACGCTATATCGACGTTTACTGAATGGATAATAGCGATATATTTACTTTATTAAATAGGTGATACTCTTTGGATTATTTTGAAAGACACGAAGGTGGCGAGCGCGCCATTATAGTACATTTAGACATCCGTCAAATTCAAGATCCTGATGATTTAGGTGAATTTGAGCTGTTAGCAGACTCAGCAGGGGCTGATCGTTTGGCTTTAGTCACAGGCTCACGCCAAAGACCCGACGCCAGATACTTCGTTGGTAGCGGTAAAGCAGAAGAAATAGCAGAATTGGTACGCGAACATGATGCGGACATCGTCTTATTTAACCATAGCTTATCGCCATCACAAGAGCGTAATATTGAAGCCTTGGTAAAATGTCGCGTACTGGATCGTACGGGTTTGATATTGGATATTTTCGCGCAGCGTGCCCGTACTTATGAAGGTAAGCTACAAGTAGAGCTGGCGCAGCTCAACCATTTATCGACGCGTTTGGTACGAGGTTGGACGCATTTGGAGCGTCAAAAAGGCGGTATTGGTCTACGTGGACCCGGTGAAACCCAGCTTGAGACCGATCGTCGCTTGCTACAAGTGCGCGTGAATCAGCTTAAAAGCAGAATCGAGAAAGTCAGACAGACACGTGCGCAAGGTCGAGCCCGCCGCCAAAAATCAGATGTGCCGACGATTTCGCTTGTCGGTTATACCAACGCTGGTAAATCGACACTATTTAACCGCTTGGTCGACGAGAATATCTACGCAGCGGATAAACTATTTGCCACGCTTGATCCTACTTTACGCCGTTTAGACTGGCAGGGTGTTGGTCGTGTTGTTTTAGTCGATACGGTAGGTTTTGTCCGTCATCTGCCGCATGAGTTGGTCGAATCCTTTCATGCGACATTAGAAGAAACCTTGGAAGCAGATTTATTGCTACACGTTATCGATTCTTCTAGTGAAGATATGCATGAGCAAATTCAAGCGGTCAAAGACGTATTAGCAGAGATTGATAATGATGTACCAGTGCTCAATGTCTACAACAAGATTGATTTGACAGATGAGCCTGCACATATTGGTTATGCTAGCGAAGGACAACCCAATCGCGTCTATGTTTCTTCTAGAGAAAATCTAGGTATGGAAGAGTTGTCGTTAGCCGTCCAGCAGTTACTTACTGGTACACTCACCACCTTTGAGTTGACCTTACCTTATCATGCAGGTCAGTTAAAAAACGCCTTATATGAGCTGGGTGTTATTCAGGAAGAGAGCTACGATGACAGCGGGCATGAGTGTTTAACGATTCGCTTGCCAAGCGATACGCTAAGACAACTATTGGGTCAGGCCAATTTAGAGCCTTTAGATGTACTGCCATTAGCACAAGCCACATTATTGATGCCAGTACTTGAAGACTTCGAAAAGCCTGACGAGGTTGAAGAGCCGACGATGACCGAAGCAGAAGAAAAAGCGTTTGATGAGTTTGATGCGCTGAATTCTGAAGCCGCTAAGTCAGAGGAATTAGCAGTAGAAGCGGAAACTCCTGACTCAAAGATATAAATGACTGAATCTGTAAAATAGCTTTATAAAAGACAAAAGGATGATATCCATTGATATCATCCTTTTTTTGGCACATAGCATTAAATTTTATAGGTTACCCGATCACGAAAACGCGCTACCATAGTTGACGTCGTTTAAAGTGAGCACAAGGTAGCCTGGCGCAAATGATACATTCATTATATTAAGCGAGCTTAACGCTGTTGCTATTTATAATCGCACTGACGATATGCTATAAGCTTTATTAGTTTGCCTACTCTCTATATAATCATCGGCTATAGGTTCAACCAATATTCATATCATTGATAGATAGAACACACTCATTAGAATGTGGTTACCTATTTTGTTGCTCCTATCCTATCTCTTTCTAAATCGGCCAGTATTTCTTATGAAATCTACTCACTCCGCCCATTTGCCGCTATGGCTTGCATTAATCCTGACACTCACGATGGTCATCGTGGTTCGTGAATCAGCCGTTATCATCTGTCAATTAGCAGGAATAGAAAAGGCTGCCAACATCGTTGGATTGGTCGCCATGTTCTTTATTTTGATGACATGGCGATTACTTAAAGGGTTGCCCAGTTGGCTCACCCAAGCCAGTAATACTTTATTGGTGGATAGCGGTTTTGCTTTTTTGCCCGTGTCTGCAGGTGCAGGTTTACTGCTATTCGCTTTAGGTGATGAGCTTTGGGGCGTTATGCTGACGATGATTATTAGCACACTCATACCGCTTTGGGGACTTGCCATACTTGCCAACCGTTCGCTCAATCACGATGTTAGCATCGATAGCACCACCGTTGAAGAGCACAAAGAACAGCTATGAGCTGCATGAACAAGGAAATGCAATGACTTTTGATAACGTGTTTGTGGCAACCTTTGCGGCGATATTATTAACGCTAATCGCCCATGTGACTGCTCGTGTATTGGCACGTAAGCTCTCATGGCTGCCGATGGTGATTACGGCGTTGGCGCTTGTTCTCTTATTTTTGTTTATCCTACAATGGGATTACAACGATTATTACGATGTTGCCAAGCCTGTATTTGATCACTTATTGGGATATGTCACCGTACTGTTGGCAGTACCATTAGCAGCAATGAACTTTAAAGGTCTGCCAGTCAAAAAGCTTACTCTCATAGTTATCCTTGCAAGTGTGGTTGGTGCATTGCTACCGATGTCATTGGCTTATTTATTTTCATTAAGTCACGACACCATACTCGCTTTCGCAACGCGTTCAGTGACCACCCCAATCGGTCTGAGTGTCGCAGATCTAATTAAAGCACCACTAGCCATGGCGAACTTAATTATTATTGTCTCAGGGCTTATCGGTGGTACTTTGGCGCGCTTTTTATTTCGCGGTATCGATGATGACCGCGCCAAGGGCTTAGCACTTGGATTGGCAGCGCATGCTTTTGGTACCGTCGAAGCATGGCAAATTAGCCACACTGCTGGGCGTTATGCGGCATTTGGATTGGCAGTAAACGGGCTGGTCACCGCCGTTTGGGTGCCTATTTTTATCAGTGCACTTTTTATATAACCCTGTTCAAAGCACTTCCCAGTGCTCCAAACAGCTTTTATTTCTCATGATTCATTCATTGCCACAGCCAGAATATTCACGTACCACATACGCCTAAAAACAATAAAGCCGATACTCAATCAACGTACTCAAAAACGGTAGTGTGTTGATTTTTTTACAAATTAAAAATGACTTTTATGCTTTGTACTGATAATCGTATGCGTCGAAAAGTTATTATATGTTATAGTAAGCAACTATTATTTTTTGTATCCAATGCGAGTGGTTTCTAGTTAGACGTGGTTTTTGCTAGGGTGCTCTATCGTTTATAGCGATAAAATCCTACCAGCACGATAACCGCTTAAATGCGCAGAACGACGCGCCTATAGGCAAAGCAATTTGCTATTACTCGATGAAAAGTGATAACCCTATGATAAATGTTACAACCTTAGTGACTCGCTGCTTGTCTCCTGTTTTATTGACCGCTGTCGCCTTATCCAGCCTATCTGTTGCTGCTCAAGCAGGTAATATGTATATTTACAAAGACAAAGGCGGACAAGTCTTACTCACTAACGTCAATCCAAGTGGTAATTTTGACAAATTCACCAAAAAGGTAAAAGTCACTTACTACAAAGATTCTAAAATGTATGACGGTAGTAGTGACAATAGCAGCAGTAATTACGGTAGTAGCTCTGCCAGCAGTAGCGGAAGCCGCAACTCATACGACAGTTATATTCGCGCCTCAGCTCAGCGTCATGGAGTAGATCCTGGGCTTATAAAAGCAATGATGCATAGCGAATCCGCCTTTAACCCGAATGCACGCTCACCTGTCGGTGCGCAAGGTCTCATGCAGCTAATGCCAGCGACTGCGCGACGCTTTAAAGTCAGCAATCCTTGGAACCCTGCAGATAATATCGAAGGCTCTGCTAAATATATTGCATGGCTGATGAAGCGTTTTAATAACAACGTAGAATTTGCGGTTGCGGGCTACAATGCGGGTGAAGGTAACGTTGATAAATATAACGGCATCCCGCCTTTTAAGGAAACCCGTAACTATGTCAAAAATGTCATGAGCCGTTACCATAGCTTGTATAAAAACGACTCAGGGCTATCAGGCAGTACCATGAACGCTAGCAATCAAATCGCCAATCCTAGTCTCAGTAGTGGCTTACAAAACGTCAGCTATGGTACCAGCAGTAATAGCAATAGTGCCAGCTATGCCAACTCAGCATATGATGCGCTACGCTAAAATGAAGACTACATGAACCGTTGAATCCAAACGTAAAAAAGCCCGTTAATTATATTAACGGGCTTTTTTGTGCTAAGAGGCTTTATCTAGTAATTCATAATCTATCTTGTCATATTTTTTGAGTTCGATACAAGATTAACAATAAAGCTGATCGGTGAGTACCAAACCAAAAAGTTTAGCACTCACCATTCTTCTTAGCAAAATTTAAAAATTACTTGTTAGCCAGTGCTTGTGTTGCAGCAACTTCAGCAGCGAAATCTTCTTGCTTTTTCTCAATGCCTTCACCAACTTCTAGACGTTTGAAAGCAAGTACTTTTACGCCTTCAGCTTTTAGTACATCACCAACTTTCTTCTCGTTGTCCATAACATATGGCTGACGTAGTAAAGTCACTTCTTCTAGGTACTTACGTAGGCCACCTTCGATCATTTTTTCAACGATGTTATCAGGCTTGCCAGACTCACGAGCTTTTGCTTCGATGATGTCTTTTTCGCGTGCTAATAAATCAGCATCGACACTTTCGTCATCAACCGCAACTGGATTAAACGCAGCGATATGCATGGCAAGGTTTTTGCCAGTCTCTGCATTGCCGCCTTCAAAAGATACCACAACACCGATACGTAGACCATGACGGTATGAAGCAAGGTTGCTACCTTCTAATACTTCAACGCGGCGTACTTGGATGTTTTCGCCGATTTTTTGTACCAAAGATACACGAGCTTCTTCAACAGTCTGACCATTGCCATATGGCAATTCAGCAATAGCAGCTACGTCAGTCACATTGTTTTCTAATGCAATGTTCGCTACTGCTTCTGCAAATGCCGTAAAGTTTTCGTCTTTTGCAACGAAGTCAGTTTGGCAGTTCACTTCTAACAAGAATGCTTTGTTGTCGCCTTGAGCGATGATGATAGCGCCATCAGCTGCAATGTTACCAGCTTTTTTAGCTGCTTTGGCTTGACCAGATTTACGTAGGTTATCAATGGCAGTTTCTACATCGCCGTTTGATTCTTCTAACGCTTTTTTACATTCCATCATGCCAAGACCAGTACGGTCACGCAATTCTTTTACCATTTTGGCAGATACTTTTACTTCTGACATAAGAGTTACCTTTTATTATGTATGGGAGTGCTTAATTTCTATGAGATATATCTTTGCTATCTATTGGTACTATATCGCTCTTATAGTAATGGAAGCACTCATGGTTGATCGTGATAACAGACATCATTGTAATGACAGATATTGTGCATCACGAGGGCATATATAAGCGATAATACTCGCTTATTGACGAGTGTTCCATCAACAATAAGGCATGACGAGTAAAACTACATCATGCCTATTGTGAGCTTATACGCTGTTAATAACGTTATATGGATGCAGATAGTGTGACTATCAAGCTATCCTTACAAAGTTAAACCTTTTGGGTCAGCCAATTATTCTGCTGGAGTCGCCGCTTCTTCTGCTTTGGCTTCAACTGGTGCTTCTTCAGTAGCAGGTGCTTCTTGCTCAGCTTTGCCGCCCGCTTGAGTCTGTGCGTATTCTTTACCAGCGATAATCGCATCAGCCATAGAAGTCACATACAATGTCACAGCACGGATAGCATCATCGTTTGCTGGGATGATGTAATCAACGTTATCTGGGCTAGAGTTAGTATCAACGATACCGATAACTGGGATACCTAGATTTTTAGCTTCTTTGATAGCAATCGCTTCATGATCTACGTCTACAACGAAGATTGCGTCAGGTAGGCCGCCCATATCTTTAATACCGCCTAGTGAACGCTCAAGTTTTTCCATATCGCGAGTACGCTCTAACGCTTCACGCTTAGTAAGCTTGGCGAAAGTACCGTCTTCTGCTTGCTTTTCTAGCTCTTTTAGACGGTTGATTGACTGGCGAAGTGTTTTCCAGTTAGTCAACATACCACCTAACCAGCGATGGTCAACGTATGGCATGCCAGCGCGTGCTGCTTGCTCAGCGATGATACCGCTTGCTGCGCGTTTAGTACCTACGAACAATACTTTGTTTTTCTTGGCAGCTAAGCCGTTAACGTAAGTCAATGCTTCGTTAAACGCTTTTACTGTGTGCTCAAGGTTAATGATGTGAATCTTGTTACGGGCACCAAAGATGTATG
Source organism: Psychrobacter cibarius (assembly GCF_016107535.1). Classification (GTDB taxonomy): domain Bacteria; phylum Pseudomonadota; class Gammaproteobacteria; order Pseudomonadales; family Moraxellaceae; genus Psychrobacter; species Psychrobacter cibarius. Next base: position 270,793 of record NZ_JABASQ010000002.1, on the reverse strand, counting down.
GTCCCATTTTTGGATTCCAAAAACGTGTTTGGTGACCAAAGTGAGCGCCGGCTTGTAGTAAGTCGCGCATTTCGATTTTGGTTGGATTCTTTGTAGACATGTGAAATTCCTATTGGTTGGGTTATGCCTCCACATCACAAAAACTGCCTATCTAGCGACACGCATCTGCTAACGGTTAATGCTCATTGTGGCAGCACTAACTTTTTTGCAAATTAATCAAGTCGCCAAACACCCAGCAATTTTTTGCCATGATGTGTGTGTCATTGGTTGATGGGTTGGTTTAAAAAATTTAGCTATCGTTTGAACGTAAAAATACGATGTGATAAAAAATAGCTGGGCTGTATTTTATCACATAATGCTTAGCGACTGCTAGCGCTATTATGCTGTTTAAGTAGATGATAACGCATAAAAAAACGACGCATTAACGTCGTTCTTTATACTGAATAAATGAGCAGCTGTAGATTAAGCTATACAGATACCAATGACCGCTTTATACCCACGCCACGTAAATGGCGTGACGTAACTTTGGCGATCTTTTGGCAAATAAGACACGCTTGGTGCGCTCTCAACAATATGCGGCGGCGAGATAATAAACTCTGAGCCAAACTCAGTACGAGCATTACCAGAGATAGTGTTGGCCATCTCACCGAGCAGATCTTTCATCATCGTGATCGATGAGTCAGGCTCGCCCATCACTTTTATGACCTCTCGCAACATCACGCTTGGCGCACTCACATACACACAGCCTTCAATAGGCCCTGATATCTCGATAACGCCGCTATAATCATAACCAACAGCACTCTTGTTATGATTTAAATAAGGGGTATCAATGGACACTTCCGAGCCATCAATTTGTGCAAAAAATGCATTGATTGAGCTCAGAAACACACCCAATTTTTCTACTTTAACCATAATATATTAATATCCATCTTTATGACGCGGTGGCAGCAACGTTAATCCTGCAAACAGACCACAATCTCGCCTATCTGCGAGTTCCAAGTGATGGGAATGATAAAAGAACGCTCATCATTCGGCAACACAATACTTTGTGGAGAGCCTTTAAATACAAACGGCACAGAAATATGAAACTCTGAGCCAAACTCTTTACGCGCGTTACCAGCGATTGTATTGGCCACTTCACCAGCCAAATCGATATAATTCTCATCGCTTTTATCCGTTTCACCCATGCTATCCAGTATAGCGGACAATAACTGACGGGTTGCGGAAAAATACACCACGCCTTTTTGTCCACCCGATATACCGATCACACCCGTATAATCATGAACTTTTGGCTGTTTGTTCTCTAACAGATATGGGGTATCAGCGACAAGCTCCTCGCCCCCAAACTGATTAAAATAATTACTAATAATACTTAAAAAAATCTGTAGCTTTTGTTCTTTCATAATGACATCTACTTAAGTCGTTGAATGGTTTAGTCTTGCATTAGCTCATACAAAGACTCTACAAGCTCTTCTTCTGAAAAAGGCTTGCACAAAAATCCGCTGGCACCCAACGACAATGCTTCAATGCCAGTGGCTTTATCAGACAGTGCTGACACCACTAAAATGCGTACTTCAGGGTCAATCGCAATGATTTTCTCAATGCATTCAAGTCCGTCCATTTGTGGCATGGTCAAGTCCATGGTGATTACATCAGGACGATGGACATTGAACTTTTCAATGGCTTGAACACCACTGGTTGCCGTCGCAACCAGCATAAACTGCCCTGAATCGTACGCGCGTTGAATACGATTTCTAATAATATTTGAATCATCAACAATCATTAACTTATGCATAACTGATCTATTACCTTTAATGAAGTGTTTGTCGTCCTTGACAATATACCTACTGTTGTTAATTAAGCTTTGGGTAAAGTAACCACAAACCGTGTCATCTGACCAAATTCGCTGTTTACATTCAGCTTGCCACCATACTCTTTTACTTTTGCTTTGATAATATCGAGACCAACGCCGCGTCCGCCATCTTCATCCGCGTCGTCTCGGGTAGAGAAACCCGATACAAATAGTTGCTTGAGCAAATCGCCCTGACTGAGCTGGCTAGCTTCTTCCGTACTAAAACGACCATCACTGCTTAACTTGGCACGAATGCTGTCATAATCAATACCTTGACCATCATCTTGCACAATCAGCGTCACATCTGCGCCACTGTCTTGCACCTCTAAATCAATCGTACCGACGACTGCTTTACCCGTCGTCTGACGAACACTTGGCGCTTCAATACCATGTACCACAGCATTACGTAGTAGCTGAATGCTAATCTCTTTAATCGGCTTTACCAGATGCTCTGGTATATTGGCTTGGGTTAATGTCAGGCTTTTGAGCGTGACCTGTTTGCCTTGCCTAGTTGCGATATCATCGGCAAAGTCTTTATAAAAAACCAAGTGATCATTATTTGCATCGTCTGCATCACTACCCAAATTGATGTCCAAACCACCATCAGTGGCCATGCCATTACTTGAGCTGGTAGCCGATCTGGCAATTGACTGACTTTCAGAAATTGCTGCTGATACGCTAGATTTTGCGGCTGCTGGTGCTGAGCGGTTGATACGCTCACCTAACGTTGCAATGGTATTTGATAAGCTTAACAAGTCATCCAAATGTACGGCCAATGGCAAGAAATCGTTACCAGATAATTGACCTTGGTTTTGCAATGCGTGCAGTTTGTCTTCCGCATCTGAGGCAATTTTAGTAAAGCTGTGCAGTTTTAGCGCAGAAGCTTCACCTTTTAAGCTATGCATTTCGCGGTAAATGGCTTTTAGTTTGCCCTCAAGCTCGTATTGTGAGCTACCAGGATTTTTCAAGATATTGTTCATCTTCTCAATATGCATCTGAGTATTATCAATAAACTCATTAATGATTTTTGGATTTACATTCAAGATAGTGGTGAGCATCTCAATCTGCATGTCGTTTTGCGAGCGCTCTTTTTCTAGACGCTGCTCTAAATATACGGCATCCGATACATCGTTAACGTTGACCAAAATACGGGCAATGTCTTTGTTGTCATAAACACGTGAGAACTTGAAGTCTAAGAAGCGATTATTCTGTGCTTTATCACCAGCATTGTTGTGTAGCATGACTTTGTGCAGTGGATTGAGAGAATCTACCAATTTTTCTTTAACGCGTGGATTGTAAAGCTGCTCAATAAATTGCTGTGTGGTTTTCAGATCTTTATCAGAAATACGCCCACGTAAAACGTTAGTAAAGTTCTCTCCTGACAATCTGTCCTCACCGATAATATCATTCAGTGCGCGAGAATGCTGCTGACCAATATTCAAGTCTTTATCAAGTAAGAATAGACCCGTATTTACCGTTTCCATAATCTCTTGTGTCTCGCGACGAGCAGCGAACGCTTCAGCATCGGTTTCACGTAAACGGCGTACAAAGAAGAATACAAAAATTAGAAAGTAGGTAAAGATGGCGGCAACACCAAGTACCTGAATAAGACGAATGGTCGTCGCTTGGCGTTCGGCACTATTAAAAACATCTTTGGTCAAATTATCTAACGAATCGTTAATCAATAGACTTGACGTCTTGGCTTGTTCAACGGCTTGGGTCAGATCATCTTCAGAGGAAACCATAATATTATCAGCATCTTTGAGATATGCTTGAATCTTAGGCTCTAACGCTTTCCACTGCTCATTAGCCGCGGTAATGTTTACTTGTGCGTTACTGTCAATCTTTGGCAGATCATAAGTTTTGCCATCAACGTCAGTGATCGTTGCACCTTGCTCAATAGCAGCAATAGAGCTGGTAATCAACGCCGTATTTTCCTCCAAACGCTCCAAAACGCGCTGAATATGCGGAGAGTTCGTATCTTCGCCATAGCTATTATCTAAGTCAAATAAATCTTTAATTACCGCCTGCGCGCTATTAGCGACTTGGTTGGTTTGGTCAATTAAAGCGGTATTTCTTTCTAATAAGTTTGAGGTATAGAACGTAAAGGCTAACAAAGCACCGATGAGCGATAAAAATAGTGCAATTGAAATGATCAGACCTTGATAGCGCTTATTGTCAACATTGGGAGTGGTTGCCATCTTCAGAATTCCTTAGTTCAATTGCGTAGTATTAGTATCAGAATTGCTCTTATCAGCAGATGCAGGTACAGCCTCACCTAACCAGCGCGCTTCAATTTCCTTAAATGTCCCTTTTGCTTTCAGTTTAGCAATACCCTCATTAACCGTATTAATCAACTGAGTATTTTCTTTTGCCATTAATACGACTTGTTGCGCTGAAGGTGCGTCTGCCGCTTCATAAGGTACAATCTTCACTTTATGTTCTGGATAACCTTTTATGATGTACTGCAGCACTGGCATGTCGTATAAGAAAACATCAGTCTTACCTTGTACTAAGTCCTGATAAGCCAAAAATGCAGTAGATCTTGAAACCAACTCAACCGAGCTACCCATCTGTTTTAGAGTATCTTCTTCTTTAGAACCTGCCAACGTACCAGTTTTTAGACCCTTTATATCGTTTAAGCCTTTGATATCAAACTTACCTTCCAAGTACATGATGGTAGCTGGGTTAAAAAAGTAAGGCGTTGATAGACCATATCTTACCGCACGATCATCTTTATAAGAGATACCAGAAATAGCTAAATCACGTTTTCCTGACTCCACACTATCGAACATATCTTGCCAAGTTTCTTTATAAAACTCGACTTTAAAGCCTTGCTCCTCGCCGATAGCTCTAATGGAATCAACGTCCGTGCCCTGCATATTGCCATAGTCATCTTGAAATGAGAAAGGTGGTAAATCACCCGTCATAGCGACCTTTAATGTTGGTGCCGTATCAGGCAAATTACTGACAAAATTATCTTTATTTTCTGTTACTGGCGTACCAGTCGAATTGGCATTTTCTTGAGTGGAAGAGTTACCGCAGCCAAACAGGCCAACACTCAATACAATTGGTAACACTCGATATAACTGCATCATAATTTACCCTTAAAGCTTCACGTGGTTGTACATATTAATTAATGACAATCTAGCAAGGTTAGGCAATATCTTCACAATACTTACTTACAGAAAGTTACGTTTGATAATACTTGCCTAACTTTATGATTGCAATAATTATGTTTAGTTATTACGTACAATTTGTTATATATGGCAAATAAAGGATATTAAGGGCGTACATAAGTCTACCTTTACGACTGAAAACTTGTAATATGGTCTTGTTTTATGAGCATTTTTAGGCAAAAAATAAAATAAAAAGCACAAAAAAAGCATCCTTACATAATCAATGTAAGAATGCCTTTTAAGATGCTAGTGCAAGAATTATAAAGTCTCTGGCTTACTCCGCATCGTCCAGATTTAAATTACGATCTATCTGCCAAATTAAAAAACAGCCAAGACTCATCAAAGCGAACATCGCAATACCAATTTTGAGTACGGGATTAACTGGAAATAGGTTTAATAATAATCCACCAAAGATACCGACTGAAAACATGAGCGAGCCTTGTAGCGCACTTGCCATGCCCGCTCGGCGTTTTTGAAAGGCCAGCGCAATAGCAGAGGCATTGGGCTGAGTCAGACCTAAGCCTGCGATACAGAAGAAAATACAAGCCAGCACCAGTGGAAGCCAAGCATCAGTACCCAAAAATAGACCTATTACAAATAGTACGCCTGCAGAAATAACCTGCATCATCGCACCAAAGCGCAAAATACTCAAAATACGAAAGCGATTGGTGAGCCACTGATTCAGCTGAGTCAAACCCACAAAACCAGCAGCATTCATCCCAAATAACCAAGCAAAGTGGGTTGCGGATACCCCATAGGTATCCATAATCAACTCAGAGGCTGAACTGATATAAACAAACATCGCCCCCATTAGCAGGCCACCACCAATCGCTGGATAATTGAACGTCGGGTCTTTTAATAAGTCCCAGTACTGACTCAGTACTTCTCTTGCAGGACGTACATTACGATTTTCTTCCGTCAACGTTTCAAAGAAGAAAAACTTTGTGAGTAATAAATTCAACGTGCCAAAAGCAGCCAAAAACCAAAAAATAGAGTGCCAGCTAAAAAACTGTAGAAATAGCGCACCAAGCGATGGGGCTAATATCGGCGCTAAACCCATCACCAAAATCATAATAGAAAAGGCTTTTGCGGTTTGTTTGGCAGTCAATCGATCGCGAATCGCAGCACGAGTGACCACCGCGCCGACACACGCACCAAGCGCTTGCATCGTCCGCCCAACGAATAATACATACTCGTTATTAGTAGTCGCACAAACAATGGAGGCGATGACATATAGCGTCATGCCGATATATAAAGGCTTAACGCGACCAACACGATCACTAAATGGACCATAAAATAGCTGGCCAAATACCAAGCCTAAAAAATAAGCAGGAACAGAGTTGGCCATAAAGGCTGTGGAGACACCAAAGTCATCTGCCATCGATGGTAATGCAGGCAGATACATATCAATAGACAATGGCCCCACTGCCACGATAAGTCCAAGCATCATAATCCATGCAACAGGCAAATCAGCAGAGCGTACGCGCTCAGAAGCAATGGGTCGATTGGGTAGAGAGGATTTTGGAGCAGACATATTCAGACCATTTTATATAGAGTGTATTAAATCGTTATAAAGGTTCAATACACTCTAGTGATTGTTATTGTAGTATTCAGGCTTCCATTGTCTTTAATATTTGGTCTTTACTCAATACTGAAAACAAGGGTCATTGCCACCATTAGTGCACATTTGCATACAGCGGCGCAAGTGGACAGTGTTATATCGTACTATCCGCTCACATTTCAATAGAGGTATGACGTGAATAAAACAAACAATAACAACTAAAAACAATCACAATAATTTGTCAAAATAGGTCTGAGCGTCAGCATAGCGGCATAATTAGTAAAAGATATTTAGCGGAACTGGCGCTTACCAAATGCCGTACTGGCTTGCTTGGCTTTTCTTAACGCAAGCTTGCGATTACGACCGAGCATCATTTTAAGCTGCCATACTTTTTCTTTATATAAAGTAGTGGCTGGCTGCTGGAACATAGCGTTGACCACACGCTTACTCGCCAACACCGCATCAGGAGAGCGCTCTGCAAATTCGGCAGCGAGCTCTTGCGCCTGCTCAAGTGGCGCTTCATTGCAATGGCTGACAAGACCCAATGCTTTGCCCTCACTGGCAGTCACGATACGTGCACTCATGGCAAGCTCTTTTAGCACATCTTCACGTACCACGCCAAACGCCGATTGCGTCAAACCCATGTCTGGTACCAGCCCCCACTTAGCTTCCATAATAGACAGTTTGCAATCTGGATGACTGATACGCACATCGCAAGCCAGCGCTAGCTGAAGCCCTGCACCGATACAATAGCCTTCTAGTACGGCAATGACTGGTACAGGCACATCGCGCCATACCAGACAAACACGCTGGAATGAGCTCTGCCACGGTTTGACCAGCTCCCAAACGGCGAACGCTTGATTTTTTGGATGATTCAAATCACCCAAGTCTATGCCCGCACAAAACGTGCCTTCAGCACCATTTAAAATCACCGCACGTATCGTTTTATCTTTACCAATGCGTTCTGCGACAGCAATCAACTCTTTCACCACTTTAAAGCTCATGGCATTTTTTTTGTGTGGGCGATTTAAGGTTACCGTGAGTATATTGTCGGTCATACTAACTTGTAAGGTTTCATATTGGTAAGTGGCAATCGCGTTCATAACAATCCTTATTCATGAATAAAATAGAAATGGCATCTAAATACGATGCCGATACGTCTAAAGCTGATGGCAACAATATTAACAGCCTTGTTACGACGCTACCTCATCAATAACTGACTGCAACGATTCGATTCACCATTTATGTCATAAAACCATCACTTCTAAATCATTTTCCACGTCATATCATTTTCACTCAAACGATGATAATTGAGCTGAGGATAGGCTGATAAATCCAGCGCCTGCAAATTATTTAACGCTGTTATTAATGCGGCATAATATGGCTCAAGCATGGCAAACTGCGCAGGGGTGGTGTGTTGGACATTCAGCAAGCATTTATCTTCTAGGTCTTGACTGGCCTGACGTAATTGCGGCACACCAGTATAACGACTGCCGCCTAAGATGCGATGGGCAATTTGCGCTAGCATACTGCGATCACGGGCGTCCCACGCTTGCGTCAGCGCCTGCTTTTCATCATTAATAGTATCGAGCATCATAATGATAAGCTTGGCTGCCAAGTCGGGCTTATTCGCTGAGCGGGTCAACGCGTCTTGCCAATCTAAAATAGCAAACCCATCACCTTCATTAGCCCCCAAAGAGTGATGGCTTAAATGGTGGTGACTGCTGTCCCAACCCTTTGTTTCTTGCGCATATGTGTGGGAGTCTGTAGGCATTGCCACTCCATCGTGAGCACTATTTATCGGTGTTTCCGATGGCTTTAATAGTGGCGACTGTCCTTGTTTATATAAGCGTAAGTTTTCATAGCGTGGCTGGGTGTCGCGCGGTGTTTCGCGTCTATAATCCTCACGAGGTTGGCTATCTCGCAAGTAATTATCACGAATTTTCTTCAATGATAAAGGACGCGTTATTTTTGGCTGATTGATTGTATTAGAACCGCTATGACGGTTATTTTCATCCCCTTTCACCATAGGATAAGCAATGGTTGTAGAGTCTGATGGCCACGTTGAATACGTTTCAGCCTCCCTATTTTGTGAGTCGGTAGAGTGTGAATTCTCTTTTGATAAATCGATAACCTGCACATCAGTATTGTGCACATCCGTACTGTGCAGATTGGTAGCAGGCAACGCTGTTAACTGCGGCATTGTCGTTGTGCGTCCAAGCCATTTTTGCAGCACTTGTAACAACTGAGGCTGGCTAATGGGTTTACCTACATAGTCATTAATGCCACTGGCGATCAGTTTGTCTCGCTCATCAGCCAAACCATGTGCAGTCAACGCAATAATCGGGATACGGTTATCATCATTTTCAATATTACGAATTTGTCTTGCGGCTTCATGCCCTGACATACGCGGCATTTGGATGTCCATGAATATTAGATCAATATGTCCTTTATCCTGAATAGCGACTTTATCATCGGTATTCATCTCTTCATAAAGCGTACTATTTGATTTTTTATTCACCTCATCGCGCGTTTCAGCTTTAGAGATTTGCGTTTTATTCGACAGACTTTGCTTATCATTCTTTGTGGTTTTAAGATTTTTGGTTTGTTGTTTGCTGATAATTTCTATGGCGTCAAAACCACTACTCGCTGTGATGACCTGAATACCAAGCTCACTAAGTAATGCATCGAGCACCAACAAATTGGGCAGATGATCGTCGACTGCCAGTACCGTCACCCCTGTCCAGCGCGGTTCTTGCACGCTTTTTTTGGTACTGCGATTTTGGGTGTCGAGCATGGCATAGAGCTGTCTTTTGTCTAAAGGTTCATACAAAATATTGGCATGATAACGATTTAGTAATGCTTGATCGGCAGCAACTTGATAACCAAATACCGCAAGCTTGCCTTGGTAATGCAGACGAATTTGTTTGAGTAACGCCATCATATCGTCTTGGGTATCATCATCGACGATGACCCAATCCCAATAATTACCATGCTCTTTTAATGACTCAAGTACGCCCGGTAAGGAGTTGGCTTGGGTCAATTTAATCGGCAAATATTGCAAGCTGGCTTTGAGCACTTGGATAGAGGCGGTATGATTGATCCATACCAATACATTAAACTCATCGGTCTCACTCGCCAATGGAGCCAAGACCGGTAGCTCAATTGTCTGACCAGTAGCGGCTTCCAACACATCGACATGTGCTGGCATCCGAAACCAAAACGTCGCGCCCTGATTGGCAATATTCTCTTGAGCGTTATCATGAAAGCCAATATCACCGCCCATCAGCCGCGTTAATTGCTTGGAGATAACGAGCCCCAACCCTGTGCCGCCATACTGACGAGTGATTGAAGGGTCACCTTGGCTAAAGCTTTGGAACAGCATCTTTTGATCAGCTAAAGAGATGCCCTTACCGCTGTCTTGCACACTGATCATGAGATAATTATCACGATGATCATCCAAGCTGACACGCACCACCACATCGCCACTGTCGGTAAATTTAATCGCATTGCCGACGATATTGGTCAATACTTGCTTGAGGCGCAGGGCATCGCCATTGATACGCATCGGCACATCATTATAAAACAGCACCGCCATGCGCAGACCTTTTTCTGCGGATACAGGCGAAAGCATATCGACCACGTCATAAATGGTGTCATAAAGGTCAAACTCATGACGGTCAAGTACCAGCTTGCCTGCTTCAATCTTAGAGAAATCCAAAACATCGTTAACCAAGGCAAGCAAGTGTGCTGATGACTTACGTATGGTTTGCACGTACAAATCTTGTTCAGGATTCAATTCGCCATGCCTTGCTAGCAAATTGATAAAGCCATCGATACTGTTTAATGGCGTGCGCAGCTCGTGGCTAATATTCGCCAAAAACGCCGATTTGGCTTGGCTGGTTGAAATTGCCGCATCACGTGCATTACGAATAGAGATGTTTTGCATTTCCATCTCATCAAACGCAAGGCGCAAATCATCCTCGGTTTGCTCGGCATGGTCTTTTAATTCCTGAAAACTCCTATGCAAGCGGCGTAACGTTTTGACCAAGTCTTGCTGCAATAAGTTTAGCTCACCATCTGACTCAACGGGAATAGGCTGATACAAATTGTCGACATGGGTACGCTGCAACTGCAAACGCAGCTCATAAATTGGTGCTATCCAGCGCTTTGAATAAATGTTTAAACTCAGCAATAAAATCAAAATGGTGAACAAGCCGGTAATCACTAATGCCATGGCGATACGGTAGCGGGCGATATAGAGTGGTTCATTGTCCATATCGACGAGCAGCCACAGTTTTTGTCCTTCAAACTCTCCTAATACACTGCCATAAGCGGTTCCAATAGGCGTTGGTTGCTGCGATAAAAAATTCTTTGTTGTGTCTATTGCAGGCCATGCTTCGTTCAGTCCATAACCGACTGCGGCGAGCACCTGATTACTTTCATTGATGATCGCAATTCGCTGTACATGTTGCTCGGACTGCATACGACCCAGCTTATCTTGAATTTCCTCAAGCTTCGTGATGGTCGTTTGAGTGGCATCATTTGCTCTGACTTCGCCATCAGCATTGGGTTCGCCGTCTGCTTGCTGGCGCTCTTGCGCTAACAGCTCAGGGATTAGCTCTGCAATCGCTGGGGTATAACGAATCAGCACCGCCTCCGCCAATACTTCTTGTTCGGAATTGCTGGCACGCATGGTCTCATAAAAGACCAAAATACCGCCCACCGCTGCCAAGATACAAATGGGTAGAAACACCAATATAATCAACTGGCCATACGCACTGCTAGTATCAAAACGTTTTTTGTATGCCATGCTAGCTTTACTCTCTACAGAAAATTGCACTATGAATCAATAGCGGCGGTAAGCGGTGTTAGCCAATCATAATTTTTTTAGGGGCTGTGCTCATTTCAAAGCTATTCTCATTTCAAAGCTATCGTCATTTTAAAAATAATAACTGCCTACCCATGATAAAATTTAATGGTTCTTGTTATTGCCGTACCTATATATTGCCATAACTATAACGCATTTCATCGATCATGGTGAGTGGCTATGACGCAAAGGCATTTTAACTGTCCAGCCCTTTTTAAACACCACTCATTTACCAAAATCTCTTGATGCCTTCAGCGTAGCCAAAAACAAAATGATATAATGACGCAACTTTTCATTTATTGCTATTTCGTTAAAGCGACAGAAATGTCATTAACGATCAAATCACTCACTTCACTCAATAGCAGCCGTATCAAGATATTTATTCAAAAATCAAAATGACAATTAAAAAATAAACGGTAATTAAAAATCAATTTTAAAAATTAACAAGGATACTTTATGTCCGCAACGGCTATCTCCAACTCTAATTTCATTACTCAAGTCATCAAACTTGCTGATTGCGTCGGTCAGACGCCATTGGTTAAATTACAGCGCTTACCTGAGCAAGAGCAGCTGACCAATGGTGCTGCGTTACTGGCCAAGCTTGAAGGTAACAATCCAGCGGGCTCTGTTAAAGATCGTCCTGCTTTTAATATGATTTATCAAGCAGAACAGCGCGGTGACATCAAAGCGGGCGACATGCTGATTGAAGCCACGAGTGGCAACACTGGTATCGCGTTAGCCATGGTCGCGGCGATGCGTGGCTATCCGATAACGCTACTGATGCCAACCAATTCAACTCAAGAGCGCAAAGACGCCATGATTGCGTATGGTGCGACGTTAATCGAGGTGGATGAAGGCATGGAAGCCGCACGCGATTTGGCGCTGCAAATGCAAGCAGATGGCAAAGGCATCGTATTAGATCAGTTTAATAACCCTGATAACAGTCATGCCCATTACCTGACCACAGGGCCTGAACTGTGGGCGCAAACGGCAGGAAAAATCACTCATTTTATTAGCTCAATGGGCACCACTGGTACCATTACTGGTGTATCGCAATACCTCAAAGAACAAAATCCAGATATCAAAATCATTGGACTACAGCCTGATGAAGAAGCTTCGATTGCTGGTATTCGCCGCTGGCCTGCAGCTTACATGCCGGGTATCTTTAACGCAGATTTGGTTGATGAAATCATGGATGTGGATCAGCGTATCGCAGAAGTTTATATGCGCAAACTGGCCAAAACCGAAGGTATTTTCGCGGGCGTTTCATCAGGTGCTGCAGCATGGGCTGCCGTACAAGTCGCTAAAGAAAACCCTGATGCTGTCATCGCCTTTATTGTCTGTGATCGCGGCGATCGTTATTTGTCGACGGGTTTATACAATATTCACGACGACAATATTGACGCCAGCAATGTCGATAACAATATAGAAGTTAATTAACGCACAGACAACGCTGCTAAGTTTAGTTGATTCAATCAGGATTTCTTATGTCACAAGCTCTACCATCCGACCCTATATTGGTCTTTGATATCGAAACTGTCGCTGATACCGATGCGGCGCGCCGTATCTATCCGCAATTGGCAGAGTTGAATGATGCAGATGCATTGAGCGCACTCACAGCGCTTCGAATACAAGAAGCTGGGCATGACTTTATGCGCTTGCCACTGCAGCGTATTGTCTGTATCTCAGCGTTATATATCAAAGATGGCAAGTTTTCGTTGTTCTCATTGACCGCTGATAAATTCAGTGAAAAAGATATTCTTGCCAAATTTTTTCGGGCATTTAGTGACATCGAAAAACTGCCACAGCTTATTAGTTGGAATGGCTCAGGTTTCGATATTCCTGTACTGATATATCGGGCTATGCAATACGATTTATCAGCGCCATGGTTATTTGAAGAAGGCGAGCGCATCAAAAACATGCGCTTTGATAATTATGTCAATCGCTTCCACACCCGTCACCTTGATTTGATGGACAGATTTAGCCAGTATGGTGCCAGCCGCCGCGAAGCCATGGATATTGTCGCAAGTTTATATGGTCTACCGGGTAAAACAGCTGTCGACGGTAGTATGGTTGGTGAGCTTGTCAATAACGATGACTGGCAAACGCTGTCTATTTATTGCGAGTCTGACGTCATGAATACATGGCTAATCTATTTGCGCTGGTTGCGTTTAACTGGACAATTATCCTCACAAGATTTTGACGCTTGGCAGCAGCAGAGCTATGACTATTTAGTAAAATATACCCAAGCGGATGGTCATGCTCGCCATCAAGACTTCATCGCTGATTGGTCATCTGCGCCCACATCATAACAAATGAAGTTATATGAAGGCGCGTTATAAGACATCGCGTTTATCCTCACTTCTTTAGTTATTTATCATTTATTATTAAGGCAGGTTTATGCAACCCACCGATTCAAAAACGTCTACAACCTCTGATGTTACGCCAGCAACGAGCGAGACCCAAACGATTACTATTCCGCCTAATAAGAAAAAATCTAAACCCTCATCAAAGACACGCCGCCGTCTAAAGGATGCAGAACCTCTGCCCTTCACCATTGATGGTTTGTCGCATGATGGTCGCGGCGTTGCCGTTTATGGTAATGGTTTTGGTATAGACGATGGCCATATCGAAGACAAACATGGCAAAAAAATCTTTGTAAGCTTTGCATTGCCAGGTGAAAGTGCCTTGGTCAAAATAACCAATAGCCGTGCCAGCTTTGAAGAAGGCGAGGCTGTCAGTATTACTGCCAATCCAAATTCTGAACGTGCCGTACCGCCCTGCCCACATTTTGGGGTGTGTGGTGGCTGTAATTTGCAACACTGGCAGCCAGACGGTCAAATCAACTTTAAGCAATCTGTACTGGCTGAAATGCTGATACACCAAGCCAATGTCACGCCTGATAACTGGCTCGCTCCAGTGGTTGGTGATCGTCTTGGTTATCGTACCAAAGCACGATTGGGTGTGCGTTATGTCACCAAAAAAGAAACCGCGCTTGTCGGTTTTCGTGAGCGCTCAAGTAACTTTTTGGCAGAATTAAATGAGTGTCATATTTTAGATCCAAGAATTGGTTTTGAGATTGAAAACTTAAAAACACTGATTAGTACGCTAGAGAGTCGTAATAAGATTGCTCAGCTTGAGTTGGCCATGGGTGAGGAAATGCCTGAGCTGCCAGATGGCAATCAGCCCGTTGCCCTTATCGTACGCAACTTGGAGCCGTTATCAGACGCTGATATAGAAAAGCTAAAAGTATTTTTTGCCGCACGCAACTGGCAGCTATATTTGCAGTCTAAGGGTGCGGACAGTATCCAGCGTATTGCATTGACTGCAGATGATGACATGAGCCAGCAATTTGGTCGTTTATATTACCAATTGCCAGAATACGATTTGACTTTCGAGTTTATCCCGACAGATTTTACCCAAGTGAACCTGTCCGTTAATCGTCAAATGACCAAGCTTGCTTGCGATTTGTTAGACTTAAAAGCAGGTGAACGCGTACTTGATTTATTCAGTGGTCTAGGCAACTTTAGCTTGCCACTTGCGCGCCTCGTTGGTGAGACAGGTTCTGTGGTTGGTGTTGAAGGCAGCGAAGCGATGACCGCACGTGCAGCCGATAACGCACGTCGTAATGGCATCAATAATACAGAATTTTATAGCCAAGATTTGACGCAAGACTGTACTGATAAACCTTGGGCAAATCAGGGCTTTGATGCGCTATTGATCGACCCGCCGCGTTCTGGTGCTTGGGAAATTATGCAGTACTTGCCGAAATTTAACGCTGAGCGAATCGTTTATGTCTCTTGCAACCCTGCAACCCTCGCCCGTGATACAAAAGCATTGTTAGAGCAAGGCTATCGTCTGACTCATGCTGGCGTAATGGACATGTTCTGTCATACCGGTCATGTTGAGTCCATCGCTCGTTTTGAAAAAGTAGCGGTGTAATTCAATTTACGGTTAAGTGAGCGGTTCAGAGCGTTAAATAGCCATACTGCATGTCACTGAGCTTGATTCAAAATTTGAGTCAAGCGGTGGCAAAAAATGATGGTTATTTATCCTGATTAACCGCAGACATTACATAGCCTCGCTTGATTTGTCTCTTTAAAGTGAGATAATAGTAAACAGTATTCCTAGGCTGGTTTTTTCCATTCTTGTGAACGTTTGCACTCATAGCTTTATATATTTTACGCGCATTTTATGACTGCTAAAAAACAGATTTTTTAGCAGTTATATTGGTTTATAGCTGATACTTTATGAATCGTAAGTTCAACGTGTGTGCATAGTAGATGAGGTTATAATCAATTCAAAATAGCTAAGAGGAGTCGGCTATGGTAAAAATTCGTGAAGGATTACCGCTGGTGGATGGACAGACCACCCAAGCCGATAGTGCAGCACTTGCCGCTCAACTGGTCGCGAGCCAACGCTCGCACCAGTCTGCCAATAGCTATGCCCAAATCCCCCTCGATATCAAATACCAGCTGTCCACTCATAAGCTACACACCACTTTTGATCGCTCAGCACTACATGCCTTTCATAGTCATGATCCAAAGCTTGAAAACGAATATTCTGATAACCCGCTTTTAGATAAAAATAATGCTCTGTCAGATAAAGAGCTCGAAGCGATTGATTTAGATCAAGTCAATATTGATGTTCCCACTTGGTTAGACAACGTCGCCAAACGTATCGGACAAGAGTCTGTACCTCACTTGAGTGCTGCTTGTGAATTTATTCGCAGTCATATGAATACTAGAGAGTCTGAGCGTTCAGGCGCTTATGTCACTGGTATTGGCATGACAGACATATTGACCTATCTCTACCAAGACGAAGACGCTCTTGTGGCTGCAATGCTCTATCGTAGTGCGCGAAAATCAATCATAAGCCTCGCTGATATCGAGAAAAAATTCGGTGCAGACATATCGACCCTAGTCAAAGACACCTTGGCAATGGGTAAGCTGTCTGAGATTATTGAAAGCAATAAGCGTCTAGAAGATCACTTCGTAAACAATCAGCGCGACCAGCTATCTAATATTTATAGCATGCTAATTTCCGTCACCAATGATGTACGCGTCGTGCTTATCAAATTGGCTGAGCGTACTTTTGCCATGCGCGAATTGACCTTTTCTAATGAAGAGCGACAGAATCGGGTGGCGCGTGAAGTCATGACTATTTATGCTCCACTAGCTCACCGCTTGGGCATCGCGCAACTTAAATGGGAGCTAGAAGACTTAGCCTTTCGCTACCTTGCGCCTGAACGCTATAAAGAGATTGCCAAACTGCTCTCCGAAAAACGCAGCGAACGCGAGTCCTATATTCAGCGTGTACAAGATAAGCTTAATGAAGCACTAGCAGAGGCTAATATCGAAGGTGAGGTCTCTGGACGAGTCAAGCATATCTACTCTATCTACCGAAAAATGAAGCTCAAAGGCTTATCGTTTGATCAGCTTTATGACATTCGCGCGCTGCGAGTATTGGTCACCAACCCATCAGACTGTTACCACGTGCTTGGATTGGTACATGGCTTGTGGCGATATATTCCTGAACAATTCGATGACTATATTACCAACCCCAAGTCCAATGGTTATCGCTCACTACATACGGCAGTCATTGCTGAAAACAAGTCACTGGAAGTACAAATTCGTACTCATGAAATGCATTTCGAAGCTGAGCTTGGTATGTGTGCTCATGTTAACTACAAAGAAGGTCTAAAGAATAAAAAAGATAATTATCTTAATCAAAGAATCAGCTCGCTGCGCCAACTGTTATCGATCAATAATGAAACCCGTAACCAACCTCGCTCATCTTTACTAACTGGTGAAGAAATAGAGGGTATGGAGTTTGACGAAGAAGAGCAACTCGTTGACTTTGACGAGCTCGAACGCATCTATATCTTTAGCCGTGATGGTGACATTACTGAACTGCCAAAAGGGGCAACCGTTCTTGATTTTGCTTATTATGTACATACACAAGTCGGTAATCGTGCCCAAGCTGCGCGAGTCAATCAGCGCTATGTACCATTAACCTATCAACTCAAAACGGGTGAACAAGTTGAAATTATCACCAAAGCATCACGTGAGCCCAACCGTGATTGGCTAGTTGCTTCACTTGGATACATTCATACCAACCGTGCACGTTCAAAATTGCGTCAATGGTTCAATAAGCAAGACCGTGATAAGAACATTGAAATTGGTCGTCAAATGCTCAGTAAAGAGCTTGAAAGACTATCGGTACATCCCAATAGCATCGATTTAAACGACTATATTCAGCATTTCCATGTCAATACGACTGATGATATTATCGTTGGCTTGGTCACAGGCGACATTGGTCTCAACCAACTCACCAGCCACATCTCCCGCCAGCTGCACCTAGAACCTGAAAGACCGCCAGAAAATTTTGCGCCAAGTATAGATGCTAGAGAGGCAGGCAAAATTGATGCTTATAAAATTCGTATCGATGGGCTGGATAATATAGAAATCAATCTAGCAGGCTGTTGCCACCCTGTGCATGGTGAGCCAATTGCTGGTTACATTACCTTATCACGAGGTGTCAGTGTCCATAATCGTGGTTGCCCTGAATATTCACGCTTGATTGAACGCGATCCTGAGCGCGAAATAGAGGCTTCGTGGCGGGTACAAGCTGGTCGTTATCAACCCGTTGATATTCACGTAGAAGCCTATGATAGACGCGGACTGTTGCGTGACTTGACGCAAATTATTGATAAAGAAAATGTCAATATTCGTCAAGTTGAGACGCTTAGTAATGATGATAACATTGCCTTTTTAAAATTTCATATTGAGGTTTCAGGATTGGCACACCTATCTAAGCTTTTAGCGAAACTAGAGCAGCAGCATGGTATCTTGCATGCTCGCCGCGCCGTCGCTTAGATATAAACTCATAAAGTATGTCCACTGAATCATAAGGTTATTATAAAAACATCATGCCTGAATTGCCTGAAGTAGAAACAACCAAAACCAGCCTTGCACCGTTATTAGGGCAACGCATTATCGATATAAAAGTTTTTCAGCCAAAGCTGCGTTGGGCGATGCCAGATGATTTAGATAGCTTGATTGATTACACGCTAGATAGCGTTGAGCGCCGCGCAAAATATTTAATTCTTAACTTTTTACCTTTATTACCCAATGATGATAGCGCTGCGGCTCAAACTGCTACGTTAGTACCGCGTCAACTTTTGGTTCATTTAGGTATGTCGGGCAGCCTGCAACAGCAAAGCTACGGTACTGAAAAGCGCAAGCATGATCATCTCATCATTGTTTTTAAGGGCGTTAATAATACAAAATCCCAACTACATTACTATGACCCAAGACGTTTTGGATCAGTGTTATGGCACAAAGATTATAGTGCTAAGCTATTAAATCATTTAGGTCCTGAACCATTATCAGATGAATTTACTGCAGACTACCTGTATCAATTTATTCAACGGTCAAACTTGCTTGATCACAGTGCTGATACTGTAGCAATTGGCAAAGCCAAACCAAAGAAGCAGCCCATTGCTCGCGCTATAAAATCAGTCATCATGGAACAACAGGTCGTCGTGGGTGTCGGTAATATCTATGCAACTGAAAGCCTATATTTATCAGCTATTCATCCAGCCACCCCCGCTCACCAACTGTCCTATGCTCAGATGATTATTTTGGTCGATCATATTAAAGTTATTTTACAAAAGGCGATAGCGCTTGGTGGCTCGACACTACGAGACTTCACCGTAGCAGATGGTCAAACCGGTTACTTCCAGCAGACATTAAATGTTTATGGTAGACAAGGGGAAACTTGTCCGCATTGTGATGCTGTGCTTGAGAATATCAAAATTAATGGTCGCGCCAGTGTATTCTGCCCCAACTGTCAGCCAATCCTTTAAATATTATCTGAAACTATCACTATCTGTTTCGCCTTAAGTACCAGAATAACTTAGGTATCAAGTCGTAGAATATGGCAGCACAATACTCTTTACCAAGTGTCTTATTATTTTGCACTAAGATTATTATATCGCGCGCCATTTTTGTTGCTTATTGACACACATCTTGCTTTAATAGTATGAGCACTTACATAAATAGTGCATAATGTTTATACATCTGTAATATATTTAGCTTACTTATCGTTGCGCATTGTTTATATAGGGAAATTGTCTCTGTGTGGAAATAGCAGCAGCTAATAATCATACCAATTATGAATTTTAGGACATCGTTATGACTGTTAAAGCCAAAAACCAACGCACAGTTAAGCAAAAAGCCTTTACTATAGCCGCAAGCTTAAGTTTAATGGCTGCTACTATGCATCCTGCCTTGGCAGCCATAGAAATTGATGAGACAGACTTTGGGCCTTCTTATGAGACAATGGTGGTTGATACTGTAGTGGGTAAACCTTTACAACTGGTCAGTGCCGTTGCTGGTACTGCCGCCTACCTAGTTAGTCTACCCTTCTCGCTTATCGGTGGTAATGCGGATCAGGCGCAGCAGAAACTTTTTGTTGAACCTTGGGATGCGATGGGACGTTGTTTAGGTTGTACTGTGGCTGAAGACAACTATTACAAATCACAAGTGACTAATGATAATGTTGTCCGTATTGTCGTTGATCAACCATCTGAGATTTTGATTAATACCAACGATTATGTCGTAGTTACACCATAGTCTTTATATTAACAGCTGGTTAAATGATACAACTGCGCTAAAGACAATGCATTTATAAAATATCCATAAAAAAGGCTAACGTCGTGTTAGCCTTTTTTGTGTTTTTAATCAAATCACCATATTTTATTTTGAAACAGTGTTGTTACTTAACTTAGCACTAATCTCACGAAGCAATTGCACCTCTTCTGAAGGTTGTTTTACCAACTCTTGCACTTCTTCTTTACGACGCATTTTATTAACCATTCTAACCATCATAAAAATAATGAATGCTAAAATTAAGAAATTAATCAGTACAGTAATGAAACTGCCATAGGCTAATACAGGAACGCCAGCTGCTTTGAGGGCATCATAGGTCATGGCAACACCTTCAGGCGCATCACCCAACACTAAGAACATGTTTTTGAAATTGATTTCGCCACCTGCTATGAAGGCCACTATTGGCATAATAATGTCTTCAACTAAGGACGTTGTGATAGTAGCAAATGCCCCACCGATAATGACACCGACCGCTAAGTCCATCACATTACCTTTTAGAGCGAATTCTTTAAACTCAGAAACCATACTCATTATTTTCTCCTCAAAATACCAATCTATAATCGAATAAGTATCTCAACAGTCGACCCAATCTTGAGCCTTAAGAGTAATAGTGAGAAACACTACTACTGTCAGTTATTCTGTCTATATTCTATGGAAATTACAACAAAAAAAAGCAGCATAAAATGAACCATATTCAGTTCACTCTATACTGCTAATTTTTTAGTTATCTTGATGCCTATTCTTAAATAATAATGGCATCAAATGCTTCTATAAAACATCAATCCAATAAATTACTCAGTAATTCATGGCTCAATATTAAGCACCTTTTTTACCACGGCCGTGACGCTTACGCTCACTTTCAGTCAAATAACGCTTACGCAGACGAATCGCCTTAGGTGTTACTTCAACCAATTCATCATCTTGAATGAATTCAAGCGCTTGCTCAAGTGTGAACTTGACTGCTGGAGTCAACGTCAATGCTTCATCAGTACCACTCGCACGAACGTTGGTTAACTGCTTAGCAGTCGTTGGATTAACAGCCATATCATCGTTACGTGAGTTAAGACCAACAATCATACCTTCGTAAACTTCAAGCTGTGGCTCAGCAAATAACTTACCGCGTTTTTGCAGGTTAAATAGCGCGAAACCTAAGCAAACACCCTTCGCCATAGAAACCAAGACACCATTCGAGCGACCACCAACATCACCGATCTTTTGTGGACCGTAATGTGAGAAGCTTGACGTCATGATACCAGTTCCTGAGGTCAACGTTAAGAACTCAGAACGGAAACCGATCAAACCACGGGCAGGCATCGTCGCTTCGATACGCATACGACCTTTACCATCAAGCTCCATATTGGTCATCTCGCCTTTACGCAAGCCAACCTGCTCCATGATAGAACCTTGATGCTCATCTTCAATATCAAAAACAACGTTTTCATACGGCTCTTGTAATTTACCATCCACTTCTTTGACGATAACTTCTGGGCCTGAAACACCCATCTCAAAACCTTCACGGCGCATGTTTTCAATCAATACAGACAGATGCAGCTCACCGCGACCTGATACTTTGAATTTATCAGGAGATTCTGTATCTTCTACACGTAATGCTACGTTATGAATCAATTCACGCTCAAGACGCTCACGGATATTACGCGAGGTCACAAACTTGCCATCACGACCAGCAAAAGGTGAGTTATTTACTTGGAA
The DNA here is from genome assembly GCF_016107535.1 of Psychrobacter cibarius. GTDB lineage: Bacteria > Pseudomonadota > Gammaproteobacteria > Pseudomonadales > Moraxellaceae > Psychrobacter > Psychrobacter cibarius. Next base: position 248,946 of record NZ_JABASQ010000002.1, on the reverse strand, counting down.
GTTCATAGAAACGGTAGGTTCATCAACCGTTAATGCTGGTAATGCTTCGACAGCACTAGGATCACAAATCGTATCTGAGATATTAAGCGAATCAATACCAGTAATACAAACGATGTCACCAGCTTGTGCATCTTCAACATCAATACGATCAAGACCATGATAACCCATAATTTTTAAAATACGGCCATTACGGGTATTGCCATTTTTGTCGATTACAGTTACTTGAGTATTGGTTTTGACTTTACCACGCTGAATACGACCAATGCCGATAACGCCAACAAAACTGTTGTAATCAAGGCTTGAGATTTGCATACGGAACGGTGCGTCAGCATCAACTTGAGGAGGCTGAACCACATCAACAATTGTTTTGAAAAGCGGTGTCATGTCATCAGCTAAATCGTCAGCTTCCAAACCTGCAATACCATTCAATGCTGAGGCATAAACAACTGGGAAATCAAGCTGTTCATCAGTTGCACCCAAGTTATCAAAAAGATCAAAGATTTGATCCATTACCCAGTCAGGGCGTGAGCCAGGACGGTCAATTTTATTGATGACAACGATAGGTTTTAGACCTTGTTCGAACGCTTTTTGCGTCACAAAACGGGTCTGTGGCATTGGGCCATCCACCGCATCAACGACTAGAAGCACGCAGTCAACCATAGACATTACACGCTCAACTTCACCACCAAAGTCGGCGTGACCTGGGGTGTCAACAATGTTGATACGATATTCAGTATCATCAGTCTTATCTGTCCAGCGGATGGCTGTATTTTTAGCCAAAATGGTAATACCACGTTCTTGCTCAATATCGCCTGAATCCATTGCACGTTCAGCAATGTTTGCACGGTCGCCAAAAGTACCAGACTGATGTAATAACTTATCAACCAAAGTTGTTTTACCGTGGTCAACGTGGGCAATAATTGCAATGTTACGCAGGTGTTTGATATCGTTCGCCATATAAAATGCTCGTTTCGTCTTAAAAAAATGCAGTAGCAATAAGCGCCGCTGGATAAACTTTTATCATCAACCAGATAGATATTGAGTACTTACTTTTGGAAGACTGCATAATAGATGCGGTTAATCAAATAATTTCAATATAATCAAGTATCTACACTGATAAATTCATCATACAGATAGCTATGCTAATGTACATTCTGTCAATTTACAGAATGTTTGGGCAGCTAGTATAACATTATTGCTTCACAAATTTATGTAATAACTTGCTTTTCTCAATCCATAAATAAAAAAAAGCCACCCATTAGGTGACTTTTTTTGTAACTATATATTTAGTAAAACAATTGATCCAATACTATTTACTGAACAACCATATCTTTAGTTTGTTCAACAGTCATTGTTTTGTCACCAGTGATGATGGCATAAACACGACGGTTCATAGCACGACCTTCTTCAGTATCGTTTGGAGCGATTGGTTGGTCATAACCATAGCCAACTGTTGATATACGGTTTGGAGCAATACCGAATTCATTAGTCAACATAGATTTAACAGCAACGGCACGGGCTTCAGATAAACGTTGGTTATAACGTGCTGAAGGACCAGTTTTAGAAGCATGACCTTCGATACGTGCTGTAGAGTTAGGATACTCGCGCATCTTTTCTGCTACTTTAGCGATTTCAGGTTGATACTGAGATTTGATCGTTGATTTATCGTTATCAAAGAATACACGTAGTTCCATTTTCAGCTCATCAGTAATATCTACTGGTACTGGGCAACCGCGCTCATCTACTACGACATTCATAGGAGTGCCTGGGCATGCATCGATGCTATCAGGTACGCCATCGCCATCAGAATCAAGATCAGATTCAACTACGACTACTGGAGTAGTATCGATAACTGGCTCTTGCATTGGTGGTACTGCTACTGTAGGTGCTAAATGGCCACCAAGTACAACTTCTAGACCGGCCAAAGCCATGCCTTCCCACCAGTTGTTATCAAAGTTATGAATCGCACGAGCTTCACCACGTAGGCTTAAAGCATCGTTGATACGATACATAGCACCTAGACCTAGGTTACCAATGGTATCTTTAGACTCTGCAACTTCAGTACCAGCTGATACAGGTTGACCTGCTGTAGTACCTTGCGCATTACCCGTCGCAACATATTGCTCTTGGTTCTCTACTTTAATCTTAGATTGACCAGCACCAACCAATACATATGGTTTGAATGCGCTATCAGTATAACCAGTAAATTCTTCAGTACCGATTAAGAAGTTACCAGAAAGCATGGTTTGTTCTACGTCAAAACGGTTAACACCAGCGTCTGCTGATCTTTCTGAAGCTTCGCCGTTTGCATTTGATACACCATACTCTACTTGGAACTGAGTAGAAGGAGTTAGCTCAATACCTAGTGCAGCACCAGTATATAGACTGCTTTCTTTAGCTACGCCACCGTTTAGATTTCCGTTACGACCATCAATTGGTTGTGATGGATTCTGACCATTCATATAAAGGTCTTTACCAGTCTTAAGGACTTCGCGTTGCTCGTCATGAGCTTCGCCAGTGTAATGATAACCTAGTAACAATGGGCTAATAGTTACGCCAGCATTAGCTGCTAAAGGTGCAGCTGCTACAGCAACCAGAGCTAGAGCAATTTTATTCAATTTCATGGACTTCCTCCAAAGGATAATTTGAGTGATGCATTAAGCAAAACCGCTTCTCAAGATGCTCTAAAATAGACATCTTTTACGAATTTTAAGTGACAAAGCAAAACCAATTAAGGAGTAGCTTAGCGATTATCAATTCAGTTTACAACTTTTTTCGTTAACGAGCTACACATTATTACACGATAATGTCGTAACTAAAACACAATAACCAGCTTAAGTTACCTAGAACTAACACACCTTACGCTTTTTATCTTTTGTATGTCAGTTCACAATAGATAGTAAACCTAACAGTATCTATTGTCTGGGCGTATTTTAGTACAGTTAGTATTTTTTCTCTATTATTAAAACCAGTCATTCACTAATTGAAACATTTTTTGACAGTAGACATATATTCTGTTTATATTATAGCACTCAACATTATTTCATACATCATAAATTTGATCATTACTCCAAAATTTCGCGCGCATATTGGCTCGATTTTACGCAATGATTGGATTGAATAACATTTAAAGAAGCGAGACTGTTTTATTGAACTAAACTACTTATTATAGGTAACAAGCCTCATGGCATTGCTGCATAAAACATTATCAAGTTATAAAAAGCTCTCAGCATTTATGTTATGGGTTTTTAATTCAAATAAGCACAGGCTAGCTCAAAGCCGATTGATTCTTTATGTGTATCACAGATATATAGTATATCTCTATAAAAGAGCACCTAATTCAAACAATAGAACAGACCCAAGCACTGTTAATAGAAATAACAAGGGTTTTACGCTGGTTGAACTTATCGTCACTGTATGTGTATTAGTAATTATAGTGATGATCGTAGCCCCAGTCATACGAACACAATTAGCACGTATGGAAGCCAAACGGATTCAAAGTCAGTTAGAGAATTCTCTTGCCTTAGCCAAGGCTGAGAGTTACATCAGAAGACAGAATGTGATTGTTTGCTTGTCTGATACTGGAGGGCGCTGCCATAGAGACAGCGATAAGACACTTTTGTTATTCATAGATAAAAATGACAATAATCACTTTGATGCTCAGGTAGATTCATTAGTCGTTCAGCAGTCTTTAAATCCTAAATACAGTAAGCTAAGTTTACGAGTTGGAAGTCGACGCCACTACACCAAATTTTGGGGTGATAGTGGCAAACCACGAGGACATTTTGGCCATATAAAATACTGTCCCATCGTTGCTTATAATGAAGCAATGTATCTAATATCATTTAACCAAGGAGGTATTATTAAACAAAAACTTAATGAAGATCATCCCACTGAATGTGACGAATAAAAAACTACCAACGACATAAATTACCACTCACATTTTTGATAGCTCTATAGATCTATATACATTGCTTCTTTCATCATAATGACGGCCTGCTCGAGTCCTACAAGTACAGCGCCTGCAATGAGTGCATGGCCAATATTCAACTCATAAATACCCTCAATTTGTGCGATAGCATTCACATTATCACGTGTCAGACCATGACTTGCGTTAATTAAGAGCTTATTATCACTGCGTCAAGCAGTAGCAACAGCCTGCTTAATTCGTTTCAGCTCAGCATTTTGCATGTTCATATCGTCTACCAAGCTTGCCTCAGCATAAGCGCCTGTATGTAACTCAGCAGCAGCGCCGCATTCTCGTACCAAAGAGCAGCGGCTAAAGGACTTGGATAATAACCCCACGCGCTTGACGCACAGTTGCTACGTGATCAATGTTTACACTTAATAAAAGTTTTTGCAAAGTATTGTTAGATTAAGGTAATGAAGCAGTGGTCATAAGAAATCTTTTTGATAACGAAACCCAATCGACTGATCAACGGTACAAGAATATGAAACTTTAGACAGTCTCAGCACCAATTAGATTGGTTATAGCACTTTGAGGATAGTACTATTATTTACTGGTAACGCTGTTGCTGTTGCCATAATAAGCGGCTTTGCAATGGTTGATAATCCAGTAAATGCTCAATAAGCTGTCGATGAATTTTTGACCAATTATTTAAGGTTTTGTCAGTAATACCTAACTGCGTCATCGCAATGATATCAGTACCTTTGAAAAAAAATTGCCCCATAGTGTTGTCTAAATGCTCAGTCTGTATATCATTCTGCAAGACAGGCACTAAACCAACATCAGGTAAAAAGCGATAAGAATCGTCAGGCTGAATGATGCTTTCAACACTATCGTGAGTCAACATTAAGCTAAAACCCAACTCATTGAATAAATGCTGCTCAAATTGGCGCAAGCACAACCGTAATTCGTTGGCGCTCAAAGGTCGCCTAAGCTGAGACAGACTGTCCTGATAATGTAGCCATAATACTGGCATTGGCTCTTCAGTCGACAACAACCGCCATAGTATTTCGTTTAAATACAATGCCGCATATTGATGCTGACCTGTGATATTTTCGTAAGGCAATGGGTCTAAAACAGTGACAATGCCATCATCTTTTGCTATGCCTGTTTGAGTTGTGTGTTGCGATGCAATATTGATCTGACTAAACGTTTTTAAATCTCGTTTACCAGTGGCAAAGAGCTGCAATGGCATGAACAATGGCGCGCCTTTTTTCCCAATACCATGGATCACACCATGTTGCTGAGAAAACAGATAATATAAGGCGCGCTTTTCTTGATAAGGACGCTGATGCAATAAATAACCGATTAACGCTTCGTTACGCATTTCTTATTACCTCAGCATCGAGCATATAGAAAAGTGATTAAAGCGCTATTCTTTAATCAATATCCTAAGCTAGTCAATGCACGTTCGTCATCAGACCAGCCACGTTTCACTTTCACCCACAGTGTCAGCATGATTTTTTTATCAAACAACTGCTCCATATCTTTACGAGCATCCATACCAACTTGCTTAATACGCTGACCTTTATCACCAATCACAATGGCTTTTTGACCACTACGTTCAACATAAATAGTCGCATCGATGAAAGTACAAGCCTTACGTGGACGCCCTGTTTTTGGATCAGTGTGCGCAGGCTCATCTTTGAACCCATCAATTTGTACAGTTAGGTCATATGGCACTTCGTCACCAGCGCTACGCATGATTTTTTCGCGGATAATTTCACTGGCCAAAAATCGTTCTGAGCGGTCAGTAATTTGCTCGGTATCATAGATAGGAGCAGCAATAGGAAGATGCGAAGCAATCACTTCTTGTAGACGATCTAGGTTTTGGTTTTTTAAGGCAGATACTGGTACGATATCGGCAAAATCAAAACTGTCATTAAACGTCTCAATCAGCGGCAACACGCTGCCTTTATCTTTTAAGGTGTCAGATTTATTAATAACCAATACCACATTTAAATTGGTGTCGCCAAGCTTTTGTAAAACCAACAAATCATCATCACGCCATTGATCTGAATCAACAACGAATAATACCAAATCAACATCTACTAATGCAGATACCGCAGCTTTATTCATACGCTCATTAATAGCACGTACTTCATTGCGATGAATACCCGGCGTGTCAACGAATACTGCCTGCATCTCATGATTTGATAAAATACCGTGGATACGGTGACGAGTCGTTTGCGGCTTACGTGATGTAATAGACAGCTTTTGACCCAATAAGTGATTCATCAAAGTCGATTTACCAACGTTTGGACGTCCAACGATCGCGACATAACCCGCTTTAAAATCATCAGCAATACCTGCATGACTACTAGGGGCAAAGAATTCTTCAATTGCCATATCATTGTCTACAGTAATATCTTCTGCTTGATTGATGCCATCGTTAGTAGTATCGATATTATCTTTGTTTTGATTCAACTCTGTGTTTTCGGTCATATTTTTGGCATTATCTTCATCATTGGATGGCAAGTCAGTACGATTGCTCATAGGTTAATCCTATAGAATTTATATCCAGTCAAATGGGGCTTAATGATGTATTGGCTGTATCAGCACTAAAAAAGCAAAACCATCATCGGCTGGGAAATATTTAAGGTTTTGAAATGTGTGACGTTTACGCTAATTCAAATAAACGATTCTTAAAACGTCACTTAACATATATTGTCAAAAAAAGTGGTATGTGCGATCCATAGGTTAATCCTAGTTAGGATCGCTTTTTAGCTGAGCTCGGTAGTTTATGTAATTGGTTAATCATTAGTTCTGCTGCTTTTTGTTCAGCGATACGGCGGCTCTCGCCAGATTCAGTAATATCAGCACAGTTATTGATATTAACATGGCAACGTACAACAAAAATTTGATGCGGCGCGTTACCACGTGTTTCCATCAGCTCATAATGTGGCAGATCAAACTGCTTAGATTGTAGCCACTCTTGCAATCGACTCTTGGCATCTTTTAACGCTTTTTGGTCATTAACGTTGTCAATCAAATCACCATACCATGAGAGAACACAATCGCGAGTAATATCCAAATCTTGGCTGTCTAAATAAATAGCACCAATCAAAGACTCCACAGCATCAGCCAATATAGAAGCGCGATTGCGCCCACCACCTTTACGCTCACCTATCCCTAATATCAGATGATTAGAGAGCTCTAAGTTTTGCGCAATAATGACCAATGATTCTTGACGTACCAAAGTGGCACGCATACGAGTCAAGCGACCCTCATTTTGGCTAGGATAGCGATGATATAAAGCCTCACCCACAATCATTCCTAACAGAGCATCTCCTAAAAACTCTAAACGCTCATAATTTTTTTTGCTATCAAATGAGCGGTGTGTCAACGCAAGTTTGGGGAGACTCAAGTCCTTAAACACATAGCCTAACTTGCGTGTTAATACGGCTAACTGCTGAATAAATTCTGAGCTAACAATCAGCGTGTCGACAGACGTGCTATTTTGTTGAGGAGTAGGAATCGCTTGGGAATGCTGCAAAGTTGGTTTCATGCGTGGCTTGTGGTTATCCCTTCTGTTTTACTGATTTGGTTAGTAATAGTATGGATTAATGAATATTATAAAGACATTCAGATATTAAAAAATTTAAGAGTGATCTAACACTCTTTTTAGTTACTCTGCTGTTGTCATATCGATATCACCTTCGAAGCGATTAACGATATCAACATTACCAAAGAAATTTTTGGTGACTGCATATTGTTTACGAATAGCCAATTGTCCCGTCTTTTTATCAATAAAAGTAAATACGTCTTCCGCCTGAGTATCATAATCAGCATTAATAGATAGCTGTCTATTGACACGCTCGACAAACTGCTTGGCCGTCTCATTATTATTATTTGCTTCCTTAAGCTGTGCGCTTAAGGTCTTGGTCAATTGATAATCACCGATCTGAGCAGGTACGATAGCAACCATCAATTTGGCAGCAACTCCTAACACAAGAATAATTAAAACGATACTCGTTACGCTAGCACCACGCTGTGTGGCGATTCCAGATAATTGCTGCACTATGATATCCCTCTACTGGTAAACAACTATTTTTAGGAGCTACCGAAATACTAGGTAGCCATTTATTAGATAGCAACAATATTAGCATAAAACTATTATCGATAAATCAACCAATAAAGCGTCTCATAATCTTAATGACATAATCTTAATCAATAGTACCATTGCGTTCAAAGGTTGGTAAATTAAGTCCGGGTGGCTTATGCATCCAGATATAAACCGCTTTACCCGCTAAATTCTCATCAGGAACAAATCCCCAAAACCGACCATCAGCACTACGATCGCGGTTATCGCCCATCACAAAATACTGACCTTCTGGAACGCTAATACGCCATTTGGTACCTGCTGAGCTAACCACTTCTGGCGATTGCTGCTGCAAAAATGGTGCATATTGAGAGCTATTCATACCATTTAAGTAACGAACAAGATGCCTGTTTTCACCTTGTGTTTCCTGAAAGTATTGCGCCTTACCTTCTTCTTGCTGACCCATCGCTGCCGCACTGTCTTCGGTCAGTACTTGCCCTGGACCAATTTGTCCTGGTAAATAAAGCTGTGAGGTCAACTCAGGGTTTGCCGCAAAATCGACAGGCTTAGTGTCAACTGGGACATCGTTGATAGAAAGTGTCCCTTGATCATAACTAACAGTATCACCAGGCAAACCAATGACACGCTTGATATAATAAATACTTGGGTTTTCAGGATAGCGGAATACCGCCACATCACCATGTTCAGGCTCGCCCGTATCCAGCACTTTGTTATACGTCAGCGGTAGGCGCACCCCGTAGGCATACTTATTAACCGCAATAAAATCGCCCGTATATAATGTCGGTACCATAGAAGATGAAGGGATATTAAAAGGCTCAATCAAAAACGAGCGTACTATTAACACCACTGCCAATACAGGGAAAAAATCATAAGCCCAGCGTACCAAGAGACTTTCTTGACCACGGCCGCGAGTTTTACGCTGTTTCAGGGTCAGCTTATCTAATAGCCAAATAATACCCAAACCAATGGTTAATGGTACTAAAATTAAATTAAAATCAAAATCCATACTCAATTGCCTATTAACGAGCGACTTATCTGGCTATCTATACTATCAACTGCGCCACTAATTACACAAAAAAACTATCGTTGACCAGTCAATTAGTAATGACTTACTCAACCTGCAATACCGCTAAGAAGGCTTCTTGTGGAATCTCCACATTACCGACTTGCTTCATACGTTTTTTGCCGGCTTTTTGCTTAGACAATAGCTTTTTCTTACGCGACACATCACCGCCATAACACTTAGCTAAGACGTCTTTACGCATGGCTTTCACCGTACTACGCCCAATAATTTGGCTACCAATCGCCGCCTGAATTGCCACATCAAACATCTGACGCGGAATCAACTCTTTCATCTTAGTCACCAACGCATTTCCACGATAGCGTGATTGGGTTTCATGCACAATCATGGCGAGCGCATCGACTTTATCACCATTAATCAGTACGTCTACCTTAACCAATTTATCGACTTGATAACGCTCAAAATTATAATCAAGCGAGGCAAATCCACGTGATACCGATTTTAGACGGTCAAAGAAGTCCATGACGACTTCGCCCATTGGAATATCAAAGATCAGCTGCACTTGACGACCCATAAAGCGCATATCAACTTGTACGCCGCGACGCTCAATACACAAGGTCATCACATTACCAAGATAATCCTGTGGTACTAAAATCTGACAACGGGCAATTGGCTCACGGAACTCTTCAATGTTATTCGGTTCAGGCAATCTTGATGGGTTATCAACGTAGATAATACTGCCATCTTTTTTTACAATCTCATAGATAACTGACGGCGCAGTGGTAATCAAATCCAAGTCATATTCGCGCTCTAAACGCTCTTGGATAATCTCCATGTGCAGCATGCCAAGGAAACCACAACGGAAACCAAAACCTAGCGCATCGGAGGTATCAGGCTCGAAGAACAATGAGGCATCGTTGATTTGCAGCTTTTGCAGCGCTTCACGGAATTTTTCAAAATCTGTCGATTCAACAGGGAACATACCGGCATAGACTTGCGGAGTAATCTGTTTAAAACCTGGAATACGCTCAACGTCTGGCGTTTTAGAATGAGTAATCGTATCACCCACTGGCGCGCCAGCGATATCTTTGATACCAGCAATAATAAAACCGACTTCACCCGCCTCCAAGATACCCGTATCGACAGGCTTAGGCGTAAAGACACCGATCGAGCCGACTAAATGCGATTCTTTGGTTGATTTGATATAAAGTTTATCACCTTTTCGGATAGTACCTTCACGTACCCGAACCAATGACACAACGCCTAGATAGTTATCAAACCAAGAGTCAATAATCAATGCTTGTAGTGGCGCCTCACGATCACCAGTCGGTGCAGGGATAAATTCAACCAATGCTTCTAGCAGTTTATCGACGCCCAAACCCGATTTAGCAGAAACTCGTGGCGCATCAACTGCGTCAATACCAATGATGTCTTCAATCTCTTGAATGACACGCTCAGGCTCGACTTGTGGCAAATCAATTTTATTTAATACCGCCATGACTTCTAGACCCTGATCAACGGCAGTATAGCAGTTAGCCACGGACTGAGCTTCCACCCCTTGCGCGGCATCAACGACCAATAGCGCACCTTCACAAGCGGCTAGTGAACGCGATACTTCATAAGAAAAATCAACGTGTCCTGGGGTATCGATAAAGTTGAGCTGATAGCGCTCACCATTAGGATGATCGTAGAATAAGGTTACCGACTGCGCTTTAATGGTGATACCGCGCTCACGCTCAATATCCATGGAGTCAAGTACTTGCGCCTGCATCTCGCGATCTTGCAAGGCACCGCACATTTGAATAAAACGATCAGCAAGCGTCGACTTGCCATGATCAATGTGGGCAATGATTGAAAAGTTACGAATATTTGCTAATGCAGTCACAAAGCGCCTACTAAATTAAGGGTGATAGAATAATAAAATCAAGAAATAAATGCTGTCAGGCGCAACCGCTAAAATAGCTGTCCATCGTTAAGGGAGCAATAACAAGAGAAAATAATTAGAATCAGCTTATTTGCCAATATTATCATCTCCAATCAACCGCTCAGGACGTCAACTCTTACGCGCAGGCATGAAAGAGCATTCTAGCAGTTTTCTACCATAAAGTAAGGCGATTTTATTAGCAGAGGGATGATTTACAAGTGAAGTTACGAGCGGATAACTGTACAGATAGAAAGCGAGCGGCTTGATAGCACCTTATTCACTTCGACAAGACTCATGCTAACTGGATATGAACAATCAATAATCTACTGAGGGGTATTGGTTTTGGACAGATCACTCTCTATGGGTTCACATCCTGCGCTATGCAGATATTTATACATCCATGGTGACTTACCGTAAAAAGCCCCGTTGATCTGAGTTTGCTCTATCAAGTATTCACGAAATCTAAGATAAAACTCATTATCTGGGTGGTGAGGTTGTTGCCAAAACTCATTAAGTGGTTTTTGATCTATCAGTTTCGGCGTATCATAAATCGCGCGACCCATGATCTTGGTAGGTTTTTTGTGATATACCGATTGCAAACCTGTCGTGCTATTGATGGTCACCATCCCAATACTGTGTTTCATCAAGGTTGGCAGGTGCATGTCGCAACCATAGAATACACGATCCGCCACTTGATAGCGTCTGGCCAAGCTAGATACCAGCTCGCGATAATCTCGATGACCACGATCTAGCGGATGATGCTTGAATACCAGTAATTGCTGCTTATCAGCATACTCTGCAAAGCTTGCAATAGACTCATCAATAAACTGCACCACATCACGATAGTCACTATGATGGGTAATCTGCGAGTCATTATGCACTTGTAAACTAATCAAAAAATAATTATTACTTTGTTCTTTTGTCAGCTTATTTTGCAATCGCTTATCAGGTAAATACCCTCGCAATTTACGCCATGGTGCTTTGAGCCAAGCGATTGCTTCTTGCCACGCCGTCATACCACGATAATGCGAATAGTGCGGATAGCGACTTTTGTACACCCAAACGATAATATAGTAGACAATCGCAGCGATACTCAAACGATAAAAACGATTGTGAGTATACAGTGGTTTATCATTGGCTTTTTTGAGCGCTTTAATATCTGCCGTATTTAAGCGCGAATAGCCATTAATGCCATATTCTTGCAATGTAATGTAATCGGGACGCAAGTAGCCTTCTTCAAATACAAAAAAAGAGGTGCCCAACTGCTCACTGATACAAGCAGCTTGGGTGTGATGCGGACGACAATCACCAAAACAGACAATCGCATCAATGCTATTTTCTGCAATGAAAGCCTGCAACCAAGAAGAGAACTGCGCTAACGTATCGGTATATTCATAGGTATTATCATGATGATAAAAAAATGCATCACCTGCATTAAAGTTGATCTTACTAACCTTAATATTTTGAGTTTGCAGAAATGTCGAAAAACGGTTGAAGAATCCGCCCATCTTTCCCTGTAACAGCAAGACGTGTCGATGAGTAAGCAAGTGAGACATCGAAGCTGCCATAGTATTGAATTACCATTAATGAGAAGATGAAGGATAAAAGCGGGAGTATTTATTAAACAACTTGAATATTAAGCCGTGTGAATACACATCAATCATCACTGATTATACCGAAAAAGCCCCTACTTGTCGCAATGGATTTGCGTCACAAGTTTAGAATAAACTAACGAGATAGTTTACGCAGGCGCTGCTGCCATTGATGACGCTGCTGCATAAAACGAGTAGTCGCTTGGCGTTTAAAATTTTCAGATAGCGTGGGTAAAACTGAAGTCGCATGGTTAATCGAGCTATTTATAGGGTTAGATATTTGCGCTTGAGATTCTGTATTATGAATATCTTTAAGCAAAGGAGCGCTTTTAGGAGGGTATAAATAGTCAATCACTTGCTCTACTTGTGCAAGCCCGTACCCATTAGGTAAACGATATAAGGGATAGCGAATAAGCGCACAATATAACAATTGCTCAAGCGTTAATGCAGTGTCGCGTTTTCGTCTCTCTAAATAGTCAGCTTTCGGTGAAAACTGGGCATCAATATCTGCCGTTAACCCCCAACCAGCATAAAACGGTAAGCCGTAGCAAGTAACGTCTAAACCGCGCAGCAACGCCTCAAAGCCAGTCAATGAGCTAATCGTATGTACTTCATCAACACACTCTAAGCAATCAGGCATCGCGGTATCATAGGCGACGGCACTGACCTGTTGTAAAAACTCTGCGCTAACCTTACCAGCCCTTAGTCCTGCTTCAACATCAGGATGCGGCTTATAAATAAGATAAGCATTAGGGTTGTCTTGGCATACACGCTCAATCAAGCCGCTGTTGGTTTTGATCGTCGAGCCACAGTACTGCACCGATAAATCATCTTCGACTTGACCGATGATTAGAAGACGACGCTTGCCAGATACCCTAGCCTCATCCATCCAAGAAGTATGCTGGTTATTAGCACTGTCGACCTCAGCCCCAACATTGTATTTACTCACCCGCTGATTCAGCAATTTATCTTGCAGCTGTTTTACACGGACACTTTGCTGTGGGTTCAGTGCTTGACAATGACGTAGCAACGTCTCTAAATCTGAGGGCTGGGTCGCATCATAATAAATGCCTTGCTTGTCTATGACGACCGACAACGGTGCTAACAACGTCGCGCCCAAACCATTTGAGCGGATAAATCCATCTTCCATACAGTATATAGACGGTATGGACAAATGCGGCTGTTTCTCAAGCTTACGCTGTAATTTATTTTTTACTTGTTGCCGCTTAGCCAAACCCCACACTAATAGAGGCTGCTGATAATCAACACGAAAATGATCAGGATGCAGTAGATTCTTGAGACGTGGCTTGGGTTTGATAAATAATGTCGTACGCGGTAGATTCGTAAAAGCTTTTACAAATGGTAATTTCCAGCGACTAAATTCATATATCGTGAGATCCCCTTCAAGGCGCGCTTGCCAATATCGATTAGTCACTAGCCATTCTATCGCTGTATCAATATCACAGGCTTGCTTGGTGGCCGGATCTACATAACGACTATAATCTATATAGGCGCTATAAAATAACGTTTCTAACGTCGCAGATGTTTTTTTAGCAAATGATTTAGGAAACAACGCAGGATTTGAATGTTCCCGATCCTCTAGCTGTTTGCTGACAAGTTTTTGACGACGTTTTTCGACCGCTTTAAGCAGATTTTTGGGTGCGCCGCTGTCATCAGTTAGACCCCAGCCACTATACCAGTTGACCCCGAAGCAATGTACTGCTTTACCTAACATCAACCCTTCAAAGCCCATATGTGAGCTGACCGTATAAACATGGTCAACTTGCTCTAATAGCTGTATAGGATTGAGTGATTGCGTTAATAGCCGAACCTGTTTAGGTAGTTTTAAACGGGTCAGGTATCCTGATTTTGACGCAGGATGTGCCTTTATCCAAATATGGGCATGAGGATGATTACGACACGCAGATTTTAACATCTTCTTAAACTGACGTTTATCCGCGCCCGCACCGGTGATAGAAGCATCACCAACCACTTGGTCAATCAATAAAACATGCGATTTCAAGGAATCTGCCGTTGTATTAGCGCCGTCTTCACTTATCAATTCATTCAAGGACGGACAATCGATCACTGCGTTATATTTACTGAGCTGCTCATTACAAATACGTGCCATCAATTGCCGCGCACGCGCGTCATCTATTTCGTAATTATTAGGCGTAGCAGTATTTTTAGTACGCTCAATAATCAGCCGCTCAAGGCGTGAGTCATGCGTCGTATCAAAATAAATACCAAGGTCATCAACGACGACACTCAGGCCATGACGGCTACTAATACCAGAATCTAATGAGCGCAAAAAGCCATCTTCGACACTTAATGTCTCAAGCTTTTGCCGCTTAGCCACTTTATTAGCTCGTTGATAGCTTTTTTTACGACCCCAACCGATAAAGGCATCGGGTTGCTGAAAAGAGAGAGAGGAACTGGACAAATGAGTTATCTGATTTTTTACAACATTAGGTAATGGCAATGCAGACAGTAAAAGCGTTTTACCTGCATTAACACGTTGCGGTAGACCTGACCACGGATACCAGCGCTGAATATCTGCTTGCAATACCTGAGACAAAAGTACATTGTTTTGACGCATACCCTTACCAATGACCGCCAAGTGCTGTGGCAATGGGTATGGGTATGATGGCAAAAACAGCGCATTATCAGAGTGAGAGGTCACTGCCACATTGACATCATCTGCCGCACTTTTTGCCATTTTTAACACCCTTATTCATTACTTTTGCATCTATCTATGCAGATGACTTGTTCTCTTGTTATACAACTTTTCAATAATGGTTATAAATCGAGAACTACTTTAGCAGCAATGGCCAACTGATAAACAATTTGCGATAAGCCGCGAGCAATTTCTACGCGCTTGGTTTTGACTTTTGGTAATACCATAATCTCATCGCCTTGCTGGATACGGTAAGCGGTATTGACCACCTCACTGGCGCCATTTTGATGGATAATCAAGATTTCTTTAACATCAGCATTGTCAGAGAAACCGCCTGAATTGGCAACATAATCACCAACGGTATAATCTGGATTAAAGGTCAGCGCGCCTTGTGCTCGTACTTGACCATTAACGGTAATGACAGACGTTTGCGCAGGTATCTCAATGATATCACCTTGCTGCAGAATAATATCCTGCCACGAATTCGGGACGACAACAATTTGACCCGTCGTTTTAACATTACGCGCTTTGGCAACAAACTGCTTAACCAATGCTGCATCGTCTTGACGCAGTGCTGCTTCTTCACGAGTGGTCGACTGCGTGGCAAGCGTCAGCTCTTCTAGACGATCGAGTGACTCATTAATCATGCGTTTTTGTTGCTCAGCAACAGACTCACGATAAATGGTCAGATGAGTCAGTTTAGCGAGTGGGCTTGGCTGTAGCTGTGGCACGATGTCCTTTAAGCGAGCACCATATGGCACAACCATGGCACCATTACCTGTATGCGCACCTTTTACTTGCACCGCGATTGTGCCCGCATAACGATCGGAGGTAACTACCATCTGATCACCATTATAAACAGGCACGTTTTGAGCTTCTGCCAACGAGTAATATTCCGCCGTCTGTGCACGTCCTGCACTGCGAGTGATACTAACGTTGGTGGCATTCGCTGCTGGATTGGCCACTTGCAATACATCACCAATGGTCAGATCGTTCACATCAAATTCAAAGGTATATTCGTTTTGGACTTGACCGCCTACTTCAAAGGTTTTTTTCTGCGGCGCGACCGTAATCACATCGCCATCACGAAAAGAGAATGCTTGTAATTTACCCGCTAGTAAAAAATCATACAGGTTGACTTGCTGTAGCATTTGCCCATTACGTTTGATTTGAATATCAATATAACTACCACGTGTTGGGTCAACGCCACCTGCTCTATCCAAATAAGACAATACCGAGTCTGCTGCTAAACCGCCGTAATAGCCTGGTTGCTTGACGAAACCTGTTACAAATACCTTCACTGGCTGTGCTTGCTCTAATGAAGCATAAACGCCAACGTTCGAGCGATAAATACGACTGACAGCACTTTTTACCACATTTTGCAGACTGCCATTTTGCACACCTGAGACACGTACTGGACCGATATTTGGCAAGAAAATATTGCCTTGTGGGTCGACGGTCATGGTAGCCGCATATTGATAAGCGCCCCACATCCGTACTTGGACGTTATCACCTGGATTAATCACATAACTGTCATTAAAGGTAGAGCCAGAGGTGGTCGAAAATGCTCCACGAAACAGCTGCTCACCAAACATCATGTCTTGCGTGTTGATGTCTTGATAGGGGCGCGTGGTATTGATGACTGACTGACTTGGCAAGCTTGAGGCATTAACCGCTTCTTGCGCGGTCGCCTGTCCTGATACACCACCTGCAAATGCCTGTGTTGAGACATTGATGTTATTGCTGTTTTGGTCTTGACTCATGCTGTTATTGCTGGTGCCAAAGCTAGATCCTGAAATTTGATCAGCATAACTGCCTGCTGCTAGTGCTGATACACTGCTGGCGGCCATGGCCAAACTTAACACTTTTATCACGGTCACAATAGGACGTGGTTTCATATTCATGAGTGGTATTCCTTTGCTGATCTATCGATCATTACTGATATCTGGTGTGTTAAAACTAGCTACGATGATCACGAACAACTGCCATCACTAGGCGCACAAATCCATAAAGCATCATAAGTAATGCTAGCGACGTCCAAATAATATAAGCACGGCGTGGATAAGTTGCTTCTTCAGCCTGATATGGTGTTGAGATAACAATCAAATTCTTCATCTTTTTAAAAGCTTCTAAACGTGCCTTCTCAAGTGAAGATAACGACAATTTATAGAGCTCAGTAGCGAAATCAACATCTGCCTTGATAGTCTCAAACTGTACCGCTTGACGGTTTAACTTGGTGGTATTCGGTGATGTCAGCTTGGTTTGCTCTTGGTTGATTTGCTCTTCGACTGCTTTAATCTGGCTTCTTAATGACACTACTTGCGGTGCATCTGGATTTAGATAGCTGAGTAATTGACGCTCTTCGGTACGTAATGAACTTAATTGCGCTTGCAAACTACCAATCAGCTGATTCACAATTTGAGCATTGGATTGTGGATCGTAAATCTCATTTTCGTTTTGATATTTTAATAGCTGCTCTTTGGCATCATTTAGGCGATCTTGTGATTCATCTAACTGTGTCTCAGCAAATACCAGCTGATCACGAGCCACCTCTTGTGAAATACGGTTGACGAACTGCTCAGACTCATTGAGGATTGTTTTATTCAGCTCAAAAGCATACTTTGGATCAAAGGCTTCCGTCGATACTGACAGCACATAGCTTTGCTCGTCCAGATTGATGTGTACACGCTTTTTGAAGTACTCAAGTAATTCTTCTTGTGTCGCATCAGGCTTAATTTCATTGAGCGGATCTGAGCCATCGACATGATACGCTTCGCGGAACTTGAACTTATTATCAAGGCGCTTCACCATATCATTGGATAGAATATACTCGGTCAGATAAGTCGCATCTTCTTTACTGGTACTGTTCACACCCAACAAGGCCGACAGTCCACCGCCAGAAGGCACACTGGTATCACTGACTTGTTTGACCACCACATCAGCCGTCGAAATAAACCGCGGATGGGCAAGCGTCATGACATAAAAGATCACCAGCACCCAAGGGAGGATCACCAAGCCAATAAACAGCGAGAAGTCAATTATCTTATTTTTTCGCTTTGTGGACATGCTCTTCATATACCTCAATCGCTTCTGTTGTATCGTCAAAGACGTGTGCTGTTTGATCCATTAGCACAATACCAATATCACAATTACGCTTAATATCACCGATGTTATGCGACACTATTAAAAATCCTGCTTGCTCGCGGCGCGCTGCTAAAATCTCTTCACTACGCTTACGAAAAGCCGCATCACCCACAGCGCCTGCTTCATCAAGCATATAATAATCAAAATCGAAGGCCAAGCTTAAGCCAAACGTTAAACGTGCTTTCATCCCTGAAGAATAGCTTTTTACCGGCATATCAAAATAGTTTCCGATATCTGCGAACTCTTCCACAAAACGAATTTTTTCGTCAATATAGGGACCGCTTGAATAAAGACGGCAAACAAAGCGGACGTTTTGACGACCCGTCAAACTACCTTGGAAACCTCCGGCTACCCCTACTGGCCAAGAAATCGTCGAGTCGGTAATAATCTCTCCGTGATCAGGCTTATCTAGTCCGCAAATAATACGCAGCAAAGTCGATTTACCCGCCCCATTACGACCGAGTAAACCCACACTTTTTTTATCACCAATGGTCAGATTCAAATCTTTAAAGAGATAATGCCGACCCTGCTTGGTCATAAAGGACTTAGAAACATTTCTAATTTCAATCATTCACTTACCTGTCATTATTTAGAACGTATTAAGTCTCTTTCTACTGCTTTATACATTAATAAACCTAAGAAATTTACTGCAACTGTCCACTTTAAAAAATACGCTATATCAATATGATAAGCGGGGTAAGTAGGAGATAGTGCATTTCTCATTAGCTCGATATTATGGACAAATGGGATATACAATAAATAACTTAGATATGGCTCAGGAATAATATGAATAGAGTACATAATCCCAGATATGAAATATAAAATAGTAAAAATCAAACCTATAATTTTGCTGATTTCACCACCATAATAACCGACAACCATCATAATCATCGCTAGACCAAACCCAAACAAAAATAAGGTCAACCAACAAAACAATACTACATTAAAATGTGCAAGGCTGATGGGAATACCAATGAATGCAAGTATGACTAACAACAGTACAAAGGTAAAAAAATAAATCACTAGCTCTAGAAATGAACGGGCAATAATGACGTCAATGTGACGTACTGATCGATACATTAAAAGCCCTTGATTGGCCTCAACTGCTCCTAACGCTCGTGTTGCTATGGTACTCATCATACGAAAAGGCACTAGGCCTGCCACCAGAAATAACATGTAGTCCATTCCTGGCAGCACACGGGTCATAATAGCGCCAAATATTATCAAATAAATAGCAACTTGAAACATTATCTCTAATGGCGCCCACAGATAGCCCAAGCGATAACCACCAAAGCGCGTTTGCAGCTCACGCATCAGCAAAGCATGAAATGCGGCACCCATGACTTTTAGACCACTGCGGTGCTTAATAGGACGATAAGGAGGTAGTTGTACAGACATGGCGTTACAGGACTTTACCGAAAACAGCCCCTATGATAAGTAAGCGGGACATAAGTTACAACAATTAATCTGTACCTAAACAGATAAAGCTATGATTTAGCAAGAAATCAGTAGGTAATTATAATGTTTTATGGTGCGGCTTGAGCCATTCACCATATTCTTAAATAATTTATTTCAGGCAAAAAAAAACCAATCAAATAGTGATTGGTATTTTTTATATTACAGTTCTTACTAAAAATGGTGGCGATGAAGAGACTTGAACTCTTGACCTCACGATTATGAGTCATGCGCTCTAACCAGCTGAGCTACATCGCCATTTTAGGATGCACATTTTACCCAAGCTGTTGACTGTCGTCAACCCCTATAAGGGCATTTTTTGCAGAAAATATGAAATTTATTCAAATTAGCTGCATTTTTATCACGAACAATAAAAAAGGTTTGGTAAACCGATAAGCCGGGTTCTGTCGTGGACAATCATTCCTCTAGGCGTACAATCGCTCGTACGCTCAAGCAACCTACCCGCATCGAACGCGGGCCGCGCCATGCCGATGCCTATTTGGTCTTGCTACGCGTGGAGTTTACCATGCCGTGAACTGTTGCCAGACACGCGGTGCGCTCTTACCGCACCCTTTCACCCTTACCGATGACATGAACATCTTGCGATACTCATATAAGCCAAAGGCGGTCTACTCTCTGCTGCACTGGTCGTCAAGTTACCCTGCCCAGCCGTTAGCTGGCACGCTGCCCTATGTAGCCCGGACTTTCCTCCCCTGCTCAGTCTGTTGCCAGTGTGCAGCGGCGATTGCCTAGTCTACCAAGCGCGCTAGTATAGCAAAATTAATCTTGCTTTCGGAAAGTTTTTTAGCTTATTTTTAACGGTGATTTATATAAAGTTTTCAGGGAGTATAAAATCTGCATTATTACAGCTATCATTCCCATGCACAGGTAAAGATAACCAATTCGTATTTGGATAATTCTCCGCTAAATAATTTTGCAAAAATGCAACCGTACTGTTAGCAATCTCAGCATCCGTCTGAGCAGCATTATCATGAATATGATTATAAATAACACTATGAACTTCTAAACCGCGAAATTTTATCGCCTCCAAACTAAGCAAGGTATGGTTGATGCTACCAAGCCGACCAGAAGTAACCAAAATAATCGGATAACCTTGAGCAGTAATATAATCTAAAATTAATAACTGCTCCGTTATTGGCACGAGCAACCCACCAGCACCTTCTAGTAATACCAAGTCATACTCAGCTTGCAATCGTTTGGTGGCACTAGTGATCAGTTCAGGATCTAGCACTTCTCCTGATAACCGAGTCGCTAAGTGCGGTGATGCAGGCTTCTCATAACGATATGGACAAGTGGTGAAATTAAGGTCGCAAGGTTGCAACGGAAGGTTCATCAGCTGACGATGGATAATAATATCATCGGCAATGCCTATCTCGCCACTATCTGGATTTATTGCGACACCAGTTTGCACCAGCTTTTGGGTAATAACATTAATACCTTGCTGCATGAGCGCTTTGGCAATCATACCCGTCGCATAAGTTTTGCCGATGTCGGTATCGATACCGGAGATAAAGAGAACGCTCATTCTTGACCTTTTTGCGTTAAATAACTACTGACTACTTTTAACAATGCTTGGCAAAGGGTAGCAAGTTCGTCTTCGCTAATCACATAAGGCGGCATGATATAAACCAGTTTCCCAAAGGGTCTGACCCAAATACCGTTTTCAATCAATAAAGACTGAAAGGTCGGCATATCAACCGCTTCATTTAGCTCAATGATGGCAACTGCGCCCAGACAGCGTACTTCAGCAACGCCATCTAACATTGCCGCTGGGGCAAGCTGCTGTTCCATTATGGCTTGCATATTTGCCGTGCGTGTTTCAATATCGTAAGACAAAATCAAATCAATCGATGCACACGCGACAGCGCACGCCAATGGATTACCCATAAAAGTAGGACCGTGCATCAGTGCGGGATAGTCACTGTTATGGATGGTATCAGCAATTTTGCGAGTGCATAAAGTCGCCGCAAAAGTCATATAACCGCCAGTCAATGCTTTGCCAAGGGTCATAATATCAGGACTGATATCAGCATGCTCACACGCAAATAACTTACCACTACGACCAAAACCCGTGGCGATTTCATCCGCAATCAATAGCACATCGTGCTCATCACACAGCTGACGCAGCAGTTGTAAATATTGAGGACTATAAAAGCGCATCCCACCTGCGCCTTGAATAATCGGCTCGATAATAAATCCAGCCAACTTATCGCTATTTTTATCAAAGAAATCCGTTAATTCATCATATTCCTGTTGGGTAATATCACGTTCAAAGCCCGTTGGCGGAGCTGGCACAAAATGCTGCATCGGTAACTGTTTACCATACAAGCTGTGCATGCCATTGATAGGGTCGCAGACACTCATCGCATGCCATGTATCGCCATAATAACCTGAATGGGTCGAGGCAAACTGCTGCTTGGTTGGACGCTTGGCAGCAATTTGATATTGCAATGCCATCTTTAATGCCACTTCCACCGCAATGCTACCGCTATCGGCATAAAATATGGCATCCAGTCCAGCAGGAACGATTGCAAGCAGCTTTTTGCCCAAGTCTATTGCGGGTTGATGGGTCAAACCACCAAACATGACATGCGCCATTTTACCCAACTGCTCAATCATCGCTGCATTCAGTTTGGGATGATTATAGCCATGGACACTAGCCCACCACGATGACATACCATCAATCAAGCGCGTGCCGTCTTCAGTAACGATATAAATACCATCAGCGTGATCAATCACAATATTGGGATAAGTCGGCGGTAGACTAGCATACGGATGCCAGAGATGTTGCTGGTCAAAGTCGTTTGTTGATTTCGTAGATAAGAGTGATGTTGTCATATTTTATTGACCAGTAATGCGTTTATATTTTGACAACAAATCGCTTTCGGTCTCGACATGCTTGGGATCATGAGGAATACAATCGACTGGGCAAATGACCACGCATTGCGGCTCGTCGAAGTGCCCGACACATTCGGTGCATAAATCAGGGTCAATCACATAAATATCATCGCCTTCTGAGATGGCTTCGTTTGGGCAGGCAGGCTCGCACACATCACAGTTGATGCATTCATCAGTAATTAATAACGCCATAGACTGCTCCTTATATTTTGCTTATAGCACTTGTATCGTTGGCTTTGACGATTTCGATGCGTTTAAATGTTCGACACATCTTCATTGTCAGCAGGTATTTTGCTATCTAAGATTGAGTTTTTCAGCAAAAGCTTGTGACACACATGGCGGGACAAATTTAGTCACATCACCACCGAGTTTGGCGATTTCTCGAATCATCGTCGAAGAGATGAATGAGTAATTCTGCGATGGCGTCAAAAACACCGCTTCAAAGTTTTCATCAAGCTCACGGTTCATATTGGCCAGCTGAAATTCATATTCAAAATCTGACATCGCACGCAGACCTCGTAAGACAGCAGTGGCGTTTTTTTCACGCATAAAGTCAACGAGTAGACCTTCAAAACCCACCACCGATACTTGTGGTAAGTCAGCAAATACCGTCTCGACTAAGGCAACGCGCTCCTCAAAGTTAAATAAAGGCTTTTTGTGATGTCCTGAGGCAACCGCAATAACGACCTCGTCAAACAGTTTGGTGGCGCGTGTGACCAAGTCCACATGACCATTGGTAATAGGATCAAAGGTACCAGGATATAAAATTCTGGTGTGCAGCTTTGAGGAGTTAGCAGAAGTAGAGTGGCTCATAGCGTGGCTAATAGGGTCAGTAATAGTAGGCTATATGCTAGCAAATTTTGCTCAAACTTAATACTTATCGTCGATGCATTTGTAATATAGTTACCGCCTTAACCTTACTTAATGTACTCAGTCTTCTGTTTGCGCCCGATTGCTGTGTGACCACCTTAAATGACTTCGACTATATTGGCTACATTTGTCCTAATAGCCGACTTACATTTTTGTTAGAGGCTTTGCTACAATAGGCGGTTCGACTCATCCGTTTTAGCATTTATAAAAAATAACCCACATTTAAGGGTTAGGATGAGGAATTAGTAAGACTAGAAATATAGGGACAAGATATATTTAAGCAGTCCTTATGGAGAAATTATGTCAAAAAAATCAAAAAAACCAGAGAATCAAATTTGTGCCAATAAAAAAGCTCGACACGAGTATTTTATTGAAGAAACGTTTGAGGCAGGTCTGTCGTTACAAGGTTGGGAAGTAAAAGCCATTCGCGCGGGCAAAATGACCATTACCGAAGCTTATATTATCTTTCGTAATAATGAGGCATTCTTATTTGGCGCGCATATCCAGCCGCTACTATCCAGCTCGACGCATGTCAGTCCTGATAGTATCCGTACCCGTAAACTGCTGCTCAATCGCCGCGAAATAGAAAAGTTAATGGGTGCAGTCAACCAAAAAGGCTATGCCTGCGTGCCATTATCCTGCTATTGGAAAAACTCGTTGGTGAAATGTCAAATTGGCTTGGCATTGGGTAAAAAACAGCATGACAAACGTAAAACGCTTAAAGACCGTGATTGGGAACGTGATAAGCAGCGTGGTTTTAAGAAGGATTTAGATTAAAGCCATCTTTCAACAGATTGGTGTTAATCTTAAAAAAACGGACGATTCAACTTTATGCTGAATCGTCCGTTTTTATTTGTTCAATCTATTTTACTTATCAACCCTCAAACAACTGGCGCAATCTTTGTTGTTTGCGATTGTTTATGAGCGCTACGTAATTTGCGCACCCCATGAGCCACTAAAAATGCGATGCCTACCCAAATCAAGCCATAGCTATAGATCATCGCTGATTCAAATGGATTGCCCAGTACCGTGATTGCCAATACGAATAATAAAGCAGGCTCCAAATAGCTCATCATGCCATAGACGTTGACTGGTAGCATCTGACTGGCATCAACGTTGGTTTTCATCGCAAGCACGCTCATAACACCAAGTCCCGCCAGCATCAGGATAAAAAAGCCAGAACCGCTCACTAAGCTTAAACTGCTCGGCGCAATAAAAAATAAATACGCCAAAGCAAATGGTGCGAATATCGTTAAATCAACCAATAACCCAGTCACCGCGCCAATCCCTTGCAGACGACGCAAAATATAATACAGCGGATACGTGCCGCAGACCCAAAGCGTTGCCCAAGAGACACTTTGCGTACGGATAATTTCACTGCCGACTCCTAATACGGCAAAGCCAACCGCCAACCATTGCAGACGGCTTAACTTTTCGCCAAAAAAGACGCAGCCAAATATAACCATCATCAGTGGAAATAAAAAATAGCCCATTGCGGTTTGTACGCCCTGCCCATTGACGGGCGCCCACATAAATAACCAAAACTGGCTTAAGAATATAGGCGTTGGCAATAGCAACCATGCCCATTGTTTAACAGAGCCTAATGCTCTGAGTTTATCGATGTGAAAACCTAAGCGCCCACTGATCAGCAAATATCCTATCAATGCCGCCCACATTGCCAGCATCCGCCAGATAAAGACTTGCGTACCTGACAATGGCGCCAAAAAGCTGCTGTAAGCATAAAGTACGCCAAATAATAAATTCGATAACACGGCTAACGCCACGCCCAATATTAATGTGCGTTGCTGTGCGCTACCCGCCGTCCAAATCGCTGGCAATGGCAAGCGCGAGACAGTCGTTGCTAGCGTATTTACAAAGACAGTAGAAAGCATTGAAGTAGACATAAAAGCACCGTAAGTTTACATAGATATTAGAAAACCAGCTGTGAGCTTTTACTTGTTAGGGTTAAGCTTTGGTTGCTAGGTTTTAATTGTTAGCGTCTATTTTACTCAGTAGCAGTGAGATATTATTGCTATAAAACTTTATTTATGAATAAATTTAGCTTTTAGAACCTTTAAAAATAAATATTTTCTTAAATTTTGACTTATAGTGATAATAATTATAAAAAAAATACAGTGAATGAAACGCTTTCTAAAAGAGAGAACACCATGAGCCAAGTTTTAGATGATATCGATAAAGCGATTTTAAATTTATTACAAGACGATGCGACCTTGCCATTAAAAACCGTGGCAGAGCAAGTGCATGTGTCTATCGCTACTGCCCAGCGCCGTATCCAAGCATTAATCAGCAACGGCGTCATTACCAAGCAAGTTGCTATCGTTGACCCAAACAAGGTGGGCTACGGACTGACCGCCGTGGTGATGATAGAGATGGCGCGCTCAAATACCTCGATGCAACATCGGTTTGAGCGCTTGATGAATACACAGCCACAGGTGATGAGCTGTTATGAGGTATCAGGTGATGCGGATTTTATGTTGATGGTCAATGCCAAAAATATGAGTGATTACCATCGATTCACGACTGGTTTGCTCACCTATGAGAATAATGTGCGCAACTTTAAAAGCCAATTTGTGATGAACTTTACTAAAAGTGGTACAAAGATTTTGCTCGATTAATTTGAGTATGAAAACTGCTTGGCTGTTTAATTAAAAGTAGATAAGTCGCGGTCAAACAAGGTACGATATCAACGAAAGTTTGGCAGTAAATAATAGATGCCGCACCAGCAGTCCATCGCCTAGTAGACAAGGAAGCCTTACCATGACTAAAAACACCCGTACCATTCGAAAAGAAGAAAGTAATAATCCAGTACTAAAAGCATTAAGCTTTAAGACAGTGATAGTCGGTACATCACTTGCAGCATTACTCGCCAGCTCTGGCTGTGCCACTAGCTCATTATTAGACAGTGACAATCGAGTCAACACCACAACGACTAAACACGTTTTGTCTGAAGATCAAATTGTGGCTTTTGGTCGCCCTGCACAAGCATTGCCAAAAATGCCCAACGCGACCATGGTGATCGTCGGTGAAAAGAACAGCTATGTGCTGACCCAAGGTGGGACAGAGATGGTGAATTTACTGACCAATTTGACACCAAAAAATATCCAAGTTGATAATGAGATGAACTTTTATGTGCCCAATAACGATGGTTACTTTCAGGGAGAGATGAAGCTGTCTTATGCCAAACTAAAAGATGAATTTAAACGTTCTGACTATCAGTTCTTTTTGCAAAACAACGGCAAAGAATGTACCTCAGCCAGTGACCAGCGTATCAATGCTCAGCGCTTTTGCTTTAGCGTTCCTGTCAAAGGTGCTATCTATCCGCAAGTAAGTAACCTCAGCTTAATCCAATCCAATTATCGCCCTTTAACTAAGCCTTATACGGTGAGCTTTTATACCCAAAGTCAGCAAAATCAAGTGTCTCGTAGTGGCGCAAATACAGCTCAGAAGCTGGTTTTATTGCCTTTTGCCTTAGCTTTTGACGTTGTCACTTTCCCATTTCAGTTATTAGAGTAGCAAATCCTTACTATAAACGATGATTTGAAATAAAGATGCGCTTAGTTCCTAGAAGCCTTTTTATTCATAGATTACTTAAACTATCAATAACTTATCGCTAATCGTTTATGACATCATGAAGACAATTCATGTTAAAATGAGCGCTTTTAAATGAGCCGTTAATATTTTTAATGAATAACGGCTTTTTTTAGTGCCATTTTTCTAATTAACAGGTCCGCTCATGTCTGCCGATACCATCGCCCGCACCGCCTTTAAACAAGGCACCAAACCACTTTACGACTACGACAAACATTGGGCAAGCTGTTACGAACCTGCGCCTTATTTGCCAATGAGCCGCAAAGAAATGGACGATTTGGGCTGGGATGCCTGTGATGTCATCATCATTTCAGGCGATGCTTATGTCGATCATCCAAGCTTTGGTATGGCGATTATCGGTCGTCTACTAGAGTCACAAGGGTTTCGTGTGGGTATCATTGCTCAGCCCGATTGGAAGAGCAAAGACGCCTTTATGGAATTGGGCAAACCTGTCTATGCTTACGGCGTGACCGCAGGCAACATGGACAGCATGATCAACCGCTATACCGCCGATCGCAAGATTCGTAGCGATGATGCGTACTCGCCGGGCAACGTGGCAAATAAACGCCCTGACCGCGCCGCTATCGTCTATAGCCAGCGCTGCCGTGAAGCTTATCCTGATGTGCCAATTATCTTAGGCGGTATCGAAGGTAGCTTACGCCGTATCGCTCATTATGATTACTGGTCGGATAAAGTCCGCCGCAGTATTTTGATGGATGCCCGTGCCGATGTTTTATTGTACGGTAATGCTGAGCGCGCCATCGTCGATGTGGTACATGGTCTGTCTAAAGGCTACAGCTTTGAGCAAATGAGTAAATTGCGCGGTACCTCATATCTATTGACGCCAACGCGCCGCCATTGGCAAGACGATATGACTGAAGTTGCTAGTAATGATGTCGATACCGTTGGCCGTGTTGACCCGATTATCAATCCGTATGTGATGACCGAAGACGTGGATCAATGCTCAATCGAGCAAGACAAACCCAGCGATTCACCAGTTGGGCAAGCCATGTCGGGAATGGCTTCACAGTATCCGGGCTTTGTGTCTGAGCCAGTTGCCAATAAAATTCTAAATGCTGAGCAAGTTGACGAAGAAACGCAAGTGGTGCAAATGCGTGGTTTTGACAAGCCAATGACGGCGCGTAAGCATAAAATAAAAATGCCACCACGTGAAAAGACGGTCATTCGTCTGCCTGATTATGAGCACGTCAAATCTGACCCTGTTTTATACGCTCATGCCAGCCGTATCTTACATCTTGAGACCAATCCGGGTAATGCCCGTGCCCTCGTGCAACGTCATAGTAGCGGCGCTGGTAACTCACACACCTCCATCGATGTCTGGCTCAATCCACCACCGATTCCACTCTCGACCGAAGAGATGGATTATGTGTTTGACTTGCCGTACGCACGTTTGCCGCATCCAAGCTATGGCGATGCACGCATCCCTGCTTATGACATGATTAAATTCTCAGTCAATATCATGCGCGGCTGTTTTGGTGGTTGTACGTTTTGCTCGATCACTGAGCACGAAGGACGCATTATCCAAAACCGCTCGGAAGAATCTATCCTACGAGAAGTCGAAGCCATTCGTGATACCGCACCTAACTACACTGGCGTTATCTCTGACCTTGGCGGACCCACGGCCAATATGTATCGTCTGAGCTGTAAAGATGAGACCATTGAAAAGAACTGCCGTAAGCCTTCTTGTGTCTATCCTGACGTCTGCGAAAATTTGATCACCGATCACAGTAATTTGACCAAACTATATCGCAAAGCGCGTGATATCAAAGGCGTGAAAAAGATTCTTATCGCTTCTGGCTTACGTTATGACTTGGCGGTAAAAGATCCAGAATACGTCAAAGAATTGGTCAGTCATCATGTCGGTGGTTATCTAAAAATTGCGCCTGAACATTCAGAAGAAAACGTCTTATCGAAAATGATGAAGCCGGGCATGGGCAGCTATGATAAATTCAAAGCCATGTTTGAGCAGTACAGCCAAGAAGCAGGTAAAGAGCAATATCTGATTCCTTACTTTATCGCCGCGCATCCGGGCACGAAAGATGAGGATATGATGAACCTTGCGCTGTGGCTAAAAAGCCATGGCTACCGCGCTGACCAAGTACAAGCGTTTTATCCTAGCCCGATGGCGACAGCGACCACCATGTATCACACGCATAAAGATCCACTGCATAAGATCAGCCGTGATGAAGGTGACATGGATATCGTCAAATCTGGTAAGCAGCGCAAACTGCATAAAGCGTTCTTGCGCTATCATGATCCAAAAAACTGGGTATTATTGCGTAAAGCGCTACAAGATATGGGTCGTGGTGATTTGATTGGTAAAAATCGTGGCTGCTTAATCCCGCCGTTCAACGCCAGTTTAGAAGGGCGCGATGCGGCACAAGACAGCTACCAATCAGCGCGTAAAAAGAACAGCCGCCTCGGTAATGACTCGGTGAAGCGTAATAATAATTCGTCAACCAATGGCGCATCCGCTAAAGGCGCTGCGAGTCAAAACACGGTCAGCAAAAACACCAAAAAGCGCGTGAGCAAAGGCAATTTCCAAACCCAGCATACGGGTCTGCCACCGCGTAAAACCAAGTAGCTAAAGCTCTGTATATCATTGCTAAATGCAGATGCTTAAATGAGTGACGAACACTTATTTAAGCTCATCAAAAAAGCGTCTATCGGTCAAAAGATCGATAGACGCTTTTTCATTTGAAGCAGCTTATTTTAATAAATTCATAATCAAAGCTTAAATACCGACCAAAACGCGCCAAATGATACGTTACATTAGTCAGTGATTAAGTAACTTAATGAACACGTAACAAACAATTTCTAACATTCTTCAAGCGCTGTTTTCGTTACCATATGCGCTATATGCTTAACGCATTATTAAAAATAAATACATTATGATTTTTATATCTTTGGAGAATGCCATGAACACCCTAACTAAATTTGCTGTTGCCCTACCTACCCTTGCCCTATTAAGTGCTTGTGCAACCACGGCTCCTACTACGCCAAATGCATCAAACACGCCTGCATCAGAAAGCGTCACCGATGCCGCTTATGATCGTATGGCACCAGCACCTTATATCTGTACTGACGACAGCACCATCATGGCTAAACAATCTATCAATAAAAAACAAGTGATGCTCAATGCGACCTTGCCTAAAGTAAAATGGGCTGAGCAACCAATCATCTTAAATGGTGATGTACAAGGTGATACCGCAAGCTACGTTAATGAATCAAATCCAGAAGCTGTCTATGCATGGCACATGAAAGGCGACAAAGGTATTTTTGCTATCAAATGGGCAAACGGTAAAGAATATCAAGTAAACTGCCAAATCTAATTAGCTAGCTATAAACAGTCTGACAGTTCTAAAAACTAGCTACTTATAAAAAACAGTCATCATAGGATGGCTGTTTTTTTTGCGCTTTGATTGAACAATATTGCATTGAATGTCTGTATAAAAACTGATACCAAAACCACAGATTCAGGTTAAGCGTTGATTAGAATGAACGGTTTTCTGCTTTTGTCTAGAGAAGCATCAAGAAACCTGTCAAAATAGCGCTGATAGGATATTGTTTATGATTAATAATACTAAGGATACGTCGATGGCTAAGCGCCTAATAAATATGATGATCATCGCTACTGCCAGCCTGTGGGCACTGGCAGGCTGCGACAACAGTGCTGAAACTGCCGCTCAAGCTTCTGAGCCAGTGGTGGCGACCGCAGACTCATCAACGACAGCCACTAAGACTATCGACTGGTCAGTCATGGCGAGTGGTGAAAAGCCCGCTGACCCTGCCAATTATCAATATCCGTTTGCGCTCGATAGCCAAAATGTGCGCGACTACGCAGAGTATTTCAAGGTAGATAATGCGACGGCTCAGCATAATCTAACGGTAAGCATGGCAAGTAATGAGGCACTATCGAAAGCCTTGGATCAGCTGAGTGAAAGCTATGTCTCGCATGAGCTAACCGATGGCACTGATATGAAGTTAATCATTCATACCACGCCTGATATCGCTGCCAGTAGCTACGATTATGTGTTTTCTGATGACTTTGCTAAAGGGTTGGTATTACCGATTGAGATTAAACCTGATGGTAAGAAAGGTGAGGTTAAGGCGCATGGAGAGGTGGTGGAATAAAACGGGATATACTCAATTCTTTTATTAAAATGAGATAAAAAATGATATTTGGAAATTCTGGCATTTATCATGAAGATGGTACATATAGCAATTTTGCTATCATCATTGAGCATCTAACAGCAGAATTTTATAGTCTTAATTTATGCGTTGATATGGAAATGATTCCACCTCATCTGGCTTACAACATGAAAAGCATGTTTGCGGCTCCTCTTACTAATAGAGATATTTTTGAGATCCAGTCACCTGCATTATTTCATTTAAGTCATAAAGAGTTGATGACTACCTTAGCAAAACAATACTTTTCTGAGTGGAAAGTGGAAGAGCGAATAAGGTTAGGTCTTCAACCAACGTTATACACACTAGCTAAGATCGAAGAATACGAAGAAAGCTTATACGATGACAGCTGTTTTGATTTTGAAAATTTTGTAGATTATCTTTGGGACATAGAGCCACATGAATATGGGGACAAAGGGTGGTATCCGTTTATTATAAATCATAAAGACGAAACCAAACTGGTCATCATTCACATACATCGTAACCCTAAAAATTTAGACAATTATCCTGAAGATTTAAAAGAGTATGAAAGGTTTTTTAATGCCGATCAGTCACCTAAACGACCCAAATATTTTGATGAACACTATTGGTCAGTAAAAGTCATAAAGATGAAAACAGCAGAAATGTTATCGGTACTGGATGAGGCTTATGAGTATTTATTTGGTGGCGATATAGATTGATAAAGCGTGCGCTAGGGTGGCGCACGCTTTTAATTTTAGTGGCTGGTGGGTAAGCGGTAAGGGTTGTTTGAGAGGTCAATTTTTATTTTTTCTCCTAAACTATTTGTACCGCATAATAGTTTTGCCAAGTAGGGCTGATATTGCGTTGCAGCTGGTGCGATATAGATTTTATCCAAATGTAGTTTTACCTCTGGCTCATACTCTACATATAGAAACTTGCCAAAATCCATCTGCACTCTAGAATCATCTAGTGACGTAATATATACCATGCGACATTCCTGCTCTTCTTGAAATGCTGAATGCTTAACTAGATATTTTAGAGGTAAAATTATCATATCCAATAAGCTATCTATTTCATCTAAATCTTCTTTACTTAGGTTGTTTGAAGACCTCTTCTTATCTATAGCACCGTTATAAATACTTTTTAACTCTATAAATGCCTCTCTAAAATCTTCGGTTTTCTTTTCTATATAATTCTCATATTCAAGGCACTCAATTTCGGCTTTAGCGATACTACCTCCTTCCAAATTTTCACGACCAAACTCACGGAAAAATGTTAGGCGGTTGCGTTGAGCTAAATGGATATAGTCAGAGGTAGGATCAATATAAACACATCTCATAACTGATTGCGTTTCTATCCTCTTAACTGAACTATCATTTTTTTCTTTATCCCAACGATCATTTTCATCTTCTATTTTTCTATCAATAGATATATTAGTCATACTAGACTGGGCATCAGTCTCTTTAAAGAACTCTTTGTTAAATACTAAACTAACACCAGAGGCTTCTTTGTTATCTTCTTTTCCATACAATCTAAATTGATTTAAACTATCATGGTTGAAAGTAAAACAGCTGATAAATGCATGCAACTTCTCATCAAAATCAGGCTTATAAAATGATGTCTCTTTGATATCTTGAAGGTAGTTTGTGAGTAATTTTCCTTCACTAGGATCATTAACGTTGTTAATCGTATTTAGACGAAAAGCACTTGGTCTATCTTTATTATCTTCCTTAAAAACTAATTTATTTGTTGTATACGTACTCGTATAGTGCGCCAACTTTCTCTCAGGCGCTTTCTCTTCTGAAATAGAAGAAAAATCTATTTTTAAAATACTTATGATTTTTTCTATTTTTTTAACTAGATCATCACACATCTGTGCTAACTCTTGGTCTTTATGCTTCATCGTTATTTTGCATATACTCTCATAACATTTAGCCCGATATGAATAAGAACCTCCAATTAGTCTAAATAAATTTAGAGCTTTTATATAATTTTCTTGGTAAAAATATTTTTTTGCGAATTCAAAAGAATCCCTTCTTATGTCATCAAAAATAAAAACACTATCTTTTAAAAACTCTAAAATAGTATCGTAAGATTCATCTAAATTACCTAGACCAAAATACTGATCAATAAATACAAAACCCAATGCTTTATAATAAACATCGCCATCATCTTTTTGTATGTTTTTCAGATATTTTACACCCAATTCAAACTTTCCATTTCTAGCCATATGGCTTTCTATTTTAAGTTGAGCATTTATATACTTCTCATCCCCATCTCTCTCACGCGTCACCTTTTGCAACTTCTCAACTTCTTTCCGAGTTTCTTCGTCTAGACCTTCCATGTCATCAGTATTCATACTCTACTCCCCAACCATCGCCAAAAACTCATCCTCGCCCACTACTTTAACGCCCAGCTTCTCCGCTTTTGCCATTTTCGAGCCAGCTTTATCACCTGCCAATAATGCCGTGGTTTTAGCAGAAATACTGCCGGATACTTTTGCGCCTAGTGCTTGCAGCTTGGCTTTGGCTTCATCACGCGCCATGCTATCGAGCGCACCGGTGATGACCCACGTTTGCCCATCGAGTGGTAGACCTTCTGATGCGACTTGTTCAACCTTATCCCAATGGACGCCAGCTTCACGTAGTGCAGTAATGACTTCGATATTGTGTGGTGCGCGGAAGAATTTATAAGCAAGTTCAGCGGTGATCGCGCCCACGTCAGGCGTTTGCAGTAGCTTATCGATATCAGCAGCCATTAGGCTATCAAGGTCACCAAATTGCTGCGCCAAATTCTGCGCCGTCGTCTCACCGACACCGCGAATACCCAGCGCATAGATAAAGCGTGCGAGTGTGGTATGCTTACTGGCTTCGATAGCACTGAGGATGTTCTGTACCGACTTTTCGCCCAGCTTCTCAAGCGTAATCAGCTCGTCTTGATGATTGTGCAATTGATAGATATCAGCGACTGTCTTCACCAAGCCATGCTCAAAAAAGCTAATCAGCCAACTTGCGCCTAAGCCATCGATATCCATTGCCCGACGCGAGACAAAGTGAATGAGCGCCTCGACCTGCTGCGCAGGACAAAATAGCCCACCAGTACAACGTGCTAACGCTTCATCTTTGGGCAACACCACAGGCGAGTCGCATACTGGGCAGGTCGATGGCAACGTAACAGGCTCTGAGTCTGCTGGACGCTGATCTGTCCAAACACGGGTCACTTTAGGAATCACATCGCCTGCACGGTGAACGCTGACCATATCGCCTGCGCGCACATCCAAGCGCTGAATCTCGCCAAAGTTATGCAAGGTGACATTGCTAACCGTGACGCCACCGACTTTCACAGGTTCTAATTTACCAACGGGCGTAATCGCGCCAGTGCGTCCGACTTGCCATTCGATAGCATGCAAGCGTGTCATGACAGTTTCGGCAGGGAATTTATAAGCGGTTGCCCAGCGCGGCTCTCGCGATAAAAACCCAAGCTGCTGCTGCAATGCCAAGCTATTGACCTTGATGACCATGCCATCAATCTCAAACGGCAGCTCGCCGCGTGTCTCCTTTACCGATTCATAATAGGCTTGAGCCTCGCGTGGATTTTGTACCACCTCGACTGCACTGACGGTAAAGCCAATGGTCTTTAGCCATGCAAGCGCTGCTGATTGGGTTTTGATATGCTCAGGCAACCCTTGATTGACTGAATAACAGTAAAATGCGAGCGGACGGCTAGCAGCAATGGCGGGATCTAGCTGACGTAAGCTTCCAGCGGCAGCATTGCGTGGATTGGCAAAAGTTTTGTCGCCCTTTTCTTCAGCAAGGCGATTCAAACGCTCAAAGCCCGCTTTCGGCATCAGCACCTCACCGCGCACTTCCAATAATGGAATATCGCTTGCGGCCGCGAGCCAAAGTGGCAAATTGCGAATGGTTTTGGCATTTTGGGTGATGTCCTCGCCCGTTTGTCCATCGCCACGTGTGACCGCTTGTATAAATTTACCATGAGCATACTTGAGTGATACCGCCAAGCCATCGAGCTTTAACTCCATCTCGTATTCAGGGTTTTTCTGTGCATCATTGAGACGATCATTCACGCGGCGCATAAAGCCATGTAATTCATCATAATCAAAGACGTTGCCAAGCGAGAGCATAGGAATATCATGAGTGACTTGGGTAAAAGCCGATAGCGGCATATCGCCAACTTGGTTAATCGGGCTGTCTGGCTGTACCAAATCTGGATATTGTTCTTCAAGCGCCAATAAAGAGCGGCGTAACTGATCGTATTCGCTGTCCTCTAAAATGGGATTATCAAGCACATAATAGGCATAATTGTGCTGCTTAAGCGCATCGATGAACGTGCGCATCTGGGTGACGATAGCATCATTATTTTTTATAGGATTGGCAGTATTGATGTCTTTATTAATGTCTTCATTAATGTTTTTAGAGGTAAGCGGTGAGATAGGGTCAGTCATAGTCGGCGTCTTTTCTTTGCGATTCAAGATGCCGATATGATAACAAGTTTGTAGGATGCTCGGATATAGTCGTTCCTATATAAATTAGATACTGTGTCAGGCTCGCTCAATCTACTATGTGTAGTACTTTCACTCACCTTCCTTGTATCTAAATTATCTTGAACCGACTCTAGCATTTTGCAGAAACTAAAGCCCATTAAAAAAGGCAAATAACGTCAATCGCTATTTGCCTTTTTTAATACTGCTAATATGAATCAGCTTTTATTAATCAACCTGTATTAATACATTAAAACTAACCTTCATAATCGCGAACTTGATTACGCAATTGCTGCTTGTATTCAGGGGTGATTGGTTCGTTCTCTTCATCAAGCATAATGGCATCCAAATCACTTGCCATCATATAAGCAATGCTCATCATACTATCGAAGCTACGCAGCGCTTGTGGATGCGGCAGCGATAAGAATACTACCACGCCATTATAAGTATTGGTCGCCACGCTATGCGGATCAAAAGGCGCGATACCACTATCGGTGATACCCATCATGCTAAACCATAGCATGCCCGTACCGTCTTTTTGCTCATAACGATGGAACATGTTCATCGCGCCATAGCGCAGACCATACTTATCAATTAATGCCAATAAATCACGACCACGGATAATCGCGGCTGGACGGTCGCGATATTGATGCGGCAAAATAGTGATATTAATGTTGTCTTTGGCATTGATGAGTGGACCGTTTTGCGCTTCATCCACTGGCTCTGATAAATGCTGATCGAGTATCGGACTGTTATTATCGAAGCTTGGCTCGTCTGCGGTATCAATAGAGGGCATCAAGCTGTCAGTTGCCGACATCAAGCTTGAAAACGCATCCTGCTCTTGCTCGATATGCATTTGCTCAGCGACTTCTACAAACTCGCTGTTGTCAGCACGCTGCTG
Source organism: Psychrobacter cibarius (assembly GCF_016107535.1). GTDB lineage: Bacteria > Pseudomonadota > Gammaproteobacteria > Pseudomonadales > Moraxellaceae > Psychrobacter > Psychrobacter cibarius. Next base: position 212,136 of record NZ_JABASQ010000002.1, on the reverse strand, counting down.
CTCTGCTTGCCAGCGCACATAGTCAGCATCATCTATTGTATCCGTATCCGTATCGCTGTCATTAACATCCGCATGCCCAGCTGTCAGCTGCGTATCAACATCGGTATGAGATTGGGTCAAAGGCTCGTCTTCGACCACCGCATTTAGATAACTGCGATCAGGGGCGATACTTGTTTCGCCAGCGACTGTATCATCCAAGTCTGGCTGATCGACGATATTGCGTTCATGGCGCGGTATGATAGGAATACCGTTTTTATCATAATTGACCGCTACCGCTTCAGCATTGCTGCGGCGCTTAAAGCTACGAATGACCATAAATAGCCCTGCAAGCATGATAAATGCGGCAATGGCAATCAATATAAACTGAATAGCGGTCATAAGAGATACATCCTAATATATGACAAAAGGGAATACATAAGAGGGAATAAATGGCAATAGTCTAGCATGGCTAATGAATATCGTCACCATATAGTCATCGTTTACCGTGAGGCTGACACACTTGCGTGACGTTGTAATATTGGCACATCATTTCTAACTATACCACTGACAACTGCTGCCAGTTATCAATTATTTTTGCTATTTAACGCTGCTCTTAATCGGAAAGGTAACGTGCCGCCTCATCAAGTGAGACACTGACCAAGGTAGAAATCCCTGCGCTTGGCATGGTAACGCCTTTTAACTCATCGGCAATCTGCATCGTCAATTTATTATGGCTGATAAAGATAAACTGCAAATCGTCTGCTAATTCATGAATGAGGCTGGTAAAGCGGGTGACGTTGGCGTCATCAAGTGGTGCATCGACTTCATCCAACACACAAAATGGCGCGGGATGCTGCTTAAATATCGCAAAAATCAAACTCAATGCAGTAAGCGTCTTCTCGCCGCCTGAAAGTACAGCGAGGCGGCTATTACGCTTACCTTTTGGCTGTGCCATCAAGGTTAGCCCTGCCCGCCACTGTTCTGATTTTGGTGCATTAACGGGCATATCATCCGTATTGAGCGTTAAACTGGCTTGCCCGCCACCAAACACTTTGGCAAATAAATTGGCAAGCTCAATATTGACGGCATCGAGCGTCTGCATAAATAGCGTCTTGGTCGTTTCATCAATCGAAGCAATCGCCTCCGTTAACGTCTGCATACTCGCAGCAATATCGGTTGTCTGCTGCGAGAGTGGCTCTAAGCGTTCATTAACCTCTGCCAACTCTGCCACGGCTGCCAAGTTGACTGCGCCAATTTTACTTAGCTGCTGCTCAAGCTTACTATGCTCAGCCTCAAGCTCAGCGATTTTATCTGGGCGCACACGGCGATCATGAGCGATAAAATCTGCTAATAAGTTTGAAACGCTCATCACTTGTTGCTGATGTTGTGGACGCTGCGCTATGTCTGATTGTGCTTTATATTTATGACTCACCTTATAATAAGCATCTAGCGCTTCTTGCGTATGGCTACTAGCATCCTCTAATTTTGCAGCGCTTAGTGCCAGCTCGGTCGAGTGATTGGCAAGCGCATTTTGCTGAGTTTGCAGTGTATTTTGTAAGGTATCTAGCTCAACCTGCTGCTGATTGTATTCTTGCTTGAGCACCGTTAATGCTGTCTCGCGTCCTGTTAATACAGCCTGCTGCTCATCGCGCGCGTTCTGTGCTTTTTGTAATGCAACTTGCAGTGCTGGCAGCATATTTTGCTGCTGCTCATGACGCGTCTTTAAATTTTGCTCGCTTTGTAGCGACTTATCAAATTGCGCATTTGCCCGAGCAAGACTGCTAGTGCTGTGCTCTAGGCGCATCTCACTTTGTTGAATACGAAGTTGCAAGGCTTGCCAAGCGTCATCATCTGCTTGACGGGTACGACTTAGCTCACTGCGCTCCGCTTGTAATTGCTGAGTTGCCGCACGAGCATCGGCGATTTGTGGCGTTAGCGCTGCTATTTTGCTTTGGATATCTTGCTGCTCATGATTGAGCGATTGTTGTTCTTGCACCAGCTCCTGTTGCTCTTGCTCAAGGGCTGCTTTATCAGCATTGAGGCGTTGGCTGTCCGCTTGCAAACGTTCAGCGTTGGCGCGCTGAGTAGTGAGCTGTTGCTGATACTGATGCTTATCGCGGGTTAATTGCTCAGCTTGCGCGCGCGTTTCTTCTAAGCTGACTATCAATGCATCATAGTTACGCTGGTTATTAGCAATCGCCTTTTGCTGGCCTTGTATCTTTGTTTCAAAATTATCGAGCAAATTCTCTAACGCTTGCAGACGGCGGCGCTGCTGTAAACGCTGGGTTAAAAATTGACTGTTGCTGTTATTGCTACCATTTTGTCCATCTTGCGCACCAGCGAATTTGCTTAGATTCATCGTACCCTGACGACTGATAAGCCAGCCGTCAGTCGTTAGTAAAATAGCTGACGATGGCAATACTTTTAAAATCTCAGCAAGCGCTTCTAACGTTTGCTTATTATCTGTCTCAGGCTGTGCAATATATAAATAGCACTGCTGCCAAAGCGCTAAGTTCGGTGCGCTAATCAGCTGTGATAAAGGCAGTACTTTATCAATCAAACTCTCAGGCAACTCGCTAACCAGTAGCTTTGCATTTATCTCATTTTTCTTAGCGCATAGCCACAAGCTATGACCCGCTTCTATTTTAATTGATGACTTGTCCACTGTATTGGTTTGCGCATTTTGATAAACAAATAAATCTTTTAACTCATATTCAAGCACCTGCCATAAGCTATGCGTCTGCTCGGAGTCAGCGCTCACGTTATTAACATTTGGTCGATAAGTTTGGTTAGAAACCAGCACATGGCTATCTAGCCACAATGCCAACACACTATCAAGTAGCTCTGCATGCTGCTGCCCTTTCGCGCTTAACTCAATCTGGTCACGCAAGGTGGTAATGGTCAATTGGCTATAATCGCTAGCTATTTCATTTTCTAAATCGCTTTTAACATCAGCAGTTTTTGCATGAACAAGTGGTTGCGATTTTGGTGTCGGCTTAGGATGCAATATTTGATGAAGAGTATCGTACTCACCTGCCAATACGGCGTGGCGCTTCTCACTCTCGCTCAACTCGCGCTGCTGCGTATGCAATTGCTGTTGTAAATCCTGCGCTTGCGGTTGTAGCTCAGACAAGCGCTCATCGACGCTGTCTTGTTGGCGTTCAATCTGCTGCAATTGTTTGTTTAGCTCAGCAACTTGCGCCGCTAATGTCTGCTGCAAATTATTCGTATCAGAATTATCTTGCAAACCAGCACTTGCAACTGGTGATAGCGACTGTTGGAGTTGCTGCCATAAATGCTGCCAGTTTTGCTGACGACGTTGCCATTTTTCATTATTTTGCTGATAACGTTTTTGTGCTTGGTTATTAATGGCTTGCTGCTGTTCTAGCGAGCGAGCTTCATCCTGCAAGCGTGATAGCTGATTTTGCGCGTCATGGTAGGCGCGCTGCAATGGTTGCTCGTTGCGTTTATGCGCTTCACGTTTATTGGTTAATTCAATAAGCTTCGGACGCAATGCTTCTAGCACAGTCTGCTGCTCGGCTTGCTCAGCCTTTAAGCGATTTATCTCATCGACTGCTTGCTGACGTTGTTGATCCAAGCTGGCTAGTTGCTGCTCAATAGCGGTCAGCTGTGACTTGGCATCACCTAATTGATGCTCTGCTTGTTGATAGCTTAGCTGCTGTTGATAATAGCTACTTTGAGCATCGTCTTTGAGCCACTGCTCTTGATTGATATGCGCAACAAGTTTATCTTGCTTGGCTTTTAGGGTGTCATAGTTGGCTTGTAAAGTTGATACTTCAGTGGCGCTGCGCTCATGCGCTATTTTTTGCTGCTGCTGAGTATGCTTGGCTTGATAGAGCTGCTGAATGGCGAGCTGCTGTTTGATATCAGCTAGTGTTAGCGCTAATTCCTCATAACGCTCAGCACTGGCGGCTTGCTTAGACAGACGCTTTTGTTGGCTGACCAGCTCGCTTTGCATATCATGCAGGCGTGCTAAATTATCTTTAGTTTTCTCGAGCTTCTTTTGCGTTTCTTCACGTCGAGCTTGATAGCGTGACACCCCTGCCGCCTCTTCGATAAATTCACGCAGCTGCATGGGGCTAGACTCAACGATACGCCCAATCATGCCTTGTTCAATCACCGCATAGCTACGTGCGCCAAGTCCCGTACCCAAAAACACGTCGACCACATCACGGCGACGACAACGCGTACCGTTGATAAAATAATCCGAGCGCCCTTCTTTATTTACCTGACGACGAACGGACAGCTCTTGATACAGATTAAATTCATGGCGAATACCGTTTTGCTCATCTTGCGTATGCTCAAAGGTTAGCTCAACGCTAGCGACACTTTTGGCGGCTTTATCTTGCGTACCCGCAAAGATAACATCACTCATCGCCCCGCCACGCAGCTGCTTGGCAGAGGTCTCGCCCAGCACCCAGCGAATGGCATCAATGACGTTAGATTTGCCACAGCCGTTCGGCCCGACAATGGCAGTGATACCATGACGAAAGGTAAAAGTCGTTGGATTGGCAAAGGATTTAAAGCCTGCCAGCTTGAGAGATTTTAGGCGCATGAAGGATCAGTAAATATGGCGAAAACAGGCGGCTATTCTACCTGAAATTGTGACGGATTTTTAGGGTTTGTGACAGATGCTATAATAGGGCTGAGAATCTGCATAATTAATCTAAAAAATAAAAATTAAGGCTATGACAATGACTAAAGACAATTTTGATAAATACGATCCGCAAGAACTACAGCAAAAATATGAAGAATGGTGCAAACTGCATCGTCAACAGCTTGAGGCGCAGCAGCAGTTCTTAAAAGCTGAAGCCTTGCAAAATGAGTTGAAAGATTACTATCTTAACCCGCAATGGATGGCAGATCGTGAAGCGGATCTGCCAATTGAACATTCAGGTGATGAATACTCTATCTTTAGTGAAGATGCGCTGTGGAGTATGCTCAGCGACCATGATGAGCTAGCAAGAAAATGGATGCGTTTGGGGCTGGATGCGATTGATAAGAAGTAGACAGCTATTTTATCTAAAGTCGTAATGAGCTTTAGAATTAGAGTCATAAGTGCATAAACGATTTTGAGTGAAGGCTTTGATTGAAACCCTTCAATAGTTTTCGCTCGACTTGGCAAATCTCATTTTCATTCAAATAATGATTATTAAACTCAATCAGTGACCGCCAAGAGATACTCGCAACTTCTAAATGGGCAACTACTTCCAATAACTCAGGCTGTAATAAGTGTTGGTATTTTTCTGGCTTGCTCTGACACATAGCTATTTCTTGATTAATTAGGCTTTGCTTATCCTCTTCTATAATACTGCCGCCGATAAACAGTAGTAAAAACTTTGCACCTTTATCAATGAAGCCTATTTCTAATAAATACTTGTACATTAAGCAGTACTTTAATATTTGGTCAGCGTTTTTCTTGCCATTAAGCTTTAATTCATTGGCAATCAATATATTTGCCTCATGGTTATAAGATAAATTGTCCATGAACATAGCTTTTAGTTCGGTACTAAATTCAAAGATGCCGCTATTGCCGTGTGTTGACCACGAACCACATTGTTCAAATTTAATGAATTGCCCATAAAATAGGTTTAGATAAATGTCACTACATAAACTCAGAAAAATATCGAACTCTTTATTTAGATAATCCTCAGAAAAGAACTTTACGCGGCGGACCGCTTCCCTAGCATTGCAGATTCCTATCGTTTGAGTTGAATAAGTTTCTAATTGCTCAGACTCACTCATTTTTTGATTCAAGTTTTTACTAACAGCTTGCTCGATTTCTTGTAAGCTCTTATCTTTCAGCTCTGGAACCGTTGCCCATTCAATAATCTGTCTTACATATTGCTTTTTGCTAATACCGAGAACACGCTGCGGCTCCCATACTAAAAACTCTACCATATTGGATAAACCAGTCGTCCATGGTATCTGGTCTTTTAAATGACTGATTGAACCAAAAACACGGCGATACTTTTCTGCTGCTTTCATTCTATTAGTATTCCCAAAGTACAGCTCTAATTCTTATTAAAAGAATAGACACTTAAATCACCCCAATCCCACTTAACAACAACTGCCCGCCTGCGACCAATAACAACACCCCAAAGGCGCGCTTAAGCGTTAGCGCAGGCAATTGGTGCGCAAGCTTGGCACCGACTTTTGCCATCGCAAAGCTAGCGACAGAAATACATAAAAAACCCGTGATATGCACAAAACCTATCGTGCCCTCAGGCAGATTGACCACATCTTGCCCGAACCATGCAAACCCTGCTGCGCCTGCCAATGCAATCGGCAATCCACAAGCGGCAGACGTGCCGACCGACTGCTTCATCGGTAACCCTGCCCAATTCAAAAACGGCACGGTTAAGCTGCCACCGCCAATACCAAAAATAGACGACGCCATGCCAATCCCTGTACCCGCGCCGAACTGTACGCCAGTTGACGGTAGCGGTTTACCCAGCTGCTCTTTATTGGACAAAAACAGCATTTTTAAAGCAACCAATAACGCGCCGACACCGATGATGGCTTGCAATACTTTTCCATCAATCATATCAGCGATACCTGCTCCCACCAAACTACCGATGACCAAGCCGAGTGCCATTTTGCGCCACACTTCCCAACGCACGCCGCCGCGCTTATTGTGCGCAGTCATTGAGCTGATCGAGGTCACAACGATGGTCGCCAGTGACGTACCAATCGCCAAATGGGTCACCACTTCTGGTGAAAAATCATAAGCGGTAAAAATCCATACCAATGCTGGTACGATAATCATGCCGCCGCCAACGCCAAATAAACCGGCACTGACACCCGCAAACGCGCCTGCAATCACAAACCACACATATAACATCATCGAATCAGCCTTTTATCACACTTATTTTTATAAAAATTCTTTAGTTTTATAATCACTTACCTATCGCATTTGCTAAATCATAATCCGACCTTTATGCTGTTTATTTGATACTGTCTAATCGTGACAATCTCATGACAATCTCATGACAATCGCCCAGTATAACAAAGATTATCCACGCTATATTAACCACATCGACGAAACTTATGCCGCCATTTTCCAATTTTTCTGACGACTCATTAGAGCTTCATCATTTACCACAGCTGAACCATCGCCACCTTGTCAGCAGTGCCTCTACCAATAGCGAGCTGATAACAGATGTACAACATGGCACGTTAAATGCTGCGCAGATGCATCTACTGACCGCTGAAACCCAAAGCGCTGGACGTGGGCAGCACGGGCGCTCGTGGCAATCACCGCGCGGCAATGTCTATCTGTCGTTATATCATCCTGTTCATCTGCCGATTAGCGGTTTACTGTCGCTGATTATCGGCGTTGAACTGGCAAAAATGCCCGTTATTCAAATATTAAATGAGCAATTACGCGCGCAAGGATTGACGCCCATCGGCGTGAAGTGGGCAAACGATTTGGGCTTTTATCAACCACCATCTGACTCAGTGTCAAATGAGCCTAAACTGGCAGCACAGACCCTACCCTTTAATAAACTTGCGGGAATTTTAATAGAACCTGTTACCCAAACGGGCAAATTGGTCGGCGTGGTGATGGGCGTAGGACTTAATGTACAGGCAACGCCCAAACTCACTGCAAAGACCTGCGAAGGCATGAGTTATCAGGCGATTAGCCTACAGGATATTTATGAGAGGCTAAAACCAGAGACAGATATTGTGAGCCTACCAAGCCTAAAAATGCTTTACCAACAAATGAGTAAAGCCCTGCTAGCCGCGATGACACGCTTTGAGCACCTAGGATTAGAGAAGCCCACTGGCCAAAGCTATAATTTGGACAGCTTTTTAAAACAGTTTGAATCGATGGATGCACTGGCAGGATTACGCTTGCACGTTACTCAAGAGCATAACGGTAAAACAGATAGCATCACAGGTTATGCTTGTGGTCTTGATACACATGGATGTTTGCAATTGCGTCAAGATAGCGGTAAGATTTCTGCGCTTTTTACCGGACGCATCGACGTTATTGATAAGGCTTAAATCAAAGACCCAATGGGCACGATATAAAGGGATTTTTATGCTCTGGTTAGATCTTGGCAACACCCGCCTAAAATACTGGCTCACCGATGATATCGGACAAATAGTCGCGCATGATGCCAAGCAACATTTGCAAGCGCCTGCCGAACTACTGATGGGTTTGACCGATCGCTTCGAGCGTTATGCGCCTGATTTCATTGGTATCTCATCGGTGCTGGGCGACGATTTGAATGTTAAAGTGTCAGAGACGTTAGGTCGTCTGAATATTCCGTTTGAGTTTGTCCATGTCGATGCCGCGCATGCTTTGATGAAGAGTGCTTATAATGACGAACAGCTTGGCTGTGATCGTTGGCTACAGATGCTGGGCGCCGTGGATAAGAAAAAACGTCAATGCGTGATTGGCTGCGGTACTGCGGTGACCATTGACTTGATTGATCATGCTGAGCATTTGGGCGGTTATATTTTCCCCAGTATTTATCTGCAACGTGAATCACTATTTTCAGGCACTAAGCAAATCACCATATCCAATGGCACCTTTGATAGTGTGGGTCAAGGCATGACCACACAAGATGCGGTACATCGCGGCATACTATTATCAATCGTCGGTGCCATCAATGAGATTAGCCATCGCCATCCCAACTTTGAAGTTATCATGACGGGTGGTGATGCAGCGATTATCTCGCAGCACGTTAACCGTCCAGTACGCTTGCGTGATGATTTATTGTTGAACGGTCTGGCACGATATTTTGATCATACCAAACAGTCATAATCATTTTATGAAATAAAATGATTAATAAAAAAGCAGTACGTTTTAGTCGCCCTGCTTTTTTTGACTTAAATACGATGGTTATGGTGCTGTAAATACAATCGGTACATTAACATCTCCCACTACTGCTTGCCCTTTTATCAAAAAAGGCTTAAGTCGAGCTTTGTACAGTTCCCTAATAGTCATTTTATCTATACTTTCCACACCGCTACTCTCAATCACTTTTATATTTTTAATACTGCCTTGCTTATCAACGCGTAATGACAAAACTATTTTTAAATCCGTTCTATCACAAGGCTTGATAGCAGCCCCATTTTCATCATAGGAACAATGAATTAAATATCTACCTATGGGGTTATGACGAATAGCACGATCGAATCTTGGCGGTGTTAGCCAGCTAGCGTCTTGAGTAGAGAGCTGAATAACAGGTTCAGGACTAGATAAATCAACCAGCTCTGCTTGTGCAGGCGTGACACTCGCTGTCATCGTAAATAATGCAAACAAAGTGACTAACACACCATAGATTCCGACAGGTTTTATATTAGTGAAAAAGGTAGAAGCTGTATTAAAAGATAACTTGGTATGTAATTTACGAATCATGATAAAAGTCTTTTATTTCAGTCATTAAGAAGTGCCACGCTATGAGACATATAACGTAGCACATTTTTAAAACTTAAGACAAAACTATTCGATAAAAGTTAACTTTTAAATCATTATTATGCTTTATTTGGTCTCGTTAAACAGCTCACGACCGACCAGCATACGGCGGATTTCACTGGTTCCTGCGCCAATTTCATATAGTTTAGCATCGCGCCAGTAGCGACCAAGTGGATACTCGTTGGTGTAGCCGTTACCGCCAAATATTTGAATGCCCTCGCCTGCCATCCAAGTGGCTTTTTCGGCACACCATAGAATTACACTGGCACAGTCTTTACGCACTTCTCGACTATGACCAGCACCGCGCGCGTCCAACATATCGAGATTTTTTCCGACAGTGTACAAGAAGCTGCGACCTGCTTGCAATATCGTATACATGTCTGCGACTTTACCTTGGATAAGCTGAAACTCACCGATGGCTTGACCAAACTGCTTACGATCATGAATATAAGGCACGACATTGTCCATCACGGCTTGCATGATACCAATAGGACCCGCAGCCAATACGGCACGCTCGTAATCCAGCCCGCTCATCAATACCTTAACGCCTTCATTGAGACCGCCCAAAATATTTTCGCTTGGTACGGTCACATTGTTAAAGGTCATCTCACCCGTATGACTACCACGCATGCCAAGCTTATCGAGCTTTTGTGCCGTGCCAAAACCTTCCATACCTTTTTCAACAATAAAAGCGGTCATGCCTTTAGCGCCAAGCTCTGGATTAGTCTTAGCATAAACCACCATCACGTCAGCATCAGGGCCATTGGTGATCCACATTTTGCTACCGTTTAACACATAGCTGCCGTCTTTCTCTTCGGCTCTGAGCTTCATGCTAACGACGTCTGAGCCAGCACCAGTCTCACTCATTGCCAGTGCACCGATGAACTCACCGCTAACCAGCTTTGGCAAATACTTTTGTTTTTGTGCCTCAGAGCCATTACGTTTTATTTGGTTGATACATAGATTTGAGTGCGCACCATAGCTCAGTGCTACAGAAGCAGACGCACGGCTAATCTCTTCCATCGCGACCATATGTGCGACGTAGCCCATGTTAGAGCCGCCGTACTCTTCAGGAACGGTGATGCCATGTAGACCGATATCACCCATCTTTTGCCATAGATCCATTGGGAATTCATCGCTGCTATCAATCTCGGCAGCACGTGGGGCGATTTCATTGGTTGCAAACTGCTGTACCATATCGCGTAATGCATCAATATCTTCGCCAAGCTGAAAATTCAATCCAGGTAAACTCATAACTATTCCTTGTGTTTTGATTTTTTTAAATTTCGGATTTTAATCTGTTTTTGAAAGCCGCTATATTTCTAATGCCATTTTTGAGGTCATAGTCAATTCACTATACTAATTAAGACTGACGTTTATTAATGGCGTTTATTGATTAAGGCACGTGCCACGTTTGAACCATTCGGACGCTTTAAGAACGCACTGATACGTTCGCCTGCCACGACCAATTTATCCAAATCGATACCTGTGCTGATACCCATACCGTGTAGCATATACACCACATCTTCGGTTGCCACGTTACCTGTTGCGCCTTTGGCATAAGGACAGCCGCCCAGTCCAGCCACCGAGGTATCAAATTCGCTGACACCTATTTGTAATGCGGCTAGCGTATTGCTCAATGCTTGACCATAAGTATCGTGAAAATGACCCGATAGCATAGAGATATCAGCATATTCTAAAGCGGCTTGTAAGGCGCGCTGTACCTTGAGCGGTGTACCAACACCAATGGTATCGGCAATGCCAATCTGCTCAGCACCAATCTCAACCAATCGTTTGGTGACGTACGCTACTTGGCTTGGGTCAATGTCGCCTTCATAAGGACAGCCAACCGTACAAGAGATAACGCCTCGTACTTTGATGCCTTGCGCTTTTGCAGCCGCAGCTACTGGCGCAAAACGCTCGATACTCTCATCAATACTACAATTGATATTTTTTTGACTAAAGGTTTCACTTGCTGAACCAAAAATAACGATTTCATCAGGACGATGAATGATGGCGTTTTCAAAGCCGCGCATATTAGGTACCAGTACCGAGTAGCAAATATCTGTCTGCCGTGTCGGCGCTAGCGCATCAAGTAGCGCGCTATTATCGCCCATTTGTGGCACCCACTTTGGCGAGACAAAACTGGTTGCTTCTAGCTTTTTGACACCGGCTGCAATCAAATCATTGATAAGCGCTTGCTTAACCTCAGTCGGCACCGTCGTTGACTCGTTTTGTAGTCCATCACGCGGACTGACATCAACGATTCTGACGTGACTTGGATATGAATGATTTAGATACGAATGGCTCATGCTTGTCGTCCTTTTTATTACTTACCTATTATTAAGCTATGTCAGCTATTCGCTCTCAGTATTTTCGCCAGCATCAATGCGTAATAACTCGTCACCATCAGCGACCAAATCACCGGCTGCAAATAGCAATTCTGCCACCACGCCATCCGTCGGCGCAGTAATAGTGTGCTCAATTTTCATCGCTTCGATGACTGCTAATGGCTCACCTTTTTTCACGGTATCGCCAACCGCTACTTTAAAGGCAACAACCTGTCCTGGCATCGGTGATTTTAAGCTACCGACCGCTGCAGACTCCTCGCCTACATGCGCCATGATATCAACAAGCGTAATCTCGTCACGGCCACTGTCTGTGAACACATAAACCGTCTCATTAAGCACCCAGCTTTGCGCGCTAGTACGTGCACCATCTAACCATAACGTATGATTGTGCTCGTCGCTACTGGCATAGCTCACTTGACCTTCATAAACCGTTTCGGTCTGAGCAGCGACATTGATATTGCTAACATCCTGCGTATTAGCGACTTCTTTTTCAAAAACGAGCGTAAAGCTACTGAGGTTATCGCTGCCTTTTTTACTATCAGAACAATTTGAATTGTGCCAGTTATTCATGCGGGCAGTATAAGCATTCTCATCATAAACCAAGCTAAATGAGCGAGTATAATCGTTATAAGCACGGAAGCCAGTAGGTTTGCTAAATGGATCAATATCTGACTCTTGCGTCGCCATCTCGCTCGCAAGCTGACGAGTAATGGCGGTCACAACCAGCGTCGATAATGCCAAAGGCTGCTGATTAAAAATTGCATCACGCTCGTGCTCAATCAATGCCGTATCAAGATTGGCTTTGCTAAAAGATTCTGTATTTAAGATATAACGTAAAAATGCCGCGTTATTCGGCAAACCCACGATACGGGTTTGTGCCAGAGCCCGATCAAGCTTGGCTAATGCCTGCTCTCGCGTTGGTGCATGGACGATGAGCTTGGCAATCATAGAGTCATAGAACGGACTAATCACATCGCCTTCGCGCACGCCATCATCGATACGCACACCAGTACCGTCTTTATCAATTACAAAGGTGCTGTGTTCAGGTTTCTGATACGTAAATAACGTACCTGTCGCTGGTAAGAAGCTATTATCAGGGTTTTCGGCACAGATGCGCGCCTCAATTGCATGACCATTGATAGTTAGATCGGCTTGGGTTTTTGGCAATGGCTGACCTGCCGCGACTAAAAGCTGCCACTCGACCAAATCGACACCGGTAATCGCTTCACTGACTGGATGCTCAACTTGCAAGCGCGTGTTCATTTCCATGAAATAAAAATTCATAGCGTCTTCACGCTGCTCAACGATGAACTCGACCGTGCCTGCGCCAACATAATCGACCGCACGAGCCGCTTCGATGGCAGCGGTGCCCATAGCTTCACGCATCGCAATATCAACACCCGGTGCAGGCGCTTCTTCTAATACTTTTTGGTGGCGACGCTGTACGGAGCAATCACGCTCAAACAAATGCACATAGTTACCATGCGTATCACCAAATACTTGGATTTCGATATGCCGCGGTTTTAAGGCGTATTTTTCAACCAACACTTTATCATCACCAAAGCTGGTAATGGCTTCACGGCGACATGAGTCTAATAAATCCACAAAGTCGCGGCTTTGCTCTACGATACGCATGCCTTTACCACCGCCACCTGCACTGGCTTTGATCAAGACAGGATAGCCAATATTATCTGCTTGCTGCTGCAAAAATTCTGCGTCTTGATTGTCACCATGATAGCCCGGTATCAGTGGCACGCCCGCTATCTCCATCAGCCGCTTGGATTCAGACTTACCACCCATGGCACGGATAGCGTCGGCTGAAGGGCCGATAAATATCAGTCCTGCATCCTGACAGGCTTGCGCAAAGTCAGCATTTTCGCTTAAAAATCCATAACCTGGATGAATCGCTTGTGCGCCAGTCTCAAGCGCTATCGCGATAATCGCATTACCTTTTAGATAGCTGTCTTTCGGCGCTGAGCCACCCAAGTAGATGGCTTCATCACAGACAGCCACATGCTTGGCCTCACGATCCGCATCAGAATAGACAGCAACGGTACTGACGCCAAGATGCTTGGCAGTCGCAGCCACTCGGCAAGCAATTTCACCACGGTTGGCAATTAGAATTTTAGAAAACATAACTATCCCTGTGTGTTATCGTTTTTATTTGAGGTCTTGTCTACTTACTCATTTATCTCTCGTGCACTATTAATCTGCCGTTAACCAATTGGGCTTACGTTTTTGCAAAAAGGCTTGCACGCCCTCTTTACCTTGCTCTGATGAGCGGATATCAGCGATGCCTTTTACCGTATCAGCAATCAGCTCATCAGTGATGGGCGCACCAGCGACATCGTGTAGTAGCTGCTTGCAAGTTTTGACTGCATCAGGGCTATTTTTGACGATTTTGCTACAGAATGCAGCTACTTCATCAGCCAGCCACTCTTCGCTAACCCGCTCATGGATAAAGCCAAGCTGCCGTGCCTTTTTGGCATCAAATACTTCAGCACTTAAGAAGTAGCGCTGTGATGCTCTAGCACCCAGTGCTCTGATGACATAAGGGCTGATAGTCGCAGGGGCTAAGCCCAAACGCACTTCACTTAGGCAGAAGTTAGCAATTTTGACAGCGATGGCCACATCGCAAACAGCCACTAAACCCATGCCACCTGCATAAACATCACCTTGAATAGCCGCAACTGTTGGCTTCGGACACTCGTAAATAGTTTTAAGCATTTGCGCTAATTTGTCCGCGTCTGCTAGATTTTCTTCATAGCTATAATCTGCCATGGCACGCATCCAATTCAAATCGGCACCTGCGCAGAATGCCTTGCCAGCAGCTGCTAGCACAATGACACGTACCTCATCATCAGCACCAAGCGTATTAAATGCATCGGTTAGCTCGGCTATCATTTCATCGTTAAAAGCATTACGTATCTCAGGGCGGTTTAAGGTTACCGTCGCCACATTCTGCTCAACACTGACCAACAGACTTTTATAATTATTAGTATTTTTTAATTTCGTTTCTTTCATAGCTTTCTCTGTGTTCCTGTTTGTAAATATTTAGCCCAACGTTTGGGCCATCCATAATAACGCCCATATAAGAAAGTAAGATGTCAAAACCCGATGCCGCGATATAATCACATTAAAAAATTGTCGCACCACCATCTTATTGTGAGCAGACCTTGGAACTCTTACATTCTAAAGACACCAAAAGTCGTCTCTTCGATCGGAGCGTTATACGCGGCGCTCAACCCTAATGCCAATACATGACGCGTATCGGCAGGGTCAATCACCCCGTCATCCCAGAGACGTGCTGTCGCGTAGTATGGGTGACCTTGCTCTTCGTACATATCAAGAATCGGCGCTTTAAATGCGGCTTCGTCTTCTGCACTCCACTCCTCGCCTTTACGGTCGAAATTGTCACGCTTGACAGTCGCCAATACCGAGGCTGCTTGCTCACCGCCCATGACAGAGATACGCGCATTTGGCCACATCCATAAGAAGCGTGGACTATAAGCACGGCCACACATGCCGTAATTACCAGCACCGAATGAGCCACCGACAATGACGGTAAATTTCGGCACTTTCGCGTTGGCTACTGCCATGACCATTTTGGCGCCATGACGAGCAATACCTTCGTTTTCGTATTTACGCCCAACCATAAAGCCGGTTATGTTTTGCAGGAATATCAACGGGATTTTACGTTTACAGCACAGCTCAATGAAATGCGTGCCTTTTTGCGCCGACTCACTAAACAAGATGCCATTATTAGCGATGATGCCAACTGGCATACCTTCGATATGAGCAAACCCACAAACCAACGTCGTACCAAAGCGCGCTTTAAACTCATCAAAGGCACTGTCATCGACGATACGAGCGATAATTTCTTTGATATCAAACGGTTTGCGCTTATCTGTTGGAATGACGCCGTATAGCTCTTTGGCATCATAGCGTGGTGGAAGCGGCTTGATTTGATTCGGAATTTGCTTGGCAGGACGATTGAGATGACTGACGATATTACGCGCAATCGATAATGCATGAGTATCGTTTTGCGCCAAATGATCGACTACCCCTGACAGACGCGTATGCACATCGCCACCGCCCAAATCTTCAGCGGTGACCTCTTCGCCGGTTGCTGCCTTTACGAGTGGCGGGCCACCTAAAAAGATGGTGCCTTGGTCTTTAACAATAATAGATTCATCACTCATCGCTGGTACGTATGCACCGCCCGCCGTACAGCTACCCATAACCACAGCAATCTGTGGAATGCCTGCAGCACTCATGTTGGCCTGGTTAAAAAAGATGCGACCAAAGTGCTCTTTGTCAGGGAATACGTCATCTTGGTTGGGTAAGTTAGCACCGCCTGAATCCACCAAATATACGCAAGGTAGGTTGTTTTCTTGGGCAATTTCTTGTGCACGTAGGTGTTTTTTGACCGTCATTGGGTAGTAAGTGCCGCCTTTTACCGTGGCATCATTACAGACAATCATACACTCAGTGCCGTTAATACGGCCGATACCCGCAATCACGCCAGCAGCAGGAATATCTTCGCCATACATATCGTGCGCTGCCATCGGAGCGACTTCTAAAAATGGCGTGCCGACATCAAGCAAACGCTCGACACGCTCACGAGGTAGTAGCTTACCACGTGCTAGATGCTTAGCTCTCGCACGCTCTGATCCGCCTTGGACGACTTTACGCAAGTGCACATATAGGTCATCGACTACCGCTTGCATAGCGGCACTGTTTTGCTGAAATTCAGCAGCGTTTGGACTCAGTTTACTGGTTATGATAGCGCTCATGATATCCCTTTTCTTTTATACGTAAATGCGAGTAGCTTTTTATGTTATGCGAGTTATTCTAGCTGCTATTTATTTTAAGCGTTACTCACATGATTAATCCGTGATTTTCAGGTCTGGTTATTTCATACCTGACAAGCAAGCTTACTATAAGCCTAGCTCTTCTTTCATTTGTTCGATAATTTTATATTTTTGAATTTTGCCAGTGATGGTCATCGGGTATTCGGTCACGAAGCGATAGTAGGTCGGCACTTTATAATGAGCGATATGCTCGCTACAGAACTGGCGCACTTCTTCTTCAGTCAGGCAGTCAGGCTCTTTAGGAATAATCCATGCCGCAAGCACCTCACCATAACGCTCATCTGGGATGCCAACGATTTGCACATCACGAATTTTCGGATGGCGATATAAATAGTTTTCAATCTCAACAGGATAAATATTTTCACCGCCACGAATCACCATGTCTTTACTACGACCAACGATTTTGACATAACCATCTTCATCCATGGTGGCCAAATCACCGGTATGCATCCAGCCATCTTGAATGGCTTCGCGGGTTTTAAAGCGGCTGCCCCAATAGCCTTTCATCACTGAATAACCACGGGTCAGTAGCTCGCCAGTCTCCCCTAAGGGTACAATCTCGCCCGTTTCGGTATCGACGACCTTAACCTCAAGCGCAGGCTGCACCAAACCAACGGTCGATACTTGCTTCTCAAGCGGCGTATGCTCATTGGTCTGGCAGGAAACGGGACTGGTCTCAGTCATGCCATAAGCAATGGTGACCTCACTCATATGCATCTTATCAATGACACGGCGCATGACTTCAATCGGACAGCTAGAGCCGGCCATAATGCCAGTACGCAAGGTCGATAAATCAAAATTTTCAAATTCAGGGTGGTCAAGCTCGGCTATAAACATCGTCGGTACGCCATGCAGACCCGTACATTTTTCTTCTTCGACTGCTTGCAGGACTGATAACGGCTCAAAGCCATCGTTCGGATAAACGATACAGCCGCCATGCGTAAGAATCGCTAAGTTACCGAGCACCATACCAAAGCAATGATATAAAGGTACTGGAATACACAATCTATCTTCCTCAGTGAGATTCATGGCCTCACCGATAAAGTAGCCGTTATTGAGGATATTGCGATGGCTTAAGGTTGCGCCTTTTGGTGTGCCGGTCGTGCCACTGGTAAATTGGACGTTAATAGCATCGGTGTTTTTAAGCTGCGCTTGACGCTCAGCAACCCGTGGATCATTGGTATCGCCTTCTGCCATCCATGCCGAGAACTTCTGCATAAAACCAAATTCTTCATCAGAGTCTGGCTCATCAATCCAAATGATGCGCTCAATGGTTGGAATCTCGACCAAATCAAGCTGGGTATAATCTTTATGATAAATTTCAGGACACAGCTCACGGATTAGACTGGCATAATCACTGCTTTTGAAATGGCGCATGAGCACGAGTGCTGAGCAGCCGAGTTTATTTAAGGCATATTGCAGCTCAAAGGTACGATAGGCAGGATTGATATTGACGAGGATAACGCCGACTTTCGCCGTCGCTAGTTGCATCAAAAGCCATTCAGCATTGTTGTGCGACCAGATACCGATGCGATCACCAATCTCGAGTCCCATCTCAATAATACTACTAGCCAGCTGATTGACATGCTGTTGTAGCTCACGATAAGTCCAGCGGATATTTTGATGGCGTACGACCAGTGCTTCGCGCTCAGGATATTTGGAGACAATCGCATCAAAGAAATCACCGATGGTTGCCTCAATCAGCGGCACATCAGGACCTTTATCATAGCTTTGGGTAAGTGGCGCATTTGCTGAGCGTGCACCCATATTGATGCTGGGGATATTATTTAGAATGGTATCGAAGTCAGAAACTTGAGTCATAACGAGTCCTTTCGTTTTACTTATTGTGGTGCTAATGAGTCGCCTGTCACCCATTCATTGTTCCTTGAACAGGTCTTGACGAGCGTTAGCTACTATACCGCCTTAAATCGAAGGCTGTCAATAATAGTAATACAATATGTATCATTTAAAATGATATTATAAGATAAATTCATCAGTCATGATTAAGTGACGAATTTCTTGAATGACTTAAATCAAAAAAGCCAGCCTTATCACATATAGAAAAAATCTGGCTTTTCCAGTGATTAATAGTCTCAAATCACTCCAGACCCAATTCTTTTATCATTTGCTCAACGATTTTGAATTTCTGAATTTTACCAGTGATGGTCATTGGATATTCATCGACGAAACGAAAGTAGGTCGGCACTTTATAATGAGCAATATGGTCACAACAAAACTGCCTTACCTCTTCTTCGCTTAAGCTATTTGGCTCTTTTGCAATAATCCACGCCGCTAGTACCTCACCATACTTTTTATCAGGAACACCAACAATTTGTACATCGCGAATCTTCGGATGACGATAGAGATAGTTCTCAACTTCTACTGGATAGATATTTTCGCCGCCGCGAATGACCATGTCCTTGCTACGTCCAACCACAGTGATGTAGCCATCTTCGTCCATCACTGCCAAATCACCCGTATGCATCCAGCCATCAGTAATCGCCGCGCGTGTTTTAAAGCGGCTGCCCCAATAGCCTTTCATCACCGCGTAGCCATAAGTGAGTAATTCACCCGTCTCTCCAATCGGGACGACATCACCCGTTTCAGTGTCGACGATTTTGACCTCAAGCGCGGGCAGCACCATCCCTACGGTGGAGACTCTTTTTTCGAGTGGCGTTTGCGAGCTGGTTTGACAAGAAGCTGGACTGGTCTCGGTCATGCCATAAGCAATCGTCACCTCGCTCATGTGCATTTTATCCATGACGCGGCGCATGACTTCGATGGGACAACTAGAGCCGCCCATAATACCAGTACGTAAGCTGGTCAAGTCAAAACTGTCGAAGTCTGGATGATCCAGCTCTGCGATAAACATCGTCGGTACCCCAAGCAGAGCGGTACATTTTTCCTCTTCCACCGTTTCCAATACGGTGAGCGGATCAAAACCATCGTTAGGATAAACCGCACAGCCACCATGTGTTAATATCGCGAGATTACCGCCCACCATCCCAAAGCAGTGATAAAGTGGTAATGGAATGCATAGCCTATCTTCCTCTGTCAGCCTCATACCTTCGCCAAGGAAATAGCCATTATTCAAGATATTTCGATGCGTTAAAGTAGCGCCTTTTGGTGTACCCGTTGTCCCACTAGTAAACTGCACACTAATAGCATCGGTATTCTTAAGCTGGGCTTGGCGCGCAGCGACGCGAGGGTCGTTTGCTTTACCCTCTGCCATCCAAGCGGAGAATTTTTGCATAAAATTAAAATTCTCATCGCTGTCTGAGTCATCAATCCAAATGATACGCTCAATCGTTGGAATCTCGACCAAGTCCAATTGCTGATAGTTCTTATGATAAATCTCAGGACAAAGCTCACGAATCATTTGTGTATAGTCGCTGCTTTTGAAATGACGCATTAATACCAATGCCGAACAGCCCAGTTTATTCAGTGCATATTGCAGCTCAAAGGTACGATAAGCAGGATTGATATTGACGAGGATAACGCCGACTTTCGCAGTTGCCAATTGCATCAGCAGCCATTCAGCATTATTGTGTGACCAGATACCGATGCGATCACCAATCTCAAGTCCCATTTCAATCATGGCACTCGCTAACTGATTGACTTTCTCTTGTAGTTCGCGATACGTCCAGCGAATATTTTGATGGCGAGAAACCAAAGCTTCACGCTCTGGATATTTATTGACAATGGCATCAAAAAAATCACCGATGGTCGCTTCAATCAGCGGCACATCGATGCCTTTATCATGGCTTTGGGTGAGTGGCGCATTTGCTGAACGCACGCCTACATTAACTTTAGGGATATTGTTGAGAATACTGTTATTAGGCGTACTTTCATTAATAGTACTGTCAAAATCGGTAATCTGAGTCATCACGAGTCCTTTCGTTGTGCTATTTGGTGTTGATATGGTGCCACTGCTTACGAGACATCTATTCATCTACCTACAATCGTAGAAAGTAAAAATATGCTACTACCGTAAATACGATATTCTTCCTTGAATATTGTTTATCACTAGACGTAATAGTTAAATCACACCTAGCCAATATAGCGCTATAAACAAAAGACTGTCAATCATATAGATACAGTGCGTATCGATTATGGTTGATATAAAAGGTTATAGATATAAAAAAGCCAGTGCTGCTTGAGAACGGCAACACTGGCTCTGGTTTGTAACGCTTTTACAGTTATGCTTTATTCTTTATCTTTTAGGCTTTAAGCACTACAGGCGCTTTAATAGTAACTGTTGCGCTGACTTCATCACTATCATTTAGCAAGTCCATGACCAACTCTTCATCACTTTCTGTCTTGACCTGCCAGTTGCCAGTCGCTTTTGGCACGCCTGTCACCATGACGGAGATTGCTTTGTTTTTCAGGCGAATCATGGGTGGCTTATGATCATAGCCATTATGCTCTAGACCCAATACATCATCAGCAATGGTAGCAGCCTGCGCGCGCAACGGTGCGACGTAACGACACGGCACGCCATCGATAGACATACAGTCACCAATCGCATAAATATTGGCTGTACTGGTACGCAAGGTCGGCGCATCAACCACGATACCAGTGCGACGGTCAAACTCGACACCAGCTGCAGTTGGCAGCTTATCATCGACGGTCAGACCTGTACTGGCAATCACATGATCGACCATAAGTGGTTCGATTGGCTCAGCAGTACTGCTTTCTGTCGCTGATGCTAGCGCCTCATAACTGACCTGCAGTTTTCCATCACTGATACGAGTAATAGCAGATACCTGGTACCCTCCTAAAAAGTTAATCCCTTGCGACTTAACTGCTTGGGCAATACGAGCCGTTGCTTTTGGCGGTAGCATTTGTGATAGTGGCGCATCGTTTAAATCAATGAGTGTCACTTGATGACCTGCTTTTAATAAGTCCTCTGCAATCTCCGTCCCAACCATACCAGCACCGACGATAGCAACGTGCTGACTGCCAGTTGCTAGCTTTTCTTGCAACTGTCCAAAGCGCTCAATATGATTGACATGCCAGACTAGTTCCTCTGGCAAGCTTTTTGGGAAGATAGGATGCGCACCCATCGCTAGTACCAGCTTATCATAGCCGATCGTAGCGTAATTGGTATAGACGGGATCTGAGCGCAGCGCAGAGATCAGCTGCAACTGCTGAGTACTAGCGTCAACATCCGTCACTTGCGTATTGGCAAGTAGCTTAATATTTGCAGCTTCTGCGGCATCAACGCCAGTGGCTCTGACCAAATCTGCTGCACTTTTCTTTTGGCTAATAGCCATGGTCAGCATTGGCTTGTGATAACGATCGCCACTGTCGGCAGTAATTAAGGTAATTGGAATGTCTTTGTCTTTCGCACGAATGGCATCAATGACATGCCAGCCTGCCAAACCTGCACCAATAATGACGATACCGTTGTTTGATACTTCTGAGTTTTCAGCGCTCATATTAGCTCCCATATAGATAAGCAATTATTTTAGTTGTTAGCATATTGACCGCTATTGTATCAGTAAACAGCCATGCACTCATCTACTCACTTATAGACCAATCATATCAACATCACTGTTAAATACATCAAGCTATCACGCACAAAAAAGCGCCTATTGATAAATAGACGCTTGATATCACCCTAGAGCTACATGAGAAAAAATACATAAATGGTTAGTGATTCAAAATCTTCGATAAGAAAAGTTGCGCGCGATCACTTTTTGCCCCTTCAAAAAACTCATCTTTACTACAGTTCTCGACAATATGACCTTCGTCCATAAAGATAATACGATTGGCTACCTGACTGGCAAAGCCCATTTCATGGGTCACACACATCATGGTCATGCCATCGCGAGTCAACTCGACCATAACATCAAGTACTTCTTGAATCATCTCAGGGTCAAGCGCAGAAGTCGGCTCATCAAAGAGCATCGCTACAGGATCCATTGCCAGCGCTCGTGCAATCGCCACACGCTGCTGCTGACCACCCGATAGCTCCGCGGGATATTTCGCGGCCTGTACCGTTAGTCCAACGCGATCTAAATATGCCATGGCTTTTTGCTTGGCCTCGCTCTCTTTGCGACCCAATACTTTAATTTGCGCCACCGTTAAATTATCAATAATGGTCAAATGTGGAAACAGCTCAAAATGCTGAAAGACCATGCCGACACGGCTGCGTAATTTTGGTAGATTGGTTTTTGCCGCACCAACTGAGATACCATTCACCATGATCCCACCTTCTTGAAAAGGCTCCAGTCCATTGACCGTTTTAATCAAGGTTGATTTACCACTACCTGATGGCCCGCACACGACGACGACATCACCTTTATGTACATGCGCCGTACAATCACTCAATACTTGAAAATCCCCATACCATTTGCTGACATCGGACATTTGAATGACCATCTCATCACTAGCATGACCATTGTTGGTGACCAGTCCGCCAAAGGCATTTAAGTATGTATCAGCTTTGCTCATCACTGGCTCCTAACCACATTGTTTTTAATAATCGTCATTTAAAAAAAGTTAAATCAACTACTCAACCAAAGCCTCAACACTCAAAAAGCGCAAACCAAGATAAATATCTATCAAAATCGCAAACGCTTTTGCAATTGTTGTACACCCACGGAGGCACTGACACTGATGATAAAATACACCGCACCAGCACCCAAAATGTAAGGCGTCAGCAAACCCATCAGCTCACCGCGTACATAGGCGGCACGGAAAAAATCTGTCAAACCAATAGCGAAAACCAACGTCGTATCTTGGAATAAAATAATACACTGCTGCAAGATTAGCGGCAGCATTTTGCGAAAGGCTTGTGGCAAAATAACCAGACGCATGGTCTGCCCATAAGTCATACCCAGCGCTTTGGCGGCATTGACCTGCCCACTACCAATCGATTGAATACCAGCACGCACCACCTCTGAAAAGTAAGCGGCTTCAAACATCATAAAGGCAACCACACAAGAGGCAAAAGCAGCATCAAGTTGTAAATACTTACCCGCTATCCAAAAATAAATCATCGGTACGGCAAAGTAAAACCACAGTAGCACCAGTAGTAGCGGTACAGAACGAAAATAATTGACGTATAGCTTTGCTGGAATCTCAAGCGCTTTGATACCAGACAAGCGCATCAACGCCAATACCGTTCCTAAGCTAATACCACCAATAATCGCCAAAAACAGCACTTTTAAGGTGGTAATCATGCCGCCCATCAAACCAGGATAGGCTGTTGCCAATTCGGTCATCATGTTCATTTCTGACCTCCTGCAATGAGCCCAGGTACACGCAGTTTGCGCTCAATTAACCCCATAATAGCAATCAACGATAAGTTAAATACTAAATAAATAATCGTCGCGTAGGTATAAATCTCGATGCTGTTTTGGGTGTATTCGCTGATGGTTTTGGTTTGACTAATCAGCTCCATTACCCCCACTAATGAGGCGACGGAGGCGTTTTTGAAGCAGTTGGTCAGCTCAGAGCTGAGCGGTGGCAAAATAATACGAAAAGCCTGCGGTAGCAGTACTTCTTTGTAAACTTGTGGAATACTAAAGCCTAGTGCATAAGCAGCATTGATCTGACCTTCGGGCAACGACTCAATACCTGTACGCACCTGTTCAACGATACGAGCGGCGGTAAATAAGCCAAGACCGATACTTGCTGAGAGCATGGCTGAAGTGTTAGGCGATAAATCTTTATACCACCACTCTTGTATCGTGGGCGTGAGCCAGCCAGGTGCAATATAAAACCAAAAGAACAATTGGACAAGCAGTGGAATATTACGAAAAAATGTCACATAAGCGGTGCCAATGGCACGAGCGGTCTTATTAGGCAAAGTACGCATGATGCCAAAGATAGTACCTACGACCATAGCAATGGCCCATGCGATACTACCAATCAATAGTAGCCAGCCAAGACCAGTAATCATCCAATGGATATAAAGCTCATTACCGATACCAGTCTGCTCAAAGAGCACACCCCAGTTCCAGCTATAATTCATGGTTGTCTCTCCGAGCAGCGACTGAAAATCCTACGTGTTCAGATTGACATCAACATCAGTCTGAACATGTAAGCAAGCTATGTTGCAGGACAATAATTACTGTGCCGTCGCAACTTTCGGCTGAGCGCTGTCATGAGGGCTGGCAATCAAGGCTTTTAAGTTGTCAGACATCTCAAAGTTTAGATTGACGTTCTTTGGTGGGATTGGGTTTAAGAACCACTTGTCATAAATGCTGTTGATTTCCCCTGATTTAAAGACATTCGCTAACGCTTCATCGACCACTGCTTTGAACTCAGGATCATCCTTACGCATCATGCAACCATAAATCTCAAACGATTGCGGCGTGCCGACGATGACCCATTCATCAGGATTTTTTGCTTTGGCTTTTTCGCCAGCAAGTAGTACATCATCCATCATAAAGGCATCCGCGCGACCATTTTCTAGCATAAGGAAGCCTTCGCCGTGGTCTTTTGCTGAGATGATATTCATGTCCATTTTGTTGTCATCATTATACTGACGAATATAACGCTCTGAAGTTGTGCCTGCGGTGGTGACTAAGGTCTTACCTTTTAGGTCTTCGAAATCTTGAATACCTGAGTCTTTTTTGGTCAATAGACGCGTACCGATTTCAAAGAAACCGTTGGAGAATGCCACTTGTTTTTGACGCTCTTCGTTGTTGGTGGTCGAACCACATTCAAAGTCGACCGTGCCGTTTTGTACCAAGGGAATACGGGTTTGTGAGGTGATAAGGTTATAACGGACGTTGAGGTCTGGCATGTTTAGCTTTTGCTTAACCGCTTCGACGACTTTCATCTCCAAATCGTGCGCATAACCAATCGGCTGATTTGGGTCGTCAGCGATATAAGAAAATGGAATAGAAGAGTCACGGTGACCGACCACGATAGTACCCGAGTCTTTAATTTTTTGTAGAGTACCGTTGGTAGTGGTTTCTGTCGCTGTTGCATCATCTGCTGGCGCATCAGTGCTGGTTTGGCTACTGTTATTACACCCTGCAAGACCTAGTGCCATAAAAGCAGCGAGAGTTAAAGGTTTAGAGAAAGACCTAGAAGATAGATAGCTCATGAGATACATCCTTTTATCACATTATCACAAGATTGAATGAGTGCTTGGACGACACAGGTCTTATTCATTGACCTTATTGCCACGCATCCATGCGGTTGTTGTTGCTGTTATTTATCACAATGCAACTTAATGTTACTGTACAACAAAATAGCGGGTGTGGGTAAAAAATTTTTAATGAGGCTTTTTTTTTAAGGATATCGGGTTTAGTATCACAATAACTATCCAATAAACACCTTTAATCTTTAAAACAATATCTAACGGGCAATTGATAAATCACGATGAATCCCCATAAAGCTAACAACTTCTTAATACTATAAATGACCTATGACACAAGATACTCAAGTCCCTAATACGGACAGCCAGAACACTGGCAACCATAGTGACAATGACGTACGTCAACGTTTCTTTATTGAAGATTCGCCGGTGCGCGGTGATGTGGTGCGCCTATCACGCAGCTATGCCAGTACGATAGCCCAAAAGCCTTATCCTGAAGCGATCAAGCGCTTATTGGGTGAGATGCTGACAGCAGCGAGTTTGCTTATCGGCACAGTCAAAATCAATGGTCATCTGTCCATTCAATTGCAATCATCAGACAGCGATAGCTTGCTAAACTGGGCAATGGCAGAATGCAATCAAGACGGTATCATCCGTGCCCTTGCTAGCTGGAAGGGTGAGACTGATGAGCAAGTACAGGCTTGGGAAAATATGACTCATGCCAAAGAGGCATTTGCTGAATTGGGTGCGATGGGTCAAGGCGTGTTGTTTATTAACATTCAGCCTGAAGGCGGCGAAGCCTATCAAGGCATCGTCGAGCGCAGCCATGACAATTTGGCAGACTGCTTAGCGCACTACCAAAAGCAATCGGCGCAGATTCCAACCTTGATTAATTTGGCGTCTGATGGTCTGCAAGCGGGTGGAATGTTGGTACAGATGCTTCCTCGTACTGCTGAAGAAACCTATGAAGTCGAGCAAAACCAAGATGCGGGTATCGACGATGACTTGTGGACGCGTCTGAGCGTTTTGACACGGACAGTGAAAGCTGAAGAGTTGACCACGCTTGATGCCAACGAAATCCTTTATCGCTTGTATCATGAAGAAAATGTCGTCGCGCCCGATCCTGTTGCATTATCATTTGGTTGCACCTGCTCACGTGAGAAATGTGAGATGGCCATTGAGCAAATCGGTGAAGCAGAAGTCTTAGACATCATTGATGAGCAAGGCGGTAACTTTGAGATGGATTGCGGATTTTGTGGCGAGATGTATAAATTTAATAAAGACGATGTGACCACGATATTTTCTGAGTAATTAGGATTTAGTGAAGCTCGCTTAGTAATAGAAAACCCTCAAGTGTGACGCTTGGGGGTTTTTAACGTCATGGCTTGAAGTTTATGACTAACGATATAACTAGGGCGTGTCTTCATTTCAAAAATGGCGATAAAAATGAGATAAATTGCCGTCAAACAAGAAAAATAGCGTAGATAATATCGAGATATTAACAAGCTATTTGACGATGTTTGGCAAGATTTAGCTATTTTTAACCCATTTAGATGACTATCGAGTGAATTGAGGACACGCCCTAGTTTCGAGCACGCTTAATTGGCCACTTCATCCACTTCTGGATAAGAATAGATACGACTATCAAGCCCATACTTTGCATCATGGGCATCGCCTAGCCTATTGTCCAACAGCCAAGCAATAACTTGCTCATGTACTCTATCGCTGTAGATTAAATTCATGTGATTGACCCCATAAAAAATCGCCTTATGTCCCTCTGGTACTGCTAGCGTATGCTCTTCGGTATATTCGCCGAGCGCTGACTCTACTGAGACCAACCCGTCCCCAAGCAAACTTGTGGTCTTAGAGTCATAATGAGTTTCAATCAAAGCTGCCGCCACTAAATAGGTATTCACATGCAGGGGCAAACGCGTGGGATGACGAAACTCTGCTGGCAGCACGCTGCGCCCTTCGGTAGACTTCCAATCAGCATCGCGAATACTGCCGTAACGTAAATCTATAATACCAGCGCTACGCAGGTCGCCCAATTTAGCCAATGATCCTGCAAAAGGCAGCTTAGCAATTTTATCTTGAACAAAATGTCCAATCTGCTCCAAGCTTGCGCCATGATGCGGTGAGCCTAAGGTGACAAGATTGCCCACGCGTTTGACCCAGCTAAAGCCTTGCTCTTTACCGTAAAACAACGCACTACGGCTCAACAAGCCACCCATACTATGACCGATTAAATCTATCTGAGTGACGTCTGGATTATTCTCAACCAAATCTTGCAAGACTTTTGCAAAGCTGCGTCCGTTGCTAGAAATACGCCGACCCGTATTATAGTTTAAATACAGAACCGTCGCTTTTGGCAAGTGCTTGACCAACGCTTCACCCAAATTGCCTTCTCCAGATACCTGCCAGCTCAAGTGACTCATACAAAGCCCATGGCATAAGATAATAACACGCCCTGACAGCGCGCCACTTTGTACACGATTGTATTCATCGTATAGCACCATCGATACTGCCAATGGATTGTGATGAGTGATAAGATGATCGCCCATGACGCCATTTAGAATATTGACCAAGCGACGTAAGTTTTTGGGTAAAGGTTGTATTTTTTTGGGTTTAGAAACAGTGTTATAAAGACGCAGCCCTGAGGCAAGATTATTGCCCACCAATTGCATCGTATAACGCACCGTGCCATAAATCCGCCCCGTGATACCGCGCTGCCAGTGCTCAATATTGCCTTTATTAAACCGCCCTAAAGGACGCAGCAGAATCTCACGATGGATAGCCTCTACAATATCAGTGACTTCCACCACGCCCATCGTTGCCAACTGAGCCAATCCTTCAAAAAAATCAACCAAAGTAATGGGCTGATGCGGTTTACTATAGCTGTTATCTACCGTCTCGGCGCTCAGCTCATCGACATAGATATATTCGAGTTTCGCCAACTCTTCATAGACATCGCCCTGAAAACCTTCACCAGTATCCGACTCAATAGCAGTTGGACGCCGAGTGGTGGCAAATAAATCATGAATGATTTCTAAAGGTTTTGGACTGGTCATAGTGTTAACATATCAAGCAGTTGAAAGGATTTTCCATACTATCCTGTAATTGTCATAAACAGAAGAGAATGATTTAACTATCAAGTATCTTTATTGTCAAAGAAAGGCGCTATCCTTTAATACCAATGCTTGCATATTAATAACTATCCTCCAAAATACAAAATCCCAAGCCATGACTTGGGATTTTTTTGTTGAGAAAGACACATCATTACTCATGCAAATGTCTAACTAGACAAACGACTCTGCCAGTATGACGTCGCCATCTTCACGCGTAATCATTACGGTCGCTGAGCGCGGCGTACTGCCTCCAGCAATAGCGCCCCAAGTATTACCCGGATGCTGAATATTGATAAATAAGGTTTTAAAGTCAGGAGCCATGGTAATACCTGTGACTTCACAGCCTTCAGGACCGACAAAAAAACGTTTGATATTGTCATTACTAGCAGGCATCCCAACTCGTGTTTGTTGTCCTGCTGAGGTCGTTATGGCTGTCCCATCACTGACTTTACCCGGCAGCGCCGCCAGTAACATACAGCTGGTGGTATCGGTATAAGCGCCATCATCGGTCTGAATCCACAATACGCCACGTGGATCAAAGTACAAACCATCGGGAGAAGACAAATCATTGCTATCATTTAACTGTGACAAATTTTCTGCGGCCAGATCATAAGGCGTAGCAAACAGATAAATATCCCACTCAAAACTCATGGCCGCATGATCACCACCTGCTTCTGCCCAGCGAATGATATGACCGTTGTCATTACCTGCCGCTTTTTCACCTGCCTGATAGCTACGCGGATTAGAGGCTGACACAGGTTGATCTTCGCGTACGCCGCGGTATTTATTATTGGTCAATGTGACGTACACCTCACCAGTCATAGGGCTAACCGACACCCACTCTGGTCGATCCATTTTGGTGGCGCCGACCACATCTGCTGCGGCACGAGCAAAAACCAACACCTCATCCTGTCCATTAAAAGGCAATACCGTATTGGAAGCATCCAGTCCGTTTTGACTATGGACGAGTGCTTTCCACTCACCGCTGCCATCTTCATTAAAGATAGCAACATAGAGCGTCCCATCATTCAAATACTTATCGCCCGCTTTTAAGCCACCACCGATATCACTATTTGACCATGTGGCTTTGGAGACAAACTTATAAATATATTCGCCGCGAGCATCATCGCCCATATAAAAAACCACCGGTTTGCCTTGTTCAACGGGCGCATAAGCACAGTTTTCATGGGCAAAACGTCCCAGTGCCGTACGTTTTTGCGGCATAGAGTTTTGGTCAAACGGGTCAATTTCGGTGATATAGCCAAAGGTATTAAAGCCATTACGATAATCGTCAGCAGCACTGGTACCGACGGCGGTCATATCCCAGCGCGAAAATTCATCGGCTATCTTGGCATCTTTGGCTTCAGGTGTGTGCCACAGATACTCCCAGCCTGGGAAATCCTCTGTTGCACCGTAGCGCTCGCGACCATAGTTTTGCCCATCACTTAATTGGCTAGCATCTTGCCCACGGGCGAATACCCCTAAAAAGTTCTCTTCGGTGGTCAGATAGGTGCCCCAAGGTGACAAACCTGCACCGCAGTTATTATTGATGCCGCGCGTCTGAAAGCCTGTCGGATCAAACTTAGTCTTGACCAAATCAGAGCCAGCAACGGGCCCTGTTAACTGCGCCGTACTACTACTCGTGAGACGGCGATTATATTTCGAATCAGCCACCATCTCATAACCCTTACCATCAGTACGTTTGGTCATCTCGACCACCGCAACACCATGGCAATTAACCTCACGGCGCACATCACTAGCAAGTCGACGATTTTTAAAGATGGGCGCGGCGTTGTTATCTTGGATCACATGATAGCCAAACGGACTCAGCTCATTACTGTTTACATATTCATGATTCATCACTAGCAGCCCATTCTCTGCCGCTTTGGCATCATAAGCGCCGCCCTTTTTACCAAAGAACCACATGCCATCATGGTTATCACCCATGCGCCATTCGAATGACTCTGCCGACTGCTCTCGGTTGTCTTTCCAATCATCGATACCAGATATCAGCGGCGTACCAAGTGGTAATATCATCTCGGCTTTATAGCCTGCTGCCACGCTCATCGTTTCGGCAGTTGAATGCGCCACTGCCGTAAATTTCAAAGTCTCAGGACGTTTGAGATCGCCCTGTGCAGGGATAGCCGCGTTATTATCAGTATTGTTGATAGGACTGCTGTCATCATCATCGCTACAGCCAACCAAAGGTAGCGCCCCAAAAAAAGCCGCCGCCGTCAATCCTGTGCCACCCTTTAGGATACTACGACGATTTAAACGACGACTAATAATGGTTTGAAAATCGATATTGTCAGTCGGATTAGAGTCTTCAACGACTTCATGGGCAAGTGGTTGTTTATTATTCAATAATGTCATTATCAGTCACCTTGCTGTTAGGCTGGATTGGCGGAGAGTTGGTCGCGGCTTTACAATTATCACTACAAAAATACGAATTACGCCTAAGTCTACCGAGAGTTTATGACAGAACGTTGAAACATAGATGACAGTCTCATGACAGCACTGTGTAAGCACCTCATAAAACGAAAAAATCCCAAGCGTTAACTTGGGATTTTTTGATAGCGTCGCTGCATTTGACGACTGATAAAATAGTACTGCTATAAAAATTTATTGAACCTGCGCCTGCCATTCATGGGCACCGAGCTTCAATTTTAACGCATCGCCTGCTTGTAATATGCCAACGCCGCTTGGCGTTCCAGTCATAATCACGTCACCTGCTTGTAAGCTAAAGGCATGGCTAATCTCTGCCAGCAATTCATAAACTGGGAATAGCATCAAAGCACTATCACCATCTTGCTTCAGCTCATCATTTATATAAAGCTGATATTCGACATGACTAAAATCACCAAACGCTTGCGGATCAATCCAATCGGCAAGTACACAGGCACCATCAAAACACTTAGCACGCTCCCATGGATGACCTTTCTCTTTGAGCTTACTTTGCAAGTCACGTAAGGTCAAATCCAGCCCCAAAGTCACGCCACCAATCGCTTGCTGTGCTTGTTCAAGCGTGGCTGCCGATAAGTCTGCTGCTAATTGTACACACAGCTCAGCTTCATAATGGGTCTCACCATATATCGCTGGATTGGGACGGACGATATCATGACGCACACTGACCAATGACGATGCTGGTTTCATAAATAAGATGGGTGATTTTGGTATCTCATTGCCAAGCTCGCGGGCGTGCTCCGCATAGTTACGACCGACACAGACCACCTTGCCGATGGATGCACGTACGCTATCGTTAACCATTGCGATGCTCGCGTCATCATTGACGCTGGCAGCAATCGCATTGATTAAAGACATATGGGGTGATTGGCTCATACTAGGCACTCACAGCAGATTATTGATAGGTTGGTCATACATACTGCACTATCTGTCGCTATTTTTCTAGGGCTTATCTTCATTTTAAAAGTAGCCATAAAAATGAGATAAATGGCAGTTAAACAAAAGAATAGCGGGTTAATATTAAGATATTAACCCGCTATTTCATTGATTTTTTAGCATTATTTTGAGCCAAACCA
Organism: Psychrobacter cibarius; assembly: GCF_016107535.1. Taxonomy (GTDB): domain Bacteria; phylum Pseudomonadota; class Gammaproteobacteria; order Pseudomonadales; family Moraxellaceae; genus Psychrobacter; species Psychrobacter cibarius. The sequence goes on along the minus strand of NZ_JABASQ010000002.1, from coordinate 179,756 downwards.
TTAAGGTATGGTGTTGGTCATTACATCAGGCGGTACATAGCTTGTGTGGCGATTCATTCTTTTTTCAAACAACCTAAAGCTAAACAAAATCACCCATGATAATAAAAGGTAAATAATACCAGCAGCGAAGAACAGCTCCATCAAGGTATAAGTTCGCGCACTAATGGTTCGAGCGACACCCGTGATATCCATCAAAGCGATGGTTGACGCAAGCGCACTGCCTTTTAGCATAAAGATCACTTCATTGCTGTAGGCTGGAATGACAATACCAAAGGCACGGGGTAAGGTAATACGCGTAAGCTTTTGCCATTTCGACATACCGATAGCGTCAGCTGCTTCGAGCTCACCAACAGGAATGGTCTGAATCGCACCGCGAATGATTTCTGCCAAATAAGCACTGGTATTCATGGTAAAGGCAATGATGGCACACCAATACGCTTGACTGAGCACAGGTTCCCATAAGAACGAATTCCGTATAGCCTCAAACTGTCCTAGACCATAATAAATCAAAAATATCTGTACCAGCAGTGGCGTGCCACGGAAGAAGAAGATATAAGAAAATGGTAGTATCTGTACCAGCCAGTTTTTTGACAAGCGCAACTGGGCTAAAACCAAACCAAAAAATAGACCGATAATACCTGAGATAACTACCAGCTGTACGGTCAATACTGCCCCGTTTAATAAATCAGGAATACTATCAAAAATGACCTGCCAATTCCAATCCATAGTATCTCTCCTCTATCCTATGGTCGATTGACGGTGGGTTGACTGACGGCTCAGCTTTTTAGCGTAGCGTGCCGCTGGATTGGCGCGCCATTCGAGCCACATCATAAAACCAGTAATCAACATGGTTAAACCCAGATAAATAATCGCCGCTGCCATATAAAAAGTAAATGGCTGCTGCGTTGATTGGGCGGCACGTGATGCCTGATACATGATGTCTTTGAGACCCACGACCGATACCAATGCGGTATCTTTGAGCAACACCAAAAACAAATTGCCCAATCCTGGCAACGCAATCTGCCAAACTTGTGGCAAAGTAATGCGATAAAACGTCTGGAAAGGACGCATACCAATCGCTTGCGCCGCCTCCTTCTGCCCTATTGGAATCTCTTGGATCGACATGCGAAAAATTTCAGTCGCATAAGCGCCAAACGCGATAGACAACGCCATCACGCCACCCCAAAAGGCACTGATCTCAACATATTCGTTATAGCCGAATTTTTTGAGAATCGTCATCAGCAGCATAGAGCCACCGTAATAGATAAACAATACCAATAGCAACTCTGGAATACCGCGCATTGTCGCCGTATATACAGTCGCAATTTTACGCAGCAGCCAGACATTGGACAGCTTAGCTGTGGCACCGAGCAGCCCTAAAGCCATGCCAATGACTAAACTGGTCATGGCAAGCTTGATGGTGACGGTAGCGCCGCTCAGTAGTAGCGCGCCAAATCCTTGTAAATCAAACACAATTATCCACTCAGTCTCTTTATATTAGCAATTTGCAAAATATGAGTTAAAAGAATCAGCATCAATCGCTGAGCGCTGCTGATAAGCGTATTTTATACCAAATAGACCTTGGTGCTTTGCGTCATAGATCGACGTCAAATCAATACGATTATTGCGGCGGAAATTGACACAGTAGAAATGAGCGCTGATTTTATCATATTCGCTGCCAGCTATGTTAATACTCACACGTAAAAGCAGTGCTTAAATAGACGCTTATCTTCTTAAAAACACATTAGATTAGTCATATTTTTACAAACCGAACAGTCAATATCACAAGACCGAACTATTTTTTATAAAAAACAAAAAAAGGATATCGCTATTGAAGCAATACCCTTCCTATGAAATGGAATTCAAATTAACCTATTAAAAATCACCATTCTCACGGTTACGACGCAACAGTACTAAATGTATTTTAAGACTTATTCAGCAGGTTTTTCTGCCGGCTCAGTAGTGACCGTTGAGCTTGACGCTGGAATCGCAAAATATTTTTGATTGATTTTATCGTAAGTGCCATCGGCTTTAATATTGACCAATGACTTATTAATTTTTGCTTGCAATGCATCGCCTGGACGCACCGCGATGGCAAAATTATCATTGATGTCAATCTCTTGACCTTTGAGCGCATACTGACTGCCTGAGGTGGAGCCAAGCCATTCTAGCGCTGGCAGCTTATCAGACACCATCGCATCAACACGATTCGAACCCAAATCCAAAAACGCATTACTTAGCGTGTCATAAAGCTTCATGTCAGCATTCGGATAAACCTTTTCTAACCACTGCGAAGAAATGGTCGAGCGCTGAGCGGCAATAGAATGCGCATTGATATCATCGCTATTATTGGGATCGAAGCTGCTGTCTTTTTTGGCCAAAAACACCAAGGTATTGCTAAAGTACGGCTCTGTAAAGCTGACTTGTTGCTCACGCTCAGGCGTCACCGACATGGCGGCCACAATCGCATCGTACTTACCCGCTTTTAGACCCGGGATGATACCGTCCCAATCTTGCGCTGTGATTTCACATGTTACCTTCATATCGGCACAGATAGCATTGGCAATATCAACATCAAAACCACCAAGGGTGCCATCCGCATTGGTATAGTTAAAGGGAGCATAAGCGCCTTCGGTACCAATACGCAAGACATCACCCGTCGCTGCGGTCTCAGCGGCGTCTGGGCTGACATCATCATTTGCATCATTTTGACCATTGCTACACCCTACTAAGGTTAAAAGCGCCGCCATCGCAAGCAAGGGCGCTGAAAAACGTCGCGCCTTGATGCCATTGATAACGGATGCGTTCGCGATTGCACGGTGTTGGTCAAAATGGTTGTTCATGATCATCCTTGGGGTTTGTGAGTAAAGTAACACTCATCTCTATGAGTGAATATCGCCATACGTGACAGCCATATCAGCCGAGCACAGAGATGAGCTATGATATTAGTTAGTCGCCGCTTCAGCTGATTCTTCTTTCACTTCAACAGCATCATCACCTTCAACCACCATCACTTCTTTTACGTCGGTGGTTGCCACGGCTTTTTGCGCAGCAGCAGTAGAGCTGGTGCCAAAATAGCTGCCTGTGATTTGGTCATAAGTACCGTTTTCTTTTAATTCAGCCAACGCTTTATTGAACTTAGCGACCAATGGATCGCCTTTACGAAGCGCGATACCCATGGCATCTTCGTCGGTGCTGATTTCTTGTCCTTTTACTTCATAATCTTTGCCAGCATCCGTTTTTAGCCAATCGATGCCAGTGACTTTATCGGACATCATTGCCCGTACGCGACCTGAAGTCAGATCCAGATACGCATTGTCCTGGGTATCATAAAGCTTGATATCAGCATCTGCATGTTCATCCTGCAAGTACTGTGAAGCGACGGTTGAGCGCTGTGAGGCAATGGGCTGACCTTTTAATGCATCGACGCGAATGTCATCACCTTTTTTACCAATCAAGATAATGCCAGTGTGAAAGTACGGGTCAGTGAATTCAACCACTTCTTTACGCTCAGGCGTGATCGACATACCTGCGATAATTGCATCGAATTTTTGGGCATTTAGACCAGGAATGAGACCATCCCAATCTTGTGAGATGACTTCACATTTTGCTTTCATTTGTGCACACAGAGCGTCGACCAGCTCAATCTCATAACCAATTAACTTGCCATCAGCATCGGTATAACTGAACGGCTTATAGCTTGATTCGGTGGCAATTTTTATGTTCATAGGTGCATCGGCTGTGGTGTCAGCTGCCGCCCCATCTTCTGGCGTGGCGCTATTATTACAACCAGCCAGCATAAGCATCGCGGCACTTAATGGCGCAAGCCAAAGCGCCTTAGTTTTTAATGATGATGTCATTGATATTGTCATGTTTGCTATTCCTTCATTTTTCAATCAGAAGATTATTGACCAAAGTTCGCTTGCTCAAGACGTGCCAGCTCACCGTTACTACGGATTTCGCTGAGTGCTTTATTAAAGTCGTCTCTGAGTGCGTCACCTTTACGAACAGCAATGGCAATATTGTCGTCATTGTCAATTTCGTCACCAACGATACCAAAGCCTTCAGGGTTGTCTGCCAACCATGATTTGGCAGAGACTTTTTCCGCCAATACTGCATCGCTACGACCAGACTTTAGATCCAGATAAGCATTGTCATAATTGTCATACAACTGCACAGTATTGCCGTCTTTGCCTTCATAGTTATCTTGTAAATAAGCGCCAGGCGTGGTTGAACGTTGACCACCAAGTGTCAAGTTTTTGATCGCCATAGGATCAAAACTGCCTTTGGTATCGGTCAGCCAAACCATCGTATTGGCAAAGTAAGGCTCGGTAAAGTCGACTTTTTCTTGACGCTCAGGTGTAATAGACATACCCGCAATCACTGCATCATATTTTTGTGCTAAAAGACCCGGAATAATACCATCCCAATCTTGAGCGACGATTTCACATTTGGCTTGCATCTGTTTACACAAGGCATTGGCAACGTCAATATCGTAGCCTGCCAAGCTGCCATCAGCATTGGTGTAGTTAAAAGGAGGATAAGCACCTTCGGTCGCGATACGAATGGTCTTGCCAGCCGTTTCTGCTGCAGCGGCGTCAGTGTTGCTATCAGTAGTTTCATTAGCCGGTTGACTACAGGCGCTCAGCATCAATGCGGCGGTAACGGTCATCGATGACCACAATAGGCGAGAATTCGACATCATACATTCCTTAAATTCTGATGGGTTTTTAATGTAGGGTTCTGATATTTTGTTCTCTGACGTCCCTGCCAGACAAGCAATATAGATAGCAGAATACACAAGCAGCCGTCATTATCGACCACCTGTAAACCTTTTGATAATACCTGAGTAAAATATCAAAAACAAACGTTTTACATACCGACTGTTATTAACGAGTAATAAACGGTCAACGCTGCTTACTAAGCAGTAATTTTACGCTTAAAATAAAATGACGATAGGGTGGTAAGAATATTACCACCCCATTTTTGCGTATAAAACGGATACTAAATACGAGGCTAGTTCTGACGATGCGATGCCATAAAGTCTTTGACACGCTCAGAGGTAGGATTATCAAAAACTTGCTCAGGCGTGCCAATCTCTTCAATCACGCCTTGATGCAAGAACACCACTTTGCTTGATACTTCTCTCGCAAAACGCATCTCATGGGTGACGATAAGCATAGTGCGCCCCTCTTCTGCCAACTCACGCATGACAGCGAGCACTTCATTGACCAGCTCAGGATCTAAGGCTGAGGTTGGCTCATCGAATAGTAGCACCTGTGGCTGCATGGCAAGCGCACGGGCAATAGCGACACGCTGACGCTGACCGCCAGATAAATTCGCTGGATACGCGTCTTTTTTATCAAGCAAACCGACTTTATCGAGCAGTTTTTCAGCATCGCTAATGGCTTGATCTTTTTTAATCTTTAAAACTTGCGTTGGCCCTTCGATGATGTTTTGCAAAATCGTTTTATGCGGCCACAAGTTAAAGTTTTGGAAAACAAAACCCACGCGCGCGCGCAAGTTTTCCAATTGCTTGATATCGACCGCTTGCAGCTCACCTGACTTGGCAGGCTTGAGCATCAGCTCATCATTACCGATAATAATACGACCTTGATTGGGCTTTTCGAGCAAATTAATGCAGCGCAACAAGGTAGATTTACCTGAGCCTGATGAGCCCAAAATAGAGATGACATCACCGTCATATGCGGTAAGGGACACTCCTTTTAGCACTGCCAATGAGCCATAGCTTTTATGGACGTCTTGTAAATCTAAGGCGATAGGCCGAGTCGGATCTTTTGCAATATCAAGCATGGTTCAGCAGACTTCCAATAAATATGAGTGAAAACACGAATAAAAATAAATAAAAAATAGCGGCATAGGCAGCATAAATAGTATCAGCATCAATCATAGCATTATTGTGATAAGGCAATGATTCGTGACACAAATAGAAAAAATGTCACATTGTCTCTTATTACACAGCAAAAAGGCAAATCCTGTATTGAACCAGATGCTCAATCAGTGGTAAATAAATATTAATAAGCCACTAAATAGATAACACAAAAAAGCCCAGACTGTATTTACAGCGCTGAGCCTTATTTTATCACTTTCGTGTACTGGGCGTAGTTTTATCTGATTATCTAGTTTTATTCGCTTATATCATCAACTAATGATAACTAGTTAATCAAGATAGCGATTTAATACGTCGAGACATGTTCTTCGCTCTCAGTACCATCTAGCACTTCGGCGTCATCTGCTGTTGCCACCGCCACATCATCATTACTACCCACTGCCATGCCATCATCGGCGCTAGCAACTGCAATATCATCATCTTCGCCTGCTGTCGCAACACCAGTGGCTTCATCCTCTACCGCTGTTTGTGCATCAACGGCTGGAGCAGTTTCCATAGGGGCTTCTTCTTTCTTACCGCAAGCGCCCAATGTCAATGCCGCGGCAACCAAACCAACTGTCAGCAAGCTTTTACGCGTGGTGTTGTCGATAGTGTCATTTCTAATAGACATTTTTATTCTCCATCATTATTTCATTTATTGAATTGTATTTGACGAGCAACCATTCGTACATGAATGTCTGCCCTTTAATTGCTTTTTGATGCACCGTTAAGCTCTACTATACGTATGATTAATGCTAGCTACCTTAGTAGTTACAACGCAGTTCTGTTAAAACCACGTAACCGAAAGCTTGCGTTTTTGCTTTCTCTAAAATGATATTTGTATCATGAAGTGGCAAGGACTCAGTAATGGTAAAGTCAGTAAAATGAGGCGACGACCATGCTCATAAACGCTATGTAAAGCAGGCACTGTTCACAAAATCATCTTTACTATCGCCTCAATCTCCTCTATGTTAAATAGCATAATACCTGACAGGTATCAAAATCATCTTTTTGCCACATTTTCGCCTTTTTGGGCGCTTTCATTTGCTTAAAACATTTATAACCATAAGGAAAATAATTTATGAGTCAATCGAATACCACAGACGTTACTGCCTATATGCAAGCTGTTGGCAAACAAGCACGAGCAGCTTCTCGTTTACTGGCTGCGGCAAACACTGGTGACAAAAACTCAGCATTAATGGCGATTCATGATGTATTAAAAGAGGCCAAATCAGATATTTTGGCCGCCAATAAAATCGATATGGATAATGGACAAAGCAACGATTTAGAGGCAGCCTTACTGGATCGCTTAGCGCTAAATGATGCCCGCTTTGACGGTATGCTCCAAGGGTTAAAAGACGTCGCCTCATTACCAGACCCTATCGGCGAAGTCACTGACATGACCTATCAGCCATCAGGGATTCATTTGGGTAAAATGCGGGTGCCGCTCGGCGTCGTCGGTATGATTTATGAGTCGCGCCCTAATGTGACCTTAGAAGCGGCTTCATTGGCGCTAAAATCAGGCAACGCTATTATCTTGCGCGGCGGCTCTGAAGCGTTTGAATCCAACCAAGCGATTGCCAAGTGTATCTTGGAAGGACTACAAAAAGTCGGGCTGTCTGAGCACAGTGTGCAAGTATTACAAACGACAGCTCGTGCTGCTGTCGGCGAGCTGATCACCATGACAGATTATGTCGATGTCATTGTCCCACGCGGTGGCAAAGGATTGATTGAACGTATCAGCCGTGATGCTCGTGTTCCTGTCATCAAGCATTTAGATGGCAACTGCCATACCTTTATCGATAGCGATGCAGATGCCGAAATCGCCATCAAAGTCAGCGTCAATGCAAAAACCCATCGCTACGGTACGTGTAATACTATGGAGACGCTATTGATCGACGAATCAGTCGCGGGTGCGCTATTGCCAAAGATTGCCGAAGCCATCATCGCCGCTGACGATGCGATGCAATTGCGCCTTGATGACAAGTCGCAAGCCATCTTAAATGACAATGCTAAGCTTGCTGGACATTTGTCTGCGGCCACTGCTGAGGATTGGGATACCGAATATTTAGCGCCTATCTTAGCGGTAAAAGTCTTGTCAGGTATTGACGAAGCCATTGAACATATCAATACTCATGGCAGCCATCATACCGACGTCATCATTACCGACAACTATACCAAGTCGCAACGTTTCATCCGTGAAGTCGACTCGGCGAGCGTTATGATTAACGCCTCTAGCCGTTTTGCCGATGGCTTTGAGTATGGATTGGGTGCCGAGATTGGCATCTCGACCGATAAAATCCACGCTCGTGGTCCAGTAGGACTTGAAGGTCTCACCTCACAAAAATGGATCGTGTATGGTCATGGTGAGACTCGCGTCTAACGTCTTATCGCTTAGCCTATCATCCACTCTCTCATTTAACGTATAATCCACAAAAAAACGCCAGCTCCATTGCTGGCGTTTTTTAGTAGTGTCAAATATGTCATATATGCGGCATCAAAACCATATGTATGGTAGAAGTCATGCGGCACGATAATGAAACAAGCGATAGGAAAGTGGGCTTATGCAGAGTGGTAAAATCAAGCACTGGAATTCAGATAAAGGCTATGGCTTTATCGATGTAGACAATCAAAGTGAAGACGTGTTTTTTCATGTGAGTAAAGTGCGATTATCACAGCCGATAACCGTTGGTCAAAGCGTCTATTTTAATAGTGAGCGTAATGATAAAAACCAACTACGAGCCACTGAAGTCACTTCCAACGAATTGCGTATTTTAGCCACTCCAGACTCAAATATAACCAATCACTATTCAAATACTAACAGCCGAAACAACTCTATTGATAATAACAAAAACCCGCGACACACTACCCGTGACAATCGTCATCATCATCGTGGCAACCAAAACAAGAGAAGCTTAGGATCTACCCTATTTAGTTTGATTGCTCTTATTGCCGTCGCTGTTTACTTTTTTGGTGATTTGTCGTCTGGGTTTTTGACCGATAGTATTGCCCCAACAGCGGTATCACAAACCTCATCCGAGACCCAGCCAGTAAAGACAAGCGGCGTCACGGGCGATGCTCAGATAGACAATACCATTGCCCTTATTCAACGAGGCGGGCCTTTTCCTTATCCTCATAAAGATGGCACGACATTTTATAATCGTGAGGGCAGATTGCCCGCGCAGTCGCAAGGCTACTACCGCGAATATACCGTGCCGACCCCTGGCGTGTCACATCGCGGTGCACGGCGTATCGTCACAGGTGGTCATCCACCGACCGTGTATTACTTAACCGTTGATCACTATGACAGCTTTCGCAGACTGGACGTAAAATAATATGAGTAAAGCCATCCACTATATTAATCTGAGTTTTGACCAAGATATTAACCAAAAAACTACAGCACTAAATGCTAGCATGCCCGCTCAGACTGTTAACATACCGGTAGACGAGATACTCAATAAAACCACATTATTAACAAACTTAGCCAATGCCTGTGATTTTCCCAGCTATTTTTCACATAACTGGGATAGCGCATGGGACTGTTTAACGGACAGCGAAGTGACTCACCTGATGATGGATCTAACAGCGGTGAAAAAAATAAACAACGAAGATTTTAATGTTTTCAAAAGCATCATTGAAGATGCCTACAGAGATTTTGGCAAGCCGCAATTATGGGTTATTATGCCGTCCGTGGATGATGCCTAGTCGCCAATCACCACACAAACCTGAATTCGAGATAAAACCATATTTATCCCGAATTCAGGTTAATTTATTTTTATAGAAAGGATTAATATATGGAAATTACCCTAAACGGCTATTACACGCTGATACTAGCCACTCTAGTGCTGCTGCTTGGGCGCTTTTTGGTCAAGAAAATTAAATTCTTAGAAGATTTTAACATTCCAGAGCCTGTTGCTGGTGGTTTGGTCGCAGCAATAGTGGTCTATATTCTAAATATCATTTGGGGATATAGTTTTAACTTTCATCAAGGATTACAGACGGCTACCATGCTGATGTTTTTTGCCTCTATTGGTTTGAGTGCTGATTTTAGTAGACTCAAAGCTGGTGGTACGCCATTGTTGATTTTTACCATCGTTGTGTCCGTTTTTATCGTCTTGCAAGATGTCGTTGGTGTGGCCATGGCAAGCGCGTTGGGACTTGATCCACTACTTGGATTAGTGACAGGTTCTATCGCCCTGACTGGTGGTCACGGCACGGCAGGTGCTTGGGGTATCACCTTGGAGCAAGATTACGGTGTGGTCGGTGCAACGACGCTTGGTATCGCCGTTGCTACCTATGGCTTAGTCGCTGGCGGTATCATTGGTGGTCCTGTTGCCCGTCGCCTGATTCAAAAGCTGGGGTTAAAACCAACACCCGCCAATCCCAATCCTAGTGACATCGAAAAAGTCGCTGGTGCGCAGTCGCTTTATAGCACCAAACATGATGAAGATTCGGCGAGTAGTAATAAAGAAATTTTCGAAAGACCTGATAGCATGCGCTTTATCACCGCCTCTTCTACTATTGAAACATTGGCATTGTTTGCCGCAGCGTTGGCCTTCGCCGATGTCATGACGCTTGTTGCCCAAGGCACGTGGTTTGAGCTACCTACCTTCGTTTGGGCGTTGGCAGGTGGTGTGATTATTCGTAATGTCTTAACCACTATCTTTAATTTTGATATGTTTGATCGCTCTATCGACGTATTTGGTAACGCTTCTTTGAGTCTGTTCTTAGCCATGGCGCTGCTGTCATTGAAGCTATGGCAGCTGACTGATTTGGCAGGCCCTGTGTTGATTATCTTATTGGTACAGACGGTCATTATGGTTGTTTATGTCTATTTCATAACCTTTAAGGTGATGGGTAAAGACTATGATGCAGCGGTCTTGTCAGCTGGACATTGTGGTTTCGGTATGGGTGCGACGCCAACGGCGATTGCCAATATGCAGGCGGTCACGGATCGCTATCTGCCTTCGCCTAAGGCGTTTTTGATTGTGCCAATGGTTGGTGCATTCTTTGTCGATATCGTCAACGCGACGATCTTGCAGATATTTACTAAACTGCCGTTTATGTAATTTTATAAGCAATAAAGTCGAATTAACCTGAATAAGGCTGGGCTACGCTATCGTAACCCAGCTTTTTTATTGGTTATCCAACCTTCCTATAAAGGTATGATTGAACTAAGCTAGATCATTACCTAGTATTGAGAGAATGATATGAGTAAAGACAAAATTATTAAGTTATCAAAGGAAGAGGAAGAAGCGCTGTTAGATAATTTGAGAGATTATATGAGCGAAGAGTTTGATTTGGATATCGGTAATTTGCCTGCCAAGTTCTTATTCGATTTTATGGTGGACTTGATCGGCTCTAAAATATATAACCAAGCCATCGATGATGCTGAGCCTTGGTTATATGAGAGATTTATGGGCATATTAGAAGACAGTCATGCGTTAAAGAAGGATTAGCTACTATTTTCTACGACACATAAAAACCGCCTAGCAAACGCTAAGCGGTTTTTCATTTAAAGCTTAAGACTCACTGATTTTTAGCATAAACCAAGTACAGTAACGGATGAGAATATTTGTCTGGACTTAACTTAGTTGTCTACCTACTATTGAACTAATGATGACTATTGTAGATATTTATGTTCTTTAATCCGATTTTCTCAAAACTGAAGGTCAGCCTCGCTCTAGCGACAACGTTATTTGCACAAATTGCTTGGGCAAATGACTCATTGACCGAGGTATGTAAAAAGCCACCTATCGCAAACTACGAGAGTATTGATTGCTTAAGTGAAGGATTAGCACGAGTAATGCGTACTACTTTTAAAAGCCCATATAATTACGACAAATATGGTTATGTTGACGCTTCAGGACAAATCATTGTACCACTGCAATATGATAAGGCTAAATCTTTTAATGAAGGGTTGGCCGCTGTCGCGACATCTCGCCCATTGGCAAATATCGTTATGCTAGATAAATGGGGCTTTATCAATGAAAAGGGCAACACTATTGCTTCATTACAATATGAAAATGTTGAGTCTTTTTCTGAAGGCTTAGCAATGGTTGAGAAAAACAATAACAGTGGGTTTATCAATAAAACTGGAGAGGAAGTCATCCCACTACAATATAGTAATGCTGGGTCTTTTTCTGAAGGCATGGCAAGAGTTCAAAAAGATGATAAATGGGGTTTTATTAATAGAGCTGGAGAGGTTGTTATCCCTATCCAGTATGACTATGTAAACTCTTTTTCTGAAGGGTTAGCCGTCGTCGAAAAGGCTGGGAAATATGGATTTATCAATAAACAGGCCGATGAAATTATCCCTCCACAATATGGCAATGCAACCTCTTTTAGTGAGGGCTTAGCCAGTGTAACCATGGCTGAACACTATCCATCCTCAGATGATCATTATGGATTTATTGATAAAAAAGGAGATTTTGTCATTCCAGAGCAGTTTAATAGCGCTCACTCTTTTAAGCAGGGTATCGCACGGGTAGAAAAAGAAGGCAAATGGAGTCTCATCGACCAAAGCGGAAATAAAATCACTCCTATACAGTACAGTGCTATTGAAGTTTTCGATGAAGGGCTAGCCCGCGTTGAGAAGAATGATAAGTTTGGCTTTATTAATAGAGCGGGTCATGAGGTCATACCTACAGAATATGATTCTGTCGAAGACTTTAGTCAAGGGTTAGTTATCGTCACAAAAGAAAATAAAAAAGGGGTTATCGATAGCACAGGTAATGTCATTGTGGCTGTGGAATTCGACAATATCTCGCACACTGCCGACGGTATTATACATATCTCTCAAGCAGGTAAATCTGGTTTTTTAGATGCGTCAGGCAAAGTCATCTCACCACCAAAATACGATGAGGCTGGTGTATTTATTGATGGTCTAGCGTGGGTTAAAAAGGATGATAAATATGGTTTCATTGACAAGTTAGGTAACGCAGTTATCCCCTTGCAATATGAGAATGTTTTGGATTTTAATAAAGGTCTCGCCCCTGTCACTAAAAATGGTCAATCAGGGTTTGTAGATACGACAGGAGCTATAATTATCCCTCTACAGTATGATTATACTTGGCATTTTGATAAAGACTTATTAGCAGTTGATATAGACGGTATGATGGGGCTAATCAATCAAATTGGCCAAGTGGTCATACCGTTAGAATACGACAAAATTGATACGTTTGAAGCAGGTTTAGCACCCGCTCAAAAAGACGGATTATGGGGCTTTATTGATACCAAAAATAAAACCGTTGTTCCCTTTAAATACGATAAGGTTGAGCCTTTTACCAATGGTATAGCTCACGTCACCAAAAAGACTAAAGTAGGCTTGGTAGATAAACTAGGTAAAGAGATTGTGCCAGTACAGTTCAATGACCTTAATTTTTTAGATTTAACGTATATTAATTTTTTGGATGAAGCTCTAAAAGGTGCAACGACCTTTAAATTAGAAGATGAGCAAGACAATATCTTAGCTGTAGTAGATAACAAAACCAAATTTTCAAAAGATAGTCTATGGTATTTTGAAGGAGATATAGATATCACCAGTGTGAAACAAGACGCACAATTAGGATATTTCGATAATGACATCGCTATTATTCCGCAGAACCAAGACGCTATAAAGCCTTTTAATAAAGGCGTCATACTTGTTAAAAAAGAAGGCAGTATATTTTATCTCAAAACAGAAGTGAGCTGACCATAAAAAAACCGCCTAGCCATTCAGCTAAGCGGTTTTTTATTTTAAGCTTCAAACTCAAAGCTTAAGACTTACTGATTTTTTTCGTAAACTGGTAACTCTTTGCAGATCGCTTCTACTTTACCGCGTACTTCAGTAGCGACCGCTTCATCACCGCGGCTATCTAGTACATCACAAATCCAACCTGCCAAATCACCCGCTTGCGCTTCGTTGAAGCCGCGAGTAGTGATTGCTGGCGTGCCGATACGGATACCAGACGTCACGAACGGCGATTTTGGATCATTTGGTACGGCGTTTTTATTCACAGTAATATGCGCATCGCCAAGCCATTTGTCCGCTTCTTTACCCGTCATTTCTTGCTTAACGAGGCTGATCAGCATGAGATGGTTTTCCGTACCGCCAGATATGATTTCATAGCCGCGGTCTTGAACCACTTTTGCCATCGCTTTAGCGTTTTTAACCACTTGCTGCTGATAAGTAGAAAAGTTATCTTCTAACGCTTCTTTAAAGCAAACCGCTTTTGCCGCGATGACATGCATCAACGGGCCACCTTGGTTACCTGGGAATACGGCAGAATTGAGCTTTTTAGCAAGTACTTCATCACGTGCCAAAATCATACCTGAACGTGGGCCACGTAGGGTTTTGTGCGTAGTCGTTGTAACCACATCAGCGAACGGTACTGGGTTTGGATAAACACCACCAGCAACTAGACCAGCAACGTGCGCCATATCTACTAGCAAATAAGCGCCAACTTCATCAGCGATTTCACGGAAACGTGCCCAATCGACTACCTGTGAATACGCTGAAAAACCAGCAATAATCATTTTAGGCTTATGCTCTTTTGCCAAACTTTCAACTTGGTCATAATCGATAAGACCAGTGCCTTCGACCAAGCCGTACTGTACAGCATTGTAGTTCAGACCTGAAAAGTTAATGTGTGCGCCGTGAGTCAAGTGACCACCTGCGTCTAAGCTCATGCCTAGTACGGTGTCATTTGCTTCAAGTAACGCTAAAAATACGGCAGAGTTTGCTTGGCTACCAGAATGTGGCTGGACGTTGACGTACTCAGCACCGAACAACTCTTTTGCACGATCAATCGCCAATTGCTCTACAACGTCTACATGCTCACAACCACCATAGTAACGCTTACCAGGATAGCCTTCAGCGTATTTGTTGGTTAGATCTGTACCTTGCGCTTCCATCACTGCTTGCGAGCAGTAGTTTTCAGACGCAATCAATTCGATATGGTTTTCTTGACGAACGCTTTCTGCAGCCATCGCTTCAGCAAGTACTGGATCAAAATCTTTGATAGAAATATCTTTAAACATAGTGATGTCCTAGGTAGTGACTGTCATTGAAAAATGTCGTTGAAAAGAAGCTTATAGGCTGCCCACAATAAAACAATTACTGTGTCAACGTCGCTCAAAGTACCAGCGGTACTTTTACGCTCAGTTTTATGGTATGACCATTATTGTGAATTGAGTCTATTAGCAAAGATAAGTAGGAGTAAGCAGAGGCAATAGGCCTGTCATTAACTTGTCCAATTCGGCAATAAACTCGATACGCGTTGGCATCAAAATCATCGCTAAACATTAAGTGTAACATGAAAATTTGTGCGGTGAGCGCAAAAAAACCTCACTGTAAGCTGAGTGAATTAAATGGTGATATAACTCAGATAAATAGCCAATAAAATAAATGGTTTACCGCTATCATATTGCTCCTAGCCTGTTGTTGGTCAGCAGATTATTAGCGATATTTATCTATTGACTGGCTACTTAACGGATATTTAACTGTCAGTAGTGACAAATGCTGGCAAAAAAGTTTCGCTGATCAGCAGCTGGCGACCATACCAATCATAACGTGTTTGCCGTTGCCAACCTTCACTTGTCTGCTGGATAAAACGCTGATTGGGTAAGGTTCGACTGCGTTTAAATAACACATAACCGATGGGTGTGCCTTTGAGCTGCTGTAGACGGCGGGCGTGACCTTTGAGACTGGGTAACGGAAAGATACTTTGCGCGGCCACCCACGGGCGTGCGTCATTGCCATATAGTTGCGCTTCACGCACCCATGCTAGCATGGGACGATTTAGCATGGCACCTGTGACATTCAATTGTTTTTTTTGTGCCAATGACAGCAATCGGTAGCCCTCAAAGCTACGCTCCACGCGCAAGGGCTGCCCTGCTTTCACTTCCAACACCGCCGTGAGAGAGCCTGCGACATTGAGCCACGAGAGTAGCTCACTAGGAGGAGACAAATGGGTAAGACAAATAAAAGGAGTACTGGACATAGTTAACGGCTAATAGTGACATAATAATAAAAAAGAAAGCGAGCGTTAGGCGTATTAAGCAAAGCCTATTGATTGGTATCAAAGGCTGGCATATTATCCGCATTAAAGGGCAATGCCTCAAACGCTTGCTGACGATACTGCGCCATATGCTCACGGTCTTGGGCGCAAAAATTGGCGATAGCTGGCACAAAACATGGGTCATAAATACGGTGGATAGAGTGTGTCGTCGTTGGAATAAAACCACGAACCAGCTTATGCTCCCCTTGCGTACCCGGATCAAAATACTTAAGCCCTTGCTCGACGGCAAATTCAATACCTTGATAATAACACAGCTCAAAGTGTAAGCTATCGTACTCACCCAGTGCTCCCCAATAGCGACCATAAAGAGTGGCATTTTCGCTATGGCGATCATCGTATAAAAATAAGCTACTGGCGATAATTTCTCCAGAGGCATCTAACGCTTGTGCGAGCATTAAGTGCTCAGACATAGTCGCTGCCAGTGCCATAAAAAAATCTATCGTCAGATAAGGCTGTTGTCCACGTACTGCATAGGTCATCACATAACAATGATAAAAGGCTTTCCAGTCCTCGTCAGTAATAGCGGCACCGCATTTACGTTGGCAGATGATGCCTTGCTCGGCGACCTTACGACGCTCAGCACGGATGGTTTTGCGTTTTTTGGCTTTTAGCGTCGCTAAGAATGCTTCAAAATCAGCAAACGGTTGGCAGTCTTGTAGCAAGTCTTTATTTTGCCATAAGAACTGGCAGCCTTGACGTTCCAGTATGGGCATGTCAATTGCGGTTGATTCTAAACCATTATCTTGAGCGGCTAGCAAATGCGCTACATCAATATCAGTAGGCATAGATGCCGTGGCAATTGTAGCCAATTCAGGCGTAATGAATAATCCGTGCCAGCTTGAGGCACCTACTTGCTGAGCAATATCATCGACGCCTGCGATAGCTGTCTTTATGATATCGGTGGTTAACGTCTCACCTTTTGCCAACCAAAGCCGCTGACCCGTAATCGGTGTATAGGGCACGCTGGTGACCAGCCTTGGATAATAATCCACCCCATAACGCGCATAAGCTTCTGCCCATGAATGGTCAAACACAAACTCGCCACGATGATGACCTTTTAGGAATACTGGCAACACCGCCACAGGATGCGTGACTGTTTGCGCAGCTTCGTTAATCGCAGAATGGTTTTCGCTATGGTTTTCATTATGATCAGCGTGGTCTATCGAGCTGTCGCTTTGACTATTTGCGACACGATGTACCAACACAAATATCGGCAACCAGCCTGCCTGCTCACCAATCGCGCCAGTGTCAGCTAGCGCCTGCCAAAAAGCAAACGACATAAAAGGGGTATCGGGGGTTTGCCAGTCTGCTTGACTCTGCCAGCTGGTGTCATTGAGTAATGCATATTGTAAACTCATAATACTCACTATTTATTTTTATATGGGCGTAGTTTTTTATACCTTGTTTCGTATATGACTAGCCTAGCAAAATTCTACTCAAACTCTGTCACAATTATGCTCTCATAATTGTCAGATATTATGGATAAAACAGATAACAATGCGTTCTCAATAATAAAAGCTACCCCAGTAAAATCATCTCTAAAAACATAGATGATTTGGTTTGTCAGCTCATGTCTGACAGAAGAGTAAGAATCACTTAGTCACGATTCATATCTATGATATGACTGGCAGTTTTTTGAATAATGATTGTATTATTCATCGTTTTATGATGAATATTAGCAGGCAGTGTTTGTATAGAAAGGATGAAATTTTTATCGATGACTGGTAGAATAAGGCTCTTAACAGCTTAATGTAATTAAGACATATTAGAAACAACCGAAAACACTACACTTAGTTCATTATGCGATATTGACATCGTATCAGATTTATAATCAGTTAACTATGATGTAGCGTCCGCACTCTATTTTTAAGTCATTCATATGAGCAGGTCGTTCAGACAAGACAGTCAAACTGCCGCTTAACGAAGAAAAATTCTAAGCAGACTCGATGGTCTCCAAGAAACTGGCTACAAAAAGCTCGCGACACATTATTTAGTATCGTTGCATGATCCATTATTACATCAGAGCTGCATGGAATTATTAACTTATATTTGAGCCTTATTATTAATTACAACTAAAAGGAATGCCCAACTAATGTCTAAAATTATTTATACAAAAACTGACGAAGCACCAGCGCTAGCAACCTTATCATTTTTGCCAATTGTAAAAGCCTTTACTCAAACAGCAGGTATCGAAGTTGAAACCAGCGATATCTCTGTTGCTGCCCGTGTGTTGGCTGAGTTTCCAGAGTACTTAACGGAAGAGCAGCGCGTTCCTGATAATCTGGCTGAGCTGGGTCGTCTGACTCAAGATCCAGACACCAATATCATTAAACTGCCTAATATCAGTGCTTCTGTTGGACAGCTAAAAGCTTGTATCAAAGAGTTGCAAAGCAAAGGCTACGCTATCCCTGATTTTCCAGATGATCCTAAGACAGAAGAAGAAGAAGAGATCCGTAAGCGTTACGGCAAAAGCTTGGGCAGTTCTGTCAACCCAGTATTGCGTGAAGGCAACTCAGATCGCCGTGCACCAAAAGCGGTTAAAAACTATGCACGCAAGCATCCACACTCTATGGGTGAATGGAAGCAATGGTCACAGACCCACGTATCGCACATGCACAGTGGCGATTTCTATGCTGGTGAGCAATCTATCACTTTGGATAAAGCACGTAGCGTACGTATGGAGCGTGTCGCTGAAGATGGCACTATTCATGTCTTCAAAACAGGCATTGCCTTGCTGGACAAAGAAGTCATCGACTTGATGTTTATGAGCAAAAAATCATTACTTGAGTTTTATGAGCGTGAAATGGAAGATTGCCGTGAAGCTGGTATCTTGTTTTCACTGCACGTAAAAGCCACTATGATGAAAGTATCGCATCCTATCGTGTTTGGTCATGCGGTCAAAACTTATTATAAAGATGCCTTTAATAAGCATGGCGCTTTCTTTGACGAGCTAGGTATCAACGTCAACAACGGCATGGCAAGTTTGTACGAAAAAATCGCTGAGCTACCTGCCAGTAAGCGTGAAGAAATCGAACGCGATTTACATGCTTGCCAAGTGCATCGTCCACGCCTAGCGATGGTTGATTCATCAAAAGGTATCACCAACTTCCATTCACCAAGTGATGTGATTGTTGATGCGTCTATGCCAGCGATGATTCGCTCAGGCGGTAAAATGTGGGGCGCTGATGGCAAAATGTATGACTGTAAAGCGGTTATGCCTGAATCTACCTTTGCTCGTATCTATCAAGAAATGATTAACTTCTGTAAATGGCATGGCAATTTTGATCCAACGACGATGGGTACGGTTCCTAACGTTGGTTTGATGGCGCAAAAAGCCGAAGAGTATGGCTCGCATGACAAGACTTTTGAGGCGAGTGGTTCAGGATTGGCTCGTATTGTCGATGAAGATACTGATGAGGTATTGCTTGAGCAGCAGGTTGAAAACGGTGACATTTGGCGCATGTGTCAGGTTAAAGATGAGCCTATCCAAGATTGGGTGAAACTTGCGGTACGCCGTGCCCGTGAATCAGATACACCAGTTATCTTTTGGCTAGACCCTTATCGCCCACATGAGAACGAGTTGATCAAAAAAGTTCAAACTTACTTAAAAGATCATGATACGACAGGCCTGCATATTGAAATCATGTCACAGGTTCGTGCGATGCGTTATACGCTAGAGCGCGTTGCCCGTGGTCTGGATACTATCTCTGCGACCGGTAATATTTTACGTGATTACTTGACTGACTTGTTCCCGATTTTAGAATTAGGAACAAGTGCAAAAATGCTGTCAGTCGTACCATTAATGAAAGGCGGCGGTTTGTTTGAAACGGGCGCTGGTGGTTCTGCACCTAAGCACGTTCAACAGCTACTAGAAGAAAACCATTTACGTTGGGATTCATTGGGTGAGTTCTTAGCCTTGACCGTCTCTTTGGAGCATTTGGCCAGTCACGATAACAATGCTAAAGCGCAAATCTTGGCGGATACGCTAGATACGGCAACAGAAAAACTGTTGTTAAACAACAAAGGTCCTTCACGTAAAACAGGTGAAATCGATAACCGTGGCAGTCATTTTTATCTGGCGATGTACTGGGCACAAGAGCTTGCGGCACAAGATAAAGATGCTGATCTTAAAGCAAAATTTGCACCACTGGCAGAAAAACTTGAGAGCAACGAAGCGGCTATCGTCAAAGAGCTGAATGAAGCTCAAGGCAAGCCTGTCGACTTAAAAGGTTACTACTTGGCAGACGAAGCATTGGCTGAACAAGCGATGCGTCCAAGCACGCTATTCAATGCAGCAATCGCCTCATTGTAATTGAGTCATGTGCTAATACAGCAGATAATTGGGCTTAATTTTCTTTACTTATAAAGAGTTTTGAACCCAGTTAGGTAAAATAAAAACACCGCTTAGGTCTCAGACTTAAGCGGTGTTTTTTATGCTTGAACATAAGACAGTACGTTTAAAACGTTACTTTTAAAATATCACTTATAAACAGCAAAAAACTGCCAATAAAAAAGCCACCTACATAACTTTAGGTGGCTTTTGGACATTGATATGTTCAGCGATACTTTTGTGAATATTGATACTTTTATCAATACTATAAAATTCTGATAACTGCTGACTCAGCTCTATATACTTTTTAAACATCCATGTGCTTGATAACCGCTTTACCAAACTCAGAAGTACTGAGCAAGATAGCATCTGGCATGAGGCGCTCAAAGTCATAAGTGACTGTTTTGTTAGCAATAGCACCTTGGATACCACTAATAATGAGATCAGCGGCTTCTATCCAGCCCATGTCTCTTAACATCATCTCAGCTGATAAAATCAATGAGCCAGGATTTACTTTATTCTGACCCGCATATTTAGGTGCTGTGCCATGAGTTGCCTCATAAACTGCAATTGCGCCGCCTTTGTTAGCGCCCGGTGCGATACCAATACCGCCCACCTCGGCTGCTAGGGCATCAGAGATATAATCTCCATTTAGGTTTAGCGTCGCAACGACTGAATAATCCACAGGACGCATCAAGATTTGCTGCAAAAAGGCATCAGCAATAACATCCTTGATAATAATATCATTGCCTGTTTTTGGATTTTTCATTGTCATCCAAGGACCACCATCTAATAATTCTGCATCAAAGCGTTCTGCGGCCAGCTCATAGCCCCATTCCTTAAATGCCCCTTCGGTATACTTCATAATATTGCCTTTGTGCACTAAAGTCACACTGGGCAAATCATTATCGATAGCATGTTGAATGGCTTTACGCACCAGACGCTGCGAGCCTTCTTTGGATACTGGCTTGATACCGATACCGCAATCATCATCGAAGCGGATCTTCGTAACGCCCATCTCTTCTTTTAAGAATTTGATGATTTTCTTAGCATCCTCACTGCCCGCTTTCCATTCGATACCTGCATAGATATCTTCTGAGTTTTCACGGAAAATGACCATATCTGTCAGCTCAGGATGTTGAACAGGACTTGGTACACCTTCAAACCAACGAACTGGGCGCTGACACACATAGAGGTCAAGCTCTTGACGTACCGCTACGTTCAATGAGCGAAAACCACCGCCAACTGGCGTGGTCAATGGGCCTTTGATACTGATAACATAGTCTTTTAAAATCTCTAGCGTCTCGCTTGGCAGATAGTCACCATCGTATATTTTAGCGGCTTTTTCGCCGAGATAAGCCTCCATCCAAATGATGGACTGTTTGCCATGATAAGCTTTTTCCACTGCCGCATTAACGACTTTTATCATGACAGGCGTGATATCGACCCCGATGCCATCGCCTTCAACGAACGGGATGATAGGATGATTGGGTACATTTAGCGAAAGATCAGCATTTACGGTAATTTTTTCGCCGTCTCTTGGGACGATAACCTTCTCATAAGACATGGATAAAACTCCTTGGTTGTATGTTAGATATCGCAAGCATCCTTAGCACTCTGTTATGCTAGCCACTCTATTATGATTATTTATACCGCTTTAAACGCGGGTGAGCCAAACTAAAAACTCTGAGCAATAGGTAAGTTGCGATATGCTGATAAATGATTTAAAAAATGAATAAGTAAAATAGCGATACAGTGAATAATCATTTATTGACTTAACGATTTATTGAATTAACGATACTGTAAAAATCCCTTTAGTAAAATAGCATCCACACAGACTGTTATAATAACGCGCAAAATAACAAAGATACTTTATATAAAATCAACAAATTTGCAGCTTATAGCGTTGATTTAAAAAAATAACGTTTTATTAGGGTGTGTCCTCATTTTAAAAATGGTGAATTGAGGACACGCTCTAATCTCAAAATACGCACAAAATAATGATTCAAATTTAGGAAATCCCAAACCATGTCAACCTCTAGTCTGATTTTATTCAACAAACCTTATGGGGTGCAAAGTCAATTTCGTGATGACAGCAACAATGATCACACCACCCTATCACAGTATTTTACCGATAAGTCTTTACGGATTGCTGGTAGGCTTGATGCCACCTCAGAGGGTTTGCTGATTTTAACGAGTGATGGTCGAGTCAATAAAGCCATTACCCAGCCACCTTCTGCTGCTAATTTTGCAAAAAACCGTCATAAGCAAGGCAAAACTTACTTGGTGCAAGTTGAAGGCACAGCAACGCCAGCACAGTTGAATGAGCTTGCCTCTGGCGTACATTTAAAAGATGGCAAGACACTACCGGCGACGGCTCTCATGGTAGAAGAGGCAAACTTACCCATTGATTTATGGCAACGTGAGCCGCCTATTCGTGAGCGTAAGAATGTACCGACTTCATGGCTCATGCTGACGATTTATGAAGGTAAGAATCGCCAAGTCAGACGCATGACAGCGCAGGTTGGACTGCCTTGCCTGCGTTTGATACGCTGGTCAGTGGCAGGATTCGAATTGGGTGATTTAGCCGTTGGTGAGTTTGTGCGCATTCATCTCACTAGCGAACGCTGTCAGCAATTAGGCATTCTTGATTAATTATTACTACCAATCTACTGGTATCTCATTGCTGATTGCTCGTGACTGGCATCTGCTTATTTGGGCGTGTCCTCATTTCTATCAGTTTTTTAGATCAGAATACGTTTTAGTCATTGGCTTTGGTAGCAATTAAAACCAATTACGACTTGCTAAACATCGCGTCTCGAACGAGCAAGGTTTATCTGCTAAGCTTCAGAACACCATTATTTAGGTATCATAAGTCTCATCCACTTATCATTTGATTTTTTATTATAGGGATATGTTATGTTTGTTTCTCGTCGTTTGATCTTGTTGGCCACTAGCGTCTCCACGGCGCTTATACTGAGCGCCTGTCAGCCGACAAAAGACAACGATGACACAGATCCTAATGCAACGACCCCACCTGTGACTGATATCGTTGATGCTCCAAATGACGCTGACGCTGACAACGAACTAGTAGGTGGCGAAAACATCGCGGATGAGAGCCAAATGACCGACATACTCAGAGACTACACCAAGTCGATGACGAGAATGCACGATGAGATGATGATTGGTATGAGTTATAACGATCCTGATACCGCCTTTGCCAAAAGCATGATCGGGCACCATCGCGGCGCGTTGGAGCTGGCAAAAATTCAGCTGAAATATGGTACTGACGAAGAGATGCGTCAATTGGCACAAGAGATTATTGCCGCTCAGCAAGTTGAAATCGATATTTTGAATAAATGGCTTGCTAGCCACCCTGATACAGCCAAACCTAAACCCAATACTGAAGCGATGCAGCAAGCCTATGCCAGAAGCATGGATGTCTTAAATGGCGAGATGGTATTGGGTATCGCCGATCCTGTGCCTGACATGGCATTTGCACGTGGTATGCTGCCGCATCATATTGGCGCGGTAGAGATGGCAAACATTCAGCTGACATATGGCACTGACGACGAGATGCGTCAATTGGCACAAGATATCATCGATGGTCAGCAGATGGAGATTGCGCGTATGCAACAATGGATTGCAGATGCTAATACCGATCACAAGGTTAAAGAGACACAGGGCACAAGTGAAGCGGATAATCATCAGCAATCTGATTCTTAAGTGCTGAATTATTAAACGCTGGCTTACCTGTTAATTTTTAATAAACCTTAAAAGACTGCCAGTCATTACACAAAGCCCCTGCCAAATAATATTATTTGGCAGGGGCTTTCATTTTTAATAAATTATTGAACAGCATAGTGAGAACAAATACATTCACATTAATATATTTAGCAATGTATTTAACTTTGATAACGCTCTATAGCGTTAAGCCATGCTTGCCAGCCTGCATCGACTGGAGAAGAATTATCACTGACTCCTGACGATTGATTTGCTTTTGTTAAGTGCAAGCTCACTTTATGCGGAGATGCTTTGTCAATGGCTTCATCAGCCGCCTTAGGCAGCACATTAACACGTATCAACTCATCACGGCGAAAAAGATGACACTCAATATCGCGCTCTACATTACTTAGCAACGCCAATTGTTTACTGTCAGCTTTGATACCATCAAGCGCCACAATAACATCGTTCGCTGAAATACCTGCACTAGCAGCGACACTAGCACGTGTCACGCGATTAACCTTGAGTCCAGCAGGTGTTTCAGTACAGCGCATGCCCCAAGGCACATGCTTGTCAGCCGTCTCTTTGCTATTGCTATGCATGCTAATGCCGTTTGCCGCCAGCAGCGCTTCAATTGGCAACTCTTCAACACCATTGACATAACGATACTCAAAGTCTTCCCAATCCTCTATGGGCATGAACTGCCCAATGACTGTACCCATATCAGCACTACTGATGCCAATACGTTTATTGTCGTTTTGCTTTGCTTGAGTATAAAAAGCCTTGACCACATCAAACAGACGATAGCGACCATTGCTCTTTTGGAGCAGTGTCAAATCCAAGCATAACGCCACCAGTGCGCCTTTGTTGTAATAACTGATACCAGCATTGCCTGTATTTTCATCGTTACGGTATAGCTTAATCCACGCATCAAAGCTCGACTCTGCAACGCTTTGATACGCGCGACCCGCGGTTTGATAGTAACGATTAATTTGCTCAGCCAGTAGCTTGAGATAGCTTGGCTTATCAATCACGCCCGACGCTTGCAACATAAAGTCATCGATATACGAAGTAAATCCCTCAAATACCCATAGCAGTGGTGTAAATGCCTCGCGGCGCAAATCGACATCCAACATAACATCTGGGCGTACCGTTTTGACCCACCACGAATGAAAATACTCATGGCTGCATAAGCCCAAAAATCGCTGATAATCGGTGCTTGGTATTTTTGGCTCATCAAGAGTTGGTAAGTCTCGGCGCGGCGTAATGAGACTGGTCGAATTGATATGCTCAAGTCCACCATAATCCTGACCACTGGCAAAGGTCATAAACGTATAATCATTAAATGGCGCATCACCCAACCAATCTAAATAGCACTGACAGATCTGAGTGACATCCTGCTGTAGCCTACCCATATTGGCGCTATGCTTACCTGAGAGATAAAAACGATGATGTAGCGTCTGATGCGTACTGTCTTGAATAATAAAGTCAAACTTATCCTGTTCTGCAATCTCAAACGGGTAATCAATAAGGTCGTGATAACTATCTGCTTGTAGTCCATAGCTATGCTGCCCATCAAGACGTAGATGCGTAGACTCTAACCCACATGCCAATAGTAGCCGACTCTCATCTTTACCTGCTAAAAATGCTGCTGGCACTACTAAGCTAGCTTGTACCGCTCGATGCTCCTGCCCCTCTACAGCCAATGCAATTGAGGTGAAATTCCCATACAAACGGTGCTGATCGACATAGGCAGTACGTACCGATAAATCATAGCAGTACACTTCATAGTGGACACTGATGGCTTGCCCTGCCTTAGCTTTTGGTAATTGCCACGTGTTTTTATCTATTTTGTGCGCGCGATAAACCTTAGGATGATTATCATCATCCATGATTTGGCTGTCTAATGCTTTACTATCTAGCACCTGACTGTCTAACACCTGATAATGCACCGCGGTAATGTTGCGCGCAAACTCACGCATCAGATAACTGCCTGGTATCCACGCTGGCAGCCAAAGTTGAGGCGCATCATTTACTGCCGTAAAATTGAGCGACACATCAACCAAGTGCTCAGAAAACCGCTCGAAATTGAGTCGATAATTGATATCAGCTTTAGCTTTATGGTGATCGCTGATTGTATTGGCATCCGATAGCTGATTGCGTGAATTA
This sequence comes from Psychrobacter cibarius, assembly GCF_016107535.1. Classification (GTDB taxonomy): domain Bacteria; phylum Pseudomonadota; class Gammaproteobacteria; order Pseudomonadales; family Moraxellaceae; genus Psychrobacter; species Psychrobacter cibarius. The sequence goes on along the minus strand of NZ_JABASQ010000002.1, from coordinate 153,583 downwards.
TTGGCAAATGAAGTCATTGTCTTTTTATCCTTATTTATATCATTATGGTAAAAGCCATTGTCCAAAAACGCAACTGGCAAACCCCGAATATCCATTTACGGTCTTCAAACCACAAAAAACTGTGTTTATTTTCATAAAAAATGCCATTTATCAGTATAAAATAGCATTTTTTATTGTTTTTACCTTGAAAGTTATATGAGCCATCTCAATTAAAGATGCTAACTGCTAAAGTTACTTTAATAAACTGATGATAATTGACTAATGACGTGGCTATTTGGCTTGCTGATTGGATTTTTTAGGTTTATTGCAACCGTATTTAATTTTTTACATAGATATATTTAGGATAACTTATGACTATTATTGCAAAAGACACTGCCGTCAAATTCAATTACACACTAAAAGACGACGAAGGCAACATTCTTGACCAATCACCAGAAGGTCAACCACTTGCGTACTTGCATGGCCACAGCAACATCATTCCAGGCCTTGAGCAACAGCTAGAAGGTAAATCTGCTGGCGAACAAGTCAATGCTGTTGTTGAACCTGCTGATGGCTACGGCGAATATCAAGAGCAAGCGGTACAACATGTACCACGTGATAACTTCCAAGGCGTTGAAGATATCCAGCCGGGTATGCAGTTTCAGTCAGAAGCTGGCGGCCAAGTAATGCTAGTTACCGTTACTGAAGTAAATGACAAAGAAGTTACCGTTGATGCAAACCATCCATTGGCTGGCAAGCGTTTGACGTTTGATGTTGAAATCCAAGAAGTACGTGCAGCAACTGAAGACGAACTAAACCATGGTCATGTCCATGGCGCTGGTGGCGTTGAGCACTAATCTCTTCTAGAGTATAGTAAAATGTTAAATGGTAGTCTTTATTAAGACTGCCATTTGGTCAAAAAGGGTCAGTGGCTGATAAGGTTACTGGCCTTTTTTTACGGCTATTATTTATCACAATCACCTTTTTAAAATATGAGCCTCTTAGGCTTCCATTAAGCAACCTGACAGGCTTACAAACTATTCAATGCTACTGAGTTACCTATTAGCATCTATTAGCTAGTTAGTCGTGTTTCTCAATTAATATATAGCAGACGTAACAAAGCCGCATAACGACAAGCGTTATGCGGCTTTTATCACTAACCATCCATGTTATCGTTATATGATACCTAATCCCGGAGTATCCTATAACTGACAGGCATCCAGCCTTATCATCCTTAATCAGCAAACCACCTATCCCTGATGCGACCTTTGAGATACCAATCCCTAGTATCAATGAACCGCTTCGTTCAATCGTGCCGTACAGTTATAATCGCAGATTGCCTCATGGTTAGTAAGAGGTATAAACGTCAATCCATGTAAGCATATGCTTACATGGATTTTAATCACAGCCTTTTTAGCTGACAATACTGACCGTTTATAGCTTCTCTTCAGGGCTTAACAATGCTTTGGGTTCAGCGCTTAGCATAATATAGGCCGCTTCATTGATGAACGCTTCGTCTTCAGGTAACTCTGGGCGCTCCTTGGCTTTCATGCGGCTGCGCTCTTCAAATTTTGCATCCATTGCTGCTTGATAGGTGTTCCAATTGGCATAAGGGCGCTCACCCGTTGCAATAAGACGTTTATTTTCAGCCTCTAGTGAACGCTTTTCAATCAACTGCATCTTAGCTCGGCGGCTATTAATATCAAGTGGAATTGGTTTTTTCTCGTCTTCCATATCGCGAATGTTGTTTAGCGCTGAGAGATAAACAAACTGTGGGTTTTGCTCTTGACGAATTTTAGACTGCTGGTTAAGTGTCGCCAGCGTCGTATCAGTGAACTTACCTTCAGGCTTGTAAGGCGCCGTTTTGATGGTATCCCAAGGTAACGCTTTTTTCTGCGCACGTTCACCAAAAGTGGCATCATCGTAGATATTGACCAACTCTACATCAGGTACCACACCTTTATTCTGCGTACTACCACCAGTGATGCGATAGAATTTGCGCTGCGTTAAAGTGGCTGAACCCAATGCCAAATTATCGAGTTGAATCTGCGCTGAACCTTTACCCGTTGTCGTACTGCCAACCACTAGCCCACGACCGTAATCTTGGATAGCCGCGGCAAATATCTCACTGGCTGAGGCAGACGCTAGGTTGGTAATAACGACCACTTTGCCATCATAAAGTTGCTCACCGCCATCATCGTCACGGTAGACCTGAATGTTGCCGCGATTGTCACGGATTTGCACCATCGGTCCGCTCTTGATAAAGAAGCCAAGCATTTTTGCTACTTCATCCAATGAACCACCTGGATTATTGCGCAAGTCAACCACGAGGCCATCAATATTTTCTTTATTCAACGCTTTCAATGCTTTTTCGGTATCGATGCTGACGCTGCGATAATCCTCACCGTTACGGCGTGCCTGATAATTCAGATAAAAGCTCGGTATCTCAAGGACGCCGATGCGTTTTGGCGTTTTATCAATATTAGGGCGCTGTACTTCTACCACGCGCTGGGTAACCCCTGACTCTTCTTGTTGAATAATGTCACGAACCACCGTCACGTTACGGGCACTGGCATCAGGCGTATTTGGCTGACGCACTTTAATGGTCACTGACGTGCCACGTTTACCGCGAATCAAGCTTACAATCTCACGCGTTGACCAGCCAACCACGTCTGTCATGTTCTCGCCATCTTTGGCAATACCGATAATCAAATCATTGGGTTTAATCTGACCAGATTTGGCTGCCGGACCACCATCAACCAAGGTCACGATGCGGGTATAATCTGGGTTTTTACGATCAGGGCGAATAGAGACGCCAATGCCTTCTAATTGCAGGCTAGATTGGATTTGTAATTCGTTGGCCTGAATCGGTGCGTAATAATTACTGTGCGGATCGTAAGTCAACATCGCCGTATTTAAGATGGTTTCCATGATTTCATCGTTTGTGAGACGCTTAAACTGCTCTTGCTGTCGCGATAAACGATTTTGTAAAATCTCGCTTGGTGTACGTTGGTCGTTGCGCACCAAGTCTTGCCCACGAGTAATATCTGGATTGCTCAGAAATACTTTTTCTTTGGCTTTTTCATCTTCTTGACCCAAGGTAATACTCATCAGCTGAAACTTAAGCTGACGCGTCCAATAATCACGCTGCTCTTTTTTGGTTTTAAAATGATTGAGTTTTTCACGGTCAAGTACAATCGTATCATCACTCGTCAAATCAATATCGGTTTTTAGCATCTTGCTCGCCATCGCAAAATACTCATTTGAGCGTTTGCGATAGCGTTCAAAGACCTCTACTCCTGCAGATAAGTCGCCACGCTTGAGGCGAGCACCGAATTCATCGGCGTATTTTTTCTTAAACTCATCCACATCAGACTGCAAAAACAACGTATGGTTTGGGTCAAGGCTATCGATATACATAGACAAGATTTCGCTGCCCGTTTTGCTATCTAGCGGCTGATTCAAATAGTGGCTACGATCCAGCAATGCGGCTACTTGGCGAGTGGTGACTTTTTGTTCAGGGGTTTGTACAAAGCCTTCAGTATTGGTGTCGGCCATTGCCGTCCCGTAGCTCTGGGTGAGAATAATACCGGCGATGCCCACTGACGCTGCACTGAGTAACCACTGTGCTGGTTGTTTTTTCATCATATATACCTAGTTATTTTACGTTAATAATATTATTTGTTTTATGAAAATCAAAAGTGACTGAATCAATCGCCGCCTATAAATGCTTTATCTTTAAGTCACGAAATATTTATCTACCATTATCAATCGAATATGTATTCAATGATAGTTTCTAAAATCTAAAACGATACTTTCTAAAATGCTATTTTCTGAATAGTTATGGTCACTAAATGCCATTGCTGTTTGCTAATATATTGTTAAAAATCACTCAATATTATCATGCACATAGCTATCCAACTGTCTCAAACTGTATAAGCAATCTTACACGCTACGCCTGCACATACCAAACTTTCTATGACATTTATTGTTCATCATTATTTGGGTCATTTATTGACGATTCAATGCCCACTCGCGAATTGATTTGAGTCTATTCATCTGCCACATTATGCTCATCTAATAATAACTGTCATAATAAAGCAGTTTTGATAATAGTGGCACACTGCCAATTATCATCATTTATTTATTTGAAGCTGAACCGATCATATAACAATATATAACACCATAAGGATTACGCAATGTACGGCGTCTTAATGATTGATATCGATAGTACCGCACTGACAGCAGAAGATGTCAGCTTAATCAAACAGGCACAGGTGGGCGGGGTGATTCTATTTGCCCGAAACGTTGCAGATGCCGCACAAGTACGGGCGTTGTGTGACGACATACGTTATCACAACCCGGACATATTAATCGGCGTCGACCAAGAAGGTGGACGAGTCGCACGCCTGCGCAATGGCTTTACCCCACTACCCGCCATGGGCAAGCTTGGGGAATTATTTAATCAAGAGCCTAGCCATGCGCTAAGCTGTGCTTACGATTGTGGCTATCTAATGGCAAAAGAAGTATTGGCCGTGGGCATTGATCTCAGTTTTGCCCCAGTACTTGACAGAGATGGCATCAGTCAAGTCATTGGGGATCGTAGCTTCCATCAAGAGCCGCAAGCGATCATTGCGCTGGCGACTCAGTTTATGCGCGGTATGAAAGCCGCTGGCATGGCAACCACAGGTAAGCATTTCCCCGGTCATGGCGCGATTGCCCCTGACTCCCATGTGGCTGAGGCCATCGATACGCGTAGCTTGGATGAGATTATGCATAGCGATATGCAGCCTTTTGCCCAAACCCTACCGTGGCTTGATGCCTTAATGCCTGCCCATGTTATTTTTTCGCAAGTCGATGATAAGCCAGCAGGTTTTTCTAAAATTTGGCTCAAGGACATCATACGGGATCAGCTAAAGTTTGATGGGGTCTTATTCTCTGATGATCTATGTATGGCAGGTGCTCAAGCTGCGGGCGATGTCAGCGCACGTGTGAAAGCCGCGATTGAAGCGGGTTGTGATATTGCGCTGGTTTGTAATGATCGCGTCGCCGCCCATGAAGCCGCAGAGACCGCACAAGAGCTGCCTTATCCCAATCAAAACCGTATTAAAACAATGTGCGGACAGATACCAACATGGCAAGGTGATCTGGAATCAACTTGTCAACAATTCGACTATTGGCAACAGGCAAAGAAAAACGTGACTCAAACCTTTTTTAATCCTCAATCTGAGGCACAAGCGACTCACAGCGCTACTGAATCAAAAGATCCGACCGCTTATAAATAATCGCTTATTATTATATACATATCATAAGCCACCTATAGATAACAGCTTTAACAAAATAAAAAACCGCACCTTTTATAAGATGCGGTTTTTTTAAATTAGTAATGACTCAATCAAGCTGTTGTACATTAATTGGCAGGATCGACTGCCGTACCTTGAGTGGCATCATCACCATCAGGCAATAAGTCATCGTTATTGCTATCCAAAGGGTTTAAGTCTGGGTCAAGCGCGTTATTACTAATAATCATACCATCGTTTGCACTGGCCATCTCGTCATTGACTATAAACTCAATACGGCGATTACGGAAGCGACCCTGCTCAGTTGAGTTATCAGCGATAGGCTCTGATTCACCCATGCCTTTCGTCATCAATTTACTAGCATCAACACCTTGAGATACCAAATACTCTTTCACTGCCTCAGCGCGATCACGAGACAATTCTACATTGTAGGAATCCGATGCCTGACTGTCAGTATGACCGATAATCGTCAGCTTCATATTCGGTACTTCGTTGATAATCTTAGCAGCGCGGTCAAGCAGCTCTTTATTGACATCAGGAATGACCGCTTCATCCACTTCAAAGTTGATCACCTGAATACTCAATGCACGAGCCACATCACGTGGATCTGGGTTTTTACCAAGATTGGTCATAGCAACATCCGCAGCTGCCAAACTATTATCAATCTCACCCTGCAAATCTAACGGCCCTTCGGCTTGTATGGTCATCGCAGGAACAGCCGCTTGCAAGTCAGCCACTAGCTTATCTAATGCCGCTGCATCAGGCGCATTGACAGTGATCACATCGCCTTTAATGATCATGCTAGCATTTGGTACATTTTTGACGATAGGCAAGATAGTAGCTAGCTGAGCCGCTGCTGGCATATCTACTGCAAAATTGTCATCGACATCAGCACGGCATTTATTGGCTTCTTCACCAAATGCACTGGTTAACGCATTCATTACATTGGTCTGCAAGGTCTCGTCGCCCACATTCATACGGCAAGCATACAGCTCACTATTTTCACCAGTCGCAATGCGCAATGATGCAGGCTCAATATCACCTGCCACTGCCAACTGACCCTCTCCCTGCGCTGCTTGTTGGGCAGTAGCCACCGGTGTAGCGACAGGCTCAGGGTTCTCTTGACAACCACGAAGTAAAGCCCAAGCCAATGCGCCTAAAATAATCAAGCCAATAATGGGGAGCAATGCTTTCATAAAGCTGCCTTGCTGCTCTTCTTCGCGTTGTAATGGAGCGGTGCTCACCGTATCAGAGATACGCGCGCCAGCAGCAGGCGTCGCTGCCAACATACCGACTGGCAGAACGGCGCTTGCCCAAGCAGGGATATAACGCTGGTAACTGTCGAGATTATCATTTAAGAACTGCGGCACTGGTGTAGTACCTGCCAAGCTTTTGATTTCGTGAAAAGCCAGTGGCGCTGCCATCGCTATCAGTCCACGCGAAGACGTTGCATCAACATTATGCTTGCCTGCCAGCTCACGAGCGATTTGATCACGTTGCGAATCATCGCTCCATACACGGTCATAAAAACCTTGGTCGTCACGAGTGATATTCTCATTTGCAAAACGATTATAAGTATCGTTATCCGCTAAGCGAGCCGCAAAAATAGCATAGAACTGTTCAAGCAGCCCCTTTTTAGCGGGACTATGATCATCTTCCAGCACGGCTGGGCTGACTGTACGCGTCAAATGACTGATAATATCCATAATACAATTCTCCTATTAATGCCTATATTAGTATCGATTTATATAATTAAAGTATTCAAAAAATGCCAGATAAAATAATGATTTGAAATAAGAACCATGACAGCTAAAACCATCTTGACCCTGTTCAATTTTCATCATTATAAAAGTATTAAGTCAGTGTTAACAATCAACAGGTTGTTGTACAAATGATACGTTAGGTAATATTTCAAGTGTCACACGTAACCAAAAACATGGAAAATAACCAATCATTAACCCAGTGAGAAGCCATAAAAGAATCAGTAAAACTTATGTATAAATAGAGAAAATATATCCTTTTTTCAGATACTTTATGGTTTTTTAAATAATTCTGACTGGGTATCAACAGAAAAAATGGCGGTATAAGTCACTTATACCACCATCCTTACTTGATAACTTGTTTCAATGGATAAATGATTAAACAATCGTTAAACACCTCTATTATCCAATCATTTATTCCTTACCTGCGCAGGTTCAGCGATGATGAGTGTGCTTGCCATATCATCTACTTCCGATTCTGAAATAGAACCTGACGGTCTGTTATTCATCGGTGTATTGTTAGGAATGTTGCTGGAAATATTGTTGGCATTGTTACTATAATTGTTGGGTACAGGATTAGGTACGATACGATCGCCTGTATCATCATCTGCTGCTTGGAACTCTCCAGACCCACTGTTGTTATAGTCATTAGCATACTGATTATTGGCAGCTCCCTCATTCTCAAACTGGTTATTCGTATTATTCATTGCATCAGCATCGTTACTTTCAGGCAATGGTAATGGTGCAGTACTATCGATGACCATGGCAGGTATCAAAGTACGCATATCCGTAACCAGTCGTTGCAATAGCATACTATCTGGCGCTTCTAACATAAGACGATCATTCTGCAAATGTAGGCGTGCAAATGGCGTAGACCTAATCATCGTCAAGACATTGGGCAGTACTTCCTCTGGTAAATTGGCACTACTACTGGCAACTCCAGCCTGTACTGTCAATTCACAAATACTCGCTTGCTCACCAAAGCTGGTATTGAGCGCTTGTTGCAAGGTGCTTTGCAGCGCTGCATCGCCAATGGTAGCGCTACAGGCATACAGACTACCGCTGTTATCTACGCCAACGATTAGCTCAATGGGAGTCATCGTTGGCGCTACTGGTGCAGGCGTTGGTGCTACCACAACAGGCACTGTCGCAGCGGCTTCTACAGGCGGCGCGTTGTTCGGTCTGATCAATATTGCCCAAGCAGCAAGCCCTATCGCGGCAATGGCTAATATTAATAACCCCACCCGTACCACTAAATCATTACGTTGATTGCGAGTACGCACTTTTTCTTGCTTCATACTGCTATTTTCTGCCAAATGATGCGCGGATGGATTGGCATGAATGGCGCCAGCATGAGCGCTAAAATGACCATCGGTATCACCTATCCTCATACTTTCTACATCAGTATTTCCAATATCTATTTTATCTGCTGTATCAGCATTTTGCCTATAAGCGGCTGTCGCTGCGGCGATCGTACTGGTATCTATATGAGAATTTTTTCGTCCATCCAAAGAGGTGTCACGCACTGGTACGCCATCAATATCTGCGACGATGTGTGGGTGTGCTTCTGATGCGCTATTGACGTTTTGAGGAGCAGTAATAATAGGTGCTGACCACATCGGTAAATACTGACGCAATGCTGCCTGCTCTCCCTGCAAAAACGCTGGCAAAAACTGGCCGTTTGCCAATACTGTCAGCTCACGATAAGCCAGTGGCGCGGCATTGATTAGCAGCTGTAACGTAGCAGACTCATCAATATGATGGGTAGCAGACAGCTCTCGGATCATAATCTGTTGTACACTTTTATCTTGCCACAGTTGATCCAACAGTGGACTTTCTGTGACTCTATCAACCATCCCTTGCTCGGCGCGGATAAATTGTGAATACACTTGCGGCAAGGCGAGACGTGATGCCAAGATGGCATAAAACTGCTCCAGTAAGCTGATGTAAGCCACACTATCATGACTGTTACGCTCACCTATGACAGCTGGCGTTATGGTCTTTTCTAATTGGTCGATAATACTCATAGATTACTGCCTCTTTCGGCCTTTATTTTAAATTTACCAACGCATGAAACGTTTATTTTACTTGTCGTTAGCGTCTGTATGCTTGGATACCGCTCTCATTTAACCCACCATTACCGTCAAGATACGAAGCATTACTCAATTTGCCTGACAGCCTGCTATATTATTCACTATAAAAGCATATAAATGCACTATTTTGTCACATAATAAGTTTTTGCATTGTCATAACTACTGTTAGTATTACTTTATTATAAATAGCTCATGCTTAATAATTGCTTGTCAGTCCTATTTAGTTTGCACTCAGCCATAATGCGTAGGCTTTGAACATTGTTATTCATCACCTTGTCACATATCAGGCGCAGCCTAAGGATTTTCCTTTGTTCAATCATACGACCCTTATTATTATTATCACGGTTATTGTCAGCTTAGTGGCATGGCAAAACAAAACAGTATTTAATCGACTTATTTTTTATCCGCCAGCGGTAAATAATGGGCAGTGGGACCGTTTTGTCACGCATGGCTTTATTCATGCCGATAGCATGCACCTGCTCTTTAATATGTTTACTTTATACTTTTTTGGTCGTGCTATTGAAGGACTGTATCAGCCGTTCTTATTTGGTTATGGTTTTGTGGTCTTTTACGTATTGGCCATTATCATTGCGATGATTCCAAGCTATCTTAAGAATAAAAACAATGCGAGCTATTTAAGCCTTGGCGCATCAGGCGGTGTATCAGCCGTGTTGTTTGCTTTTATTTTGCTGGCACCGTGGGAGAAAATCTACCTATTCGCGATTATTCCTATACCTGCGATATTATTCGCCGTCGCTTATATCGCTTATAGTATCTATGCAGACAAACGGGGCGGCTCTAATATCAATCATATGGCGCATATGTGGGGCGGCGCGTTTGGGGTTATTGCCACGATTATTTTAGAACCGCAAGTCCTACCGCATTTTATCAATGCGCTATTATCACCTGGGCTCTAAGTTTAGTAATAAAGCTTAGTAATAAAATTCAGTAATGAAGCTCAGTGGTAAAAATTGAAATGAGCACTTGGGTTATGATGACAGTTTAAGTAATTAAGCGATGATTAACGTCGCGTTATGTTTTGCACAAACTTATACTCAACAAACTATTTAAGAATTTGATAATTATTATGATAGATGTTATCGGTGATATTCACGGCTACGCAGACAAGTTAATTGGCTTATTAGAGCAGCTAGGTTACGTTCATAACGGCACGTACTTTGTACCGCCAGCAGGGCATCGGGCGTTATTTATCGGTGACTTGATTGACCGAGGACCACAGCAATTGGCTACCTTAGAGATTGTTTTTGCCATGTTAGATGCTAACGTGGCAGATGCGATAATGGGTAATCATGAATATAATGCCCTCGCCTTTGCCACACTTGACCCTGATAACTCCAGCCAATATCTGCGCTCGCACAATGACATACATACGCGCCAACATGCCGCATTTTTAGCCGAAATAGCTTTTGGCTCAGAGCGTCATCAATATTGGCTTAATCGGTTATATGAGCTGCCTTTATGGATTGAAACAAACGACGCTTGTTTTGTTCATGCCTGCTGGGATGTCGATAGTATGGCGGTATTGCAGCCATTATTGACTGACGATAACTGTTTAACGCCGCACGGGCTAGTCGCCACTGCCAAAGAAAACACGGCGCCATTTGACGCGCTAGAGCGGGTATTAAAAGGTGTAGAAACAGCATTACCCGACGGCATGGTCATGGTCGATAAAGAAGGCACTGAGCGCAAGCGCGTGCGAGTATGCTGGTGGCTTGACGGACTGAATAAGCGCCGTCTTTACGAGGTGGCGCGTGCGCCTGCATCAGCATTGGCTCAGATTCCAAAAGAGGTGTTGGCTGAAAATATTGATTTCGCTCTGAAAACGAATAAAGCGGTATTTGTCGGTCATTATTGGTTAACTGGCACGCCTGAGCCACTGAGTTCACAAGTTGCCTGTACTGATTATTCAGCGGCGGTAGACAGCGGATATCTGACTTGTTATCAGCTCAATACTGAGCAACCACTGCCACTAAGAGCCAGTAACTTTGTCCAATATCACCATGATAAATCTGCAAACCCCAATCCATAAAATTGGTACTATTGCCCCCGCTTTCTTATTAAAAATCAAACTTGGCTTTACGAGAGCAACAAAACTTTTGTATGATGGTCTTTTTGAGGATATCAAAGCATGAGCACCACAACAGCTACTGTTAACACGATGGATCAAAACAGTCCTATCGCCTCCCCTGCTGGTCAACCGAAAGTTGGCATTATTATGGGATCACAATCTGATTGGGCAACCATGAGTGCGGCAGCGCAATTGCTCGCAGACTTTGATATCGCTTTTGATTGTGAAGTGGTTTCAGCACACCGTACCCCTGATAGATTGTTTGACTATGCAAAAAGTGCAAAAGATAACGGTCTACAAGTTATTATCGCTGGCGCTGGCGGTGCTGCTCATCTGCCTGGCATGTGTGCCAGTCAAACGCCGTTACCTGTGTTTGGTGTTCCTGTAAAGTCTTCTATGCTCAGCGGTTGGGATAGCCTCTTGTCTATCGTACAGATGCCTAAAGGCGTCGCAGTTGGCACATTAGCGATTGGCTCAGCAGGCGCTTACAACGCTGCCCTGCTTGCGATTCAAGTGTTAGCATTGAATGATGAGACCATTGCGGCTAAGCTGGACAATCTGCGCCAAACGCAAACTGATACCATCCTTGCCAGCCCAACGCCCGGCATTATCAATACCTAATTACCTATCTTTGATAGCGGTTCTTGAATCCCATTATTGAGATATAGCGGCTATTTACTTGATATTTATTTTTAGATGGGTTTTACTTAATACAAGGTGCATGTAATGCACCTTTTCCTATTTTAATAGATGACTTTTTGCCTTTTAATACACCCAAAATATTATTCATTTTTAACTCAAAGAGCCTGCCATGACTACAGCGAACGCTTACCCTGTTACCCAAACCATTCGTACCATCGGTATTTTAGGCGGTGGTCAGCTTGGTATGATGCTTGCCGAAGCAGCGATGCCACTTGGCTACCAATGTGTGTTTTTAGAAGACAGCGCTGACTGCCCTGCTAGCCTATACGGCCGCGTCTTTCATAGTGATCAATTGGAAGACTTCATCGCCGCAGCAGACGTTTTCACTTTAGAGTTTGAAAACACACCGACGGCGACTGTAGAACAGCTTACTGCCTTGTCGAAGTCTGGTAGCAAACAAGGCATGTTTCCGCCATTGATTGCGCTTGATATCGCTCAAGACCGCTTGAAAGAAAAGCAGATGTTCAATGCACTTGAGATCGCCACTGTACCCTTTATGGCTGTCAATTCTGAAGCGGATTTGCAGCAAGCCTGTCATGAATTAGGACTGCCTATCGTCCTAAAAACCAGCCGCGGCGGTTATGATGGTAAAGGTCAGTTTGTGATTAGACAAGACAGTGATATCAAGGCAGCATGGCAAGATCTCAAAGATGCAGTTACGGGTAAGGGCTCACTAACGCCAACGCCAGCACCTTTGATTGCAGAAGGTTTTATTAACTTTAGCCGCGAGCTTTCTATTATCGCCGCACGCGCACAAAATGGTCAGGTTCGTTGCTACGATTTGGTCGAAAACCATCATCATAATGGTATTTTAGCCAAGACCCAAGCGCCTGCCGTTGGCACCAGTCATTTATTCAAACAAGCAACCGATGCCATCACCAAGATAATGAACCATTTAGACTATGTTGGTGTGATGGCACTTGAGCTCTTTGTGACCAAAGATGCGCGTGGTCATGACACGCTACTCGCTAATGAAATTGCGCCGCGCGTACATAACTCTGGGCATTGGAGCATTGAAGGCGCTGTCACTAGCCAATTTGAAAACCACATTCGCGCCATCGTCAATCTGCCATTAGGTGATACCGACAACGTGCATCCAGCGATTATGCTCAATGTCTTGGGACAATATCCAGATATCAGCGACGTACTAAATATCGATGGCGTACACTATCATAGCTACCACAAAGCAGAACGCGATGACCGCAAAATTGCGCATATTACCTTGATGCCCAATGATGTTGCCGACTTAGAGCCTGCTTTAGCCAAGCTCGTCGCTACGCTACCCAATAAAATGGGACTTGAGAAAAAACCATCTGCGATTGATAGCCAGCCAAAAGCGGCAGATAGTCTAACCACTACTGACAATAACAATGACAATATTTTAGAGAGTATAGAAGTCCATATCGATGACAGCCAAACAACTAAAGTTATCGACGCTAAGGCAAAAACAGAAAAGGTTAAGAAATAATGCAGATTTGGGTAGATGCCGATTCGGTGCCATTGATTGCCAAAGATTTGATTATCAAAACCGCTGAACGCACACAAACCATGGCAATATTCGTCGCCAATCAGCCGATCAAACTGCGTAAGTCACCACTGCTTGTTATGACAGTGGTGCCATCAGGGTTTGATAAAGCCGATGATTATATCGTTGAGCAAATACAGCCAGGCGATCTGGCTATTACCAGCGACATTCCTTTGGCTAATGACATTTTGGACAAAGGTGGTATGGTCTTGACCTCTCGCGGCATGGTCTATGACAAAAATAATATCAAGCAAAAGCTCAATATGCGTGATTTTATGGATACCATGCGCGGTACTGGCGTGCTCGAGCTACAAGAAATGAGTGGTCAAAAACCTTATGGCGATCGTGACAAAAAAGCCTTTGCTGATGGATTAAACAAGTTGGTACGCTAGTTTTCACACGCTTTGTCTTTTGTTTTTTGATCTTATCCACTTTGCAAACTGTATACACGCCATAACCAAACACTATGCAATCGGCACGCTTCATAACGAAGTATGCCGCTTTTTCTTGATACGCTATATTCAGTTTTTACAACAACGATAACGTATATAAGAATAGGAATGACAATGAAAATTTTAGTAATTGGGGCAAGTGGTCGAGTGGGAACGGATTTGGTCAAGCAGCTATTAGCGGATAACCATCAAGTTATTGGCACGACACGCCAAGAAGAAAAACTGTTTACCGATGACAATTATAGCCAACTCGATTTAGATATCACTGCCGAAAAAGAGGCCATACAAAAGCAAATTGATCAAGACATTGACGCTGTCTATTTCGTTGCAGGGTCTGGCGGTAAAGACGTCTTAGAAGTGGATTTACATGGGGCGGTCAAAACCATGCAAGCCGCAGAGGAAAAAGGCATTAAGCGCTATATTATGCTTAGCACCGTCTTTTCGTTAGACACCAGTAAATGGGACAATGCTGGTATTGCTGACCTAAAAGAATACTATATTTGCAAACACTATGCGGATCAGTGGTTGATTAATAACAGTAGCCTTGACTACACCATCGTTCAAGCAGGAGCACTAAAAGAGCGCGAAGCAACTGGTACAATCACTGTCAACGATGATAATGCTAGTGAAAACTCAATTGCCGATGTGGCGACTACTTTGGCAGCCGTCTTAAATGCCAATAATACCATCAAGAAAGTGTTTAGTATGCATAACGGTGAGACTGCGATTGATGAAGCGATTGCAAAATTATAAGAAGCAACTTTACAGCGATTAAAACGAAAAAAGCGAGTGAGCCTAATGGGTTACTCGCTTTTTCCTAATAGGCTAGTCAAATAAGTGGCAACTATATTAAGTCTATCAATAATCGACTAGGCCAAACCGCTTGGAAAAGAAATCACATCTTCTAAACTATTCGCGCCTGTGATCACCATGAGTAATCTATCGATACCAACGGCGATACCGCTACAGGGAATTAAAGCATCAGATGCTGCTAATAAATGCTCATCGATTGGCATTTGTGGCAGGTTATGACGCTTACGCAGTTGATTGTCTTGCTCAAACCGTTCTCTTAACGCTTGTCCATCTGCTAGCTCATCATAAGCGTTGGCAATCTCAATGCCATTGATATACAGCTCGAAACGTTTAGCGACTGTATTGCCTTCTTTATCAACCGCTGTTTTTGCCAGTGCCGCCGTGGCAGGTGGATATTCTATAATCAAGGTCGGTAAGTCGTGACCCAAGTTTGGCTCGACCGCATGACTAAACAGCAAATCCAGCCAGCTTTGACGAATATCTGCTTCGCCATCTTCTGTGTTAGCCAAGTCGCTATTAAAATCAAAACCTGTCAAACCCTTATCTTCTGCTACTGCTTGCAGGGCATCAAGGCTAGCTGTTAGCGGATGTATGCCGACAAAATCCATAAACGCATCAACATAGCGGTAATGACTCATTACCACTGAATGTCCATAAAGCGCCGCTAATAATTCACCTAATTCAGCCGCCATATCATCCAGACTATAATTCGGCTGATACCACTCAAGCATGGTAAATTCGATATTATGGCGTACGCCTATTTCGTTATCTCGAAATACGGAGCAAATTTGATATATAGGCACTTGCCAGCTGGCAAGTAAACGCTTCATGGCAAACTCAGGTGAAGTATGCAGATAATAAGTACAATGTTTATCTTGGTAAGTCACTTGTGCGGCGACTGATTGTAAGAAAGTATCGGTATTGCCAGCCTGCGATAGTAGCGGTGTTTGCACTTCAAGCACTTGATGCGTGGCGAAAAACTGACGAATGGTGCTCATCAATTGCGCACGCTGCTGAGCCATTGACAATGTCATGGTCGGCGCATAGCTGGGTTTTGAAGAAGAGTTACTTATTTGGGTCATTATTATTTACTGCAATTAAAGGATAAGAATAAGTTCTCAGATGCTACTTTAGGGTTGAAGGCTGCCTAACTTTTACCACTGCCATTCGCGGCGTAAGTGATAATCTCGGCGCAACTGATCAAAGTCAGCGCCCTTTATTTGACCGTCAGCCAGCTTGCTTCTTAGTGCAGCATCATCGTGCATGATGTCGTAAAATTTCTGTAATCTGTTTGGATGTGCTTTTAGCTCAGACCAGAGATAAGTATTGAGCGGTAGCAACTGATGCATCGACAATACAGGCAAGACTGCCAATTTTTCACAGAGCGCATCATAGATGATTTGCGTACCACGCAGCTTACCTTCGACCGTATAGCCTGCGATATGAGGGGTGGCGATAGCCAGTTTGGACAATAAACTCTCAGAAATCTCTGGCTCAAATTCAAACACATCAAGCACTACTTGGCGATCTGTGCGCTCAATATCTGCTTCTAAATCACGCGCATTAATGACTGGTCCGCGCGCACTATTAATCAACAAGGTATACGCAGGCATCACTGCCAGCGTAGTTGCGTCAATCAGATGCTTTGTTGGATAATCACTGCCCTTAGGGTTTGTAGTATCTTTATCGGTTAAAGGCACATGTAAGCTCACTACATCGCTTTGGCTAAGCACTTGCTCAAGGCTGGCATTATTCGTATTCGAGGTAGGCAGTAATGGATCATAGCCTAGGACCTGCCAGCCTAATTCATTGGCATACTGAGCGAGCGTACTACCAATATTACCAAGTCCGATGATGCCCAATGTTAATGGCTGCGTGGATTGCTGCCAATATTGCGGACGCAACGTCAAAATCGCCGTCAAGACGTACTGCGCGACAGAATGTTTACTACATCCAGCCGCATTGGCGAAAGTGATATTTCGCGCCGCCAAATAATCTTGATCGACATGATCGGTACCGATAGTCGCCGAACCGACAAATTTTACGCTGTTATTATTGGCTAGCAATGCCTCGCCTACTGGTGTCACCGAGCGTATCAACAGCACATCAGGCTGAACGTCTGCGAGCAACTGCGCATTGATATCACGTCCAGCGACGGTGATTATATTGACCGTCTGCTCAGGCATCTGCCCAAGCATCGAAGCATTAAAAAACGCATCCAAGCTTGAGATATTGCTATCGGCCACGATAGTAATGCTGTCAATAGAGTTCGCTCTATTTTGCATAACGTTTGCAGTATCCTTATTTAACATGACTATGTGCCTCTACGTGCCTCTACTCTGATTCATTGACTGGTGGCAACGTTTGGTTGTCAGACAACACCAAATCCTGCGGGGCAAATATCTCATTTTTATGCTGCGATATCCATTCTCGCCATACCGCCAATCCGATGGCTAGCACCACAGGACCGATAAACAAACCAACAAAGCCAAAAGCCGTTAGACCACCTAATACACCAATAAAAATAATAATAAAAGGGATTTTGGTCGCGCCACTAATCACAATAGGACGGATGAGATTGTCAACCCAGCTGATGACCAAAGTGCCCCATAGTGCCAAGCCAATCCCTTCTACAGTATGACCTTGGCTTAACAACCAAATGGATACACCGCCCCAGACAAATGGCGTGCCAAACGGAATCAGGGCGATAATAAAGGTTACGATAGTGAGTAAGATAGGGCTTGGTGCACCAGCGAAGTAGTAACCCACACCTGCGAGCAGTGCTTGTGCCAATGCCGTCAAACCAATGCCATAAACCACCGCACGCGTGGTCGTACCCACAGAATCAATATAGCCATCGATGCGATTACCAATGATATTACGCAGTGCTTGGCGAATTTGACGCACCAAACTGGTACCATCACGATAAAAGAAAAACAACGTCATCAGCGCCATACCTAACTTGGCAAGACCGCTAAACACCACATCAAATGCTACTTTGCCATAATATAAATGTGACTGTACCCAAATACGAAACGCCTCTAACGTCCCTTCTGGGTTTTTATTGATTCTCCACAGCACATCTTTCACTTGCTGACCGATGATAGGCATATCTTTGATAGAATCAGGCACATCTAAATAGCCCACTTTTATACGATAAATCAAGTTACTGATTAGGCTCAAGGCTTCTTGCTGTAGAATAAAAACACCGATAACCAGTGGCACACCTATCATTAAGGAGATACTCACCGTCATAATAGCAGCGCTAAAATTAGGACTCAGCTTTACTTTTTCGTAAAAAAAGTTATAAATAGGAAAGGTAACATACGCTAAAATCGCCGCCCATAATGCGGGTACAATAAAAAATTGTACCACTTGAAAACACAGTACGAACAGCACCACCAATAAAGTAATAGCCAATAAGCGCTGAATAATAAATTCTTTTGTCCAATTTTCAATCATAGCGTATAAACCAAGAGCAGACAGCAAAGATCTATCGCGACCTTGCTGGCAAGTTTATAAATGTGTGATGAATATCAACTCACAGACGGTGCCCATAAAAAGACCCTGTCCATTAGCGGTATTCATTAGCGAGGGGTGTAAACAATCCGTACCAGTAAACCTGCTTTGAGAGCATCAAATCGTAGCATACCGTAACATACTTACGGACGATAGTTTTGACTAACGCAAGATAAATATCAAGCGATTATCACGGCTTATTATGCCGCAAAATACGATAATGATATAACGATATGTTGTAATCTTTACTTACAACTTTCTCTGTGCAAGCTTACTAGATGATGACATTAATAGATAGAAGTTGACACATAGATTTAACATGTAAAAACAAGGCACTAAAAGGATATTTTACATTCATACTGTAAACTGACCTATTGAAAGGTAATTCACTGGCGCGTTCTATTTGCAACGATAATTGATGCTATACTAAAGCAATTATTTTAAGCTTTTTAATAGCATTAAATTCGTTTGTTCTTATTTATTTGGATCATTCTACATATATAACATTTTTCAGACGATACGCTACAGCCCTCTTTTATCGTCCTTCTATAGACTATCATAAGATCAAACCTGTAGAGGGGCGTTACAATGTTGGATGCTGTGCGTAAGCAAGCTCATCATATCCGTTCACTATTAGAATTCGATATGACAGAGTGCTATTTTGAGTGAATTTCGGATTTACTTTGATTTTATTTTAAATCAACAATGACCCAACAAATTTTAAACCATATATCGATAGGAACAATAACAATGTCAAAAGACAATGATAATCCCAATATAACTCCCTCAACTGAGGCCAGTAAGACCAATAAAACCCAAGAAACCGTTACTTTTGCATTGGCTCAGTCGCATTTTTTGGTTGGTGATATCACTGCCAATGCTGAAAAAATGCGTGCACTCGCATTGCAAGCTCGCGAGCAAGGTGCGGATGTCATTATTTTCCCAGAACTTGCTTTATTAGGTTACCCACCGCAAGATTTATTACTACGCCCAAGCTTATCTGGTCGCATCAAAAGCGCCTTGTCTACTTTAAGTGATATCGATGACATCGTGATGATTGTCGGTTATCCACATGTCGACCATCATGGTACTTTCAACTCTGCTGCTATCTTGCATAATGGTCATCAAAAAGGCTTTTATCATAAGCAAATCTTGCCAAATTATGGCGTATTTGATGAGCGTCGTTATTTTGATAAAGGTCGTAACCAAGTTTTATTTGACTATAAAGGCATCACAATCGGTCTGCTCATCTGTGAAGACTTGTGGGAAAAAGGCCCTATTGCCGAGCTTAAAAAGCAAGGTGCTGATCTGATTATTAGCTTGAACGCCTCACCTTTTGAGATCGAAAAACAAGACAATCGTAAAACGATGCTGGCCAAGCGTAGCCGTGAGAATAATTTGCCTATCGTCTATGTCAACGCCGTTGGCGGTCAAGACGACTTGGTATTTGACGGTGGTTCTATGGCGGTGCAAGCTGATGGTAGCGTTGCGCACGAAGCACCACGTTTTATGAATCAGTTACTTCTTGCCACTTTAGACGTCAAAACTGCCAAGTTTAATAGTCAAACTAAAGCGCCATTAACACTGAGCCGTGAGTCAGAGATGTATCAAGCACTGGTCGTTGGCCTGCGTGATTATGTCAACCATTCAGGATTCACTGGTATTATCCTTGGGCTATCAGGTGGTATTGATTCTGCCTTAACACTATGTATCGCTGTTGATGCTTTGGGTGCTGACAAGGTATATGCGGTGATGATGCCTTATGAATATACTTCTCAGATTAGTCTAGAAGATGCTCAAGCACAGGCTCGCCGCTTAAATGTTTCTTATACGGTTTGTCCTATTTTTGATGCGGTTGAAGGCATCCGTCATACCTTAGCGCCACTATTTAACAAATCGCCAGCAGACACCACTGAAGAAAATATCCAAGCGCGTGCGCGCGGTGTGGTACTGATGGCGCTGTCCAATAAGTTTGGGCACTTGGTCATCACCACCGGTAATAAGTCTGAGTTGGCGGTTGGCTATTCAACATTATATGGTGATATGGCAGGCGGCTTTGATGTGTTAAAAGACGTTTATAAGTCACAGGTTTATAAATTGGCCAGTTATCGCAACCGCTTGGAAGACACCCCAGTCATCCCTGAGCGTGTCATCACTCGCCCGCCATCTGCTGAGTTACGCCCAGACCAAAAAGACCAAGACAGCTTGCCTGACTATGATGTATTAGATGGCATCTTAATGTCATACATCGATGAAGACATGGGCTATCAAGACATCATTAATAAAGGGTTTGACGCTGAACTGGTCGCAAAAGTCATCCAGATGGTAGACAATAGCGAATATAAGCGTTTACAAGCGCCAATCGGTACCAAAATTAGCCATAAAGCCTTTGGACGTGAACGTCGTTATCCATTAGTGAATAAATGGTCAGTAAAAGGCTAAATTAGATTAACCATTATTGCTTGCCCTACTTTTATTATGTAGAACGCGAGCAACATGGCTAATTTAATACTTTTATAAAAAATCAAATTTCTTGACGATTAGCTGGGTGCTTACCCAGCTTTTTTAGTTTCTATAAACCGATTTTTAATGCCAAGCTGTTATAAATAACGCTTTCTTTTTGTACTTCTAACCTCTTCTTTAACTTCAATTATTTTAATCCCTATATTTTTTTACCGAGTATGTCATGAGTTTGCTAACCGCTAGTATCTTTCTTCTTTTATTGCTTGCACTCAGTGCCTTTGTATCCGCTGCCGAAATAGCCATCGCTGCTGGTCGCAAAATTAAGCTACAAATCATGGCAAAAGAAGGGGATGTCCGCGCATCTGACGTCCTTAAAATGCAAGAGCACCCTGGCAGTTTTATTACTGTCGTACAAGTGGTTTTGAATGCCGTCGCTATCTCAGCTGGTGCGGTAGGTGAGTCAGCTATTAGCCCTTATCTAGAGCTTTTGGTGAAGAATGAAGCAGTGTCATCCGTCATATCATTTGTGCTGATCACCAGTTTGTTTTCTCTGCTCGCTGATTTGATGCCCAGACGATTGGCGATGTCAAACACTGAAGCTATCGCTGTACGTCTCGTACGACCAATGATGCTATTAATTTTTATATTCAAACCCGTGATTTGGATATTTGATGGTGCAGCAAATGTCATCTTTGAATTACTGGGTATTTCAACCATACGGCAAGACGATATGACGCCAGAAGATATTTATGCCGTCATGGATGCAGGTGCTGAAGCTGGTGTGCTCAAAAAACAAGAACATCATCTGATAGAAAATATCTTTGACATGCAAGAGCGCACCGTAACGTCGGTGATGAATCCACGTGAAAACATTGTTTATTTCGATACCAAAACGAGCACTGAAAAAGTCGTTGAAGTGATGATTGAACAACCACATAACAAGTTTTTGGTCTGTCAGGAAGATGATCTAGAGCACATTATTGGTTATGTAGAGTCGCGCAGCTTTTTGGCATTGGTTCTTAACCAGCAAGAGGTCAGCTTAACAGACAAAGCCCTACTAAAACCTGCACTCTTCGTTCCTGATACCTTGTCCTTGTTTGAAGTATTAGAGATGTTTAAATCTACAGGCGCTGACTTTGCCGTCATCGTGAATGAGTATGGATTGGTAGTGGGTGTCATCACGCTTAAAGATGTGATGAGTATCGTCATGGGCGAGCTTGTCACCTTGGAGGAGCAACCCATTGTTCAACGTACTGACAACTCGTGGCTAATCGATGGCATGACTCCTATCGAAGACGTCGTACGCGCTTTAGATATCGTTAATCTACCACGCAGTCAGAACTATGAAACCATTAGTGGCTTTATGATGTACATGCTACGCAAGATTCCAAAGAAAACCGATACTATCGAGTATGCCAATTATCGATTTGAGATTATCGCAACGGACAATCTCAAAATCACTCAGATGCTGGTGACCAGAATGGATGAGACTGTCTGATAAATAAAAATTTAAGCTCGTGCGCCAAATATGGCGCTACCAACGCGCACCATTGTCGAACCACTGGCTATCGCCTCTGTCATATCACCGCTCATGCCCATGCTTAGTGTATCCCAAGCATTTAGCTCTGCATAAGTCTCTTTAATCTCATCAAATAACTGCTTGGTACGGGTAAAAGCGTCCGTACCTTCCTTAGCAGGAATAATCATCAAACCACGCAGCTGTAACCTGTCATACCCCTTGATAGCAGTTATCAAATCAGGCAGCTGTGCTGGCAGGCAGCCTGATTTGCTTTCTTCGTTATCGATATTCAACTGAATCAATACATTCAGTGCGGGCAGCTCAGCTGGGCGCTGATCGTTTAGACGCTGAGCAATAATGTCACGCTCAACCGTTTGTACCCAATCGAAATGCTCAGCAATATCGCGGGTCTTATTGCGCTGGATACTACCAATATAATGCCAAATAATGCCTTTAGTTTCTGGCTGTCGTTTTAGCGTATCGATTTTTTCGATGGCTTCTTGCAGATAATTTTCACCAAAGTGCTGCTGTCCTTTCTTAGCCAAAGTAGCAATCATATCAGCTGGTTTGGTCTTAGAAACTGCCAGCAACGTCACACTATCTACTTGTCGTGCCGCATGCTCACACGCTTGAGTCATTTGCTTGCTCACTTGCTGCCAGCTCGCAATAAGATTTTGGCTATCAATGTTATTTTCTATTTCTTTCATATATTACTCACGAGAATAATTTAATCCATTTTTTAATCAGTCACTTTTAATGACTTCTATTTTTAATGACTTATATAATTAACTTTTATTAATCATGGTTAAACTTTTTATAAATATCTTTTAATATAAAAAACTCAACAAGCATCAATCTATAAATCGACACTCATAATGACTAATTTTACATTTTATTGGTGTAGTAGATGGTTAATTGTCGGTAGTCTTGTTATTATATTGTTACATGGTTTAACATATGCTACTGAATATAATAGTAATGGTAAAGACCATCGCTATTCCTTTATTAACGTGACCGACTTTAATCAGATCGTTTATCGATTGATAATCACTCCCCTTTTTTGCTCTTTTGTCCTACCCTTATTGATTGATAGGAATATCCGATTATGGCTGAAAAAAATAATTTAAGCATCGAAGACTTGCTGCGCTTTACGGTTAAGCATAAAGCATCAGATTTACATATTTCAGCCGGTATGCCAGCAATGATACGTGTTGATGGTGAAATGACCCGTATTAATATGCCAGAGATGACTCATCAAGTTGTGCATCAGCTTATTTATGACATCATGAACGATAAGCAGCGCGCTGACTTTGAAGAATTTTATGAGACGGATTTCTCTTTTGAGATTCCCAATCTAGCACGTTTTCGGGTAAACGCATTCAATCAAAACCGTGGGGCAGGCGCTGTCTTTCGTACCATTCCGTCCAAAGTTTTGACAATGGAAGACCTCGGTATGGGTGATGTATTCAAGCGCGTGTCAGACTTTAAACGTGGCGTGGTATTGGTCACGGGTCCGACAGGTTCTGGTAAGTCCACAACGCTGGCTGCCATGATTGACTATATTAACGAGAGCCGTAAAGAGCATATTTTAACCATTGAAGATCCGATCGAATTTGTCCACGACTCCAAGAAAAGCCTGATTAACCAACGTGAGGTGCACCGCGATACCTTGGGTTTCGAGCCTGCCTTGCGCTCTGCGCTACGTGAGGATCCCGATGTGATTTTGGTCGGTGAGCTACGTGACCTTGAGACCATTCGCTTGGCATTGACAGCAGCAGAGACTGGTCACTTAGTATTCGGCACTCTACACACCAGTTCAGCCGCTAAAACCATTGACCGTGTCATTGATGTATTCCCCGCAGCAGAAAAAGACATGATTCGGGCGATGCTATCAGAGTCACTACAAGCCGTTATTTCACAAACGCTTTTGCGTCGTCAAGCAGGCGGACGTGTAGCAGCACATGAAATCATGCTCGGCACACCCGCTATCCGTAACTTGATACGTGAGAATAAAATCGCTCAAATGTACTCTGCTATCCAAACAGGTGCAGGTGAAGGTATGATTACGCTGGATCAAACGCTCAAAAACCTAGTAGCAAAAGGCACCATTAGTAAAGACGTAGCCCGTCCTTATGCCAAACAGCCTGAGGCATTCTTGTAATATTATTCATCGTGCGTTACTGGCTTATAATGATTGACGATTGATGTGTGAGTCAATAATACAAGCACTCATGAGCCATGATATGCCTTACTTTTATTCTAATGGTTATTATTAGCGATTTTTGAAACATGATTTTAAATACTTTTTTAATCGATTTACATCGAATGCAGGTACGATATGGACATTGATAAACTATTGCAGTTAATGATCAATAAAAATGGCTCGGACCTTTTTATTACCGCTGATGTAGCGCCGTCCATGAAAGTGAATGGCAAAATTTTGCCTGTCGGTAAAACGCCTTTAACCGCTGAGCAAACCATGCGATTGGTCAAAGGCGTCATGACACCAAACCAGCAAAAAGAGTTTGAAGAGACCAACGAGTGCCAATTTGCCATTGCTGATGAAGCACAGCAAGCACGTTTTCGGGTCAGTGCCTTTATACAGCGTGATATGGCAGGGATGATTTTACGGAAAATTGAGAATAAAATTCCGACTGTCGAAGAGCTGCGTTTGCCGCCCGCGTTAAAAGAGCTGGCAATGAAAAAACGCGGTATCATTCTGCTAGTGGGTGCAACAGGTACAGGTAAATCAACGACCCTTGCTTCTATGATCGGACACCGTAATCAAAACTCGCATGGTCACATCATTACCATCGAAGATCCTATCGAGTTTGTCCACAAACATCGTGGTTGTATTATTACCCAGCGTGAAGTTGGTATCGATACCCATTCATTTGAGGCAGGGCTAAAAAACACGTTACGCCAAGCACCTGATGTTATTTTGATTGGTGAGATTCGTAACCGTGAAGTCATGAGCTACGCGATCCAGTACGCTGAGACAGGGCATTTGGTGTTTGCAACCTTACACGCCAACAACGCCAACCAAGCGATTGACCGTATCATTCACTTTTTTGAAACCAGTCGCCACAATCAGTTATTTATGGATTTATCGCTCAACTTGCAAGCCATTATCGCGCAGCAGCTCATCCCAACTCCTGATGGTAAAGGACGCCGTGCGGCTATTGAGATTTTATTGAACTCACAGCTGATTAGTGACTATATCCGTAAAGGCGAGGTTCATGAAATCAAAGATGTCATGACACGATCGCGGGATAGCGGCATGCAAACCTTTGATCAGGCACTTTTTGACTTATATGAGCAAGGAGAAATCACATATAAAGAAGCGATTCTTCATGCTGACTCTCCTAATGATTTACGCCTAAAAATCAAACTCAGTAGTAAGAATGGCACCGCCAATCTGGATGAAGGTGCGGATAACTTATCATTAGATATCAGTTAAGCGTGGCTTTTGAGCGTTGTTATTCGTTTTTACCATAAAAACTTATAAGAAAGCCCTCATATTATTATGAGGGCTTTTCCTATTTTATACATAGCGATAACGCAATAAAAACGATATCAAAGGTAGATCATGCTCACCAATTAAAAATTACTTGATGCTATCCCGACACTCTTGGTCATTACAAATACCGTATAGCACCAATGAATGACCTGATAACTTAAATCCGTGCTTTTCTGCGACTTTAAGTTGCTCTTCTTCGATGACTTCGTTATGAAACTCTATAATCTTGCCACAAACATCACAAACCAAATGGTCATGATGGCCTTCTTGGGTAATCTCAAACACCGATAAATTATTTTCGAAGTTATGACGCTCGACGATACCAGCTTGTTCAAACTGTGTCAGCACTCGGTAGACAGTCGCTAAACCCACATCCTCACCTTGCTCTATCAGTGCCTTATAAACCTCCTCAGCACTCATATGATGCAACTCTGCACTCTCCAGTAGCTCTAAAATCTTGATGCGAGGTAAAGTGACTTTTAATCCTGCTTTACGTAAATCTTGATTGGTAAAAGAAGCCATAATATCCCTTCTGACTGTGACAGTCTTAGTAAATAAAGAACCAAAAATATGAGATGAATAATCGTTAACGATTATTTTTTATAGTATATGAAACATTTTAATAACAGCAGACTGGCTGATTTGGCCTGATTTCCAAGCCTGTTATTTTCTATAATAATCCTAACGCAAGTCTATGAATTTAAAATATAAATAATAAAATGACTCAGGTAGCATTTGGTAAATAATGTCGTAAGTGGTAGGAAATTGCAAGTAAATGACGTATCATTTGTCCAAGATTGTCGGCCAGACTCGCATTAACAACCTCTGGCGGCGCCTAATTCATTTCTTATGAGTCATCTTACCATGATAAAGACATTAACTTTTCGTCCGTTAAGCCCTACAAGCGTATTACGCAAGATTGTCATAACCAGTATGCTTAGCGCTACTGTCGCTATGTCTGGCTGCTCATTATTGAGTGTTTATAAGATTGATTTGCCACAAGGCACTGCCATCACTCAAGCGCAAGCGCAAAAACTGCAAGTGGGTATGAATCAAAACCAAGTCCTTTATATCCTTGGTAGCCCAGCTATTAGAGACACCTTAGAACCTAAGCGTTGGGATTATATTTACGATTACAAAGCAGGGACAGAAGGTAGCCGCAAAGGTATTGCTGATGTCAAAAATGCCAGTCAGCACTTAATTATCTACTTTGATAATAATGGTTTGGTCAATCGTATTGAAGGTATCGAAAGCCTGCCTGCCTCATAATCAAGAACGGCAACTGGCTTCGATGATAGATGGCGCAACATCGCTTAAACTCGAGATTTATTTTTGCGCTGAGACATGGGATCAGCGCTTAAGCTGCGATATACTTCGATACGATCAAAAGGCTGCAAGCGATAGCTGAGCGGCTGTTTTTGTGCATAGATACCCACATGCCAACGCTTTGCCGTTGGCGTTGCAATATCTGCCACTTGCTCACACCAACGTGCTAACGCTGGAAATTTCACCAACCATCCTGCCTGCCTCAATGCCTCATATAAACTTGTTTCATCATTAACTTGTAGGGTTAAATAATGCTGACATTTTGCATCTTCAGCGTATGCCAAATAAACAGTCATTAGCATGGTCTGCTCAGATGACGGCGCACAATTATTATCAGATTGAACGCCATTAGCGGTTAACTCAACCACTGCATCACCCAACCTATCAGTGCCAATAACAGTGCTAGTGGCACAATCAAACGAATCGCTATTCGCCATAAGTTATAAAACGCTTCATTACCAAAATTTAATGACTTACGCAGATGACTAATTTTCATCTGCCAACCCGCAAAGATAGACAGCAATAATACTGCTATGCTGCTAATAATCACTAAAAGTCCAACCAGCCAAACAGTTGGTATGATAACGACTAACAAAAGCGCCAAGACAAAGGTTAATACCAAACTGACCAGTAATCCAAACTTGTGTGCTAATTGCTGGGTACTATAATGCAGCAAATAGCTGGCGACAAATAACACCCCTATCCAATATGATAGCTGTCCAATCGGTGGCAATGCCATGCCACTAATAGATAACGCCACAACCCCAACGATCAATTGCAATATCCAAATCGGGAGTACCAATTTGGTTGCCCGATACTCACTCGTTGCACGGCTGCGAGCAGGTTTTTGCGCATTGATATTGTCCGTATCTACTGCTGTTGCCACTTGGTTCGTTACCAAGTTTTGACCAAACCAGTATAAGCCTGTGCCTGCACCCACACTAACCAACGCTAACGCGACTGCACGCGCCCATTCATTTAAGCTAATATCAGTCATCGCAAAGTCAATATTGGGTAGGCCATTTGCCACGCCCAGCAACAAACCTATCACCATTAATCCCAGGCCAATCGGTAACGGTGCAACGCCTAATAAACTGAGTAACACAGCAATGACCATCAGGCCAGCAGCGATCGCAAAATCTGGTATAGCAGGAGCGCTATTAAGCTCCGTCAATGCCGCCAAAATACCTGTGCTCGCGCCTGAGATCACTAACGCCGCAATCATAATAGAGACCAGCGCGGCGAGCCACCCAAAACTACGCCATATTGGGCTGGCATCTGCTTCGCGAGTAAGCTTTTGCATCCCTGCTAATGGCGCCTCGACACTACGATAGGCTAAAGCAATTTCCGCATAAACGACGGGCAAGGATACCAATACCATAGCCAATAGCCAGAGTAACCAAAAGTCAATCTCACCAATGGATGTTGGTGCAAACCAACGAAACAGCAGTAGCGGTAGCAGTGCCGCGATAAAATAAGAAGCATAACGGATCATCATAATCTAAATCCAAACGATCTAATACCTTTCACAAAAATGAGAATAGCTGGGAAAACGAGGGTCAGTACTACGCATTGTAGACGAAACAAGTTTGACACCGCCAATCATACTCTGTGGGTTTGGTATAAGGTGAATAACGATAATTTATCATGATACAGAGCAACGATAGGCCTCTGTAAGCAGTTTTATTTTATATAGTCAATTCAATTTAAAAGAAGCACAAGGTAACCAGAAGCAAATATATATTCAATACTTCAAGCGAGATTAATGCAGCGACTCTTTTATAATGGAATGACTATAAGGTCTCTATAATATAAGGGATGAACAGTTATAAAAAAACCCCGAAATCGGGGTTTAATAATGAAACAATGGCGGATATATGGTCAAGTGCTTATTAATTTCAGCGAGGTAACGTGCATTAGCCACTCGTAGCTGATATCAATCAATTAGTGAACAGCACTGATATAGTCTGACAAGATACGAATATCACGATCCGATAGTTTCGATGCGACTGTCTGCATCATGCCCATATCGCCTTCTTTCGCAGCATCATTGACACGTTTTTGCTCATCACTGTCAACATCATCAACACGGCCAGCCGCACGGAAAAGTTTTAGCTGAGTTGCGATGTACTGTGCATGCTGACCACCTAAGCGTGGAAATGCCGCCCAAGTATTACCAGCAGCATCTGGACCATGACAGCCTGCACAACCGATGACACCGCGTGACTTATCACCACCTAAGAATAGCTTAGTGGCTTCTTGGTTGGTCGCAGGATTACCAAATCCAACACCCCAAGGCGCTTGGCTAGCATAATAACCAGCCACGTTGGCTAAATCTTGCTGCGATAAATTTGCAACTTGTGATTGCATAATACCGTTCTTGCGATAACCTGCTTTAAAGTTGACCAACTGTTTGTAAAGGTATTTTACGTTTTGGCCACCCAAATTAGGCTGCGCAGGGACAACACTCACACCATCAACACCATGACAAGCAGCACAAACCGTTTCTGCAATTTGCTTACCAGCATTGACGTCGTACTCAGGAACAATAATAGCAGCTTGTACGCTGAAACTTGCAACGCATAAGCTGGCAGCAGCGATTAACTTTTTCATTGATACAAATCCTACTAGCTCGGCGTAAGCATTATTTAGAGTGATTGCACTGATAAGATACCTCATATAAACCACCCTACTATTGGTTAGGTAGGTATATGTTTTAAGGTCTTGGCCACAAGCAGTCTGAAAGTACTTACTAACATCAGGGTTTATTTTCGATTATTATAGCAAGACTTTGTAGCATTTGCCTACTTAATCGTCACATCCATCAGTTTTTCTAACACATAGACAAGTATGCCAACAAAAAACAAAAAGCGCTTACAGGCTAAAAAACCCAGCGCTTTTTTAAGTTGTTTTATAGTATGTCGTATTGTGTTGCTTTATCGGTCAGCGTCTCACTTACTCATGTACTCAATCAGCTTACGATAATCATCGTCGCTACAACTGTTACAAAGACCACCAGCAGGCATCTGCGTCATACCACTTTTAACGGAATTGATAAGTGTCGGCATGCTTTTTTGTTTGATAAGCTGTTGCCATTTGGCACTATCACCTTTTTTGATGGCGTTCAGCGCACCACTATCGTGACAGGCAGCACATGAGTTATCATAGGTGGCTGCAATAT
Source organism: Psychrobacter cibarius (assembly GCF_016107535.1). Taxonomy (GTDB): domain Bacteria; phylum Pseudomonadota; class Gammaproteobacteria; order Pseudomonadales; family Moraxellaceae; genus Psychrobacter; species Psychrobacter cibarius. Next base: position 123,342 of record NZ_JABASQ010000002.1, on the reverse strand, counting down.
CAGCAGCATTAGCGCTAGTCATGATGGCACTACTGAGCAGTAATACCGCTCCGCTACCTATTAAAACTCGGTAGGTCTGGCTAAAAAGTGCATTGATTGAAACCATAGAACACCTCCTTTTGATGCTTCTCTCGTTTAATCAAACTTGCTATTAAACATCGTTCGTTCAGTATATCTTATTAAACATTGTAACAATGTATGTCGTATAAATATAGATAAATATAGTTTGGCTTTGGTAACGCATGAATAAAAGCGGCAACTTGCTCTAATGAGCGCTTATTTTAATGGTATTCTGTTATTTATGTGATGCTAATCATAGTTATTTCAATAAGTAAGATAAGTAATAGTATAGAATAGTCGATAACTTGAAATGACTGTGTTTATGACCAATAAACATTGAAAGTTATGATGAATAAATTCGTAACGATTTTTTGTCTAATGCACTGTCTTCTCGACAACCAGTTGATTAAAATTTTATAACCGTATCCAATTTCTTAAAGATTAATGAGCCATTTATGAGTACCCCGTTTACTGATGTCGCCGCCGAACATGCATTGTTCAACACTAAATCTCGTCAAAAAATTCAGCAAACTGAGTTTATGATGTCAGCGCCTACTTTTCGTCTCTGCCCACCCGATATGGGCTTAGAAGTTGCCTTTGCAGGACGCTCAAACGCAGGTAAATCCTCTGCTATTAATGCCTTAACCAACCAACGCCAACTGGCACGCTCATCTAAAACGCCTGGTCGTACGCAGATGATTAACTTTTTTAGTATTGGTGATGCTGATAGACGTTTGGTGGATTTGCCAGGTTATGGCTACGCAGCGGTACCGCTTGAGATGAAAAAAGAATGGCAGGTTGAGCTAGAAGAATACTTGGTGGCGCGCTCAAGCCTTGCAGGTTTGGTGCTCATGACTGATATTCGTCATCCATTGAAATTCTTTGATGAGCAAATGCTACGTTGGGCAAATGATGGCGAACTACCGGTGCATATCTTGTTAACCAAAGCAGATAAGCTAAAGTATGGCGCATCTAAAAATGCGTTACTTAATACTCGTAAAAGACTAAAAGAACTGGGATTGAACTGTAGCATTCAGCTATTTTCAGCACTAAGAAAAGAAGGTCTTGATGAGCTGGCTGGTGTCATGGGCAACTGGTATGAGTATCAGCTCGATGCAGACAAAATCATTGAATCCTCTTTTGCGTTACTAGAAGGCGCTGAGTTGGAAGAAGCAATTGAAAAAGACAACATCGAAAAAGGCGCTATTGAAAAGGATAGTGCTCAGAAGGATAGTGCTCAAAAATAAAGAAAATAAACATTATCGTCTCCAAGTAAAAAGGGTTTATCGTTATTATCGATAAATCCTTTTTTTATTATAATTTTAGCATCTAAAAAGATTTTTATTTAAGTGCTTTTAGTTAAGCACATAGTAGCTCAGCCAACGCTTGTGGCGTGTCAACCTGATAGGTGGGTTGCTGTGCGGCAAGTTCGCTACTGCTAGCTGTACCATAAGTCACCGCAATACTGGTCATGCCCAGTCTCGTTGCCATTTGGATATCGTAGATACTGTCACCGATGAAAACAGCATCGGCGATTTGCTGCTGCGTATAATCCAAAATATCGGTCAACATCTGCGGGTCAGGTTTTGAGCCTGCCTCATCGGCACAGCGGGTCATCACAAAATAATGGTGGCTCTCTGAAGCATCTAATACGCGGTCTAAGCCCTTTCGCTTTTTACCAGTTGCAACCGCGAGGCTTTTACCTTGGGCTTGTAGGGTCTGCAACATCCCTTCTATCGGCGCAAAAAGCGGCGTACTGTGACTATTGGCAATATAGTGATCTGCGTAGCTTTGCTGAATCGCAAGCTTTTGCGTGTCATTGGCTTGCGGATACAAAATCTCAATGCCATTCATTAAGCTCAGCCCAATGATGTCTTGTACTGCTTTATCGGTCGTCTGAAAACCATGCGCCTCTCCTGCCACATGCATTGACTCAACGATTAATCCAATGGAATCCATCAGCGTCCCATCCCAATCAAAAATAATCAGCGTCTTATCCGCTAAACGATGACTGGCTGATAACTGAGTTCCTTTGGAAGCGCTAGAGATACTAGCGACAGATTGATTGCTCATAAATAGACCTTAACGAATATCAATAATAAATGGTAGATACGAAAACGTCACGGCGACTTATTAAGAAAAATAAGCGTTCGTGACGTTTAAAGTTAATGCTTAAAAATTTTATTTGGCGACTTATTCAGGCAATTTAACTTGCTCTGGCAACCAATCTGCCATGTCATCTGGTAGCGGTGCAGTAATAGTTTCATAGCCTGGAATGTCTAAACGCCACGCATGCAGACACAGGCGATGGACGCCTGATTTATCATGCACATTATATTTATCATCACCCAAGATAGCGTGACCAATATGAGCCAAATGCACACGGATTTGATGAGTGCGACCGGTCAGTGGTTTGGCTTCAATTAAACTAACTGGCTGATCAGCAATCATAAAACGACCATGAACGACGATATCCGTCTGGCTGTCTTTAGATTGCGGATCTTGCGCATCTACTTTGACGCGGCGTTCACCACTAGCAACTGTATAGCGTAGCAATGAGGCATCAATGCGTTGCTCATTTAATGCTGGCTGACCTTTGGCGATACATAAGTAATGCTTTTGGATAGTTTTATCGACGAGATGCTGTTGCAACGCTTTTAGCGCTGAGCGTTTTTTAGAAATCATCAATAGACCTGAGGTGTCTTTATCAATGCGATGTATCAGCTCTAGGTATTTTTTACCTGTCACTTCACGCATGGCTTCGATAACACCAAAGTCCAAACCACTACCACCGTGAACGGCGATGCCAGAAGGCTTATTCAGCACTAGCATTCCTTCGTCTTCATATACTACGCGCGCTAACAAGCTTTTAGCAAACTCGGCACTGATAATTGGTTTTTCGCGGGTAGCAAGTACCACTGGCGCGATACGTACCACGTCTTCACGCTGTACTCTATCATGCGCTTTGCAGCGTTTATTATTGACCCGAATCTCATCTGAGCGAATCATTTTATAGATATGCGGTTTTGGCAAACCTTTTAAACGGTTCAGTAAGAAATTGTCCAAGCGCTGATCGTGTTGATGGCGGGTTACTTCAAGATAATTTACCTTACCAAAGTTGCTGATTTCATCATCAGCGCTTTGCGGGCGTGTTTTACTATTAAAAATAGCAGGGGCTTCATGGGTAGGTGCGTCGTCAGTCATTTTTGGCTTCGTCATTTTTAGTTAGGTATTTACAGAAAGATTTGCTATAGTTTAGCATGTTGAGCGACAATTAAGCAGAGACTGGAGCAATAATCATTGTTGTTGTTCTAAATAGTGCATTACCATTTTTACGAACTTTTAGTGAAAAGGTATTAGCGGTATACCCTGCCAACATTGTATGTTTAATCGGATTTTAGGGCGCAGTATCTGTTTAGAAATATCACTTGTAGATATTTATAGATATGTCCCCATAAATTGTAAAATGAAAGTATCGTACTGACTTTACTCAGTACCATAGAATAAATAGTGACACTAAATACCTTTGTGTTCATAAATTCAGCGTTGATAAGTTTGGCTAAATGCCTGTTTATTGACCGATAATGACACTACATTGACTCACAACCTGCATGACAACGACTTTATTTGATAATTATTCATGATTTAATGACTGGTTATCTGGCGGTCCTTTACGCAAGTGTAGTTGAGCAAGTATGGGTTGTTTAGCATTAGGATCGAGAAGTATATCGATAGCTGCCTACGTATTGGTGGTCAAACAGATAACGATAAAAAAGATATGAATACAGCACCACACCGATAGTTTGGTCATTTATTCTGTTTGCCAAGTACGCCCCGCTGATCACCGGAGCCGCGACACCTAACCGTAAAACACCCAAGATATTATTGACGTTATACCAGAAAGAACGATAAATAAAGAGTGACCAATTGCTTTACCTAAACAAATAATTGCTGAATATCACCATTTCATATAATGGTATTTATAACAGCGATATTATTGCTAGACTTTGATGGATGGATTGCAGCAGCACAACGCCTTTTGAATATCAGTATATTGAATCTCGTCACTGCCCGTCGCCTGCTCTTACAAAGTAAGCTGGCATGACTACCAATAAAGCTTGCTGATAGTAAAACTGAATCGCATGCTGACGCATTAATATTTGTACCAAACCTATCAATAATAGGATATAAATAGATAGCCTTACACCCTATAAATTTTATATTTACGTTAGTTTTGCTAACACACTTTAGGTAAAAAACAAGCCATTGACAAAGCCCAAGTGCTTTATTAACCCATGATTTACGTTCTATCGTTGATTAACATCTGCCCATGCTAATTTAAATATTAGCCATACTTGCCATTGCGCTCTAAAGCCCGTCTCGTCGTTGTTATGCGTACTCATAGGATACAAATATGAAACGCATTTTGATCAACGCTACTCAAAACGAAGAAATTCGTGTCGCCTTATGTAAAGGCAATCATCTTTACGATTTCGATCTTGAAAACCGTACTCGTGAACAAAAAAAATCCAATATATATAAAGGTCATGTGACCCGTGTCGAGCCATCGCTTGAAGCGGTGTTTGTCGAATATGGCTCACAGCGCCAAGGTTTTTTACCCATTCGTGAAATCTCTGCTGAATACTTAAGCGGTAATCCACGTGACGAAAATATCAAAAAACTGATCAAAGAAGGCGATGAATTAATCGTCCAAGTCGAAAAAGAGGAGCGCGGCAATAAAGGCGCTGCCCTATCGACGTATGTCTCTTTAGCAGGTCGCTATTTGGTATTGATGCCAAACAACCCTCGTGGCGGCGGTATCTCACGTCAAATCTCGGGCAAACTTCGTGAAGACATGAAGCGTATGCTAAGCAATCTTGATTTGCCAAAAGGTATGAGTGTCATCATTCGTACCGCGGGTATTGGTAAAACTCAAGAGGACTTGCAGCATGATTTAAACCACTTGCTGAATATCTGGCAAGCCATTCAAGAACAAAACCAGAAATATCCGTCACCGCGCTTGGTACATCAAGAAGCAGGCGTCGTAACCCGTGCTGTCCGTGATTACCTACGTGATGATATCGCTGAAATTTGGATCGATAACGAAAACGCTTACATTGAAGCGGCAGGATTTATCGATGCGGTTATGCCAAAACAAGCAGAAAAGCTACGCAAATATACCGATTATGAGCCCATGTTTTCGCGCTTTAATATCGAAAAACAGATCGAAACCGCGTATCAACGTGAAGTGCGTTTGCCATCAGGCGGCTCAATCGTTATTGATCAAACTGAAGCACTAGTCTCTATCGATATCAACTCAGCCAAGTCGACCAAAGGTTCAGACGTTGCCGAAACTGCGTATCATACCAACCTAGAAGCAGCCGATGAAATTGCCCGTCAGCTACGTTTGCGTGATATGGGTGGTTTGATTGTCATTGATTTTATTGATATGAATGACAATAAGCATCAAAAAGAAGTCGAAAAACGTCTGATTGATGCCACCAAATATGACCGTGCACGCGTGCAATTTGGTGATATTTCTAAGTTTGGTTTGATGGAAATGAGCCGTCAGCGTCTACGTCCATCGCTAGAAGAATCAACCGGCTATATCTGCCCACGCTGCCATGGTAACGGCATGATTCGTGACTTGCGCTCATTGTCACTATCAATTATGCGTCAGATCGAACAAATCGCGCTAAAAGAGCGTCAAGGCGAAGTACAAGCAGAAGTTCCAACAGATATCGCCGCCTTCTTATTAAACGAAAAACGTGATGCCTTAGTTTATCTTGAGCAAGACAGTGGCACGCGTATCACGATTTTGCCACACGCGCATTTAGAGTCGCCTAACTTTAAACTACACTTTAACCGTGATGGCTTTGCGCCTTCAAGTTATGAGCGTATTACGGATACAGCCCAAGAACATAGCGATTTGGGTTATGAAGTTGACTGGCAAACGGCTGAAAAAGAGCGTCCAGAGCAACAGCCAACGCGCCAGCCACGTCAGGTAGCGAGCAACGATACTGATACTACTAGCCAATCAAACAAACCGACCAGTACAGCTGAGCATAGTAAACACAGCAACGACCATCGCAACAATAAAAATACGACCAACGTTTCATCGGCGCGCGCGCCACAAGCAAACAACAACCAGAGTGTGGCAGCCCCTGCCCCTGTTGCTCCAGTAGCAGCAACTACAGCTCCTGCACATGTTGAGACAGCGGCCCAGCCACAAGCAGTGGCGTGGTTATCAAACCTATTTGCGCAAGCACCACAAGCCTCAACGACGCCTAGCGTCAGTAGTCGTGATGCAGCAGAAGCCATTGAAGCACTAGTAAATAATGGCGCACAAAGCTTAGGCTCATTTGGACAAGTGGATAGCAGTGCTCTGAGTAATACATCAACGGGTGCATCGAACAACGTACCAGCAAATCAGCAGAACAGTCAGAAAAATAACGAACAACCGGCCGACAACAATGCCAATCGTCAACAAGCACGTCGTAGCTCAGACAGCGACACCGATGATGATAGCAGTAATGAAGATAGAAGAAGACGTAAGCCACGTAAATCTAGATCTTCTAAACCTCGTCAAAGAAAAGATCAGGCAGAAGAGTCGAGCAATGAAGTAAGCGGCGATACCGAGAACAACACCTCAAATAATGCGGCAAATAACGCTGATGACAAGCAGGCTGACAATCAAAACAAACGTCAACAGGATACCAGACGCACGAATGAGCGCAACCGCAACAATCGTCAAGACAATAATCAGCAAAACAGCAGTCGTCAAGACAGTAGCCACCATGCAAACGAGCGCAATGATGATGCTGATAAAGACAGTAATACGGCAGATGAGCAAACTCGTGCGAAGCGTAAATCGCATAGTCAACGCGGCTCACGTGGCAAGTTAGAGCGCGGCGAGACACTAACAGCTGAAAACATTAAGCAACCCAATCAGCAAGCGACGACAGGTGCGAACGGCCGAAAAAATCACTCTAACACGCGTCGAAGTCAAGATCCTAATGAAGTCGTGCTACAGGTCAATGAAGCACCTGTTGAGCTGAAATCACCAGAAGTCGTGCACTTGTCTCTAGATGACAGTAAGTCTATACAGACAAAGTCTCAATCTACTGAAAAGCAAAAATCAGTAAATGATGTTGATAAAGAAAGCTGTAAAAAAGAAGCTAATACACAGCAAAGTGATAATCAGCAGAGCAATGACAAAAAAATTGCTCCTGAAACAGCTGCTGTGAAGGGTAACGACGAAGGCACTGTAGCGACTCATGATGTTAATGTTGATGAGGTTAACGTTAGCACCACTGAGGACAAGGGACAAAATAATGCCCCGAAAACAGACAGTAACGCTACTGTCAAGAAACCTGCTATAGATGAGCAACCAACATCTAACAGCGTTACCAAAGACCAAGCTGACCATTCAAAATCTGTGGATACCGACGTGGACAGCGTAGCAATAACACCAAAGCAGCCAGAATCAGAATCCACAGAAAAAGCGAATAGTGACACTGTTGACGTTACTACCGACAGTGACGCCGATTTTAGCAATGCCAATGACAGTCATAGCGCAAATGATAAAAACAACTCAGCACTGGCGTTAACGCACGAAGCATTGTTTGCCAAACGCTACGTGACTGCTGAGAAGTTTGGTCAGGCTAGTAATGATCCACGTGTGGTTCGTAGTCAGCAAGTGCAAGCAACTCAACAACCACCAGTATCTGAGCCTGCAGTGGTAAGCGCATCGACTATTCGTGGCACCGTTGGTGATTTTGTTCGTCAAGCATTGGCAGATGCAGAAAGTCGTTTGAAAAATGACGGTGTCATTAGTTGCTTTATTGCTGCTATCGATGCACATACGCAGCAAGCAAAATCAGCTAACAAATCAGCCAACATTGAAACGAGCGTCACACCGACTGCTGATACCAAAGTTGAGGATAGCAATTTCGACTTTAGCAACTATGGCTATCAGCCATTGGCGGCAGATTACCTGACGCGCTTTGAAACGATGACACAAGCGGTCAGTCAATTTGCGGCAACGCAAGGTAAAACAGACGTCGAACCACGCGCCATTGGTAAGCGTGCTGGCAACGATCCACGTGGTCAACATCCTAGTTATCAGGAGCCCGCAGTGTTGAGTCTACCGACCGAACAGACGACTGATACTGAGCAAGCGGTTATTGAACATGATGATAACAATGTGGATGCTCATGATGTTGAGGCAAATGCTCTAGCCAATCAAGCTCAGGCTAATAATATCAGTGCTGACAGCGAACAATTACTAGAAGCAGATCAAGCCCTAGTAGAAGCAACTAACGAGCCGTCGAATGAAGGCACTGTTATGGCTGAGCATGTAGCAGCTGAAAAGATTGACGGGGCACATGACGATAGCGAAGCTGCTGACATTCAAGAGGCTAATACTCAAGAGGCTGACGTTGAAAAAACTAAGCCAGCAGATGAGCCTAAGGTAGAGCAACTTATCAATACCAAAGAAGCGGGCAAAGACGACAGTCAGGCTGCTAAGTCAAAAACCACGATTGCCAGTTATAAAAACATGATTGAGAATGTGGCTGAACAACTGCTGCCGCAAACTGGTATGTTTAATTTGACCACACCAAAAGTACCAAAGGCACGTAGCCGTAAGCCTAAAACGGAGCATAAAAAGCCCACGCAAGCTGAAAAGCTAGAAGCTGATGACTCAAATAGCGAAAGTTAATCGTATAACGCCCAACGCAAAAGCCCCAAAGTTGTCAGCAACTTTGGGGCTTTTTTACGAAATAAAATGACAAAAAATATAAAGCTAAAGCACAGGTAACCGACTTAGTGTGCAGATGACGCTGTGTCGTCCTTTCCACGAATTTTACTAATAACTGTGAAGATAGCCACAACCGCAGCGCCAATGATAAAACCAATGACGCCGTTTAATACCGTTGTCGTTAAGCTTTCAAAGATACCCGTTAAATCAGCGATATCCTCTACTCCATGATGTAAAAAGCCGATACCGTGTACTAAGATACCACCGCCTACTAAAAACATTGCCAACGTGCCAGCGATAGATAGAAACTTCATCAGTTTGGGTGCCGCTGCAAACATTAACTTGCCCAATTTTTGCTTGAACGCCCCTTCTTGTTCCATTAAATGCAGACCTGCATCGTCTATCTTCACGATACCAGCAACCAAGCCATAAATACCAATCGTAATACCGATGGCTAAAATAGACAGCACCAAGCTTCGTTCTAACAAAGTGGCGCTTGCCGTTGATCCCAAGGCAATTACGATAATCTCAGCTGACAGAATAAAATCCGTACGTACTGCACCTTTGATCTTTTCCTTTTCAAAAGCGACCAAATCTATAGTCTCATCAGCATTGGCTTGCCGACGAGCATTTTGCTCCTCATCATGCGGCAAAGCATGTGGCCAAAATCGATGAATGACTTTTTCAGCGCCTTCATAAACCAAAAACAAACCACCACACATTAGTAAAAAAGTGACCAGCGGTGGATAAACAGCACTAATCAAGAGTGCCGCTGGTACTAGAATAAGTTTATTAATAAATGAGCCTTTGGCAACCGCCCAGACCACTGGTAGCTCACGATTGGCTTTGACACCCGTGACCTGTTCTGCGTTGAGCGCCAAATCATCGCCCAATACACCAGCGGTTTTTTTAGCAGCGACTTTGGTCATGACGGAAACATCATCCAATATCACACTGATATCATCAAGTAGGGTTAATAAACTGGCACCTGCCATGTGTACTCCTTAGCAAAAATTTATTGAAATAAAGGGTTAAAAATAACTGATACCAATAGTTTTATAGGAATTTTTATAAAAACACTGTTATTAGCCGTAGACTACAAGGGCAAGCGTCGATATTAAATAGTACGAATGTATCTTATTTTTTTGAATTGACGTTTATGCCTACTACTATTATTGCTACCCTAACCTCCCTATATCACCTCATAGCCTGTGGCTGTTATTTGCCATAAATATGTTAATATAGGCGACATGATTACTTACCTTTTATAATTATTAAATTGTAAAAAAACCTTTTAATTTTAAACCTTTAAGACAATATCGCTACGTATTGCTTTATATGGAAATTTAGTATCATTTTTCTTAAAACGACTTCACGATTAGGCACGATGCCTACAGGACACCTATATATGTCATCCCCGATTGCAAAAAACACCTTTGCTCAAAACCGCTTTTCTCGAAATAATTTATCTCGCTTTATGATGAGTGCACTGCTTGTTGTGGTTGCTACGGGCTGCTCAAACAATGCAGCAGATGCGACTAGCAACACCAGTATCGTCAATAATACCGATGCTAAAACCAGTACGAGTAAGGCATCCGATAATAGCGATGCTGCCGTGGTAAAGGCGTTGCAGGCGAATTTGAATACGTCCGGTATTGAAGAAAATATCATTTCAGCCGTACCAACAGATATGGATGGTATTTATTGGGTCACAGTGGAAGGACTGCCTTCTTTCTTTACTGATAAGTCTGGCAAACACATTATCCAAGGTCAGATTATTGCTGTTGGTGAGGCTCTGCCTGTCGATATCAGTGCGGCATTGGTTGCTAGTACCGCACAAGAAGCCCTAAAAGCCGTCGATAAAAAAGACATGGTGATTTATCCAGCCATAGGCGAAACGAAGTCAGTGGTCTATGCCTTTACCGATGCAGACTGTGGTTATTGTCGTAAACTGCATGAAGAGATGGATGATATCAATGCACGTGGTATCGAAGTACGTTATTTGGCATGGCCGCGCAGTCAGGAATCGGTGCCAAAAATGGAAGCCATTTGGTGTAGTCAAGATCGTAAGGCGGCAATGAATCAAGGAAAAATGGGCGCTGATGTACAAGCGCCTAGCTGTGCCAGCCCTGTACAAGAACACATGGCACTGGGTGCAAAACTTGGTGTGCGTGGTACTCCCGCTATCTTTACAGAATCTGGTCAGCAAGTAGGCGGCTATCTACCTGCGGCGGAGTTGGCTCAAGCTGTCGGTGCTAGCTAAAATTTATTATTTTTTCAGGTATTTGTGATATCTATGACGGTGGCGACATTGTGTAGACGTCACAACTGCTTGTCGGTATGATACGATAAAGCGCTATGAAAAATCAGCAGCATACTTTTTATTTGAGTATTTTTTATTCAACTGTAATGAAAAATCGATAAAGCTGCGACTGTCAAAATGCACGCAACTACTACAGCTAGTAGCGCATGTGCATTTGACTCTGTGACAGCGTTACCATTGGTTCATTATATTTAACCTCTTGAGGATACTGTGAGTAATTCCATCAAACTAGCGATACTTGGTCTGGGCACCGTCGGAACGGGCGTGATCAATCTAATCAATGACAACTTAAGTGAGCTAAAACGCCGTAGCGGACGCGACATTATCATTACCGAAGTTGGTACGCGCCGTCATCGTGATGATATTGATCCCAATATTATGCAAAACAGTGACTTGATGGCAACTGCTGCAAGCGACAATGTCGATATCGTCGTCGAGGTGATTGGCGGTACGACCCTTGCCAAAGACGTAATTATGCACGCCATTAAAAACGGCAAGCATGTGGTGACTGCAAATAAGGCGCTATTGGCAGAACATGGCAACGAAATCTTTGCCTTTGCTGAAGAGCATAACGTCCATGTCGCTTATGAAGCAGCAGTCGCAGGCGGTATCCCTATCATTAAGGTAATGCGCGAAGCGCTCGCTGCCAATAAAATCGATTGGCTAGCAGGTATCATCAACGGTACTGGCAACTTTATCATGACCGAAATGCGTGACAAAGGTCGCCCGTTTGCCGACGTGTTGAGCGAAGCACAAGAATTGGGTTATGCAGAAGCAGATCCGACTTTTGATGTCGAAGGTATTGATGCGGCTCATAAACTGGCATTACTCGCCTCTATCGCCTTTGGTATTCCGCTGCAATTTGATAAGGTCTACTGTGAAGGCATCACTGGTATCACCTTACAAGACGTCAACTATGCGGAAGAGCTTGGCTACCGTATCAAGCATTTGGGCTTTGCCGTACGCCGTGATGGTCAAGGTAATGATGAGGCTTCTGGTATCGAGCTGCGCGTGCACCCAACGCTCATTCCGCAGGATGCGTTACTCGCCAACGTCAATGGCGTAAAAAACGCCGTACTGGTCAACTCTCATCCGCTTGGACAGACGCTATATTGCGGTGATGGTGCTGGTGCTGGCGCAACCGCTTCTGCGGTAATGGCCGATGTGATGGATTTGGTGCGTGTTCTAGGTAGCAAAGACAGTAACGATGAAAGCAACAGTAATCAAAACAACCACGGTCACCATGTGCCGCATTTAGCATTTATCCCTGAGCAGCTATCAGACACGCCCATATTGCGCGCTGAGCAGATGATTACCGGTTATTATCTGCGCGTACATGCTTATGATAGCCCTGGTGTCTTGGCAGATATTACTCGCATTCTAAGCGATGCTGGTATCAATATCGATGCGATTTTACAAAAACCTGCGCACAAAGTTGGTCAAGTTCCGGTTATTATCTTGACGCTGCCCGTGGTCGAAAGTCAGATGAATCTAGCCATCGAAAAAATTGAAAAATTAGAGACCATTACTGATAAAGTAGTACGCATTCGCTTAGATGAGCTAGCATAAAGCCCGCAGTTATTGAGCCTAAAAGATGCTATCTAGTCCGCGTTTGGTTTTAATTAAAACAAACTCATTTAAAATACGTAAAAAGGAATAATAACGATGTCAAATGATGCAATTGTAATTTTAAACGGCGCACGTACTCCAATGGGCGGCTTCCAAGGCGCACTAAAAGATATGAGCGCAACGGAACTTGGTGGCGCTGCTATTAAAGCCGCTGTCGAACGCTCAGGTGTGGCAGTCGATAGTATTGATGAAGTCATTATGGGCTGTATCTTGACCGCAGGCTTGGGTCAAGGTCCTGCGCGTCAAGCGATGCGTAATGCAGGTTTATCTGATGCAACTGGCGCTGTCACTATTAACAAGCTTTGTGGTTCAGGGCTAAAAGCAGTCATGCAAGCACATGACGGCATCAAAGCAGGTAGTTTCAATGTGGCAGTCGCTGGTGGCATGGAATCAATGACTAATGCGCCATACATTATGCCAGGGTCACGTGGCGGCTACCGTATGGGACATAAAGAAGTCAAAGATCATATGTTCCTAGACGGTTTGGAAGATGCTGAAACTGGCAAACTGATGGGTATGTTCGCACAGGAAATGGCCGATGAAAAAGGCTATACCCGTGAGCAAATGGATGCGTTTGCTATCGAATCGCTAAATCGTGCGCTCACTGCTATCAAAGACGACCACTTCAAAGATGAAATCACGCCAGTGACTTTTAAAACCCGTAAAGGCGAGCAAACCGTCGATACCGATGAGCAACCAGCGCTTGCTAATGCTGAGCGTATCCCTACTCTACGTCCAGCCTTCGCCAAAGATGGCACCATCACGGCAGCAAACGCCAGCTCAATCTCAGACGGTGCGGCAGCGGTTGTGGTCATGAAAGAATCGCAAGCGAAAGCTGAAGGCCTTGATTATCAAGCGCGTATCGTTGCAACCGCATCAAACTCTCGTCACCCAAGCGAATTTACCATTGCTCCGATTGGTGCAATTGAAAAAGTATTGGCTAGTGCTGATTGGTCAGTCGCTGATGTTGACCTATGGGAAATCAACGAAGCGTTTGCAATGGTAACCATGGCGGCGATGGACGAGCTAAAAATCGACCATGCTAAAGTAAACGTCGAAGGCGGCGCTTGTGCACTCGGTCATCCAGTAGGCTGTTCAGGTGCTCGTATCTTGATCACGCTTATCAACTCTCTCAAGCGTACTGGCGGCAAAAAAGGCGTTGCGACACTTTGTATTGGTGGCGGTGAAGCCGTGGCTGTTGCTATTGAACTTGCTTGATACTCAAGCAGATTAATTAATCGATTGATATGTTAAATTAGCTTTTATCATTATCATTTATTATAAAATTTTCAAAATATCAGGAACCGCATCGCTATTTGCTTTGCGGTTTTTCCGTGTCTATGACTCTTAAATAAGCTAGGAATATTGCTCTGTGTAAAGACACGTTAATCTTTGACCCCAGCTATGTTATGCCACTTACAGCCTATTACACGCAATTACTTCAAGCGCACACTTTGCTACCTTGCTCATATATCTCATCGAAAATCATGATGTTAAGATTCTTACAAGTCGATGTAGAGGCTACTCACATGGCTTGCTACACACTTTATTATAAAAATATTTTTACTAGAAATTTAACTTTTCCAAAACAACGATTGTTTTTAAAATAATTAATAATGATTAACTCATAAAAAAGGAAGACAACAATGAGCCAACTAATTCGTTTAAAGGATATCCAAGCTACTCATAAAGATTTAATCGGTGATGATTATTATGACCCAACAGGTAAAACTGCTTACGGCGTCAATGAAGAAAAAATCGGTAAAATTGAAGGTGCATTAGTAGAAGATACCACTGGTCGCATTCGTTATTTGATCGTTGATGCAGGCGGCTGGTTCAGCTCAAAAGAAGTATTAGTACCAGCAGGTCTGGCACGTATCGTTGGTGATGACGTATTCTTTGACAGCTTGACCAAGGCTCAAGTCGATGCCATGGAAGTATATGACCATGATTATCAGTATAGCTACAAAGATCAGTATCAAAAGGATCGTCAAGCATTTGTCGCTGATACTGTTCCAGTTGCAGAGCGTATGGAGATTGCAGACCATGCCTATGACGCACCAAACACACTAGAGCTATTAGAAGAGCGCTTGACCGTCAATAAAGATCGTATCGTGGCAGGTTTGGTTAAAGTTGGTAAGCATATAGTGACCGAAGAGCGTAATGTCGATGTTGAACTAGAAGAAGAGCATGCTAATATCCAGCGTACTAACGTAGATCGTCCAACAGATCGCCGTATCGGTGACATTGATGGTAATCAAACCATTGAGGTTGAACTAGAGGCTGAACGTGCCCGCGTTGGTAAAGACACTTACGTATCTGAAGAAGTGAATGTCGGTAAAACCACTGAACGTCATACTGAAACTATCGTTGAGACTATCCAACGTGAAGAATTGGATATCGATCGCGATGGTAACGTAGTAGACCGCGAAGGTAACATAATCGACCGTGATGGTATTACTGCAGAAGACGTACGCCGCGCTCGTGGTATGTAATACGCTAAACCGTCATACTGTTTGGCTCTCATTAAAAAGTAAGATTGCCGAGCAATATATGACCGTAATAAGCAGCTAAGTATTTTTACTTAGTGAATTAAGACCAGAGCATGCCTCTGGTCTTTTTTTGCTTACTATACTCAAAAATACTTAGGAATTAAAAATACTTAATGACATCTGATAATGCTAACCTTGCAAAATCTGCAAAAACGACTTTTAAATATTGTATAACGATTATTTCTTAAAGATAAGGACATTATGATGACTACCAATCACGACGACAGCATCCAGAACGATAGCTTTCTAAAAGAGGGTTTACATAACAAGCAAGTGACACCAAACGCTATAACTTCCCCAATTGATAGTAATAATGGCACAGTAGATTATGACATAGAGAGTAATGATATAAGCAGTAATGACATAGATAAGAGCAATCATAATGTTGGACACTTGGAGCTATTAGAAGAGCGTCCTGTCATCAATAAAGAGCGTTTAGATGTCGGTAAAGTAACGGTGACCAAGCATGCTCGTACCAAAACTATTGACGTGCCTATTGAGTTGGTAGAAGAATATATTACTATTCGCACTGAATACCACGATGCGAAAAGTCAGGACTTATTGTCAGGCAATTATGATGAAAAGGATATATTACGCCATGTCGAGCCATCGTTAGATAGCAAGGCGGTCGTTATCGTGAATGGTAAACAGATCGAAATTGGTGATGAACCGATTGAAATTGTCCTATCACGTCAAGTGGCTACTATTACTAAAGACACTTATGCTATCCAAGAAATCGATATCAATAAAACCACTCATACCCATACAGATAGTATCCAAGTAGTGCTTAAGCATGAAGAATTAGATGTGAAAGAAGAGGGATTTTTGGCACATGAGTCTAGTGCCACTCCTCATAAATAATTTTTCTGACTCATTAAAACTAGACATAAAAAAAAGCAACGTTATCGTTGCTTTTTTCTTGATTGCTTACTTATTATGAGGTTTTTTTACATTCATAAGTGCTGACGTTCGCCGCATCTGTACCTGCTGTACGCATCACACCCGTCTCACGCGCTTCGTGTGCTACACGCCACTGGGTAAAGCCCTGACTACCATCAATAGCAGTTGCTACTTCGAACACTTCTGGATTACTGGCATCATTGGTTTTATTTAATGTCACCGTACCCGTATCAGTCGCGATGACTACTTGTTTGGCATCTTCTTTATAAGTTGCATTAACTTTCAGCTCGGGTGAGCACAGATAGGCTATTTGACTGACGCCACTATTGACCGAAGCTACGGTATCATCCTGTACTTCACTAAGCGATGCATCCGCTGTATCGACAACCACCTCATTAGGCTCAGCAGGTTCAGCGGACATCGGTACCGTTTCTTCGCTATGAGCACCATCATCTATACCCGCTTCTGTCTCTGACTGTTGTTGACAAGCACTAAGCGTCAGAACGCCAGCAAGTAAGCCAGTCAGCGCCACAGAAGTACGCAATTTTTTTAATAATTCTATAGTCATAACACTTTCCCCAATGAATATGTTAAACACTATAACGTGTCCATAAATTCACGCCTATGTTGAATTTGTAAGTAATCAATACGAAATATAGCCAACACGTTTGTGAAGAGTCAACTTTACTATCTACAAATAATATAGTCGATTCAAGATGATTTAGAGACAAAGAATATGAGCAAATACAGAAAAGCCCTTATCTAAAGTAGATAAGGGCTTTTGAGACTAACGAATATTAAAGATATATAAGCAGCAATGCTTAGCTTTTTATTATCAATATTCGTTTATGAATGCTATATTTTACCATGACATTGCTTGTACTTAAGACCTGAACCACAAGGGCATGGGGCGTTACGACTGATATTCATACCAGCGTATGGGTCTGCCTCATTGGCATTATTACCACTACCCACAATAGCACCTGCGACCGCACTACCAGCAAGATTACGATTTTGCGCGGCGGCTTTTTCAGCTCCGCTATCCATATTATCAATATCACTATGCTCGAACTGCATTTGCATATGAGCAGCATTCTCACGCTGCTGTATTTCCAGCGCTTCTAGCTCTTCTTTAGTCGGAATATGGACACGTGATAAATCTTGAACGGTCTCAGATTTAATTGCGCCAAGCATCATTTGGAACAGCTCAAATGATTCACGCTTATATTCTTGCTCAGGGTTTTTCTGTGCATAACCACGCAGATGAATGCCTTTACGCAGCTGATCCATTTGGGTCAAATGCTCTTTCCAATGCTTGTCTAAGCTCTGTAGCATAAAGTGACGCTCAAGCTGAGCAGCATCTTTTTCACCCATCTGCTCACGGCGGCTATGATAGCGATCGATAGCTGTTTGGATGATTTTGGCACGCAACCCTTCTTCATCTAAGCGGCGATCTTCATCGAGCCAATCATTGATCGGCATCGCAATCTTAAATTCATTTTCAAGCTCGTCTTCTAAGCCATCAATATTCCATTGGTCATCGATAGAACCTGGCGGAATAAACTGGTTAATCATGGCGTTATAAACTTCTTCGTGCATAATCTCAATGGCTTCAAGCAAGTCCATCTCTGCTAGCAAGTCATCACGCTGACCATAGATCACTTTACGCTGCTCATTGGCGACGTCATCATATTTCAACAGATTTTTACGCGCATCAAAATCGCGGCTTTCTACTTTACCTTGGGCATTTTCAATTGATTTTGAGACCATTTTATGCTCAATGGCTTCATCTTCTTTAAGGCCCATGGCACGCATCATATTTACGACGCGGTCACCAGCAAAGATACGCATCAAGTCATCTTCGAGCGATAAAAAGAAACGCGACATCCCAGGGTCACCTTGACGACCGGCACGACCACGTAGCTGGTTATCGATACGGCGTGATTCGTGACGCTCAGAACCAATGATATGCAAACCGCCAGCCGCAACCACTTGGTCATGCTTGACTTGCCATTCTGCTTTTAGGCGTGCCATTTCTTCAGGACTGACCGAATCGATGTCTTCAATAAACGACTGCCAGTTACCACCAAGGATAATATCGGTACCGCGACCTGCCATGTTGGTCGCGATCGTCACAGCCTTTGGACTACCCGCCTGCGCGATGATTTCGGCTTCACGTTCGTGTTGTTTGGCGTTTAGGACGTTATGCTTGACGCCCTCTTGATCGAGCAAATAAGACAACTCTTCACTGGCTTCAATCGTCGCCGTACCAACCAAGACTGGGGCACCTTTGGCTTGAATCTCTTTGATTTCGCGAATGATACCTTTGTATTTTCCTAACTTGGTTAAGAAAATCTGGTCATCCATATCGATACGAGCAATCGGCTCGTGCGTTGGAATCACGATGACATCTAAGTCATAAGTTGATTTAAATTCTGCTGCTTCGGTATCAGCGGTACCTGTCATACCTGATAATTTTTCATACAAACGGAAGTAGTTCTGGAACGTCGTGGTCGCAAGCGTTTGGTTTTCTGCTTGAATTTCGACGTTTTCTTTGGCTTCTACCGCTTGATGCAGACCTTCTGACCAACGGCGACCTGGCATGGTACGACCCGTGTTTTCATCAACGATAACCACTTCACCATCATCGACGATATAGTGGACGTTTTTAACAAATACATGATGGGCGCGAATGGCAGCTTGTACGTGAGCCAATAAGGGCAAACGGCTTGGGCTGTATAAACTTTCATTTTCACCCAACTCACCGACTTCGATTAAGAAGCGCTCAATTTTTTCATAGCCTTTTTCACTGATTTCGATTTGACGATTTTTTTCATCAATCCAAAAATCTTCTTCTTCATTATTCTTATTGGCTTCTTCATCTTTTGAGCGAATCAGCACAGGGATAATGGTATTAATCAGCGCGTACATACGTGAAGAATCTTCGGCTTGACCTGAAATAATCAGCGGCGTACGAGCTTCATCGATTAAAATAGAATCAATTTCATCGATAATACAGAAGTTTAATGGACGCTGCTTTTTCTCTTTTAAACTAAAGACCATGTTATCGCGCAGATAATCAAAGCCATATTCGTTATTGGTACCGTAAGTAATATCCGCTTGATAAGCGTCGATTTTTTCTTGCGGCGGTTGCTGTGAATAAATGACACCGACGGTCATGCCCAAAAAGCCAAATAATGGACGGTTCAATTCAGCATCACGTGCCGCCAAATAATCGTTGACCGTAACCAGATGGACACCTTTACCACTGATGGCATTGAGGTACATCGCCAAAGTACCCATTAGGGTTTTACCTTCACCGGTTTTCATCTCAGCGATTTTGCCTTCGTGCAAGGTGATACCACCGATCAGCTGCACATCATAATGACGCATACCATTGACGCGTAATGACGCTTCACGGCAGACGGCAAACGCTTCTGGTAGTAATGCATCTAAGCTTTCACCTTGTTGGTGCCTTGCTTTAAACTCTTCAGTTTTTTGTTGTAATTGCTCATCAGACAGGGCTTGTACCGCAGCCTCTTGTGCGTTGATTTTGCTGACCACTTTGCGCATGCGCTTTAATTCGCGGTCATTTTTAGTGCCAACCACACTGCCTATAATCTTTGATAACATAATTTTTTGACCTATGGAAATATTCGATAATTAGTGCGCATTAGCCAAAGCTTCGCCCGCTGCCGCCTTGTCATTACAGTCATCACCTGACTAAGTACCTTTTGTTAACAAAGCACTGATTAATAAGGTACTGCCCAATGAAGTGTCGCCTAATGAAGTATCGCCCAATTAAGTGTGACGTCATTATATATGGTTATGACGCCGATGGATACAAGGGCAGCGAGTAGATATTTGCCGACGTAAAAGCGCGGCAGGACGTGCTAAAATAGTACTTACAATTTCACACTTCTTAGTTTTTTGACTGCTAAATTTGCGCGCTATGATGATTCTTTAATAAAGCTATTTTGGTAAAAATTAACCAAAATCTTGCAAATCAACCACTCATAAGCGAGTGTTTTTCTCATCTATTTTTTTACGCTGATCTGTATATACCGTCGTCTATTTAACGCCAGCTGACTAAAAAACCCATTGAAGCATTATAAGAGACTCTGCATGATCGCTAAGCCATCCGCTCAAAACCTTAACGCCGCCAAACCTACTCCGTCGAAGTACGCAATATCAAAACAACAGACCGCAACACCTTTGACCTCCGATCAGTTGATGGTAGGCGATACCGTTTATCATTTGGCAGATCATACGCCGATGATGGTGCAATATCTAACCATGAAAGCCAACTATCCACAAGCGTTACTGCTGTACCGCATGGGTGATTTTTATGAGTTATTTTTTGATGATGCCAAGCGCGCGGCACAAATATTAGACATCACCTTGACTCGCCGTGGTACAGATAAAGCGGGCAATACCATTGCCATGGCAGGTGTGCCTTTTCATGCGGCCGATAGCTACATGGCAAGGTTGATAGCTGCTGGGCAAACCGTCGTTGTGTGTGAGCAAATTGACGAATCAGCCACTGGCACTGACAACACGAATAACCCGTCCAATGCTCCGACGATGGGCGATAAGCAGAAAAAAGATAAAAGTAAATCTGCTGCTGGCAGTATTATGCGCCGTGAAGTGGTTAAAACGCTGACCGCAGGGACAATTACTGATGATGCTTTAATTGCGCCCAATCATACGCCAACTGTGGTCGCCATTGATATCGAGATACCTAAATCGAACAGCAAACAACCTGTGCAAGCTGCCATTAGCCAAATGGATTTAGCCGCTGGAACACTAACGACGCAAACGCTTAGCGCCATCTCTAATAACAGCCATGACGATATTGAAGAATTACAAACGCAAATGCTGACGGTGCTGGCACGCTTTGCGCCCAGTGAATGTATCGTTAGCGAAGCACTTAACGACCGTATCGGCGAAGATTGGATGCTGTGGCTACGTCAACATCTCGACTGTCCGATTATCGAAGTGGCGGCAAATGACTTCCACCGTGAGCATGCCAGCGCAACCCTTTGCCAGCAGTTTGACGTGCAGCGCCTTGAGGGACTAGGAATCAATGACGCACTTCTTGCCCAATCTAGCTGTGCAGCGCTCATACATTATGCGCGGCAAACTCAGCAGCGTCATGTGCCACAACTTAATCAGCTGATCGTTGAGTACAGTGACGACTATTTAATTATTGATGCCAATAGTCAGCAAAATCTTGAGCTATTTACCCCCGTTAGCAGTAATGGTACGTCATTAATATCTGTACTTAATCATTGTCAAACGCCGATGGGTCGACGCTTACTCATGCAGCAAATGAAACGCCCACTGCGTCAGCATTCGCGCATTAATATGCGCTTAGATGCGATAACCAGTTTGTTAAATACTGATAAACAGCCTGAGCAAAGCTCGGGAAATATCTCATTAGTTACCAGCTTACGCGAAACCTTAAACGCTATCGGCGATATTGAACGTATTAGTAGCCGTATTGGGCTAATGAGTGCCAAGCCGCGCGATTTACGTAAATTGGCTGAGGGTATTGCTAGTAGCGCCCAGCTTACGACGCTACTGACGAATGCAGGTATTCGCCATGAACAAGCAGGACTGTTGCCGATGCTAATGCAACAATTGCCTGCGCAGTTACCTGCCATACATTCCGTCGCTGAGCTGATTGAGCGAGCTATTATCGCAGAACCGCCTGCCCATATTCGTGATGGCGGCATGCTCGCCGCAGGCTATGATGCTGAGTTTGATCGCCTGACTCATCTGCATGACAATATTCAAGTGACTTTGGATGAGATGGTGGAACGCGCGCGTTTAGAGAGCCAATTACCTAGCCTAAAAGTAGGCTTTAATAAAGTCAGCGGCTTTTATTTTGAATTGCCCAAGATGCAGGCAAAGAATGCACCAGCACATTTTATTCGTCGGCAAACGCTGAAGAGCAGCGAGCGATTTATCACTGATGAGCTAAAAACAGTTGAGACAGAATATCTGAGCGCGCAAAGCTTAGCATTGACTCGTGAAAAGCAGCTGTATCACGAACTCTTAACTGAACTCAGCAACCATTTAGCCGAACTGCAACAACTCAGCGCTGCGGTTGCGCAAATAGATGTGCTCAGTAATTGGGCGCAGCTGGCAACTATTTATAACTGGCAGCGCCCAGTCATGAATAATAATTCAGAGAATACAAATAGATCCAATACTGGCAGTCAAACCAGTATCGATATAAAAGCAGGTCGTCATGTCGTCGTCGAAGCCGCACTAAACCCTGTTCATACTCACAGCAATACTCCTGCCAAGCATAGCTGCCATTTTGTCGCTAATGATTGTGCATTAGGCAGTGATGAAAACCCTGAAAGACTGTTGATGATTACTGGTCCTAATATGGGTGGTAAATCCACCTATATGCGTCAAACCGCGCTGATTGTCTTACTGGCGCATTGCGGCAGCTTTGTACCAGCTGCGTGTGCTCATATTGGTGATATCGACCGTATCTTTACCCGTATTGGCTCGGCTGATGATTTGGCGGGCGGCAAATCCACCTTTATGGTGGAAATGATTGAAACCGCCAATATTCTCAATCAAGCAACTAATAAGTCGCTGGTGCTGATGGATGAAGTCGGACGTGGCACAGCAACTACTGATGGCTTGGCCATTGCTCATGCTTGCGTCAATCGGCTACTAGAGATTGGCTGTCTGACATTATTTGCCACTCACTACTTTGAACTGACAAAATTGGCGGAAAACAATATAGACAATCACATAGAAAATAATGCAAATTATCATGCCAGCATTCGCAACGTCCATGTCGCTGCCAGTGAAATCGACGGTCAACTGCTACTACTGCACCAAATCAAGGATGGTGCCGCAAGCTCTAGTTTTGGTCTGCATGTGGCAAAAATGGCAGGAATTCCTACCCAAGTACTGGATGATGCCAAGCGCTACTTAGCAGATAACTTGAAATTAGACCCTATTAACGTAGAAAACGTGACAACCGTTGATGACAAAAATGAATTAGCTAAGTCAGTAAATGATAAATGCGAACATATGAATTATCACGAAACAGAGAAAGTAGATATAAACCTTACTAATCATACTCAAGCCATGAATGATATTCCTCAGCAAAATCAGCTGTTTAGCTTACAGGATGAACTTAGCGCGATTGATCCCGATAGTCTAACGCCAAAACAAGCGCATGATTTATTGTATCGTTTGAAGAAAATCATTAGTCATTAAAGGGAATTGTCAATTAGCCTTAAAGGCGTTAAAATGTGCTTTATTTTCCAACTATTCTATGTAGCCCTTATAGTTGATTCAATTTAAAAGAAAGTTAAGGCAACCGAGTGTAGAAGTATCAATAATACTTCAAGCACGGTGAGCATAGTAACTCTTTTAAAAAGGATAAATTATATTAGCCAATCCAATAACAGGTAGACCTCACTATGACCTTTGTCGTTACAGATAACTGCATTCTTTGCAAATACACCGACTGTGTGGAAGTCTGTCCTGTGGACTGCTTTTATGAAGGCCCGAACTTCCTCGTCATCGATCCTGATGAGTGCATCGACTGTGCGCTATGTGAGCCTGAATGTCCCGCCAATGCTATCTTCTCAGAAGATGAAGTACCAAAAGGGCAAGAGATGTTTACTCAGCTAAACGAAGAGCTGGCACAAAAATGGCCAAACATCACTGAGATGAAAGGTCAGTTGCCAGAAGCTGAAAAGTGGGATGGTGTGGAAGGTAAGATTCAGTATTTAGAGAAGTAACGTTTTATTAAAGCACTTAATTTTTTGAGATAATAAAAATCGACCTAATAGCGATATGCTACTATGTCGATTTCTTATTACTAGTAATTTTATATATTATCTTGATAAAATTTACTGGCATGCCCAAGGTAAATATTTATTTGAAATACCTGCTGAAGCTCTACACTGCCAAACTCCATCAGCGTTACGATCAAGGCTAAGAGTCTCACCTTGCACATAATTTAAATTTTGTATTTGACAAATGACTGCATTTTCAGTTTTAGTACCAGTATTGGGTGCTGTAACGCTGAATTGACAATAATTCGTCTTCGCTCGTATATTCATCTCTGTAGGTGAATAACCTATCACTCCTGCTCCCTGATCTGCCAATATCTGATACGGTAATCGAAATTGATTTAGTTCATGATGTATAGAGGCTAATTGAGATTGTCTAACTTGCGTCTGATAGCTTATAGTAGCTATCGCAGCAAGAATACCAATTATCGCAATCACTATCATTAGCTCTATTGACGTGAAACCAGACTGCGAATCAGAATGAGAATTCAAAGTTAAGTTCATAGTGGCAATAGCTCCAAGGTCATATATCTATTAGTGCATGCATGATGTCATTATGGTTTAATATATTTAATAGACAATAAAAAAGCCAAACATATATGTTTGGCTTTAATTATTTATAAATAATATATCTACAACAAAATCACTATATTTTAGATACAAGCTTTAGGTGATAACTTATCATCAACGGTTGTAGTACAAGTCCATACTCCACTAGCTCCAGGAGCATCTGCAGTACGAGTCCATGTGATAGATTCACCACTGATCTGGGAAGTTCCTTGTAATGTACATTCTAGCTCTGCAGAACCATCTGCTGCAGTAACTGATGCACTAATTGCAGAACATGCTGTTGACTTTTCTGGTAAGCCAACTGCCTCTGCAGTAGTAATATCTGCATCTATACCTTCCGCAAGCTGCGATTCGGTATTTATTTTGCCCGCAGTTATGTCAGCTAATCCGACAGATACTTGCGACTTAGCAATATAGTTCTGATACTGAGGAATAGCGATCGCAGCTAGAATACCGATAATAGCAATAACGATCATTAGTTCGATTAAGGTAAAACCTTTTTGAGCAGTGTTCATAAGAACTCCTTTAGGGTATATAAAGATAAATGGCTGCTTTTAATACAGCCGCATTTTATCTTTAGTAATATAATATGTTTGTTTCTCTTATAGGAGATGTTGCATATAACGTGCCAAAAATAATGGCTATAATGTACATGCGTGCTAAGTACCCGATTATTATTACTATTTTTGCATAAAAAATGATGACTCTAATAGTAATTGACAGATAATGTTACGCTTACCCTACTGAAAATTGTCAGTTCACCTATTATAGGTAGTAAAAGGTAAGTCTTACTGACAATTTTTGTCAGCTTAATTTATACATAGAGATATTTTCCTAGTCATTCCAATCATCTCCAGTACCGCAGACGCTGCCGCGACACTTATTATTTTGATAATTAAGACTGAGCGTTCCATCATTTGCCATTTGGCTGCCAGCTTTTGGCGTGGCAATGATGCGCCACTCGGAAGTGAGCGGATTGGGGGTAAAGCTGATGGTATAGAGCGCATTGCCTTGTTTAGGAAAGTCGCCACCCAGTCCCGTCACTAAAGCATTGCTGTAGCTACCTTCTACCAATTTACGACTTTGAATCTGTGATGCAATATTGTGCATTTCACTCATCATATCCGTGCGTTTAGACTTCATGACATAGCGCTGATAGTTTGGATAGGCAATTGCCGCCAATACACCGATGATAGCGACGACAATCATAACTTCTACCAACGTAAAACCACGCTGATGCATTAGTTTATTTTTCCATAATGGATGACATTTATTAAAACTTGCTAGCATTACCACGTCTCCTGTCCAGCACCACAGTCAGTCGCTGCAATATCAATACTGCTGATATTTTGACAATGCAGGCCTGTACTGGTCAATACGATATAATTGGCACCTTTCGTAATCCCCGAACTGTTCGGTGTGGCTAACATTTTCCATCGACGACCAGTAATGCTATCCACACTACCAGCTGAGGCAGTTGTCACAAGGGATTTACTCGTGTCACCACCGTCAACCAGTGCAATTTTATAGCGATAATTGCTTGCATCACTACCGTCTGGTACATAGATAGTCTTATTATCATTTTCATCATAACGATAAGCCGCTATATTATTACTAATGACTTGTGGTCTAAAACCTTGATAGCTCAACGCTCTCGAACGCCAGCGCTCAAGCTCTATCTGTGTCTGCAACATTTTTGCTTGCACATCACGCTCAGCATTCAAGATGGCATATTGACGATAGCTTGGAACAGCGATGGCAGCCAGTATACTGACAATAAAAATGACAATCATCAGCTCTATAAGCGTAAAGCCTCGCACACCGCTATGCGCTACCGTACTTACTGTCTTATTGATGGGCGACTTGGTCATACGCGGTGTCCTGTTGTGAGTGCGAGTAGAGTCATTTACTTTTAATGACTCTAAGGATGGTACTTAGCAAGCTTATGTATACATTTATCACTACACTACTAACGCTGTTACTTTCTTTCATACCATGCTCGCGGTTGTAGAGTATAGCGCTCATTGAATAAAAACTCAGCAGCCGTACCATCACCTGTTGCCTGTGTAGGACGACTCGGCTCCCCTGGGTACAAGTCTTTGATATTACTATCGTTCTTTATACCATCCAAACCGTACCCTGCACGATTAGCTGCTTCTATACGATCAGTAATGGTCGTTGTACCTATCAATATTTTGACGTCTGTATTGTCCTTGTCGTATGCGCCAAGGGTCAATTCCTGAATACCCTGACCAGCAGGTATATAGCCACCCGTTCCTGATACTGAAGTGCTATCCATACAAACACCATAAGGTAGGCAGTATAATTGACGCTCTGAGCCACCCGATATCTTAGCTGCACAGCTAGCCACTGTACCGTATTGCTTATCTGGATTATAAACCGTGGTATATAGCAAGTTGTTGATGACTGCACTATCACCAACGCCTTTATTATGCCTAACATTGTTGTATCCATCGAATCTCGTCAACGGATAATACCACCCCTGTTTACTTCCTTTGATCATATTTACCTTGGCAGCATTTTTCTGCGCTTCAGAAGGAGAAGCACCAAGGGTAGTCGCTAAGTTAACCAGTTCACCTTCTGTTAGATTTTGCGCTACAGGCGTAAATCCACTTTTGTATAAATCAGCGTTGGTAATATCGGTGTCAATGATGCCGTAGACACGGTTGGCGTAGTCATTATTGTTACGCAAAGTAGATAAAGGTGCACTACGATTACCTGAGATAACGTTGACTAACGCAAAGAGCTTGCCATTATTAGCAATGGTTTGCCCACTAATCCCTTCATTACGATAAAAACTAACGATGGGGCGATCATAGAAACGATACGCATATTTTTTAAAAGCCTCAGTGCTAGGTGCGGCATTAAGCACTCGTGTAACACGCTTATTTGAGAAACTGGCCACTTCAGTAAAACCATATTTTTCAGGACGAGCATTCTCAAAATCAGCACGGAATACTTGTCCGCCCAAATCAGCTGCATATAAATGATCCATAAGACCATCGTTGTCTCTATCAAGTACAGTAATACCACCAACCATACTATTGATCATCTTGTCGGTTTTGATATTCTTTGTACTGCCTGACTCACCACTGGTCGACCATATCAGTTCACCTGATTGGGCGTTAATCACATAGATAGCATTACCTTTCGCAGGCGCACTAGCTGTTGGTACATAGCTATCATCTTCGTATTTCATATCATAACCACCACCAAACACTAGTACATTGATAGGGTCAGCATCCTTACTCATACGAATTTTGGCTGATGTTGGTTTGTTCCAAATTTGACCTAGACGCTCAAAACCGACAGTGTTAGATTTAGCAGTCGTGGTTGAACTCAGTCCTGCTTTAGTAATGGTAAACAGCATTTTTGGTTCAGCTTTTTTACTAATATTCATCCCGTAAAAAGCCTCACCGCCCATTCTTAGACCGCCATAGGCAAACATACCTTTCTCACCTGCTACCTCTTCTACTTTTACCTGCTTTCCAGGCAAATCAAAGTTGTAATCCGTTGTTACCAACCACGGTGCATCAACGCCAAAGTAAGGTTCGCCCACTCTATCTCTAATCGAACCATCTACTAACGCTTCTGGTTGGGCAATCAACATAGACCTCGGGATGATAGCCACTTCTTCTTTGCCATCATCAGCATCAACCAAATGCAAGGCACCGTCCATAGAACCAAATAAAACATAATCATCACGGGTATCAGTAATACGCCCGTTATCATCTAAAGTAGCGCTATAGGAGATCGCTTCAGGCTTAGAATGTACCACTCCGCCCAAAACTTTAGTTTCATTCGTTGGACGAGTCAGTACTAAATTTTTCACCTCTGTCGTGGAGGTAGGCTGTCCATCGTTGGTTAATACACTGGTAAAACCTAAAAAGCTCAGTAAGCGGCGTTGATTTAGCTGACTGTACGCTCCTGTATCTATTAGCTTGTCAAACCCTTGCGGCTTACCGCTACTATCCACACTCAATTTACGTAAAATCGGTGTGGTATTACCACTCGAAGTATAGTCCTCAACATAAAGGCTACGAACACTACCAAGGCTTGAGCTTGGTGTACGCAATTGCGCATAAACACCACCAGCGGTAATATTATTGTTGGCTATACTGCCTTCTACTTTGAAATCAGCAGTTTGCCATAGATCTTGAGTTTTCTCATCAAGGTTACCTGCGACATCTTTGTATAGCAGTTTGCTGCTATTACCGAATAGCGTGCCTTTATTCAGCTCATACTTCTTAAGGTTGCCTCTCCAAATACTGGCTGCTGAAGCAATACTAGGATCGAGCATCGGTAGATAGGCATAGGGTAGTTGGTTTGCTGCGCGATAAGGATCCTCTGGAATAGTAATAGTACCTGAAGGTGCCGTATTGATTATCTGTACCAAGCCTGAGGCAAAATCAACAATACTGGCAGCAATATCTGCTGACTCTTCGGTATAGTAAAAACCGCCATCACCAAAGGTTTTGACTTCATTGTCACCTTTACGCTCACCCAGTTTACATAAATTCCGAGTATTCGCGTTTACACTTCTACCACTATCACAGTCTGTGACTTCTTTCGTTTTTCCATCGATAACGATAGAGCGTTTGCCTGTCAGTCCATCAAAGGCTTTACCAAAACCAACAGTGGCGGTTTTTATCGGCAACCCAAGAGGGTTATTGGCTGGGTTACGTAATACTTCTGCATAGTCAGCCATACACCCCCAAGCACCGTTGCTGCTACCACCAGATAGACCATTACAACTACTGACTGACAATGGTGATGTAGCCCCTAATAATGAGGTATTCATTAATGTTTTCGATCTATCGTTGCTACTACCATTCGGCTCACCATCCGTTAACAGATAGATGCCATTTCCACTACATTCTTTTGGGTTTAAAGGAGACTTATAGCTATTTTTACCTTGAGTTTTGGCTGTCTCTACTGAGTCATTGAAACCGCTATCTCTATTGTCGCTACCTTGATAATAAAGACGGTCGTAATAACCAGTATTGACTGTAGAATCATAACTGGGCAGGATAGATTGATCCCATGACCAAGAACCCCAAGTACTGCACGTATAGACGTATTTATTGAGACCAGTGTCAAGTGATAGTGAATCGGCGTTTTTTTCACATTTACGGTACTGGTAGTAGTTTCCACTTACGCCACGCTCACCAACGATTTTTATGTCAGGTGCCGTTGTAGTACCCATCATATAAGCCCCGGACTCTGCTAGAGCATGTGAGGTTGGTGTACCACCGGTTGCTTGTAAATCTTTCGTTGATTCAATCAATTTGGCACGTTGTTCAGCTGTCAGTGCTTTAGTTGGTACAACAACCACGCCTGAGCGACCATCTCCTTTATAGCTATAGTTACCTAAGCCTATTTCATAGTCGTCCGCTAATGAACCAGTGTCTTTTAAACTATTATCTGATTTATAGACATCATCTGCTAACAATTCAATAAGGGCTATTTGTAAACGCACCAATCTAGAATATCTTGTCACACGATTAACAGTACAACCACTAGGCGTGAAACTGATGGTCGCGTATTTATTTTGGAAGTCTTTAACCGTATTACCATCTACATCTCGAAGTAACCCGTCTTCAGCAGATGGATCAAGCTTACGCTTATAGATAACCGCATTGATTTTTTCTGAACTCACGGAGCTGGTACGACAATTTCGGAACGAGTTTCCATAATCATCGTCTATGAAACCATCACCCATACTACCTGAGGTATCCAACATCATAAAAATGGTCGCGGTGCCTGGTTTGGCTGGTGCATAAATCTCCAAGTCACCTATCGGCTTTCTATTGACAGTAGCGGCTTGAGTCACCGTACCAGTCAGCCCTATGACCACCGCTATCGCTAAAGCTTTGATAGGCCATGACTGTCGGTTAGACCTTTTGCTATATACATGTTGCATGACCTATTCCTTATATGTGTCAATTCAATTTGCTAACCATATGTCAATCATATCCCGATGGTCAGCTGCACAGATTTTTTGTCTATAAAATAGTTGCTAGTGACGAGTATTAGGTAGAAGGAAGCGTACAACGTAGGCCACTGCCTTTACCAAAGTCAACACACTGTGTACGCTCTGATTTATTCTCTACATTAGCCTTTTCATACAAGACTTTACTGGGAACACCAGCTTTTATCATGCAACCACCAATAGTGTTGTCTTTATTGCTAACGCTATCGACTTTACTAGTCTGCTCAAAACAATCTTTACCATTAACCTTTGGATCAGCATAAGCAGGTAATACAGAAGTGCTGTTGATATCAAACATAAACGCTTGACTGGAAATTGTGCCACTGTCTTGACCAATCGTATAACTACCAAATGCTTCATTGCTAGCACTTGGTGGTGTCAGTGATATATTTACTTGGGTCATGCTCGCATTACGTTCGCTGACATAATCAGCAGATTTAGCAGGATTACAATAGCCTTTGCCAGCGCCTAGTATATTACCCCCACCAGGTACAGTAATGGTTGTCTTATTAATGTCAAAAAACAGACTACGAGGACGGAAACAAAAAACATATTCATGGTTGGTGCTACTGGTATCTAAGATGAAGTGCCCAAACGGGCCACTACGTGACAGCATATCGTCATAAATACTGGCACTACTACTGCCATTGATACTTTGTTCAATATTCTGATTGGCGTTATCTGCTGACTGTAATAGCAAGGTATTGATTTGGTCACTGGTGGCTAGTCGCAGGTCAGTCGTACTTTGCTTAACAGCGATAACGCCCGCTAATATGATCAATACTAAAAACAGTAATACCACGATCAATACTGCGCCTTGCTGACTGGACAGAGACACTCTTGGATAATAAGACTGCTGAGTATTTGACATATTATTCTCTTCTTATAATGTTGCACAACTATTTACTAGCCGAGACGCCCGTCAAAGCCATGACACGAGCATTACGTAACAAAACGGTTGACTCATAACTACGGCGATAGTATTTCTTACGTGTACTGTCAGCTTTCAGTGTTTGCTCTTTACCAAGAAGGGTAAATGTTTCTTTATCAGCATCTGCTATTAAAGGCGTATCACTGCGGACAATAACACCGATCTTGACAGTGGTAATCGACGGTTTATCTGTCAACTCTAAGTATGTCTTAGCTGGCAGGTAGGTTAATTCATCGACACCTGTCTGAGTACCTAGTAGCACCTTAAATTGTTCTATCGTGGGTACGATAATCTCACCACTGCCGGTGAAAACAGAAGTAACAATACCAGTATCATTAACGCGTCCAGCATCACAAGCTAGAGCAAGCTCCCCTGTTGTATTGCCAGATGAACGTATAAAGTAACGTTCAACAACCCAATCATTGCTGTTGGCTGCCACTTCAGTTCCTTCACAATCATATAATAGATTTGGAGTGATATTTTTATATTGGATAGTCAGTTGATCACTGCCAATACTGTCTATATTAGATAACCCAGTCCAATCTGTACTGCCAGTGCTAGCCGTAAAATATTTAACATCAGTGGTATTACCACTGCCTAAATTACTTTTTGTTAAAACCACACCACCGTGATTGGTTTTATCATTAATACTAGTAATGGGATTACCTAAGTTAGTAATTCGAATATGATCTTCCAATGCTTGCATGGCGAAAATAGTACTGTCTTGTACTTCTGATGCACTCTGCTGCACTGTGATGGTTCGAGTATTGATTAAATACACTTGCATGACTGCAGCAGAAATGAGTAGGCCCAGTACTAAAGAAATCATAAGCTCAATAAGCGTGAAGCCTGATACAGCTGCTGGATAACGGTTAAGCTGATGATGACTTGTTTGGTTTTGCTCAATCATTAGTAAGCCTCCGATATCAGACAGTGACTGCCAGTTTTATATACCCCATTATTTGTCGCGCAAGCCTTTGTATCGCTATCACTCATAATAGCTTTTGTATCGTTCCATGCAGTAACGATACACATCTGCTGTTGAATAGCTTCTGCTGATGTACCTGGACATGTCGTAATCGCAAGCTTAATCTCTTCATCAGCCGCTATTTTTTTGACCATCAAGGCATCTCGAGCAGCAAGCTGATCTATACTACAGGGCTGTTTTGGTATCTTTTTACCACTGACTGTTTCAACTTCTGTAGAGAGACAATTGGCACCTGAAGCCAAGATCGAAATTGTTTTGGTATCCTTAACAATCGTCCCATCAGCCTTGGTTTTGTTACTAGAAACAGTGACCGTATTAGTAGCTGGGCTACTCATAACAGCTTGTATAGTTGGTGTTGCCCCCGAAACATCTGAAGCAGAACTAGTAAAGGTTGTACCGCTACCAGTAACATAAGCCTCAGGATAAGCACGCATTACTTCAGCCAAGTTACGAACCACCGTTAAAGACTTAGTTCGTACAAGACTTTCATCTGTTGCACTGACGGCTCGTACTTGTAGTGCGCTAAAGCCTAATACTGCAACAGATAGCAATAATACGGCGACTAACACCTCTATCAAACCAACACCACGCTGATGAGTTAATTTATTTGTTAGCATGACACTCCCGTCTTAATATCGATGTTAGCAAGTTTACTGACATTAACCTTTTTGGGTATAGTCGATGTCTTTGCATCACATATAGTATAGGTAACTGCCGCATCAACACGCTTGCTAGGTTCAAACTTAATACTGGTTTTAGAAGATTTAATAATGCTCTTACTATCGTAACGGTAGCTTGCTATTATCGCCGAATCTGCATTAGTAATATTTATCACTTTGGGATTACTACTATCCTTATAGATTAAAGTAATGGGTTGACGACGAATCAAACTTTCGTTTTTTGCTTCCTTTAACGCATTAGCAAGTGTAGCTGTTGTCGATTTGACTCGCTGATTGGCAAGCTGAGTACTAATACTAGGCGCAGCAATACCGACAATAATAGCCAATACTGCAATCGTTACCATCAGTTCAATCAGGGTAAATCCTGAGTTGGTTATTCGTAGCGTAAGTGGTAGATTGTTTGTAGATGCGTTCACATCAAATCCCTATTTATAACGGCAATTTTATAATAACTATTGTTTGTCTAATACCAATACTGGACTAAAAACATCAACAATGAATTCATATTTTCGTATCATTTTTGCCCGTCTTTTTATTGTTATTTAATCAAAATGCTGCAATTTATGTTCCATAATATTTGACAAAAGTTTTGCATAGAAATAACAATAGCCATAACAGTTATGCAAGCTATTTAGAAAATATCATTTTATAAGCAATGCTATTGAGTGATAAGCACAGTATTTTGGAATATTAATAACAAATAAACATATATTATTTTAATAATATAGCGTTAAGGCAACATATTAGCAACATATTAGTGATTAACAATAGAGAGGAACAGATTTTAAGACTGATTTCCATGCGCTAAAGCATAGGCAGAAAGATGGTATTTATGATTGGCTTGAATATCTGACATGGTAACTGTTTCAGACGGGGTAAGCAGTGTACGTCCCAATGCTTGTAAACTAGCGCCCGTGGTCGCAACATCATCAAACAATAATAAGCGTTTCACAGGAGGCTTTTCGATTAAAACAAAAGCATTGTCTAGATTACTCAGGCGCTCAGCACGTGTAAGCCCTTGCTGACTGACAGTGTCGTCAATGCGCTTTACACCATGCCATAAAGGTATCTGCCAATGCTTAGACAATTGCGCCGATAAAATACTGACAGGATCGAAGCCACGTTTGAGCAGTCGTTGCTCGGTTGTTGGCATGGCGACAATCACGCTATTATCATGATGACAACCATGAGGACGTGGTAGCTGACGTATAGCATGTAACAATAACGGCAATTTGGTCATGTCTTCATGATGCTTAAAAGCTCTGATCGCTTGACGCAGCGGATACTCATAATAAGTCGCCGTTTGGATGGATAAAACCGTACCAGCAGCAATATCAACATTGAAGGGTTTCGGCAACCACGCGATACTGTCATGACAATGCGAGCAAAGTAGTCCGCTGTTAAAACGGTGGTTAAATTGCTGGCGCAAATTAGCAAAAAATGAAGGATCGTTTGGCAGGGGTTTTAGGGAGTGCGGTATAGAATCAGCCGTTGGCAAGCTACGAATATTTGATAAGAGGTAATTTTGAGATAGCTGAGATTGTGGCGTGCTGCGATAAACACGGCACAACTGGCAGCGTATATCGAGATACTCTGCCAGCCATAGTCCAGTTTGATAAGGCGCTAAAAGTCGCATGGACGATTGTCAAAATGTGCGCTGATATTAGAAACCTTTCCAATCATTCAGTACGATACCAAAACCAATAGAGGTATTTTCGTGGTTATAATCGATGATGGATTCGCCATAGCCTTGGAAAACCTGAACAAAGCCATTAACATTCTCTGATAATGGATAAATATAATCGACTTGCGCCGCCCCTTTATTGGTGCTTGGATTGTAGCGGAATGTACCGCTCAGACTCTGTTGATCAGGCAAATCATATAAGAATTTGATATCACCGTAACCCATGTAGTCTTCGATATCTGGATTGTCTTCACTGCTGCTACTTTCACTATTCACTCGAGCCCACAGGCGCGGTACGATTGATAGCTTACCCCACTCTGCCCCTGCCATGAGATAAGCACGGTTCCATGAGCGTGATAACGGATCATCTTGTCCATTAGAATGATGAATGGCACCAGCACCAAGCATACGAAGACGACCACCAAAAGGTAAATCTGCGGTCACTGGCTGAGTCAAAAATATTTCAGGCTGATAGTCGGTGGCACGGAATGGTCGCGAGTTGTCTTCGTTATAGACTTGCCAATGTGACTCTTGGGTATAACCAAACCACAAATCAGCACTGGTATCGAATAAGTCTTCGGCAACTTTGGTCTTCAAAGACAACTGAAATTTTAGTTCAGTATTGCGTATGTCATTAGAAGTAAAAGACTCTGTTTCCTGTGACGGCGTGCTTGGATCTAGGTTAGGGTCAAAGGTATAAAATACTGGCAATACATAGGTCGGTCGGTATGGTCTGACGGTCCAAGTCCCACGCTCACTGTTTTTATCGAGATCATAGGATAAACTAAGCGGTGTATATTTTTCGATATCTTTTTGAGTGACCCCAACATTTTCTAAAACTTGTGCTTCTCTTTGCGTTAGCCCAACGGTGTCTAAACCTTCATTAGTAGCAGGCGCGCGCGCAACTGAGTCAGTAGCGGCATTATTAGCCCCAGCAATGGTAGATTTTTCTTCTACAAAGACAACTTGCGGATTACCTGAAAGCGTACTTTGAAAGGTTTTTGCCAAATCTACTGGCTGCTTAGTTGTGGTGTAGCTCGGCGTTTTACCTTCTTCAGCTACTTTGTCAAAGCAAGCCAAACGTGCGGCACTGGTCTGTACTTGAGTACATTCAAAAAACAATTTCGCTTGCTGGGCGATAAATTCTTTACTGACTACTTGGCGATCTTGCGCAGCTGTATTGGCATCCTGTGATACCTGATAATCTTCATACTCAAACGCTGCCTCCGGTACTGGTAACTCATTATCGCTCTGAGTTTTATCGGCAGCTTGGACTTGCACGGTAAAGCAGGTTAACGCTAGACCAACAGCAATATTCAAATAATGCTTTCTTGTCTGAAATAAAGTGTTTTTGCGCGCTGTAATAAGAGGTATAGGGCGGCGCTGTGCGGTGATATGGGAAAACATAAGTGTCCTTTATCTAACTGACATTATCGCCAGCAGAGTATATAAGATAATGAGTATGACCATTAGCGTCATCGCTAAAATAAACCCAATGACATTCAGACATAGAAGTGAGCAATTACAACGAGTAATGCGCCTTCAGCATTGTTGCTTTATTGTAATGAAAATGTGTGGACTATACTAGCCTTATCGCTGCCCTATACCAATGTAAATATCAATAATCAACGCTAAACCAAATGCTTAGCGTCAGGATGTCAGGTAACCATTGATAAAAATAAAAGAGCCAACGTACTGTATGAATAGTACATTGGCTCTTTTGTATTGTTAAGCCTTTAGAAAAGACTTATTCGTTTTATTAAGTATCAGTTATTAAGTATCAGTTATTAAGATATCAGTTATTAAGCATCGTCAATGCTTGTTCAAACTCTGGACGATCAATCTCACCTACTTGTTGATTGGTCAACTGACCGTCTTGATAATATAGCAATGCCGGTGGGCCGAACAATTTATAGCGCGCTAAGATTGCTTTAGAATCGTCAGTGGTTTCTGTTATATCCAGTTTCACCAATTGCCAATCCTGCATCTGCGCTGGACGATTATGAAATAAGTTTTTA
This sequence comes from Psychrobacter cibarius, assembly GCF_016107535.1. GTDB lineage: Bacteria > Pseudomonadota > Gammaproteobacteria > Pseudomonadales > Moraxellaceae > Psychrobacter > Psychrobacter cibarius. Next base: position 86,398 of record NZ_JABASQ010000002.1, on the reverse strand, counting down.
TCCATAATACGGCATTCGATACACCATTCAGCAGTGACATCGACAAGCACTTTAGGGTTGGCGGCGATAATGGCATCTAACTCAGTCAGCGTTGTGACGGTTTTATCTGTTGTATTACTCATGGCTGGCTGACCAGTCGTCTGCATCATCGGAGCAGCACTTAAAGATGCCAGCGGATGCAAGCTATCATCGTTACCCAACGCCGCGCCGATGATTAAACATGTTGCCCAAATACCGGCAATTAACCCTAATGCTTGGGTCAGCATACGACCTTTACCCAACCAACTCCACGCCCACATCGCTACAACCATAAACCATAACGCCCATACCATTAGCATCACGGGTGAGATAAAGACGCGCTCAATTAATAATAAAGCAACGGCAAAGAGTAATAAGGCAAAACCTTGCTTGACCCAGTTCATCCACGCGCCCGCTTTCGGCATAATTTTACCTTGGGTGGCTCCAATTAAGATAAGCGGTGCGGATAAACCAAAACCCAGCATAAATAAAGCCGCAAACCCAAGTAGTGGACTACCAATCGTCGATACGGCAAGCAGTGCCCCAAACAATGGCGCAGAAACACAAGGCGATACTACGAGCGCAGATAAGAAACCCGCGATTAAACTACCGCCCGTACTGCCCAGCTTGCTATCCCCTGCTTGACTCAAGCCTTGCATTTTATTACTAATAAATCTCGGTAAGCGGATACTAAACACACCCAGCATATATAGTGCGAGTAGGACAAATACAATCGCAAAACCAATCAGGATAATGGGGTTTTGTAGCCAGCCGATAATGCCTAATGATTCACCAAACACGGCGATAACTGCGCCCAAAATACCATAAGCCGTTGCCACGCCAATAGCGTAACTGGTGGTGAGAATAACACCGCGTTTCACCGTTGGGTTTTCCTCACGGGCAACGATATTGGCAACGATTGGCAACATTGGTAGTACGCATGGTGTCAATGCCAAACCCAGCCCTGCTAAAAACAATAATACCAATGCCAACCAAGGATGAGAAGCCAAACCAAAAGGATCGCTATCAGTGGCATTAGCTCCAGCAACAGTATTATTGGTTGTTGCTGGCACTTCACTTGTCGCAGTGCCATCGACGCCTTGTTCATCTGCGCCAGAAATCGTATTGGTAGCGCCAAGCTCTCCCTCTAAAGCCTCATCATCCAACAAGGCATAATCAATCACCCCATCATCAGTCAGCGCTTGCTCTGCTGCAAGACTATCGGCAACCGTTGCACTTGACTCGGCGGTATTGTCATTATCTGTCAGACTGTTGTTAGCAGCTTCTTGAGTAGAAGTACTAGCGCTATTTCCTGCAATTTGTGGCGTTGTAGCAGCGATATCAATCGTCGTTTTAATTTTTTCAGGTGGATAGCATAGCCCTGCTTTGGCACAGCCTTGCCAGCCAATCACCACGGCGGCATCGTTGACGCTTTTGCCATTACTACTGCTCAAGGTCGTCGTCGCCACCATATTCGCTTGGTCAAACACCAGTACTTTTCCGAATGTCGGATCATCGATTGAGACTGGCTTTTGACTAAAGGTAAAAGGCGCAGCGGTCACGCCAGCTGGCAACGTCAGTTTGATTTGGTCTTTATAAACATAATGCTCAGGCGTAATGTCAAAGTTAATGGCTAAGCGCGTGCCATTATTGGTAGCTTTACTGCTATCACTGACTTGGAAAGCTTTGTCCACTGGTAAAAACTTCGTCTGTGCCGCATTTTTATCACTGCTAAATAAATCACCCAGCCCTGCCGCATGCGTCATCATGGGCATAGCAGCCAGTCCTATAAACAACGAGCTACTAGAGACCGCACATGCTAGTAGATAAGATTTTTTAAACGAGCGATGTACCGTTAGCGATGGTTTTTTTTCTATTGTCTTGATGGACATGAAGAGCTACCTATTTATTACCTAATATTCTATTTACTACCAATATTTGAGTCGATCGGCTTGTGGTCTATTTGCGTGTCACGGCGATATCAACCGTGGTTTTGATTTTCTCTGGCGGATAGCATAGCCCAGCTTTTGCACAGCCTTGCCAGCCAATGATAATCGGTGCATTTTTTGCGCCTTTACCATTGTTAGTAGTCAGAGTCGTGGTTGCTACCATATTTTTTTGGGTAAAAACGGGAACCTTACCAAAGGTTGGGTCGTCAATGGAGACCGGCGACTGACTAAAAGTAAAGGGAGTTGCACTCACGCCCTTAGGAAAACTGAGAGTAAGCTGATCTTTATAGACATAATGACCTGGCGTAATATCAAAATTAATAGATAATCGCGTGCCCTTAGACGTGGCCTTAGTGCTGCTAATAACTTGAAACGCTTTATCGACAGGCAAAAACTTCGATTTTGCAGCACCATTATTAGCAAATAACTCGCCCAAACCTGCAGCTTGAGCGCTCATAGATGCCATTGACAACCCTATCATCAATGAAGTACTCATGATTGCAAGTGCGTGAGGCAACTTAGAGACTCGTTTATTTATAATGACGGCTTGTGAATTGAGTTTGTTGGTAAACATGAGTAATGACCTCTACTGGCTGATTTTAATGACAAATAAGCGGGGCGATATGACTGGTATCAAACGTATAGCTTTTTGGAAAAATGGATGGTTTGACACTACCTATGGAATGCCACGCCACTTATTTTACTGATATAAAAATATCAACCAATAAGGTCTTATTGGTTGATATTTAAGAGCATTAGAGCGGCCGTCACTAATAAACATACTATTGAGTAAGGGATCGTTAGCTACCCATATTTTAACTGCTCATCAAGCTAATACTTATAATTGAGCATAAAGATCAGCATCTTGACCTTCGCCGCCTTGCTGGCCATCTGCACCCAGCGAGAATAAATCATAAGGACGACCTTCACTGCCTGGGGCGACATATTGCATCTCGTTTTCCCAGCCATCTGTTGGATAGCCGCCTTTGATATAACCACCATCTGGGTAGTTTTTGGCCTCTGCTGGCGGTGTGGTTAATGCTTCTAAACCTTGTGCGGTAGTCGGATAGCGCGAATTATCAACCTTATACATATCAAGGGCGTTGGATACTGTAGCAAGCGCTGTTTCAGTGGTCTTGACGCGAGCTTTATCACTTTGTCCCACCACTTTAGGGACAACTAAGCCTGCAAGAATTGCCAAGATTACAATCACGACCATGATCTCGATCAGAGTAAATCCAGACTGGTTATTACGCATAGACAGTGGCTTGTTGGCTCTCGTAGGAGCTGGCTTGTTGGCACTTATAGCACTTATTGGCATAGCACTTGTTGGCATAGTAGTTACTTGAATTTTGTCAATTATAGTCATCGCTTTTGTCATCGCTTTTGGCATCAGGGTGATGTAAATAGGAAAAGTGGCGTTCAAGTAACATTAATGATCGGCAATGATCGGCGTATTAATGAGCACTGAAACGATTATCACTATAAACCATGATTTTATTTTTATCTAGGGCGTGTCCTCAATTCAATCGTTTACTTTCTAAATGGGCTAAAAATAGCTAAATTTTGCCAAATAGCTTGTTAATATCTCGATATTATTTGCGCTACTTTCCTTGTTTGACGGTAATTTATCTCATTTTTATCACAATTTTTAAAATAAGGAAACGCCCTAGCACCGCAAGTAGATTGCTATGAACCTTGACTTTTATAAGCATCAATATTGAACCACAGATTGAACCACAGATTGACGAGTAATATTTATAAGGATAACTTTTGACTGACGCTTACTATAGCTTGATGGCTGGCTTTACCCTAATAAAAACGTGACTCAGTCAACAATCTACAACAGTAAGCAAATCTTAAGAAAGCTAGCGTAATATTTAGTAAGATGGCTACAATAGAAATGTGAGCGGGAGGCACACAAGCTCAGAATATTTGAGTGCTCATTATCCTGCCAGATCATTCATATTGACAATCGGCAGCATCACTGCCATTACGATAATCATGACTACCACGCCCATCAGCACTAGCATCAACGGCTCAAGTAGCGATAATAGGGTACTGATAAAGTTAGTGGCTTCCGCTTCCTGCATATTGGCGGCGCGGCTGAGCATATTTTCGAGCTCGCCTGAGTTTTCACCACTTTTAATCATTTGCACCATCATCGGCGGAAAGTAACTGGACTTTTCTAATTGACTCGATAAGCTTGAGCCTTCCGTCACCCTGTCAGCCGCAGTGATGATGGTTTTTTGAATGTGTAAATTGGTCGTCACCGCCGCACCAATATGCAATGCCTCAATCAACGGCACCCCTGAGCGTACCAATATCGCCAATGTACTGGCAAAACGTGCTGCATTCAGCCCTTTTGATAACCGCGCCAATATCGGTAGTCTTAGCACGATGCTGTCTATCGCTAACTTACCCGCTTGCGTCTGCGCAAAACGATAAAACAAAAACGCTGTTCCGGCCAATACTAGCAGCATCAGCCACCACCACTGCGTAATAAGATTAGATAGGCTAAGAACAATTTGGGTAATGAGCGGCAATGCCTGTTCAGACTGCTCAAACACTTTGACAATTTTGGGCACCACAAAACTCATCAAACCCATAATCACGCCAATTGCCATCACCATCAGCACAATCGGATAAACCATTGCGCCTTGGATTTTCTTTTGCAATGCAAAGCGGTTTTCGGTGTAATCTGCCAACTGGTTCAAGATTAAATCTAAGTGACCTGACTTTTCTCCTGCCGCAATGGTCGCGATATATAGTGGTGGAAAACTGGCGGCTTGCTGCAATGCTCGCGCCAAGCTCAAACCCTCTAATACATGCGAGCGCACGGCAAGCATGAGAGATTTAATATGGGTTTTTGGTGATTGTTTGGCGACGGCGGCAAGCGTTTCCTCTAACGGAATACCCGCTGCCAATAATACCGATAATTGACGGGTCAGCAATGCCAACTCGTAAGCAGACGGTTTTTTATAGCGGTTTTTATTCTGGTTTTGTCTATCATTGACGGCACTGACTTCAACGGGTGTCCATTGTTTATCACGCAGCTGCTGGCGAACTTGTCGCGCAGAATCACCTTCGAGCAAGCCTTTTTGCACACTGCCATGGTCATCTAACGCTTTATAATGATAAGCGGGCATAGCAGCGAATATCCTAAAGTGGTCAATAAGAAAAGGTAATAAACAAGGACTTATAAAGGAGGTCTATCGAGATTCAATGGCTTAAAAAAGCGGCGTGGAATCGCTACTGTCTGGCATCAAACCTTGCAATAACAAAACATCTAAGTGCTGCTGCTGCAGTTTTTTATCGAAGTCGTTGACCTCAGCAATGAGCATTCTCTCGATACGCTTGTCACTGGCAAAGACACTCAATCGCGCACAGATAACTGCCAATTGATAAATACGTTTTTTACAGTAGCCATCCAGCCCTTGTAGCAGTCTAACCATGTATGGCGTCTCCAGACTGGCATAATCGTAATCAGCTATAACCTGCGAACCAAGTGCCGTAACACCATAGCTAATAGATAGATGGGCACAAAAATAACAGCTGAATAAGTAGCCAACGACATGTCCAATATAATAGCCGCGGTCATAGGTAAAACTACTCACGCCGAAGTGCCCAAGTACATAGCTATTTAGACTGCCTTGATCACGAATAGGCTTACTGTTCTTTAATTTGCCAACGGTGGCAAAGCATAGCGGATTTCGCCCATCTTGAGTAGTCAGTTGCCAACCTGCTTGTTGCTGAGCTGGCATATGACGGACAATATCAGCGATGATGTCATCGACCACATGCAGTTGCTGCCAAAGACGCTCTAATCCATCGGTATCCATCAAGCCGCGTTTATCAAGCTGCTGTGCCAGCAAGTATTGCTGATGTTCTGCGAATTGTGATTTGAGCGTTTGTACCAAATAAGTAGGTCGCGTGGCAGCGGATGCCATATATAATAATCGCGTACGCTCATGCTGGGTACGATACAGTGCCACACGCTGCTCGGCAATATTCATCTCGCTAGCAGCAGGCTGCTGCACCCTGCTATGGGTATTAGACAACTCATCAGCTGCGCCTTTAACAACTGTCTCTTTGACGACTGCCTTTTCAATATCTGGCAGCGTAAACAGTGCCAATAACATCGCTTTGTCAGGTGTCGCACCCGCCTTGTCTTTTCGACCATGCTTGACGTTGCTTGGATTCATATCGCTTTGTTTTTTAGCGGACACAGCTGAGCCTTGTTGGCTACTGGCTCCTGCGCGTGGCTTTGCGGTCGGTTCAGTCATAACATACCATCAGCAGCAAAAATAAATATCATTTAGAACAAACGATCTGACCACCATACAGTGACATATCTTACGCTAAAAACAAGCGTTCGCGCCTAAATGACTCATTATTCCATAGTACCTGAACACAAGCACATTGTCAGCTGTCCATCGTCAAAATACTCTCTATCAACACCTGTCAACAATAGACGAAATATCTTCATAAAAGTCTCATACTTCACTATGAGAAAACAAAAAAGCGTTAAGGGCCTAATGGCAACCTTAACGCTTTTATGGTGCATTAACGATACGTTATGCGATGTTTTCTTGTTGATATTGTTGACGATAGGCTTTTGGTGATAACCCATAAACGCGCTTGAATGCTTGACTAAAGGTCGAGTCTGACGCATAGCCAACCAACTCACTGATACGGCCAATACTGTTTTGCTGCAAGCGTAGATAACGGGCCGCCAAGCGCAAGCGATAATCAATTAGATAAGTCAGCGGCGGCATACCAACTGTATCTTTAAAGCGCTGCGCAAAGCTCGAGCGTGACATTCCTGCGACTTCAGCCAGCTTATGAATGGTCCAGTGTTGATTGGGCGCTTGATGCATCGCTGCTAACGCCTTGGTCAAAAACGGGTCTTTCATGGCTTTTAGCCAATTCTCTGTGGCCTCAGGCAAACTTTCAATATAAACCCGCAAACATTCAATCATCATAATACTTGCCCAATGATTGATGATCGCGGTCTTGCCCATGCGCTCACGCTCGGCTTCTAAGGTCAGCAGCTTAATCTCGACATCAATGACCTCAAACCTACCATCAGACTCATCATTGATTTCAGGCAAAATCGCAGGCAGCACAGACAACAAAGGACGTATCATTTCTTTGTCATACTTGCATTCAATCAATATCAGAGACGAGTTAGGATCACCGTTGCCATCGATATCAAGGGTGTTTTCCTTACAATGAGTCAGCAACTCATCTAGCGGTAGCGCATCGTCACCATTATGATCTAAGGCATAGCTCACATGCTTATGGGCACTGGGAATCATAATCATATCGCCTGCGTGCGCCTGTCGCAAACCATTGCCGACGTCGATACAAAAGCTCCCAGACATCACTAAATAAAATAAAATCGTATCTTGTCTAGTGATGGAATAAGACCAATTACCAGTCCCATTCAAACGATAATACTTGGTTTCAAACAAATGCACGTTTTGTAGCAATACGCTCAATGCGTCCATTAATCACTTCCTCAATAATATAAGATCCATAGCAGCGCATCTCAGACAAGCACTCACATCCCTACTACAGTCTTAGGCTTACTTAATCTATTCAATATATTTTTTAACTGACCTTTGGTTTTCTTAACACTCGTATCATCTTCAATGGATCACTTCTTAATGGATGACCTAATATATCAACGGGCTTTAAGACCTTATCATGATGCATCACTAAAAGCGTTGCCTTTGTTATTCTATATTTTGCTATTCTATATAAAGGCGGTTAAAGAATAACAAAGCAGGTTTAAGGCACGTACAGAGATAGCGAGTGTCTCAAAAGAGAACCTATAATAAAAATAAATGAGACAAAAGGCCAGTAAATCAATAGACAATCAAAGGGCTGATGAGTCTACAAATTTTAATCGCAGGGGGTAAGATAGGTTAAAACCAATCATACAGGCACAAAAAAAAGCCAAACATGGCAAGTATTATTATTTAGAATAAGGTTTTTATAATGAGGTAGAACAAGAAGAGGATAATGCAGAATAAAATATGGGGCGACTGATGGGACTCGAACCCACGACAACCGAGATCACAACCCGGGGCTCTACCAACTGAGCTACAACCGCCATAACTATTGCCTGATGAGGCAAGATTTGCAGGCTAAATGGTGCGCCTGGCAGGATTCGAACCTGCGGCCACCTCCTTAGAAGGGAGATGCTCTATCCAGCTGAGCTACAGGCGCTCTTAGAGGACTTTTATATACTAAAGCAAGTTTTAAATATATCAGAAACTAAACCATTATACATAAAAAAAAGCCTGTAAGGCTCTTAAAAATAGATGGTCGGAGTGATAGGATTCGAACCTACGACCCTCTGGTCCCAAACCAGATGCGCTACCAAACTGCGCCACACTCCGAAATTTCTATTATCACGATAGTTTGTTAATTAACTCGTTGTTGGCAATGCCACTAACTTGTTAACGTTCCTTGCTATCGAGGTGCACATATTAAGGGGAAAAGCCGATGGTGTCAACACCTATTTTTAATTAATTTAAAAAAACTGCTAAATTACTTAAAAAACGCTCATTTATCATAAAAACCACTATGACAAATCCTTTTCTCCACGATGCTAAGTGATACTTACTCATCGACAGCGCTCATTATACTCTATTCCAATCAGGAAGCAAGCCGCCGTTTATCGTACCAGTCAGAACATTGAACGGTACGAGCCACAATGGCGCAGGACTCACCTTTTCATCAGCAATATTATGGCTCTTATCATGGTTGTTAGCGCCATCAGTTTTTTTATAATCATGCACTTGTTGGCTGAGCGCAACTGGCAACCGCTCATTATCTTGTACTGGATAAACCAGCCACACCTGCCCTGCTTGATAGGCCTGAGCGTAACTCATCAGTTGATAAGCATCGCTGGCACTAATGCTGGCTGTCTGCGATAAATGCTTCCATTTAATATCGATGACATGGCTATAGTGACCTTTTTCTCTAGCTTCAATAACCGCAGTGCTACTCTGATTTTGACAATTATCATTAGCATCAGTTTTATATATGAGCAAATCAGGTCGTATAGACAGACATGCGCGCCCTTCTGCATCCGTTAGCCAGATACTTTGCGTTTGATATAACGGCTGATATTGTTGACTCACTTGCTGAAACATCGAGGCAATGCGCATACTTGCCCATTGTTCAAAAGCTTGATTCATATCAATCAGCAAGCATAAACGCGGAGACGACAGATTTTGCTTGAATGGTTTATTTGGCGCAATACCATTACCTGTTGCCACATTGGACTGCCTTAGTAACCAATAAGCCATATCTAACAACTGCTGAGCAGCTTGTAATTGCGGTGCTCGAAGCGGTTGAGCGGCTAACTGACGCTTTGCTTGCTTGTATATCGACTCTAACTGTGTCAGCTCTTGATAACTCAACGCCGCTACTCGCTGCCAAACCTGCAAAAATTTAGGCGCATCTGCTTTCGATAGCGTTGATTGAAAAAATAAAGGTGTCATCAAAACCAACGTGCTCTTAATCAGCCGATTACCTAGCATGTCTTGGCTCAGTATACTGCTCTCACAGACAAACTTATGCGGCTGCATGCTGTTGTGGCGCAATTGTTCTTTGATGAGCAGTCGACCTTGTAGCGATGCTTGATTATCGACCTGCGTCTGATAGTGTTTGCTTGGTCGATAATGAGCCAGCCGCTGCAAAAACTGCGTGATAAGCCAATCTGATAATGGCAGTACGTCTATCGATAGTGTCGCCAGTTGACTGCTAAATTGCCCTAGATTTTTTGTATTGGGTAACTTGTTTTTGGCATGACTGCTATTGGTCAAATCCGATAGCATGCCCTGCACCCATTGGCGAGTTTGCCTGATATCAGGGCGATGACTGGCATTCTGTGAAAGGTATGATTGCTGCGCGACTTGATCGCTAGAAGTTTTTGCTGCGAGTTTGGGTAATATCTCAAGCGTCATGCCGCTGGGCAGTAAAATAACCCCTATATAATGTCCGACTTTTAACTGCCATTGTCCCTGTCTGCGCTTAATGCTAAAAACCGCAAACTCTTGCGCCATCAACCAATGGAAATCAGATACCCGTAAGAAGTCATGCGCTGTTAGACGCTGATGCTCAAACACCGTGATGGTATTTACATCAAACGCATTAACGTTAGCACTATCAATATTATTGGCTATGACTTTATGACTAAAGCTATTATTTATCAACGCTGAGCACCTTTATGGATATAAACGTTGATAGACAGTGGATTTGGCAAATTCACCTACCCTCGCGATAAGGTCGGTATTTGTCCTATAGCCAGATGTGCTCATAGACTGACCGAAAAATGCATTTTGACCAGTAAACAGCGGATTTTGACTACTAGCATTCACTTGGTCATTCACACTGTCATTAATGGATGCGTGACTATCATGAATAAACTGTGCTTGCAGTGGCTGCTGCTCATCTCTAAAAATATATTGCAAAGTACCCTCTTGCCCACCCGTCGCTTGCATTAACTGCGGAATGATTTGTTCGACCAACACCGCTTGCAATTGTCCAAGATCCGTCACTGACCATAAAAAAGCATGACCCAATCGCGCTTCCATTCCCACTGTTTGCGTGATGCGATTATTCAAACCAGCTAATAGCTTTGCCAAATCTACCGTCGCTGGACTGTCAGCTTCTGAGTTTTGGGGTACATGAATGATGGGTAATAATTCTGGTTGCGGTGGACATTCGATAAAACGAAAGCGCCGACGTAATGCCATATCAAGTGGTGCTAACGAGTGATCTTGGATGTTCATCGTGGCATAAATATCAATGTTGGCAGGGATGCTAAAAGCCCGTCCAGAATAGGCCAAATGAACGGTCATCGCGTTTGCCATGCCAGCCCGTTTGTCTGGCTCAATTAGACTGAGTAGCTCGCCAAATACTCGTGACACGTTGGCGCGATTGATCTCATCAATTAAGATGGCATAACGCTGCTCTGGATCATTTGCTGCCCTTTGACACAATTTTAAGAATGCACCATCTTGAATGGCGTAATTCATTTGAGATGAGCTATTCATTGTATGATTAGACGCTACCATGACAGGGCGAATGCCTTCGACAAACTCTTCATAGCCATACGCTTGATGGAAGCTGACCATGGTGAAACGCTGCTGGCTAAAACCTTGATTTGGGTTAGCTTGGCTTTGGTTGACACTATTATCACGCTGCGCCTGCTGAAATTCGGCAAGTTGCTGCGATAGCTCTGTTAATAACTCAAAGCTTTCTGGCAGCAAATACCACGCACCGCCCTCATCTTTATCAAAATAGGCTTGGCTGACACGGTTTTTATAAGTCACAGTTTTTGAATTGGTAGGGCTATGCATTTGAAGGACAGACCAAGCCGTATTGCTTAAGTTTTTTTCGCGTGCATTCTGTGCCGCTTTCGCGACAAAGAACGCATGATTGACGATTTCAGGCACTTTTACCAAGTCTTGGTGTTTAGATTGAAAATCCAAAAGTACCAAGCATACAATTTCACGCCAGCTAAGCTCTTGCAATAGCTGCCCCAACAAATCTGCCTCATCGGCTCTCGGCAGATAATCGGTATATCGCTTAGCAATTTGTAACAGTCGATAGGTTTTCCCCGTACCAGCAACGCCTGTATAAATGATATTGGTCGGCGCATGAATTGACGTGTCAGGCATAGCTTCATCCAGCATAGAAAAAAGGAAATAAGAAAAATAATCAATAAGATACGCTAAAATGTCATCATTATAGCGTGGCTGTCTTTATGGCATCCAGCAGCACTGTTTATGAAAGCATCTGAGTGATATGATATTGCTTTGAGCGATAGTATTCCTAGCATCTAGAGTATCATGACGTTAGCCCTATTTTATAAGCGCAGCAGTTCATGCTAATAATAGTAGGCAGACGGCGGTTAATGTACCATAGTAAGTATGGCAGCTTGCACAATAGGCATCCTATCAGCTGCTATGATGAAATATATAACACTCAAAGCGTCATTTAATCTATCTACATTAAGGAATTTTGTATGTCAGGATTATTAAAAAAACTCCCTAGCAAGCTAACCAATAAATTGCCAGCCAAAACCTCTGACAGCACAAGATCGCCCGTCGAAAAACCCAACAGCACGCTCAAGCCAATCAGCAATCAATTCACCAAACTGTTATCTATCACCAAGTACTTACCTGCCAGCGCACGCTCGAGCATTTTATCCAAAGCTTTTGGTAAAGTGGTGCCATACGTAGGCACAACGGGCGTCTATTATGAAACGGTCGAACCCAACCAAGTCGTCGTGAGCTTAAACAACACCAAAGCAGTGCAAAATCATATTGGCTCTATTCATGCGGTCGCCATTACCTTACTTGCCGAAACAGCGACTGGTTTTATTTTGGGTTTAAACCTACCCTCTGACCGCGTACTATTGATTAAATCATACTCGGTTAATTTTTATCGCCCGATTAAAAAAGGCCAAATTGCAGCAGTGGCGTCTTTATCGGATGAACAGCGCTTAGATATCCTAAATACACCAAAAGGTGAAATGGTAATTCCGTGCGTCATTCATGACCGTGAGTCTGACAGTGATCGTGACCCTATCGTGGTTGAGATGACATGGGCTTGGATACCTAAGTCTGAGTTAGAAGCGCGCCGTCAGGGCAAGACCAGCGACAAGCCGCTAGAAGCTGATACTGAATCTAAAACAGAAGTCGAAGCTGAACAAAACGACCAATAACTGGTTAAGCATAAGTAAGACATAATGTGTCATCTAGTGTGATGAGACATTATGTTTGTTAAACTTGTATAGTGAATTTAGAAAAATTGTGAAAAAAACGTATAATAAGGAGACAGCGATGTCCAAGATTACCCATAAATTGACCGCCCATTTAACTAAAGCGTTGCTCGTGGGCGCGTGCTCACTAGGCCTTGCTATGACAGCGAATGCGGCGCCAATGGCAAATACCGCAAGTGTGACTAAATCTAGCCCTGTGTTTCTTGGTGATGGTGGCAATTATCCTTTTTCAGAAGCAGTACGGGTGGGCGATACGCTATACATGTCTGGACAAATTGGTTTTAAAGATGGCAAATTGGTCAAAGGTGGTGTCAAAGCCGAAGCCAAGCAAGCATTGGATAATATCAATGAAACCTTGTTAACATATGGCTATCAAAAGTCAGACATCGTCAAATGTATGGCGATGCTGACAGACATGGATGACTTTGACGATTTTAATAAAGTCTATAAAGCGGAATTGGCCAAACCTTATCCGGTACGTTCAGCCTTTGGCGTCGCTGAATTGGCGGCAGGTGCCAGCGTTGAAGTTGAATGTATCGCTGCAAAATAATAGCGATGTCACACGTTAAATTATTAAAAGCACTGAAGTATTCAAAACACTAAAGTATTAAAAACAGTAAAGAATGACCATCAAATAACTGGCTACCAGAGCCAGTTATGTTTTATCTGCTATACAAACCCTTTGGCTGAGGTAGATTAAACAATCACCAATGCACTCTAGGCACTTTATACAAGTATCGTGTCATCAGCTAAGGCACTCTCTTTCGTCACTCGTAGCACTTCCTCTAACGTCGTACGACCTGCAATGACTTTATGTAGCCCATCCGCACGAATCGACGGTGTCTGCTGACGTGCGTACTCCTCTAGCTCATACTCGGCGGTATTACTATGAATCATACGGCGCAAGGTATCATCAACCGGCACCACTTCGTATATCGCCGTCCGTCCTTTAAACCCTGATTGATTGCATTTGTCGCAGCCAACTGGTCTGGGTAGATTGATAGGTGTAGTTGTTAAATTTTCAGCACCATTCTCTGAGACTGGCACAATACCAATTTCAGTAAATAATTTGGCTTGCTCACTATCAGCAGCCTGCCAGCCATGACAATGTGTACATAAAGTACGCACCAAGCGCTGGGCAACGACACCAATCAGCGATGACGATAATAAAAATGGCTCAACGCCCATATCTTGTAGACGCGTGACGGCACCAATGGCGGTGTTGGTATGCAAAGTTGATAAAACCAAATGTCCAGTAAGCGACGCTTGTACGGCAATCTCTGCCGTTTCTAAATCGCGAATCTCACCAACCATGACCACGTCCGGATCTTGGCGTAACATCGCACGTAAACTTTTGGCAAAAGTCATATCGACTTTGTTATTAACCTGCGTTTGCCCAATGCCATCGAGCTGAAACTCAATCGGATCTTCAGCGGTCAAGATATTGCGGGTTTGGTCATTGAGGTCGGTCAATGCTGAATATAGCGTCGTGGTTTTCCCTGAACCTGTCGGCCCTGTCACCAAAATAATGCCGTGTGGGCGATGAATCAAGCGTTTTAGCTCGCTATAATCGTTATCAGACAGCCCTAAATACGTCATATTCAAGCGACCAGCTTGCTTATCTAATAGACGCATGACCACGCGCTCACCAAAGCTCGATGGCAATGTCGATACCCGCACATCAACCTCACGCCCTGCCAGCCGTAAGCTGATACGTCCATCTTGTGGCACGCGTTTTTCGGCTATATCGAGCTTGGCCATGACTTTGATACGCGATACCAATAACGGTGCTAATTGGCGTTTTGGCGTAATGATTTCTTTTAATTCACCGTCGACACGAAAGCGAACGACCAAGCGTTTTTCAAAGGTTTCAATATGGATATCTGAGGCGTTTAAACGTATCGCTTCGGACAACAATGCATTGATGAGACGAATGATAGGCGCATCATCTTGTTGATCCATCAAATCTTCAGTTTCAGGGACACTATCTGCCAAACTATCGAGATCAGGATGGTCTTCGAGTCCAGCGGCAATATGTTGCGACTCACCAGTATTGCCTGCATAAGCGGCGTTCATGCGCTTTTCAAAGTCATCGGCGCTGATGCTTTCATAAGTGGGCACACCGCGTACCCCTTGCTGCTGTAAAAATCGCACTGCCTCATTAATCGCTGATAATGGCGTGGCTTTGGTCAGCACCAAAGTCGCTGGCAGCTCAGGATCAATGGCAAGTATGGCCAAAATTTGATGGCGTTTCGCAAAACTGTACGGCAGTTGCATCATAAAAGCGACCTGATAGATAAAGACAAACTTAGAAAGAAACTCGTGTCAAAGCATAGCAAACGTATTATGCTTAACAGGCTAAACCAAAAAACACTGCAAGTAAGATTGCATGATTTTGTTATAATAGCATTTTGTTTTACTTGCCATTAGGATTTTCAGTTATGTCAGAGAACACGAGCACTGCTACTCAGCCAACGCCCCTTTTACAAGATACATTTATGGTCGGGAGTCGTACTTTTTCTTCTCGCCTGTTGGTCGGTACAGGCAAGTATAAGGATATGGCTGAAACGGGCGCCGCCATTGGGGCGTCGGCAGCAGAGATTGTCACTGTCGCTATTCGTCGTACCAATATCGGACAAAACAGCAATGAGCCCAATCTACTTGATGTGATTTCCCCCGATAAATACACCATCCTACCCAACACTGCTGGCTGTTTCGATGCCGAGACTGCCATTCGGACCTGTAAGCTTGCTCGCGAGCTGTTAGGCGGGCATAATCTGGTTAAGCTTGAAGTATTGGGCGATGAAAAAACCCTCTACCCGAATGTGATGGAAACGCTAAAAGCTGCCAAAGTATTGATTGATGATGGCTTTGAGGTGATGGTTTATACCTCAGACGACCCTATCGTCGCTCAAGAATTAGAAAGTATGGGCTGTGTGGCAATTATGCCACTTGGTAGCTTGATTGGTTCAGGTCTTGGTTTGCTGAATCGTCACACCCTCAGTCTTATTATCGAGAATGCCAAAGTACCGGTATTGGTCGATGCAGGCGTTGGCACGGCCTCTGATGCAGCGCTGGCCATGGAGCTTGGCTGTGATGGCGTCCTGATGAATTCGGCGATTGCCAATGCGCAAAACCCAATCATGATGGCCCATGCCATGAAGCATGCCATCTGGGCAGGGCGCGCGGCGTTTTTGGCGGGTCGTATGCCAATGCGCAAAATGGCGACTGCGAGCTCACCGCAAACAGGATACTTTTTTCAGTAGCTTTTAAATTTAATGACCATTATTAAATTCATAGTATTTAATAAAAAGTCAGCTATAAAATAATAATAAAAGAAGTAACTTTTACTCAACTTATCGTCATAAAAGGATTTATTATGCGGCTTCTCACAGCAGTCGACCAGTTGTTTTTACTTCTTGAGTCGCGTAAACAGCCCATGCATGTTGGAGGTTTATTCCTATTTGAATTGCCAGAGAATGCGGGTAGCGGTTTTGTTTGCCAATTGGTCAAACAAATGCAAGATTCTGATGTGTCGCCTACCTTTCCTTTTAACCAAGTGCTTGAGCATTTGGCTTTTTGGAAAAAGGACAAGCATTTTGATGTTGAGCATCACTTGCATCATGTTGCCTTACCAAAGCCTGCACGGGTTCGCGAGTTATTGATGTATGTTTCAAGAGAACATGGTCGGCTGTTGGATCGTGCCATGCCATTGTGGGAATGTCATGTGATTGAGGGTATTCAACCAGAAAACGAAGGCGACCCTGAGCGTTTTGCCCTATACTTCAAAATTCACCATTCGTTGGTTGATGGCATTGCTGCCATGCGCCTTGTCAAAAAATCATTATCACAATCGCCCACTGAGCCAGTAACGCTACCGATTTGGTCATTAATGGCACGCCATCGCAATCAAGTCGATGCGATTTTACCCAAAGAGCGCTCCGCATTACGCATCATTAAAGAGCAAATATCTACCATTAAGCCCGTATTTACCGAACTGCTGGATAATTTGAAAAATTATGGTGATGACAGTTATGTCGGTACTTTTGATGCACCGATGAGTGTGCTCAATAAACGCATCTCAGCATCACGGCGTATAGCCGCGCAGTCTTATGATATTCAGCGTTTTAACGATATCGCTGAGCGACTAAATATCAGTAAAAACGATGTGGTGCTGGCTGTATGTGCGGGTGCCATTCGTCGTTATCTCATCTCCATGGATGCGCTGCCGAGCAAGCCGCTCATTGCTTTTGTACCGATGTCGCTGCGTACGGATGACAGTGTGGCAGGCAATCAATTATCCTTTGTACTGGCCAATTTGGGCACGCATTTAGATGATCCTTTGAGCCGAATCAAACTGATTCATCGCAGTATGAATAACGGCAAACGCCGCTTTCGACGTATGAATCAAGCCCAAGTGATTAACTACAGCGTGATTGCCTATGCTTGGGAAGGTATCAACTTAGCGACCAGTCTATTTCCCAAAAAGCAGGCGTTTAACCTGATTATCTCTAATGTGCCTGGCTCTGAAAAACCGCTATATTGGAATGGTGCACGTTTGCAATCGTTGTACCCTGCGTCTATTGTCTTTAATGGTCAAGCAATGAATATCACCCTTGCTAGTTATCTAGATAAGATTGAATTTGGGATTACGGCTTGTAGTAAGGCACTACCACATGTGCAAGAAATGCTGACGCTTATTGAAGAAGAGTTGCAACTGTTGGAAACCACTAGTAAAGCGCTTAAGTTCCAGGGCATTACGGTTGAAGATAAAAGTAGCTATAAAGGTAATGGTAAAACAAAAAAGCTGGCTCCATAATGGAACCAGCTTTTTAGTGTTAAGTTATCTTAATAATTATGCTTAAGTGGTGCTTAAAATGCGTCACCCCACGTTGGGACAACCACTTGCATCAATGGCTTCAATAACTTAATGTTACAGGCGAAAATAGAGCCTGAAGTCATTGAGTTGTGTGCACCTGTATGGTCAACCACCACGCCACGTGCTTCGGTCACGATAAGCTCACCTGCCGCGATATCCCAAGGCTTAATTGACATCTCAAAATAACCATCAAAACGACCGGCAGCGACATAACATAAATCAAGCGCAGCAGAGCCTAAACGGCGCACTTGACCGCCAGCTTCAGAGATTTTCTGTAAGCTCTCAAAATGCTGCTTGGCATAAGAGATGATTTCGCCATTGCGTTTACGCTCAAGCGGATGACCAGTGGTAAATAGACCGCCATCAATCATTTTGCGCTCGCTCACTTGCATGCGGCGATTGTTCAAGCGCGCGCCTTTACCACGGCTAGCAGAGAACATCTCATCACGGACAGGGTCATAGATCACGCCATGTTGGGTTACGCCTTTATGCTGTACGGCGATAGACACACAAAACTGCGGCACACCATGGACGAAGTTTTTGGTGCCATCTAGCGGATCAATAATCCAGCACCAGTCCGCATCTTCACCGCGACCTTCTTGCATACCAAACTCTTCACCCAAGTACGAGTGGTTTGGATAGCTGGCTTTTAGGGTTTCAATCGTCAGCTCTTCGCTAAAGCGATCAATACGCGTAACCAATCCATCAAGCCCTTTTGACTCAATATCCAATTCGATTTTATGGCGGTTTTGATGCGCATATAAAATCTCTTTACCAACTTTTTCAGCAGTACGTGCTGCGATGACGACCATGGGTTCCATAAATAACCTATTTGCTTGATGAATGAATGTCAAAAATAAGACGAATTCTGTGCCCACAACATGCCAATCAGCCGCTGCATCACACTGTATTTATACGATTAAAAAAATGCGCCATTTAAAAGCGATGATCGCATTATACTAAAATTGTTCGATAAAAAACGAAAAAAACCATGACGTTCGTCAAACCAACCCAAATTCTGGTGGTCATCACAAACTGCGTAAGTTGTAAAAAAGTCAGCACCTACGACTAAGTAGGCGTTCGCTCTATCGATCGAGCTTTTATCTATTTAACCAATATTCTGTCCAAATGACAGTTTAAAAACTTAAAAACGTTCAAAGGTATAACTTAAACTTACAACAGCAACTTTTTAAGCTGCCTTACCACACCATTAACATCTAAACCACAATCAGCCATTTGCTCTGCTTGTGAGCCATGGGCGACAAAGCGATCTGGAATGCCGATATTCATAACGGCAGGACGGTTGTTTTTAAAGGCTGGCGATTCGTTAAGCAAATACTCATTTACCGCGCTGCCCGCGCCGCCCATAATCATGTGCTCTTCCAAAGTCGCAATGTGTGTAATACCTTGCTCTAACAACTTTTCTAATAATGCCGTGTCTAAAGGTTTTACCCAGCGCATATTAATGACATGTACCTGACAATCTGATTCTATATCATTGTCAATCAAGCTTTCTGCCGCTTGCTGAGCCGTCGCAACCATGGTACCAAATACGAGTAGCGCCAGCTTTTTAGGCGCATCCTCACTACCTAATACCGACTCTATCACTGCCTCGCCAACGTTATAAGTCTGTGCTGGCGATGCGATAACTGCGCCAGTACCGACACCACGCGGATAGCGTACTGCCGTGCAGCCTTGATATTCATAGCACGTATTGAGCAAATGGTAGCATTCGTTTTCATCTTTTGGCGCGGCGATCAGCATATTGGGCACGCAGCGTAAAAAGGCAAAATCGAATACGCCGGCATGCGTTGCACCATCTTCACCGACTAAACCTGCTCGATCAATAGCAAACATCACATCAAGGTTTTGCAAAGCCACATCATGAATCAGCTGATCATAGCCACGTTGCAAAAACGTCGAATAAATCGCCACAATCGGTTTGACGCCTTGGGTTGCCATACCAGCAGCCAGTGTGACTGCGTGTTGCTCAGCGATGGCTACATCAAAAAACCGCTCCGGAAATTGACGGGCAAAATCAATCATCCCCGAGCCTTCTTCCATAGCAGGTGTAACGGCAAGCAGTTTATCGTCTTCAGCAGCCTTATCACATAAGAATTGCCCAAACACTTGCGAGTATTTTAACGCAGGTTTGGTGTTGGGCAGTGATTTTTCTGTGGCGACAGCCTGAGTATCATTCTTGATTTCGACAGGGAGCTTGCTGATAGCATGATAGCCGACGGGATCTAACTCAGCTGGGGCAAAACCTTTACCTTTGGTGGTATAAATATGGACTAAAACAGGCCCTTTTATCTGCTTGGCAAGTGACAATACCCGCAGTAGCTCAGGGATATTGTGTCCATCAAAAGGACCAAAGTAGGTAAAACCAATCGCTTTAAATAAATTGTCTTCTAGCTGCGGCACATCGCGCATCTCTTTGTGACGCTTACGGCGATCAAAGCCTTGCATATAAGGGCGCTGGCATAGTACTGGCTCGCCTGCATCAGAGATATCAACCTGATACCCTGACTCCCACAGCATCGCCAAATGCCGTGAAAAACCACCGATAGAGCAAGAGATCGACATATCATTGTCATTTAAAATGACCAATAAATCCGCATCTTGTTGCACCGCATCATTCATCGCTTCAAACGCCATACCACCGGTCATTGCACCATCACCAATGATACAAGCCACGGTTTGCGCGCGACCTTGATAACGCAGTGCTAAGCTCATGCCTAGACCAGCTGAGATTGACGTCGATGAATGACCAACGCCAAAGGTATCGTAAACGGATTCTGCACGTTCTGGAAAGGCCGTCAAACCATCTTTTGAGCGAATCGTCGCCAACTGATCACGGCGACCCGTCAAGACTTTATGGGCATAGGCTTGATGACCCACGTCCCAAACGATTTGATCTTGCGGCGTGTCTAGTAGGTAATGCAGCGCAATGGTCAATTCAACCACGCCCAAATTGGCACCAAAATGCCCACCGCTTTGACCTGCTGAATACAATAGAAATAGCCGCAGCTCATCAGCCAAGGTGATAAGCTGAGCGGTTGTCAGAGTATTAAGATCAGCTGGCGCTGCAATGCTATCCAGCAAAGGCGTATCAGGACGGACGCGTGGAATCACAGTATAAGTCTGCTGTAAATTCGACAGCTGGGCAGCAGAATCGACAGCTGGCATAGATACGGACTGAGACTGTGGGGAATGAGGTGACTGCTGCATAAACCGTACGATACCTACCAATCTGCTGACAAGACAGCCTCTTAGTGCAGAATGCTACCTAAGTGACGTCAATAATATCTACACCATTATTGGTGTAATCGACCATATAACTGTTTATAAATTTATTCAGGCAGCCTCTATGTCTTTATATAAACATATAGAAGCTGCGCCGAATAGCACATAAGCTGCCGTAATGGACAGCGATGGAGCTTTGCTTTGACGCTTTCATAACAAGGGATAATATTATGCCTTATTATTCTGCATCAATATCGGATGTTAGTGACGACATAGTAATGTAAGGGCAAAGACTTGTCACTGTATCCGTCAAAATAGTATGGCATAATAGCATTTATTTTTAATTGTCGCTTTAATCATCGTGCGTCGTTTGTGAACTTTGTGTGTTTTTATAATAAAGACAATCAGCATGCACTCTTTACGAATGAATTATACTGGCATTATCCTACTTTCATCATGCAGCTAGGATGTCATCGCTGTTTTAATATGGTTAAAAAAGACCCTCTACCGCCACGCTTATCGGCTTATGCAGGACATTAATGTCATATCAATTTATTACCAGTGCCAAACTACCTACTCGTCACGGCGAGTTTGATATTCATATCTTTGAGAACGACGAAGGTCAAGAGCATGTGATGCTGACTGTTGGTTTGCCTGTCGTCGATAAACATACGGCGGACAACTCACCGAGTCAAACGGACGCCACGCGAGCAGAAAAAACCATTCCATTGATTCGTATTCATTCAGAATGCTTGACGGGCGATGCTTTTAGCTCATTAAAATGTGACTGTGGGCCGCAGCTCAACACAGCGATGCAAGCAATACAAGAGACTGGCTGCGGGGCGATATTATACTTGCGCCAAGAAGGTCGCGGTATTGGTCTGACCAATAAGATTCGTGCTTACGCCCTGCAAGACCAAGGTCATGATACTTTAGATGCCAACCTCATGTTGGGCTTACCTGCTGATGCGCGCATTTATGATATGTGCGGGCCGATGCTCGCTCATATCGGTGTTGACGCCGTCAGACTTATCACCAACAATCCAGACAAAGTGGCTTATCTAACTGAGCACGGTATTAATGTCGTGGAACGCGTGCCTTTATTGGTTGGGGTGAATGATATGAATGCTGAATATTTAGCGACCAAGCGTGACCGCATGGGTCATTTGTTAGATAAAGATTTCAATACCGCGTTACATCTTAATAAATAGACATCAATACACTAAATAAATAGATATTTTATGAGTATTCCAAATAGTGATAACCTTCCAAATCTGCCAGCGACAGACTTAACAGTGCCAGCCAATAACGACATCATGCGTGTGCGTGAATTTTTGGTCGATTTGCAGGCTCGTATCTGTCAAGCCTTAGAAGCGCAAGAGCGCGATGGTGGCGGCAATGCAACCTTTGTCCCTGATGACTGGGAACGTCCTGAAGGCGGCGGCGGTCGCTCGTGTGTCCTAGCAGATGGTGAGGTGATTGAAAAAGCAGGTGTAATGTTCAGTCATATTCACGTGCATAACTTGCCTGCTTCAGCCACTGCACGCCATCCCCATATCGCTGGTCGTAAAGCCCAAGCCATGGGTGTCTCATTGGTTGTCCATCCCAAAAACCCGAACGTCCCAACCAGCCATGCCAATGTGCGTTTGTTCGTTGCTGAAGCTGAGGGCGAAGACCCTATCTGGTGGTTTGGTGGTGGTTTTGATTTGACGCCGTTTTATCCCGTACTCGCTGATTGCGTGCATTGGCATCAAGTCTGTCATGATCTATGCGCGCCTTTTGGTGACAGCGTCTACCCTGACTTCAAGCAATGGTGTGATGAGTATTTTCACCTACGTCATCGTGATGAGCAACGCGGTATCGGTGGCTTATTTTATGATGATGTCAATACAGAAAGTCGCGGCTGGGATTTTGAGACCTGTTTTAATTTTATGAAGGCGGTCGGCAACGGTTATCTTGACGGTATCATGCCCATCTTTGAGCAGCGTAAAGATACCCCTTATACCGAGGCACAGCGCGAATTTCAGCTCTATCGCCGTGGTCGCTATGTTGAGTACAACCTTGTTTATGACCGTGGCACTCTATTTGGACTACAAAGCAATGGTCGTATCGAGTCTATCTTAGTCAGTATGCCGCCGCTTGCCAGCTGGCATTATCGCTTTGAGCCGACTAAAGGCTCGCCTGAGTTTGCATTGACCGATTTTTATCTAAAACCACGCGATTGGTTGACTCTATAGTTTGTGTGAATATAATAAAGGCTAAGGTATTTATTAGCTTGTCTTTAGAGAGTATCCAGAAGGTCAGCTATCCATGCTGACCTTTTTATATGGGCGCAAATTTATATGAGCGCAAATGTATATGAACGATAGTCACTGACTCAAAAATTACGATGATATAACAACTAAATTTACGTCCACCGCACAGATAACCGTTACAATGAAAACTATTGTTGGAAAAATCCTTTAGAAGCGAATGCGTTTCCAAAAGATGATGAGGTAATTTTTATAACAATACGCTTTATTTAAAAGCAGTATTTAAAAGAAACCTTTTAATTTAGAAGAAGCCCTTAAGGGCAGATACTTAAAAACAGTATGTAAAGCCAGCGTTTATAAGCGCGCCTACTACTAACCAATTTTACAGGAGTAATTCACATGGCACAGGTTCATACCAACCAATCATTAAAATCTATCTTTGGTATCACATTGATGGCAGCCGCCCTAGGTCTAACAGCGTGTAGCACTGCCACTGACCCTGATGTAAAAGCCCGCCAAGATAGCATGAAAAGCTATGGTGATGCGATGGGTGTCATGGGTGATATGATGAAAGCACCTGACACCTTTGATGCCGCCGTATTCAAAGAGCAAGCCGCATTTTTAGCAGAAGACGCTGCTACGCCTTGGAGTCATTTTGAAAATAAAGAAGCCGTTGGCAATGCGACTGATGCCGTTTGGTCAAATGCCGATGGTTTTCGCGCAGAAGCAGAAAACTTTCAAAAAGTCACTGCTGAGCTGAACGCTGCTGCACAAACAGCCACTAGCATCGACGATGTTAAACCAGCCTTTGGTGAAGTCGGCGCTAGCTGTAAATCATGTCATACTGACTTTAAAGTCAAAACTGACTAAATTATCATAAATTGATATCGTAAAAAAATCCGCCATGTCATTTGATAGGGCGGATTTTTATTTCGAAAATATTGTGTAAAAGGTAGTTTTTTAAAATAACGCGCTAAACAAATTACTCTGCTACAGCTTTATTAACATCGTTATTAACATCGATCGCCTTTTGCTCATGCAATTTATTCACAATCGATGTCACTGATGGGTCACTCAAATCTATCGTGCGTATCGGGAATGGAATGTTGACACCTGCTGCATCGAGTGCGCTCTTAATCTCAACGATCACTTGATGAATCGACGTCACTTTGTTGGCTTGAGTGCCATCTTCGATAAACCAACGTACCATCAAATCTATCGTTGAATCACCAAAGCCCGTAGCAATCACACTTGGCTGCGCTTTCTTCGATACGCTTTCGACTTTATTTAACGCTTGTAGAATCTCAGCTTTTGCTGCCTCGATATCATCTTCATAGCCAATACCGACAGCCACTTGCAAACGGCGCTGCTTATAGGCGGTATTGACAGTCAATGCTGAGGTATACAAATCAGAGTTGGGAATAACCACTTGCCGACCGTCATACGTCTTGATAGTCGTGGCACGTATCTTAATATCCTCAACCGTCCCTTCATAGTCGCCTGAGACAATCTGATCACCGATACGAAACGGCTCTGAGATCAGCAGCAAAATACCAGAGAGCAAGTTTTGAAAAATATCTTTAAAAGCAAAACCAATAGCGACGGAACCAATACCGAGTGCGCCAATCAGCTTAGCAGGCGTAAATTCGGGCACGGCAATCACCATAGCAATCATAAAACCGATAAAAATGATGAGTGCGCCGCCTACTCGCTGAAACACTTTAACCAAGTTCTGATGCCGACTGCGACTGCCTAAAAGTTTGTATACCACTTTTTTGAAGACAATCGATAGAAACCAAAAAATCAGAATAACAATAATTGATGCGACAAAATAGGGAATGCGTTCAACAAAGCCAACCACTATCCCATTTGCTGAATCAATGATGCTTTGATATGTCAGCACATCTGTTGTCACTGGTTCAGCCGCTATATTGGTATTTACTGTCGTTTCTGCCTCAGAGGTAGGCATCTAGATGTCACTCCTTTGGTTGGTTGGCTTTATGCTTCCATTCACTCGATTAATTGATTGTTTGACTGGGGCATGTCCTAGATTAACTGACGTATTGACATACCAGCCTGTCAAGCTAGCCCATTAAATCTGCTTGTACAATTTCAATCCAGTAGCCATCAACATCTTTGATAAAGGCAATGTTTTTCATGCTGCCATCTTCTGGACGTTTTTTGAATTCGACATTGTTTTTATCAAACCAAGCAACCGCTTCATCGAGACTAGGTACGCTAAAGCAAATATGTCCAAAACCTTGTGGCTCACCATTACCATCATGATAACTAAAGTCAGCTTTCGTTTCAGTACCATAATTATGGGTCAATTCTAAGATGCCGCGTTGACGGAAGGCAAAGATTTCCAAATCATTACCCGCGGGCAAATTGTCGCGCTCGCTTTCGGTTAACTTGGCTAAAAAATATAAATCAAAACCCATATCAGGGAATTTTTTGACTGCCAGCAAAGTCATACCAAGGACACCGGTATAAAACGCTAACGACTTGGCAGGATCTTTGACACGTAGCATGGTGTGGTTAAAAGTAAAACCTGTCGTCTGTGCTGAGATAGGCTGCACACCATCGGTATTGACGCTGCTCGTTGGTTGAGCGATAAGTACTTCGTTATTATTATCAGTGGCTGAGCCAGTATTTGCTGTAGACATAGTCATCCTAATATTGACAAAATAGAGAGTTTAAAAACAAGCGCGTGAATGCTTTTTACGCGCTTGACCCTTTTATCATAATAAAAAATCGCGAAAGCATTGAGTGGATTTTGTAAGAGCGCACACTGGGTGCTACCCATTTAACCGATTAATTAGCTGTCTAAGAAACGTACTTTTCCTGTCTCCAAATCATACTCTGCACCCACGACCAGCAATTGACCGCTATTGGTTAGGTCCTCTAATGCCCGCGAGCCATGTTTGAGCTGGCTAACTGACATACGGACGTTGGCGCGGATAGAGCGATCGACCAACTCGTCGGCATCGACATCTTGACCATTGGCAGTGGCAAGCTCATGCAAGTTATAAACGCTTGGGCGAATGCGATCGACAATCGACTGCAAGTTGGGCGAATAGTTTTTCTCAGGATTGATCAGTGTCTCAACACAAGCCGTAACAGCGCCGCAATGTGAGTGCCCAAGCACGACCACCAATTTTGTACCGAACTTTTCGGCCGCAAACTCAATCGAGCCAATCTGTGAAGGCGCGACGACATTACCAGCGACTCGAATAACGAACAAATCACCCAAGCCTTGATCAAATACAATCTCAACTGGTACTCGTGCATCCGAGCAACCCAAAATAATGGCCAAGGGATCTTGATCTTTAACCAATTCAGGTCGTCTTTGCATTGTTGGGTCAGTGGTGGTCAAACTATCTATGTAGCGCATATTGCCTTCTTTTAAAAGCGCAAGAGCTTCTTGACCGGTTTTCGGGCGTGTATCGTTAGGCATAAGACATCCTTTATCATTAATAATATTAGCGTTATAAACAGCTTTACACACATGTATTCAAACATAGATTTGCGAATGGCTACCAACCTATCAGGCGCATTGTGTTTGTCTGCCATACCGTGATTGTATAGGAATAAAAACCAAAAAATGATAAAAAATTTTGTTTAAATATCGTCATAGAATGGCAGTTATTACTAGGGCTTGTCCTCATTTTAAAAATGGTGATAAAAATGAGATAAATTGCCGTCAAACAAGGAAAATAGCGCACATAATATCAAGATATTAAGAAGCTATTTGACGATGTTTGGCAAAATTTAGCTATTTTTAGCCCATTTAGAAAGTAATCGATTGAATTGAGGACACGCCCTAATCATACAGAATTATAAAGTTGGAAGTGAAACTGAAAAACAGAAATGCATTAGCCAAAACCGAGCATCAAACAGACAACACCGAACTATCAAGCATCAACAGCCATTGACAGCCATTGACAGCATAACCGTGTTGCTCGCAGAACTTATAACGAACTTGCACTGATTTATACCAAGGGTTTGTTATAATACGCGGCGACCAAATCGGGTTTACACCCATCGCTTATATCCATATCAAATCACCTTGACCACAGTGTCCTAAATAAATAGCTGTACTGCGATGTCGGACACGTAGGAATAAATATTATGACCAATTCACCGCCAAATATGCACAGAGCCTCTGCATCAGCTCAAGATGACAAAGTACTACTGCAACTGACTGGTCTAAAAAAAACCTATGATCAAACTGAAGTATTAAAAGACATCAATCTTGATATCAAGCACGGTGAATTTTTGACGCTACTTGGTCCATCAGGCTGCGGTAAAACAACCTTACTGCGCCTAATCGCTGGTTTTGAGCAGCCAAATGCTGGGGCAATTTATCTAGACGGCGTGCAGATGGCAGGCTTGCCAGCGGATAAACGTCCCGTGAACACAGTATTTCAGCAGTACGCCTTGTTTCCACATATGAGTGTCGCGCAAAACGTTGCTTACGGGCTTAAGCTCAAAAAAGTACCGAAAGATGAGATTCAAACCCGCGTGCGCGAGATGCTCGCCATGGTACAGCTGGAGCATTTAGCCAATCGCAGACCACAAGACTTGTCTGGTGGTCAGCAGCAGCGTGTCGCCATTGCACGAGCCGTCATCAATCGTCCTAAACTGTTGCTACTTGATGAGCCCCTATCTGCGCTCGATCATAAGCTGCGTTTACAAATGCAATCTGAGCTTAAACGGCTGCAACGAGAGCTTGGCATCACTTTTGTATTTGTCACCCATGATCAAGAAGAAGCGCTATCGATGTCAGATCGTATCGCCGTGATGAAAGATGGCACTTTTCAGCAAATCGGCACGCCTATTGAGATTTATGAAACGCCGGCGAATTTATTTACCGCCAAGTTTATCGGTGAGACCAATTTGTTTAAAGCGGAAGTCAAAGGCGTTTACCCTGAGCAACCAGATCGCGACGGTCGCGTGACCAATGGCCGTATCGAAGTCGAAGTTTGTGAAGCACAAGCGCAAGATGGTCCGACCACCTTACGCAATTTACGCCGCCCTGATTTTGCTAACGATGTACAAGTGGGCGATATCGTTAATTTATTGCTACGTCCTGAAGATTTACGAATTTATGACCCCAATGATAAAGAACATGGTGGCTTACTCGGGCGAGTGATTGAAAGCAACTATAAAGGTAGCACCTTAGATTCGATTATTGAATTAGCAAACGGTCACATTATTAAGGCTTCTGAATTCTTTGATGAGGATGATCCAAGCTTTGATTACAAGTTATATGAAGGTGTCAAAGTATCATGGGTCGATGGCTGGGAGTGGGTACTACCAGAAGACGGTACGCTTGATGATGAAGCCAATCATCAAGCTGCCAGTTTAGCTGCTCAAAAGGATATTAGCTGATGGCAGGTCATAGCTTAGGCAGCAAGAGTCCTTTTCGTACCGTAACGCTCTGGCTGATTTGGGGTTGGTTACTGGTATTTGCGCTATTGCCAAATATCTTAGTCATCGCTGTCAGTTTTTTGAGCCGCGATAGCAGTGCTTTTATTAGCTTACCTGTCAGCATCGACAGCTATATACGCATGATTGATCCGCTATATTTTGGCGTATTTATTCACTCGTTATGGATGGCAGGTATCACAACCATCATCTGCTTGTTACTTGGCTACCCTTTTGCTTGGCTGATAGCCAAGGCCAAAACGCGTTGGCAGCCGCTACTCATGATGCTGTTAATCCTACCATTTTGGACCAACTCTTTGGTGCGTACTTATGCACTCAAGTTACTGTTTGCCAATAATGGTTTGATTAATAAATCGCTGCTGGCAATCGGTATCATTGATGCCCCGATTGATATTTTATACACGCAAGTGGCGGTGATTGCTGGTTTGACGTACTTATTGTTCCCATTTATGGTGTTGCCGTTATACGCAGTATTTACCGATTTGCGTAATGACATGCTACTCGCTTCACAGGATTTGGGCGCATCAAAGACCCAGACTTTTTGGCATATCATATTGCCATTGACGACGCCTGGCATTATCTCAGGGGTATTATTGGTGCTGCTGCCTGCAATGGGTATGTTTTATGTGGCAGATATTTTGGGTGGTTCACGCAATTTATTGGTCGGCAATATCATCAAAAACCAATTCTTGGATGCGCGTGACTGGCCATTTGGCGCAGCTGCCAGCGTGTTATTAACACTAGCAATGGCAGTATTATTACTCGCCTACCGTGCCAGTAGTCGCCGCATTGGCAAGACCGACTTTAATGAGGTGGCCTAATGTCTGATATTTCACTGAATCATCAACTGAATAGCTCGGCAACTAAAAAAAGATCGTCTATTAAGATTGGCAGTATCGCGGCTAAAGGCTATCTTGGTCTCATTTATACCATGCTGTATTTGCCAATTATCGTCTTAGTCGTCATGTCCTTTAATAAATCAAAAGTCGGCTATAACTGGGGCGGCTTTAGCTTAAAGTGGTATGAGTCGCTGTTGAATAACCAAGCGATGCTCGATTCTTTTTGGCATTCTATTGTATTAGGATTGGTCGCAGCCACCGTCTCAACTTTGATAGGAACGCTAACTGCTCTCGCGCTACATCGGTATAACTTTCGCGGTAAAGGCTTATTAAATGGGTTGTTATTTGTATTAATGATGTCGCCTGAAATTGTACTCGCTATTTCATTATTGGCATTATTCTTATTAATAGGGTTGCAATTAGGGTTCGTCTCGCTGTTACTTGCGCACATTACTTTTTGCTTACCGTTTGTAGTCATCACGGTGTTTGCACGATTGAGCAGTCTGGATGAACGCTTGATGGAAGCCGCACGCGACTTGGGTGCTAGTGAATCAACGATGGTGCGTACCGTGCTCATTCCTGTCATTCTGCCCGCAGTGATGGCAGGTTGGTTGCTCGCCTTTACCTTATCGCTTGATGATGTAGTGGTTTCTACCTTTGTCACGGGGCCCAGTTATGAGATTTTACCGCTACGAATTTATTCGATGGTACGGGTAGGACTCAAACCAGAGGTCAATGCCATTGGGACGATTTTATTGGTTGCCTCGCTGATATTGGTCATTATTTCGCAGCTATTATTGCGTCGACGCTAATTTATCGCTGCTCATTTAATATTGCTGATTAAAAATCGGACTTTGAATGAAAATCAGCGCTATATCGATTATAATGAATTTTTCTCACTTTAGCGGTTAGGTTGTCTTATGTTAGAGCTTCGTCATCTCAATACCTTAACCGCGCTACGAGCGCATGGCTCATTGGCGGCGGCTGCCGATGAATTGCACGTCACAGCGTCTGCGGTCTCGCATCAGCTAAAAGAGCTGGAAAATTATTACGATATCAGCTTGGTCAATCGCCGAACACGCCCGCTGACTTTTACGCCAGCTGGCAAGACGGTATTGGCATTGGCAGATAGCATCATGCCGCAGGTCACTCGTACCAAATCCAACCTTAAACGCTTAGCTCACGGTCAAGCGGGTAGATTACGGCTAGCCTCTGAATGTCACAGTTGCTTCGATTGGCTAATGCCGATACTCAATCATTACCGCCGCGAATGGTCTGATGTAGAGCTAGATTTTGCGACTGGTTTTGAGCCAGAGCCGCACCACTTATTGATGGAAGGTGATATTGATTTACTCATTACCACCAGCGATTTACCGATAGACGGTATCAGCTATCAGCCGTTATTTGAGTATGAAAGTCGCTTGGTGCTATCACCAACGCATGATTTGGCGGCGCAGAAATTTATTGAGCCAGATGACTTAACCAATGAAACCCTGATTGCGTATCCAGTGGAAGCCAAGCGTCTCGATATTATTGCCAACTTTATGACCCCTGCGCAAGTAAGCTTTGATAGTATTCGCACTACAGAGTTGACGGCGATGCTGATTCAATTGGTTGCTAGTGAACGCGGTGTGGCGGCGTTACCTGATTGGGTGGTTGCTGAATATGAGAAAAAAGGCTGGGTCGTCTCGCGTCCATTGGGTACGGGTGTGCATTGTCAGCTATATGCAGCGACGCGCACATCAAGCCAAGATACCGCTTATATGCAAGGATTTGCGAATTTGTTAGAAGGTATTGTGAAGCCGGTGTAGTATTTCACTATCTACTAAATTATTCCAGTTAAGAAATATCATCCGCTCTCTTACGCTATGACGAGCGTTATGGTAAATAACGGTACCCTAGTGAGGACTTGAAGGTTCGGCTGTGTGCTAATGATAATAAGAGTTTGAATTATGGAAATAATTCCAGTGTACTTCGTAGTGTACATAACAGGCATTGAACATATTCCAATAATGGGTCTTATATTAAATGAAAATTAGCACAAAAAAGCCACCGAGCCGACAGCTCTAAAATATACCTGCTAACATGTTATTAACTTTACAACCTTCCAACTTTATAAATAGAGACTTGCCATGTCACTGCTGAAAAACTCAGTCATATACAAGCTAGTAATTTTTATAGTATCAGTATTTTTTTCTATATTAGCCACTGCCTCACCATTATCAGATGCTGAAATATTAGCCTTCGCATCAGCGACCATACCGGCTGAAGGTTCAACGATATTTAATCCTGTGAAACCTGTAACGTACCCAAAAACAGATGCAGATATAGCTCGGGCTGAGGCAGATATAGCCCAAGCGCAAGCAAATACAGCTAATGAAGACGAAATACATTTAGCTCAATATCAAGC
The DNA here is from genome assembly GCF_016107535.1 of Psychrobacter cibarius. Taxonomy (GTDB): domain Bacteria; phylum Pseudomonadota; class Gammaproteobacteria; order Pseudomonadales; family Moraxellaceae; genus Psychrobacter; species Psychrobacter cibarius. The sequence goes on along the minus strand of NZ_JABASQ010000002.1, from coordinate 54,544 downwards.
AGATTTAGCTCAAGATCAAGCAAGTTTAGCTCAAGAGCTAGCTACATCTATGAAATTTAAAAATATTAGCAATCCACTGGAAGTACTAGCAGAGCAAGGTGATGCTAAGGCTCAGTATCTTGTTGGAGCAGAGTATTTCGGTGGTTTTGGTAGTGTCAAGGATTCTAAAAAGGCGTTTGAGTGGTGGCAGAAGTCAGCCAGTCAAGGAAATATTGATGCTCAATCTGATCTTGGAGGAATGTATTTTCATGGCGATGGAACCACTAAGAATTATAAAAGGGGGATTGAATGGTGGGAGAAAGCAGCTAATCAAGGAAATGTTAAAGCTCAACATAATCTTGGTGTGACATATCACAAAGGTTATGGTACTTATGGCGCAGGTAAGGATTATAAAAAGGCACTTGAATGGTATCAAAAAGCAGCTAATCAAGGGGCAGCCAGCTCACAAAATAATCTTGGTTTTATGTATTTCGAGGGTCTTGGCGTCCGTCAAGATTATAAAAAGGCATTTAAGTGGTATCAAAAAGCAGCTAATCAAGGAAATTTTGATGGGCAAAACAACCTTGGTCGGATGTACTTCAAAGGCTATGGGGTTCGCCAAAACAAGGCTAAAGCTAAAGAAATATTTGGTAAGACCTGTGATGGTGGAAATCAAGCTGGATGTGATAACTATCGACTACTGAACCAAGAATAGAGTTCTGGGTATACCCCAACGGAACCACCTAATTAGGCTGATTAATCAATTAATAGACCACTTAAAACAGACTGGTATAATGGAACCACTTATATTAGACCATTATGCGAATGGCATCTATCAAAGCTTATAAAACCAGCTTAAAGAAGTAAAATCCGATAGCGGTTGCTAGTAACGTCAGTCCCACATGTAGCCCAACCAATCCCAAACCTGCTAGTAGTTTACCAGCATTGATAAAGGTAAAAACTTCTGCACTAAAAGTACTAAAAGTGGTCAATCCGCCCAAAAAACCGGTAATCACAAATAGTCGGACATTGGGCGATAAACTGCTGCCCACGCGCTCAAACCACACCAGTGCCAACCCTATTAATAGTCCACCCAATACATTAGCACCAAGCGTCCCAAGGGGTATCCAGTGGTGCAGCGGATTAAAGCGAGCCAACCATGCCCGCAGGCAAGCCCCAATGGCAGCCCCTAGTCCAATAGCAAGCCACTGCATAGTTCATCCTTAGGTTTAATAAAGGTTAACGGAGATAGTATTAGTATTGAGCAAAGCCGTCTTACACTGCTGGTAGCTCAGTCATCGGCCAACGCGGCACACAGCTCACCGCTAAATCATCAGACTGCCCTGCCTGCAAGCGCTCATAACCAGCATAAGCAATCATCGCCCCATTATCAGTACATAATGCAGGCGGCGCATAATGCACAGTGGCATTTATCTTGGCAAGCTCACTCTCCAAAGTTTCACGCAAATGAGTGTTGGCACTGACACCGCCCGCAATCACCAATCGACTCATCTCTACTTGCTTTAGTGCTTTCACGCACTTTCGCACTAGCGTATCGACGACTGCATGCTGAAAGCTGGCGGCGATATCGGCGCGAACTTGCGGATCGCTGTCCGTATTATTCCCTGAGCCACCTGAACCATCGGTGTCTTTAATAAGGTTATGCACGGCGGTTTTCATACCACTAAAAGAAAAATCTAATCCGCGATGTAGCATGGGTCTTGGCAAATTGTAAGCAGTTGGGTTGCCTGTTTCAGCCAATCTGGCAATATTGGGACCACCCGGATAGGGCAAACCTAACATTTTGGCGGCTTTATCAAAGCATTCACCTGCGGCATCATCGATCGACTCACCCAGTATCTCATATTGCCCGACACCACGTGCGGCGATGAGTAATGTATGCCCACCTGAGACCAATAACGAAACAAACGGAAAGGCGGGTGGATTGGCACCCATCAGCGGTGCGAGCAGATGTCCTTCCATATGATGGATGCCAATGGCAGGGATATCCAAACCATACGCCAAACTTCGCCCAAATAATGCGCCCGTCATCAGAGCGCCAATGAGTCCGGGTCCCTTGGTATAAGCAATGGCATCAATCTCGCTTTTCTTCACATTACACTGCTCTAACAACTCATTAAGCAAAGGCACCAACTTACGAATATGATCGCGGCTGGCAAGCTCAGGCACAACGCCACCATACAGTGCGTGCAGCTCTATTTGTGAATACAGAACTTGTCCAACCAGCCCTTGATTGCCACTATTCATCTGCTCACTGTCAAAAATCGCCAGACCTGTCTCATCACAAGAAGTCTCTAAACCCAATACTTTCATATTTTTGCCTTTATCATACTTTGGTCTGCGTATTATTTTTACAACGCTGCTATCTTTTAGGTCGTGTCGTCTTTTTAAAAATGGTGATAAAAATGAGATAAATTGCCGTCAAACAAGGAAAGCAGCGTAAATACTATCGAGATATTAATAAGCTATTTGACAATGTTTGGCGATGTTTGACAAAGTTTAGCCATTTCTAGCCCATTTAGAGGTTAATCGATTGAATTATTGAGGACACGCCCTAGTATCTGCCAAAAAACGTGCATAAAAAAAACCGCCATTGTCAGACACAATGACGGTCAGTTTAACAAATTTCAATGGTCAATATCTCTTAATATACCGGATCAACTAACTGCTTCAATCATGTAATCTACAGCTGCGTAAACTTGGGCTTCACTGACCTTATCGGTGGCTTGGGCTGGCATCTTATTAAAGCCTTTTGCCGAATGCATGTGCAGCGTCTCTGTGCCTTTAGCCAGACGCGGCTCCCACGCGGCTTTATCACCGTATTTAGGCGCGTTCAGCAGCCCGCCTTCATGACAAACCTTACAGTTGGTCTCATAAAGTTTGGCGCCTGCATCCGCAGCCAACACTTCTGGCTCCGCAGAGATTTCCTGCACTGGCTTATCTTCAATGACCGTCGTCTCGGTATCTGCCACAGGTTCAGGCGTAACGACCTCAGGTTCGACTATAGGCGCGTCTTCTACCACTACCGTTGTATCGGCAGATTCACTGGCAACAGCTGGCTCTTCGACCGCTGCATTGTCACTACTACAAGCAGTGATTGCTAATAGCGCACTTAAACTGATAGCAGATAAGACCAGTTTATTCATACGCTGCTGTTTACTTATCATGATCACACCTCTATTCGATATTTCATGTTAGCGACTGTTTATGACAGCGCATAAATTCAAAACCTATCAACACACAAACCGTGATTAGTTCGTAGCTGGTTCAGCGTCAGCAGTAGGCGTTGCCGCCGTAGCAGCAGCTGGCACATCTGCACTACTAGCTGGCATATCTGCACTGTCAGCGACAGCAACATCGCTATCCGTTGCATCTGTCATATCAGTAGCAGTCGTCCCTGCTTCAGCAGTTGCAGCACCATCTACTGTGCCCTCAGCTTCAGTTACTGGCGCTGGAGCCGTTTCTGGGAACTCCATTTTTTCAGCTTCAGGTGCGTTTTTGCGAGCCAGCTCAGCGGCTTCATCAACGCGATCTTTTGCCAATACTTCGTGTGATTCGCCTTCTTTTTCACCACTACAAGCGCTAATGCCAAAGCCAAGAGCAATGATAAATGCGGTGCTTAGCGCTGTATTTAGTCCTGTTTTTTTCATTCCAACATCCTCAATAAAATACACATAAAATGGTTAATATGCTGACTATTATATGCAAATTATCATAGCATAAACTCCAACCAAACCGTTATAGACAGTAGGGTTTTTTATTCATAGTAATTTTATACTTTGCATTTATAGTTTCATTAAAGCTGGAGCAAAAACCTGCGTTCTAACTACTTTTAAAATTGTCTCTGCGCATTGCCCCTTGCAACTTAATGATAAATATGGATTAATGTGCTAAAATCATTGACTTAACTGACATTTTTTATTAAAATACTTGCCCTTGTGCTCATGCGCAAGATTATCCTAGTTTGAGCTGATGCCTGTAATCTTGAGATATTACGGCTAAATACTAATACACAGCCAGACTAATGCCCTTATATCTCATCCTAATCGAGGAGTCTTCATGCCTGCAGTTAAGGTTAAAGAAAACGAACCAGTTGACATCGCTATCCGTCGTTTCAAGCGTGCTTGCGAAAAAGCTGGCGTATTATCAGACGTACGTAAGCGTGAGTTTTATGAAAAACCAACGCAAGTACGTAAGCGTAAAAAAGCTGCTGCCGTAAAGCGTTATAAGAAAAAATTACAACGCGAAACTATTCGTACCACTCGTATGTACTAATCGATAATTCGATTAATTAAGTACAAGTGCTACATTAACGCCACTGTTATCCATTGATATCAGTGGCGTTTTTTATGCTACAATTTTTATTATTATTGCTTAAAAATTTGAATAAATACCTCTTAACAAATAAGGATAATAACAATGAGCCAACTTAAACAGACTTTATCAGACAATGTCAAAGTGTCTATGAAAGCGCGTGAGCTTGAGCGTGTCAAAGTACTGCGTAACGTGCAAGCGGTTATCAAGCAAATTGAGATTGACCGTCAAATAGAGCTTGATGATGCGCAAGTCTTAGATATACTGCAAAAGCAGCTAAAACAACGCCATGAGTCATTGACTATTTTTAACGAAAACAATCGTGATGATTTAGCGACCAAAGAGCAGTTTGAGATTGATATCATCAATGAGTTTATGCCAAAACAAATGGATGATGCTGAACTTGCGGCCTTGGTCAATGCGGAAATCGTGGCACAAGGCGCAACCTCTATGCGTGACATGGGCAGTGTGATGGGTGTATTAAAGAACAAAACCGCAGGACGCGCAGACCCTGCGCTCATCTCTAAGCTGGTGAAAGATGCGCTGCAAGGCTAGTAATTAGTGTCCTCAAAAGCTAATGACGACATCGTAAAAATAACCGCCTAAGGCTCAAAGTCTTTGGCGGTTTTTACTGCTTTGATTTCTGCATTAATATTGGCAAGTAATGGACGGGCGCTACTGGCTTGAGCCGTGGTTTGTAGTTTTTCCGCCAGTTGTTTGGCTTGGGTGAGTGACGTCAATGCACTCTCGTAACGACTACTCCATAGTTGGTCATGACTGCGATAGCGTAGCGCGTTAATAGTGGCAATATTTTTCAGGGACGCAGAGTCGGTCGTTTTTGCCAGTTTTTCATTGGCCAGTTGCAGACTTTGCCAAGCATAACGGTCGCTTGGCTGCTGCTCGGTCAGTGGCTTGAGTAGTGCTTGGGCTTTGATTGGCTGATTGCTATTGGTGAGCGCTTCTGCCAAATAAAGACGCAGATCACGACGCTCAGGGTAAACACGCTGCTGGCTGGCTAATACGTCCGCCGCTTGTGACCATTTATTCTGCTCCGTTAGAATTTGGCTATGAGTAATCGATAGTAAAGGCTCTAAATTTTGGCGCTGCGTAGGCGGCAGTCGATTGATTTCAGCCAGTAAATCGCTTGCCTCTGTAAAGCGTTGCTGTTCGCCATACCAGTTCATCAGAGCCAATTTGGCACCTACGCTATTTTTAGCAGCCGTCATTAGCACTGTCTCTGAGGCATGTTTACCCGTACTTTGGACACGCCAGTAGAGCAGATCAAATAAAGCCTGATGGCGTTGCTGCTGATTTAGTGACAATGAGGGATAATGCTGGGCACGACTTTGTGCTTCACTTAAGCGCTCGTTACTGAGTGGATGCGAGCGTACGAAGCTTGGTAAAAATCGATTTTCAACTTGGTTGAGCTGGCTGCGTTGATTCATTGTGGCAAAGAATCGCGGCATCGCCCTTGGGTCATAGCCTGCTTGGGTCATTATTTGCATGCCCACCCGATCGGCCTCGCGCTCATTATTTCGACTAAATGCCATCGTGCTGTTCATCGTTGCCGTTTGGCTACCCATCATCACTGCCGCCGCTGCATCACCATCGACCGCTGATGCTGCAATCGCTGCCAGCATACCGCCTATCTGCATCAGCAAGGCCTTTTTGCGCTCATCAGCACCACTTTCGTAATGGCGCTGACTGATGTGAGCAACTTCATGCGCCACCACACTGGCAAGCTCATCCATACTGCTGGCGGCCAGAATCGTCCCTGTATTGAGTCCAATGACACCGCCTGGTGCTGCAAAGGCATTGATACTTGGGTTATCAATGATAACCAAACCCATCGGCGCTTGCTGCCTTGCTTGCGCATTGAGACGCCAAGTCATGTCTTTGACCGTTTCTTGAATCCAAGGATCATGCTCCATTTTGATACGACCATTGACATTCCGTAACGACCATTCGCCAAGCAATTTGTTTTGATATTGCTCAGCGAAGCTCAAGCCTTGTCCGCGCAAATTGGGCAGATTTAACTCTTCTGAGCCGGTGGTTTGCCATGAATTATAATTGGATGCCATCGCTTTGCTGCTCGTATTAGCATTATTAAGACTATCCTCGCTCATGGCAGCAGTGGTCATCGTCATTAGTATCGCCGACAACGCCAATTTAATAGCGCTCGATAATGCCATCGAACGCGCTGCACTTTTACATTTTTTTTCCTGAGTCATGGGCGCATTACCAAGTATCGATTGTCTATTAAAATGGTTCAAGTACGTATCCTATGCAAGTGAGTAATGATACTGTTTTTGAAGTAAGGTCTTTTCGACTGATTTTTTGACTAAACGTTTTTCGACTATACGAGCTTGCTGATATAAGGTCAATTCTAGTCTGCATTCGACTACCAATAACTCAGCTGTCCGTCACTATTGTGCAACATGGCTTTAGTCAATCCCATATAAAATGGGCGTGGTGTCAGGCGCGCGCAGTCTACTATTTTTAGTACTTTTGCTCGCCTTCCTTGTATCTAAATTATCTTGAACACACTATATGTGATTCTAATGAACTGAATGTGACGTTGACTATATTCAACTTCAACTACATATCGGCTATTTGGTATAATGGCATTTCACGACTATAGGATCTGGTCACTGCCGAGTGTCTTTTAGGAATAACAGGCACTGTCATTGCGTGTTTGTGAATGTTCAATACAATCTAGGGCGTGTCCTCATTTTAAAAATGGTGATAAAAATGAGATAAATTGCCGTCAAACAAGGAAGATAGCGCACATAATATCGAGATATTAAGAAGCTATTTGACGATGTTTGGCAAAATTTAGCTATTTTTAGCCCATTTAGAAAGTAATCGATTGAATTGAGGACACGCCCTAGTACAAACCAAAATATTTATAAGGTTTATTTTATGTCTGCTGATCGTCAGTCAACCACCGTATATTCGCCTTATTCTATAAACTTATCAGCAGATTTGTCTGATACTGAGCAGCAAGACATCAACAACCTGTTAGACTTGTTACCAGCGCATACTGTCACTATAGATCATGAGGCGAATGAAACGCAGCCCATTCATCTCCAACGTTTCGTCGATGGTCGCGGACTTGCTTGTCCAATGCCGCTGTTAAAAACCAAAGTAGCACTACGTGACGTCACAGCTGGCGGTTCATTATATGTGGTCGCAACTGATGCCAACTCACAGGCTGATATCACCGCTTTTTGTCAACAAAGCCAGCAAGCAAATGCCGCAAGTCAACTGCGATTAATCGTTAATAGCATGACGGATCAGCCATCAGCGGATAGCTTATCAGCACAGCGTTTCGATACAATATATCACTTCATCATTACTAAAACTGATAGCAACTAAGTGTCGCTATCCTTTACAATTACAACTATAAAGATTTTTATCTGACTATTTGCGTCACTATTTAATCAAGGTCAAGAATATGGCTAATAATTCTACTGATACGGCAAAAACGAATAAAAAAGATGAGGCAGCTCCTATAAAAAACGAAGCACGTGATGCCGCATTAAAAGCTGCCGCCCAACGTCCACCTTATGATGCTAGCGCCTTAGGTGATACCAGTACGCGCGACTTAGTGCCAGCGATGCCGACTCATTTGTCAGCGCCTGGGGTCAATTTGGGCGCTTATATCAACACGGTGCACCAAATCCCAATTTTGACACCAATCCAAGAGCAAGAGCTGGCGCATCGCTATTATGACGAAGGCGATGTAGAAGCAGCGCGTTTGCTCGTGATGTCGCACCTGCGTTTTGTGATTCATATTGCCCGCAGCTACTCGGGTTATGGTTTGCCGCAAGCAGACTTAATCCAAGAGGGCAATCTGGGACTAATGAAGGCTGTAAAACGCTTTGACCCGAATAAGGGCGTGCGTTTGGTGTCATTTGCAGTGCATTGGATTAAAGCAGAAATTCATGAATTTGTGATTCGTAACTGGCGCATTGTCAAAGTCGCGACCACCAAAGCGCACCGTAAATTGTTCTTTAACTTACGTAGTCTCAAAAAAACCAACAACCAGCTCACGCTAGAAGAGGCTGATGCCATTGCCAAAGACTTAAATGTCACACGCAAGCAAGTGTTAGAAATGGAGTCGCGGCTTACCTCTTATGACGCCTCGTTTGAGGCGCAATCTAGCGATGACGACGATGGACGTTATGCACCGCAGCTATTTTTAGAAGATGGTATCGATCCTGCCGAGCAGTTAGAAGAAGCAGATTGGGAAGAAAGTAACTCATCTGCATTGATCGCGGCAATGGATACCCTTGATGAGCGCTCACGCGATATCGTGGAGCAACGCTGGCTCTCTGAGCAAAAATCAACCTTACACGAATTGGCAGCCGTCTACTCTATCTCAGCAGAACGCGTACGCCAAATCGAAAAAAATGCCATGGACAAAATCCGCGAGGCAATGACCATTGATAGCGTTATTTTGCCAGACGATATTCAGTAGCAATTACCTATCAGTAGTGCCTGTCTTTCACCAGCGGTAGTTTTTAGATAATACGAGTTTGTCATGTTAAATTGGATAGGTATTGCGGCGATCAATATGGCCATCGCCGTCGCTTTAGGAGCGTTTGGAGCGCATGGCTTAAAAAATATCGCCAGTTTGCAACAACTCGAATGGTGGCACACTGCAACACTGTATTTATTTATACACGCGCTGGGTTTATTACTGGTTGGTCTGTTGATTCGCCTGAGATATGCCACGCAAACTACTGCATGGCTACTACAAATTGGCATTATAATATTTGCTGGTAGCTTATATGCAATGACACTTGGCGCACCACTTTGGTTTGGCGCGATTACGCCTATCGGCGGCGTACTAATGATTGCAGGTTGGCTATGGTTAGCAGTGTCATCATTTAAGATGAACAAATTGGTCACAAAATAATCAATCGATCAAACGATAAGTAAGTTGCACTCTATAGCATATCCTCATTTTGAAAATAGAGATAAAAATGAGAACACGCCTTAGTACGCACAAAAGGATAAAAAATCATTAAGGAGTATATTTTATGAGTACCATTATCGTTAATGGTAAGACACTACAGACTACCCATCAGACCGTGCAATTGGTCATCAATGAGCTTGGTCTTAGCCAAGGTCGTTATGCAGTAGAAGTCGATGGTGAACTGATTCCAAAGAGTGAGCTTGCTCAATTAAGTATCGCTGAAGGTATGAATATCGAAGTGGTGCAAGCAGTCGGTGGTGGCTAATTAGCTAAAATGATGATCTGTTGATTTGAAAACAAATGTGCTTAAAGAAATGTATTTAAAGGTGAGTTTTTAAAAAAATAATTGCTCATAAAAAAGACCTCAACATAGCAAATGTTCGAGGTCTTTTTCCGTTTTAGGCAATGTCATTTAGAGATATCTAAAAATGCGGCTACTTATACTATTTATTATTTCATCAGCCAGTAATCATTAACCTTTAAATATCCTAAACTCTATAACATTAAACTGCTGGAGCAGCATCGTCTGTCATCAGCTCTTCATAGCGTCCATCACGCCCAGCACCCTGAGTCTTTTTGCTCTCCAACTTGGTTTTGTACTTGCGTACTTGTCTATCAAGTTTGTCTGCCATCTCGTTAATGGCTTTATACATATCATCGTCAAGCGCTTGGACAAACATCTCTTTACCCGAGACTCGCATAATCGCTTCAGCCTTATGGCTCTTTATAGCACCGCTGTTATCTAATGATAAAATGACTTGAATACTTTGAATTTGATCAAAATGACGACCAATTTTATCAAGTTTTTCTTGAACAGCTGCGTTCATAGCGTCGGTAACACTGATATGGTGACCACTGATAGAAACATTCATATTGTTGTCCTTTTATTATGACTTACATTGTTGCCTACGTTGTTGCTTGCGTTGTTACTTACAATCAACAGATGAGCCAGCATTCCTGCTTTTTCACCCTGCCTTACCAACAATGAATGGTGTGTCTTTATTGATCAGCGCCTTTAGTAATCGATACTTTTAGCAAAAATCGAACGTGTCCTTTCGTTGTCATTTTGATTAATGAGATAAGTAAATACGCTAAATCGACACTTAGATTTCGTTGTTGGTATGACTCTAATTTGTCATGAATATCGAATAGTAGCAAGACAGTAAAGTGTAATTAAATGTAATAAAAACGGTTGTTTCCTTAATGTTTCTATATAATCAGAAAATTTTATTTTTTATATTTACCAACAAATATATTAGCGATAGCACGATTTTTCTCTTAAGTCATTGAATTGTGACATTTAATATTTCTGTTTACGCTGAGTAGACGAGCCAATATTCATTGCTTCACGATATTTGGCCACGGTTCTTCTGGCGATATCGATACCTTCGGATAATAAACAATCTTTTATCCGACTGTCAGATAATGGCTTTTTGGCATCTTCATCGGCTATCAGTTGCTTAATCATGGCGCTAATGGCAGTCGATGAAATATCGCCGTCGGTACTGCTAACATGAGATGAAAAGAAATGCTTGAGTGAAAACAATCCCTGCGGCGTCAAAATTGTTTTACTGGTGGTTAGACGTGAAACGGTCGATTCGTGCAAATCCACTTCTTCCGCAATGGCTTTTAGAATAAGGGGTTGCATGGCAGTTGCGCCATGCTGCAAGAAATCTTGCTGATAACGCACGATACTGGTTGCCACTTTTAATAGGTTTTGATTACGCTCTTCGATACTACGAATAAACAAGCGGGCATCGGTGAGGTTTTCACGCAGATATTGATTGTCGGGGCTGTCATCACCGCGCTTCACCAAATTGGCATATTCTTGATTGACTCTTAGCTTTGGCATGGTGTCAGGATTGAGGCGCACATTCCAGCCGTCCTCCTGCGTCGATGTATCTGAACTCGTCTGACTCTGATAGTGACGTATAGGCGTGACCAAAACATCAGGAATATCATAGCTGGCTGGCGACTGAGTATAGTCTGGTTGACTGCTTTGAAACAGCAATCCAGGTGACGGATTCAAAGTACGCAGTAAGTTAAGCGCGGGGGTAATCTGTGCAGGCGCGAGTCCAGTCCGCTCAGTCAATGCTTTGATGTTATTGCTCACCAAATGCTCACTGGCTGACAATAATGCTTGCGCTTCTTTTAGATGGTCAGTATTTGCATCGAGCTTGGACAACTGAATCGCTAGGCACTCACTGAGATTTCGCGCCCCGACACCCAGCGGATCGCAAGACTGAATAACACGTAAAACAGCCATGACTTCATCGTGCTCAACAGATTCATCCCATTGATAAAAACTTGCCATCGTATCGAAGCTTTGCAACAGCTCATCGATATCAAGCCGCACAAAACCCATGTCATCCATAGAGTCCATCAGATAGGTTGCAATCAACATGTCCGCTTCTGAGAGATGCTTAAAGTTCAGCTGCCAGCGCACATGGTCTTGTATGGTGGCAGAAGTGCCACCTTGATAACTGTCAAAATCCTCGTCACTTTTGCTCCCCGAACTGCTTGCCGTAGATGCATAATTGCTGCTATCAGTACTATTTTCAAAGCTACTATAGTCGTCACTATCCATAATATGATTATCTATGGCACCATCATCGATACTGGCTTGCTGTAATTTGTCCAAGCTGTCACTAAAGTCTTCATCTTGTTCAGAGTTGTGGGTATTACTCTCAGAGGTTACGCTAAATGAATCAGTATCAGTACTCTGGTTCCAGCTATCAAGTGTCAATGACTCATCTACTCTATCGCCGCTGCCATAATCGTATTCATCTTCATCATCCTCAATACGTTCAAGCAATGGATTACTATCCAGCTTGGCCTGAACCTCTTGCGCAAGCTCAAGACTAGAGAGTTGCAGCAATTTAATGGCTTGCTGCATTTGCGGGGTCAGTTTTTGTGAGGTGCTCAGCGTGGTCGCCAATCCGAAAGACATACTCATGGGTGGCTTATTACACTCCGATACTGGTGATAGTCTATATATGTTGCCACTTAAAGTAGCGATTTAACGTTATCAGGACATGACGATAGCATTTTTCGTGGCAATTTTGCTATGATAATTTATAGACGACCCAATACGCTTATTGCTCTCTACTTATAAAATCCTATAAATTTGACCGTTTTAGCATGAACTGCTAAAGAATAAATAACCAAATCTTGTTGATCATAATAAGACTGTATAAAAAACACAAGGTACATGACACAAAACCTTTGAGCAAATTGAATCACTCTTAACATTAACCGAGAATAATACGATGAATGACCAAGCAAATAAACTGCACCTTGTCACTGCTGCGATTCAAATGAATAGCCAGCAAGACATCGAAAAAAACGTAGCGGCTATAAAAGCTGCCATCAGCGATGCCAGTCATCAAGGTGCTCACCTTGTTGTCTTACCAGAAAACTGCTGTAGCATGGGCGAGCAATTTGCCACCGCAGAACGCTTTGATTCGCTATCAGCGACGATAGCAGACTATGCCAGTACTTACGGTGTCTATGTGCTGGCAGGCTCACTGCCCTGCCCTTATCGCCCTGATGGCGTCATCGTGCCTGATGGCAGACTGCGCCAAGTCAGTCAGCTATTTGCCCCTGATGGTACGCGAGTGGCACGCTATGACAAAATTCACCTATTCACGGCGACGGTAGCAGATAAACATGGCAGCTATAATGAAGCGGCGACGTTTGAGCCCGGTACACAGACTGTAGTTGCAACAGTAGAGAGTGATCATGCTGTCTATCAACTGGGTATGATGATTTGCTTTGATCTACGCTTTCCTGCATTGCCACAGCGCTTACGTCAAGCAGGCGCTGACATATTAAGTGCGCCATCGGCATTTACTTATTTAACGGGGCAAGCACACTGGTCGCTGTTACTTCGCGCACGGGCGTTAGACAGTCAGTGCATGGTCATTGGTGCAGCACAAGGCGGCGACCATGTTTATAAAAACGGTGATATCCGTCAAACGTGGGGGCATACCACTATCACAGCTTTTGATGGCACGATTATTAACAGCTATGATGCGAGTGCACTAGATAAAACCACGGGTAACGAAAAAAACCAAGATTATGCTTTGATCTTGGCAACCTTAGATAAACAGACTCAACAGCAAGGCCGCCAAAAAATGCCCATTTTTGATTGTCATCGTTTGGCGTAAGTCAATTTCAATATTGAATAGTAAGTATTGAATATCGAATATTAGGTGTTGTTTTCTTCGGTCCGTGTATGAGTCGAGCGCGGATGAGCGCGATCATAGACTTGCGTGAGCTTAGCAAAATCGACATGGGTATAAATTTGCGTGGTACTGATATCGCTATGCCCAAGCATTTCTTGCACCGCGCGCAAATCGCCACTGCCCGACAGCATGTGCGAGGCAAAACAATGACGCAATAGATGCGGATACATATTTTGTGCGATGCCGGCACGGGTAGCCGCAACCTTGAGACGCTGCTGCACTGCCCGTGTCGATAAACGCGTACCCAATTTTTCACTAATAAATAATGCGCTGTCCATTTGCTCCACCCACAGATTACGATGCGGTAGATAACGGCTAATCGCTTCTGCTGCCTTGATACCTAACGGCACCAAACGCGTTTTATTGCCTTTACCTGTCACGCGCACGCGCAGGTCTGACAAATCCACATCGGCCATATCCAACGCGACCAACTCGCCTACGCGCAGACCGCTGCTGTATAGCAATTCAAACATCGCCTTATCACGGAGCCATAAGCGCGCTTGTTCGGGTGTGTCAGGCATCTCTTGGTCAAGCAGCTGAGTGAGCAAATCAACATCAGCGATAGACGGCAGCGGTCGAGGACTACGTTTGAGCTGATAGCCAGTCGTTGGATTGATACGTGCCAAGTTCTCTTCTATCAACCAGCCATAAAAATGGCGAATGGCTGACAGCTCTTGCTGGACGCTGGCAAGTGCCAGCTTGTCTTCATCCAAGCGTTGACTAATATGCTGGGCTAATTGGCGCTTATCGCAGCGCGTCCACGTCAGGCGTTTCCCACGTAAAAATAGTGCCAATTGATTCAGTCCTGCAAAATAGGCGGTCAACGTATGCGGCGAGTGATTGCGCACCGACAAGACATTAAGCCAACGATGCACGGGCGCTAACAAATCACGTAACGCATCATCCGACTCTATAGCTGCGGCGTGCTCGACTGATAGCCATGCTTCTGCCTCAGAATCTGAGGTAGGCTCCATCGTATGATTGTTTTTATTGGACATAGCCCTATTATCCATTAGCCTTCTGGATTGGGCTTGATGCCCGCTTGCGCCATCAGACCATCTGGGCTAAATACGCCTTCGTAAACAAAGGCGGTCGGACCGGTCATCATCACTGAATAACCCGGCTGCCATTTGATGATCATACTGCCACCATAAAGCTGCGCACGCACGTCTTCGCCTTCATCGAGCCAGCCTTCGCGGATACCAACCGCTACTGCGGCACAAGCGCCAGTACCACAGGCTTGTGTCTCACCGACACCGCGCTCATAGACACGCAGACGAATATGACGCTGATTCATCACTTGCATAAAGCCGACATTGACACGGTCGGGAAAGGCGGGATGCGATTCGATGGCTTTGCCTAAGGTTTCAACGTCGGCATCGAGCACGTTATCAACTTTGATAACGGCATGCGGGTTGCCCATATTGGCAACATAAAGCTGTACAGGAGTGCCATTTACATCGAGATGATAGGCGTTTTGAATTTTGGTTGTGGCTCTGGGGGTAAAAGGAATCTCGCTTGGTTCAAATTTCGGCTTACCCATATCGACTTCGACCCAGCCGTAACGATCAGTGGTCAATGAAATGATGCCGCTTGCCGTCTCAACACGCAAACGCTGTTTAAATGACAGTTTACGCGCTTGCACAAAACGGGCAAAACAACGCGCACCATTACCGCACTGCTCAACTTCTGACCCATCAGCATTAAAAATGCGATAACTAAAATCAACGTCAGGACGCATCGGTGGCTCAACGACGAGCAGCTGATCAAAGCCAATACCCAAATGACGGTCACCCAGTAACTGTACCAAATCCTTGGTCAAATCTAAGCGCTGAGTCACCAAATCGATGACCATAAAATCATTGCCCAGACCATGCATCTTCGTAAATTCTATTAGCATATCCTTGTTATCCTATCCTATTTTTATGTATGTCTTATATTAGCACGCTGTCAGATACAATCATAACTATCACCGCTATCGAATACTAAGTTAACACGATGCTGAATCCATCTTGTACAGTCAAACTGATATCTCTTATTAGAGCAGGCCATAAAAAAGCCCATCATCAAAGACAACGGGCTTTTTATCTAGGGCATGTCCTCAATCTGAACGAAAGCGCCTAAATGGGCTAAAAATGGCTAAATCCGTTGGTCATCGATTTATTTACCTTGCCACAATACTTCGTCTGCATATAGCGCTTCAATGGTTTCGCGTTTGCGAATCAGTTGATGGCTATCATCGGCGACCATTACTTCACTAGCACGCGGGCGTGAATTATAATTGCTACTCATGGTAAAGCCGTACGCACCAGCGCCTGTGATTGCTAAAATATCGTCTGCCGCGAGCGACAATAAACGGTCTTTCGCTAAAAAATCACCCGTTTCGCAAATAGCGCCAACGATATCCCATGCCTGTGTGCCATCAGTGTCGATGCCATTATCAGGCAAGACACTTGGAATGACTGCCATTTCAGCTTGATATAACGCCGGACGAATCAAGTCATTCATTGCTGCGTCAACAATGGCAAAGTTCTTATGTTCCGTTGGTTTTAGCACATCAACCTTGGTCAATAATACCCCAGCATTTGCCACAATACTGCGACCCGGCTCAAAGAATACCGTTAAGCCAAGCTCGCTAAGTTTCGGTAATAACGCTTGAGCAAACTCGTCGATAGATACTGGTGTCTCATCGATATAACGCACACCCAAACCACCGCCCAAATCGATATGACGCAGCTCGATACCTTTATCACGTAGGTTGTGTATCAGCTCAATCACTTTATCCAAAGCCGCGACAAATGGCGCAACTTCAGTCAACTGCGAGCCAATATGACAGTCAATACCGACGATATCAATATGAGATAATTGCGCCGCTTGCTCATAGACGGCAACTGCGTCTTCGTGGGTGATACCAAATTTATTGTCTTTTAGCCCTGTTGAAATATACGGATGCGTCTTGGCGTCGACATTGGGATTAACCCGTAGTGAAATTGGCGCAGGTTTATCCAATTTCTGTGCCACATCATTAATCAAAGTCAGCTCGCTGATTGACTCTACGTTAAAACAACCAATACCTTGGGTCAGGGCATATTCAATATCGCTATAGGTTTTGCCGACGCCTGAGAATACCACACGTGCAGCTTCGCCCCCTGCCGCCAATACCCGCATGAGCTCGCCACGAGAGACGATATCAAATCCTGCGCCTGCTTGCGCCAATATACCAAGTACCGCAAGATTAGAATTGGCTTTTACAGCATAACAAATCTGGTGCGTTAAACTGGCAAAGCTATCGCTATAAGCTTGATAGACATCCAAAATGGCTTGTTTTGAGTAGACATAGCATGGCGTACCATAGTGTTTAACCACATCATCAATGCTCACCTGCTCCATATACAATGCGCCATTGTGATAATCTAGCGCGGGTAAATGGACGGTTAAAGCTTGAGGATTAACATACAAGCCTTGCTCAGTTTGGATCGTGACAGATTCGCCAGTTTGTTGCTCAGAATGACTCATATAAACATCTCTAATTTCATCAGGTTACAAAGTTAAAAAATCTTAGGGTGTACACCGAAATCTCGTTGACGGCATTGATTCTTTAATCAGAATCAATAATCATTAGGGTCTTCACTAGGTTCCGGTAGCTTAAAATCATCCATTTCTTGATGACCATCATCTTGTGTCGAATAGGTACTACCCTGTATGCCAGCGCTATCCGTAGCTCCTTGAACCGTCTGGCTACTAGCGTCGGCGAGGTATAGATTGCCTTTTTGACCGCAACCCGTCAAACCCATCATCATCACCCCACTAATAATAAAAGTGGAGATAACACGGCGACCAAGATCAGCGACATTAGTGTGCTCAGTTTTCGAAAAGCGGTTAATAGTAAACATAGAATAGAGAACCTGTGACTTTGCAATGGCATGAAAATGATAAAAAACACGAGTCATAAAGTCGATAGATCAAACCCTATAGACAGCTAAATAAAAGCTATCGCCATCGCTAAAAAATGACAATATGACTGCTTTGGATAATAGCATTATTACATAATGCTGTGTGCATACTGAATATCCCTAATCAATAAATTTGGACGAGTTTGGTTTTGCTAAGCTTTACTAGACCGTGCGACTGCCATTTACTAAGCGAGCGTTGATACTAGCGGTCTTAATGTATCGCTATAATGGTAAAACAGCCTATTATATTTACTTAGACAAATTTTCTTACAATTTATTATTAACTACTATATTTGGCTGTAGCAGCCGACAAACCCTAGCGACACTCGGTGTACAGTTGTATTGTCTATACCACATTCTATCAATTTAACCCTTATAGTTATCGTGGTATAGCCATAAAACTATGGTACATTATGTGTAGACCTTGCGACTGTGTTGAGGCGCTAGCATGCGACTTAACAAGCACTGATCAATAGTGCCAGCCCAAGAGTGACCAGAATCAGCAATGTACTTGCTTGACCTATGTCGGCATGGATGCGGCTGGTTTTTGTTTATTCAACCGGTACTCGTCTGTGATGAGTCACCCTTTACAAAATACAATCTAAGGACAGAGTATGAGCGCCAGCCTAACCACCACTTTTGATGACAAAAATACCGAAACATCGAATCTAATCAATCCCACCTTAGTCCTCAACTGTGGTTCCTCTTCTATCAAATACGCGCTGATTAGCGAAGACAATTCTATTCGTATCACTGGTTTGGCCGAAAACTTAGGACTCGATACTGCTCGTATCAAACACACGACGTTGAATGGTGATAAGCTGGAAATCTCTATCTCAGGTGGTCGTCATCAGTTAGCATTACAAAAAATCCTTGAGCTATTAGAACAGTATCATTTCATCGCCGTTGGTCATCGCGTGGTTCATGGTGGCCGTGAGTACTCTGCAGCGGTCCGTGTCGATGAGCATGTGCTAGACGAAGTAAAACGCTTAAAAATACTCGCACCCCTACATAACCCTGCCCATGCTTTAGGTATCGAAGCGGTACAGGCGATTTATCCTGATATTCCTCAAGTCGTCGTCTTTGATACAGCCTTTCACCAAACCATGCCTCCTGTTGCTTTTCGCTACCCACTACCAAAAGCCCTATACGAAGAACACAAAATCCGCCGTTATGGCTTTCATGGTACGTCTCATGCCTATGTCTCAGAGCGTGCCAGTGAAATTACTGAGTCTAAAGGCCCACATGGCTGGCTTACAGCGCATCTGGGTAATGGCTGCTCGGCAACTGCCGTTTATGATGGCAAAAGTTTCGATACCAGTATGGGTCTGACCCCGCTTGAGGGGCTCATGATGGGTACGCGTAGTGGTGATGTTGACCCAAGTCTACACATACACCTAAAGCGCCAGCTCGGTATGAGCTTGGAAGAGATTGATGCCATGCTCAATAATGAAAGTGGTCTATTGGGTGTCTCAGGATTGTCTAATGATTTACGTACCGTCGAACAAGCGGCGAACGAAGGTCATGCAGATGCCAAACTCGCTATCGAGATGTTCTGTTACCGCGTCGGTAAATATCTTGCCAGCTTAAGCTGCGCGCTGCCAGAATTCACAGGCATTGTCTTTACAGGTGGTATCGGCGAAAACTCAGTAACCACCCGAACCAGTATCCTAGAAGTGATGCGTCATTTCGGCATAAAAGTAGACGCTGACAAAAATGCGAGCTTGTTTGGTGGTAGCGAAGGCAGCTTCCACGCAGACGATAGCAGCATCGAGCTGTGGGTTGTGCCAACTGATGAAGAGTGCCGTATTGCTCAAGAAACACGTGAAGCATTGGGCTTACTCTAAGCTCGAGATTTTTTATAAGTTGCTTATATTATAAATTGCTTATAATTTTCTCATAAACTTCTAGTCGCCTTATAAGCTTTTATTCATTAGACGTTTTGGATTGTTTTTTGCCCAGCGCTTCTTATACATAGCCTATGATGAGAAGCGCGACGTTTTACTCATTCCAGCAAGGATGAAGTGAGCTTTAAAAATATAATAAACCGTAGGATACTTTATGCAAACCATTTTACTAGTTCCCATCAGCCGTGGTATCGGCGTAACGTCAGCAGCGCTTGGATTGATCCGCGCTCTTGATTACAACGGTATCAAAGCGGGCTTTATGAAGCCATTTTTGCAAGATGATACACTTGATAAGCAAAACAGTTTAGATAGCTCAAGCGCGTTAGCAATGCATGCTTTTGGTCTGACGCCACCTAAATCTATCAGTCGGCAGCGTGTCGAGCGTATGATTGGTGATGGTAATCTTGATGACTTAATGGAAGAAGTGGTCGTCAATTATCATACTCTTGGCGATGATTATGATGTGGTGATCTGTGAAGGCTTAGTACCGACCACAGAGACCTCTTATGCCTCACAAATCAACCGTGCGATTGCCCATGCATTAGATGCTAGAATAATCTTTGTTAGCACTGCTGATACCAGTAAACCGGCCTATCTGGCTGATAAGCTTGACGTTCACGCTCGTGAGTTTGGCGGCATCGCCCATGAGCGCACGCTCGGCGCGATTTTGATGCGTGTACATGACTTGCCAAATGCACAAAGCACCGTAGAAAATCAAATCGTTGCCCCTGGCGAAGCAGTTGTGAGTTTAGATGAAGGCTTTATGCAAGAAGTCCAGCGCCTATCACCACATTTTAATACTGATGCGTTCCGTTTAATCGGGGTAGTGCCATTCAGTGATTCACTGTCCGTGCCTCGTACGTGGGATATCGCCACTGAGCTTGATGCCAAATGGCTCAATGTCGGTGAAGCTAAGTCACGCCGTATTAACCGCATTAGCCTAACCGCACGCTCGGTCGCACGCGTCGATGAGGTGTTTAAACGTGGCACCCTTATCGTCGTACCGGGCGATCGAGATGATTTACTATTAGCAGCTGGACTGGCTTGTATCAATGGTATCCCGCTGGCAGGATTGGTATTAACCGGCGGCGTCGAGCCGAGTGCAACCGTCGCTGAGCTATGGCAATCTGCCCTCAAAACAGGTATCCCTGTCATGAGTGTCGAAAGGGACAGCTATGAGACCGTACAAAGCCTCATGCACATGAGCGCAGAGATTCCAAGTGATGATACCGAACGTGCTGAAGAAGTGGCTCGTTATGTCGCCGCTCATTTAAATCTTAGCTGGATTAAAGACTATTTTAGTCAAAATCATGAGCCGCGCCTCTCACCATCTGCATTCCGTCATCAAGTGGTTAAAAAAGCACAAAACGCCAAAAAACGCATCGTGCTACCAGAGGGTTCCGAGCCGCGTACGGTTGAAGCCGCTTGTATCTGTCAAAGCCGCGGCATCGCCAACTGTGTACTACTCGCTAAGCGTAGCGATGTCGAGCAAGTGGCTAAAAATCTTGACTTAGTTTTACCAGAAGGTCTTGAAATAATTGACCCCGATACGCTTGATATGGATAAGTATATCGCTGCAGTGGTCGAACGCCGTAAAGGCAAAACCAGCGCAGAAGTCGCGGCTGAATACTTAAAAGACACCGTATATCTAGGCACGACCATGCTACAGATGGACGAAGTCGACGGCCTCGTTTCTGGCGCGATTCATACCACTGCCAATACTGTCCGTCCAGCGTTTCAGTTGATTAAGACCGCACCGCAATACTCGCTCGTATCATCAGTATTTTTTATGCTGCTGCCTGAGCAAGTGGTGGTCTACGGTGACTGTGCCATTAATCCTGATCCAAATGCCGAAGAACTGGCTGAGATTGCCATTCAATCAGCACAGTCTGCTGCTGCCTTCGGTATTGATCCAAAAGTCGCGATGATTAGCTATTCTACAGGCTCATCAGGAACTGGCGCAGATGTCGAAAAAGTCACTCGTGCGACCCAAATCGTCCGCGAGCGTGCGCCACACCTAAAAGTCGATGGGCCGCTACAGTATGACGCCGCTTCTGTCATGAGCGTCGGCAAGCAAAAAGCGCCTGACTCACCTGTCGCTGGGCAAGCCAATGTCTTTATTTTCCCAGACCTCAATACGGGCAATACCACTTATAAAGCCGTACAACGTAGCGCCAATGTAGTGAGTGTTGGCCCAATGCTGCAAGGTTTGAATAAGCCAGTAAACGACTTGTCTCGCGGAGCCTTGGTCGATGATATTATCTACACCATCGCCCTTACCGCTATTCAAGCTCATAGCGACGCAATTTAATTGCATTAAAATGTAGGACTAATTGCGCTATAGGTAACCGACTATCAACATGATGGTCGGTTTTTTATTGGCTACGTTTACAACTGACTTTTTAAAAAATTTTCATCACGGATAGCTAAGCGCTCATTTTACCTAGTATTTCAGCGCTTTTAATGACAGATGCCCGCTTGCCCTCTACAATAGCGCTACCATCGAAGCATTTAACCTAAAAAGGTCCGCTGATAAAAGGGTAAAAGGCATCAACGACAACGTACCTCTTATCTATTTTTACGCATTTATTTATGCCAAATACCAGCAAAAATCCTCAAAAAAATACACCTGCGCCAGCCATTCGTGCTTATCTTGGCGGCTCATTTGATCCCGTACATGAGGGTCATCTGCAAATGGCAATGACTGTTTATCAGCGTTTGCTACCGATAGCCAAGCAGCAACAGCGCGCGCTGCACGTGTCACTATTGCCCAATGCACGCTCTCCCTTTAAAGAAAAAAGTACAGCTCCTAAACACCGTCTGGCGATGTTAAAGCTTGCGACACTCAACACACCGCTACAAATTAATGAGCTTGAGCTGTGGCAAACACCGCCTGTTTATACCATCGATAGTGTACGCACGTTGCGCCAGCGTTATCCAAATGACAGTCTAATATTCATCATCGGTATGGATAGCGCGCTGAGTTTGAGCAAATGGAAAAATGGTTTAGAGCTTACGGATTACGTCAATCTTTGGGTGTTTAATCGTGATGATCTGTCTGATATTAATCATAAAAATAATCACCTGTTGGCAACCACGACTCATTGCGCGAACAAAACGTTAGTCGCGCAGGATGCGATGAACTTGCACACCCAATTACCTGCGCAGCTGCAATCTTTACGCATCGATGCGCCTATTGATTTATTACAGCCCACCTCTCAAGCATCGACCGATAGCCGTCTCTTGAAAAACACCCATCAAGGCCACATTTATATAGACTCTCGTCCTATCGCCACGATATCCAGTACACAGATACGCCAACAGTTGCAACCGACAGACAATCGATCGAATATAATATCGGCAGCGGCAAGGCAAATGACATCTATCGCACCAATAAATGATATCATAGACAATACTGCACCCAATCCATTAACTAAATGGCTAAATCCTGCTGTTTATCAATATATTATCGCCCATCAGCTATATTCTGCTGCTCAATTCCGTTAAAATCGCCTTATCTTTGTCATTTTGCCCATCCAGTCTCTACAGCTGACTGGCGACATCTAGTCCATTCGACAATGCCAACGCATGCAAATTGACGATTTACCTTTTTATTTTTAATATTGACGATTCAAGAGATCAAAATTTATGACCAACACCATGACTGAAGAACGCTTAAAAGAATGCTTAGCCGTTGTTGAGACCGCTCTAGATGATATGAAAGCGAAGAACATCACCGTAATGAATGTAGAAGATTTGACTGACGTAACCGAACGCATCGTTATCGCTGACGGTACTTCTAAGCGCCATGTACGCGCGATGGCTGACAATGTCGGTGCTGAAGCGAAGCAAGCGGGCTTTATGCCACTTGGTCGCGAAGGCGGTATCGACTCTGATTGGACATTGATTGATCTGGGCGCTGTCGTCGTTCATGTAATGACGCCACAAGCCCGTGAGTTCTATGACTTAGAAGGTCTATGGTCATCACCTGAGCAATTGGCTGAGCTGGTCGCTGTACCGCGTGAAAAGAAAACCGCTGGTCGCCGCAATAAAAATAAATAATTTTATTTATTTTTATAACGCTGTGAAAACCAAAAAGACCAGATATCTATTCTGGTCTTTTTTTGTCTAAAATTTACCGTTCTAATACTCTTTCACCTACTGCTAAATATTAAGCGGCTGAATGCTTAGCATTAGATGAATGATTAAGCTAAGATAATACGCATTATTAATACCAGTATCAAAGTAGCCTCTCCCCTAATAAATCCCTATAGATTAGGAAAACTTATGAGCTTAGAACCTATAAATGTAGCAACGCTAACATCCTCTACCCAAAAAGATGTAGCCGACTTTAACCAAACACTGCCGCTACATATCGCCAATCTAATCTGCGTCCGCGCTGGCAAAGCCATGCCATTTACCCGTGAAGAAATGAGTGCCATTGATAAAGCGCCAATTAACGCACCTGTTGCGGTCAATTTTATGGGACTGATAACTGATGAGCAAGCCGATCGCAAGCATCATGGCGGCCCACTCAAAGCCGTGCATCAACTGGCACCTGCAACTTATGAGAGAATCAATACAGAGTTCAGTCTAAAGGTACGCGTCGGTACGCTGGGCGAAAACCTCACGACCGAAGCCGTCAATGGTCTACCTGAAATGACTGAGTCTACGGTTTGCATTGGTGATGTTTATCAGTATGGAGGAGAGTATGGTGATACGGCTACTAGTACGGATGATGTTGATAATTTACAACTGCGTATCGTCCAACCACGACGCCCCTGCTACAAAATCAATGATCAAATCGGACAGTTTACCAAAGTGCCAAATATCGCAGCATGGGTAAGTAAACAAGGTATCGCTGGTTGGTATTTCAAAGTGGTACGTGATGGCATGGTTAGCGCTGATTTGCCAGTTTACTTGATAGAACGCCCTTATCCGTTTGCCACGTTAGAGAGGCTGTGGCAACTGGCCAATTCAAAAGAAAAATACGATGCCGAGGTGATTGAGCCGTGGCTGTCGATTGAGTGCTTGGAAGAGAGTTGGAAAAAAGTGTTGGCGAAGAAGATTCGCAAGGATTAAAAAAGCTTTCAAAGATATCTCGAACTCATCTATCTACTATCAATAAAAAAATAAAGGCAAGTATAGTCAATCCTATATAAATCAGATACGGTGTCAGGCTCGCTTAGTCTACTATTTGTAGTACTTTCGCTCGCCTTCCTTGTATCCAAATTATATTGAAACGACTATATCAAAGCTTACCTTTTTTCATACAGAGCATTTCATGGTAAAAAACATCTTCTTAGCGTTTGGCTTAACACTGCCCTTGATTGGCTGCGTGACCACGACCTCTCCAGTAGCGACCACCGAAAGCTACATCGTGGATAGTAAAACCTACCAAGCCACTGGCAAAAGCGAACGCATCAAAACCATTGTGCTGCACTATACGGTGTCAGACAATGACCGATCCATTAAAACACTGACCACAGGCAAGGTCAGCGCACACTATCTAGTGTTAGATAATGACGATGATAAAATCTATAATCTCGTACCAGAAAACGAGCGCGCTTGGCATGCAGGTGACGGCGGCTTTGCAGGTAGAACCATCTTGAACGATACCTCTATCGGCATAGAAATCGTCAATGCAGGGATTGCGCCTGAATATCAGAATGCACTAAAAAATGGCAAACTCGACTATCATCCTTATGACCATTATGTGTCGTTTGACGAGTTACAGATTAAAAAAGTCGCAGAGTTGGTGCAAGATATCACGGCGAGATATGACATTTCACCGAAAAATATCATCGGTCATTCTGATATGGCACCCTCGCGCAAAATAGACCCCGGTGCAAAGTTCCCTTGGCAGCAGCTATATAAAGAGTATGGCATCGGTGCTTGGTATGATGACACTGATAAGCTTGCTTTTATGGATACAAACGCATTTGCAGCGGCCACGATACCTGAGCTGAAGCAGCAGTTTCGTGATTATGGCTATCAGATTAACAGTAGTGACGAGTGGGATAAAACCAGTCGTGATGTCGTCTATGCATTTCAACTGCACTTTAGACCCCGTAACCCAACAGGAACGGTAGATTTAGAGACTTATGCTATTTTAAAGGCATTGAATAAGAAGTATGCTGATACCAACGATTTTTATTAACCCTTTCATATCATCAATAATAAACAAGCTGTACAAGGAATTTTATGAGCACATTGTTTAGCGTAAATTTGAATAAATTGGCTTTAATCCGTAACTCTCGCGGTACTGACTACCCTAACCTGTTGACCTTTGTGAAAAAGCTGATTGACCTAGGTGTCAAAGGCTTTACCGTACACCCGAGACCCGATGAGCGACATATCAGATACCAAGATGTCTATGATATCAGTGCATTCTTAAAGGACTATCCAGAGATTGAGTTCAATATCGAAGGGAATCCAAACGAGCAGTTCTTAAAGATTATCCGTGAGGTAAAGCCGCATCAATGTACGCTCGTGCCAGACAGCGACGATCAGCTGACCTCTGATCATGGCTTTGATATCATCACTCACCATGAGTTTTTATCAACGTTAAGCAAAGAGCTACAAGCCTTTGGTACACGCTGCGCAGTATTTATCGACCCTGATATCGAACAAATCAAAGCGGTCATCGAGAGTGAGGTACAGACGATAGAGATGTATACCGAAGAATGGGCACGCGCCTACAGTAATGGTAAGAGCGATGACAAGTTTGATTTCGATGAGGTCAAGCAACGCTTTAGCGACTGTATTAATCTAGCCAATCAAAACGGCATCCGCGTCAATGCGGGTCATGATTTAAATTTGGATAATTTGGCTGACTTGCTCGCGCTTAGTGATATCGCTGAAGTGTCGATTGGTCATGCATTTACGATTGAATCACTGGAGCAAGGCATGGATAATGTGGTGCGTCAGTATTTAGCAATTTGTGGTTAATCCGTATTAATACGCAAATAGCTTAGTTCTATTACCAGTCCCAATATTTCTATTATCAAACGAACACCAATAATACTAAAAAAGGAATATTTATGTATCAAACCTTTCAAAAACACCTACAACAAGAAATCAGCGATATACGCGAGGCAGGCCTGTATAAAAACGAGCGCATTATTACCTCTCCGCAAGATGCGCTCATCAAGATCGCCGATGGCCGTGAGATGCTTAACTTCTGTGCCAATAATTATCTTGGACTGTCTGATCATCCTGAGATTAAAAAGGCGGCTATCCAAGCCATTGAAGACTCAGGTTATGGCATGTCATCGGTGCGTTTTATTTGTGGTACGCAAAATTTGCATAAGCAATTAGAAGCGGCGATTTCCAAGTTTTTTAATACCGAAGATACGATTCTTTATGCCGCCTGTTTCGATGCCAATGGTGGTGCCTTTGAGCCACTGCTGACCAGCGAAGATGCCATCATTTCTGATTCGCTAAATCATGCCTCAATCATTGATGGTGTGCGCTTGTGTAAAGCCGTGCGCTATCGCTACGCCAATGCAGATATGCAAGATTTAGAAACGCAATTACAAGCAGCGCAAGCACAGCGTTTTCGTTTGATTGTCACCGACGGTGTGTTTTCAATGGACGGTAACGTGGCACCAATGGATGAGATCTATGCGTTGGCACAAAAATATGATGCCATGGTCATGATTGACGAATCGCATTCAGCAGGTGTGGTCGGTCGCACTGGTGGCGGCGTGACTGAATTGTTTGATCTACGTGGCGATATTGAGCTGATCACGGGTACGTTAGGCAAGGCATTTGGCGGTGCTATTGGCGGCTTTACCACGGGTAAAAAAGAAATGATTGAGATGCTGCGTCAACGCTCACGCCCGTACTTATTTTCAAACTCTATTCCTCCTATGGTGGCTGCCGCTGGGGTAAAAGCGTTTGAAATGCTATCGCAAGACAATACACTACAAGACCAATTGCATGAAAATACCGCCTACTTTGTGAAGCAAATGCAAGACGCGGGCTTCGATATCAAGCCTACCGAATCGGCCATCTGTGCGGTGATGCTCTATGACGCCAATGTCTCGCAACAAATGGCAGACGCACTGCTTGAAGAAGGCATTTATGTGATTGGCTTCTTCTACCCTGTCGTACCCAAAGACGAGGCTCGCATTCGTGTCCAGCTCTCTGCTGCTCATACTCGCGAACAGCTCGACCAATGTATCGCCGCCTTTATCAAAGTCGCCAAGCAAATGAAAGTGATTGATTAAGCGTCGTTCGGTATTGATCTAAATTCAACCATAAAATGCAGCTAAATAAGAGAAAAGTATGAAAGCACTGGTTAAAGCCCATGCCAAAAAAGGCATCTGGATGCAAGACATGCCAGAACCTACGGTTGGCATCAATGACGTTAAAATTAAAATTAAAAAAACCGCCATTTGTGGTACGGATTTGCACATTTATAAGTGGGATGAGTGGTCAGAAAGAACCATCAAGACACCTATGATCATCGGACATGAATACGTCGGTATCATTAGTGAGATGGGCGATGGCGTAAAGCATTTCGAAGTGGGTGATCGAGTCACTGGCGAAGGACATATCGCTTGCGGGCATTGCCGTAACTGTCGCCGTGGTAAGCTACATGTGTGCGAAAACACCATCGGCGTGGGCGTTGATCGCGATGGCGCATTTGCCGAATATTTGGTGATACCTGCCGATAATGTCATCAAACTCGATGAGCGTATCAGCGATGAGATGGCAGCCATTATGGACCCCTTTGGCAATGCCACGCATACTGCCCTTTCGTTTCCTGTCCTTGGTGAGGATGTACTGATTACGGGTGCAGGTCTGATTGGTTCCATGGCAACAGCGATTTGCCGCTTCGCAGGGGCACGTAATATCGTGGTCAGCGATATCAGTGATTATCGTCTGGAGCTTGCCAAAAAAATGGGCGCGACGATGACCATCAACCCAGCCAAAGGTGAAACCATCGAAGGCGCTATCGATACGTTAAAAATGCACGGATTTGACATTGGGCTTGAGATGTCAGGCTCGCCTCAGGCCTTTGATTCGATGATTAGTAATATGTATAACGGCTCTAAAATTGCGCTCTTGGGCATTTTACCTAACACTACCACGGTGGATTGGAGCAAGATTATCTTCAAGGCGTTAACCCTAAAAGGTATTTATGGGCGCGAGATGTGGGAGACGTGGTATCAGATGGAGCAAATGCTGATTAGCGGTATTGATTTGACGCCAATCATTACCCATCGCATGCATATCGATGATTTTCAAGAAGGCTTTGATATCATGGAAAGTGGGCAATGCGGTAAGGTAATTTTAAGCTGGGATTAATTTTGGCGATTCAGCATTTGATAAGTCGTGGTTAGCTTTTACCCTGTTATGACTCATAAAACGGCGCTGGTTTCAGTGCCGTTTTTTTTGAGGTTAAAAAGTGATGAAAAAGATAAAGGATGAGTAACTCTGAGCAAGATAACCTGCAAAATTATCTATAAGAAAAAGCCAAGCAAGCACAGGAAAAGGAGCAAGAACCTGAGCCTCTTTCTGCTTATGATGCTTGCGTGTTAAAGGAAAGTGCTAAGATGCGTGAATCGATGTATAAATCTAAAAAAAAGGTTAAAGTTTTTATTTAGAATGTTGGTTAAATGATGTAAAACTTAAGAATATTAGTTTGTATACAGTTAGATAACATCTTAAACTGAAATATTATACTTGTTCACTTTTTCTCAACAGCATCATATAAAGGCAAATAATTTAATATTTTTTCATAACTTTCGTATTTATCTGCTTTCCAGTTTTTATCGAAAGATATTAGTTTACCTTCTTCAATTTCATTTTCAACCACATAATTATATTTGGCTAAAAATCTTTTAAATACTTGTTTTTTCTGTTTTCCAGTAAGTAAGCTGTATTTTTTAAATTCTTTAGGTAAAGAAATAATTTTGACTTGGTTTGGTGAGATATTTTCTCTAATATAACTCAACTCCCATTGAAGACCTTCAGAAATACCTTCTAAAATAACTATTAGAGTTGCATTCTGTATATAATTAGCTGCGTAATCCTTCCATTCCTTATCAGATAAATATATTTTTTTTGCACCAAGTGTTGGTATGTAGTCATTAGGGCTACCTAAAGCAATAAAGACAATATGTTTTGGTAAGTATTTTTCTAAGTATTGCTCAACATTAATTCCCAATACTGAATCAAAAAAATTTAATTTTACATTTTTAGGTCTTGCTTTAATTTTATCAATCTTAAAATCTCTCAAAAAAATAATATATTTTTCATCCTCAATATTGATACTTTCAATTTTTTCAATAGAAGACAAAGATCGCCGATGCATATTTAGACCTCTAACGGCTAGTATTGGAATAAGCCCTAAGATCCATAAACTTTTGATTTCAGTTTTATAATAAATAAATAATGGCCATACTGATAGAAGCAGTAAAAATCCAATTGTTGACCACTTGAAGTTGATCCATGTTACTTTTTCTCGGCTTCTAATGTCTATTTTTTTTATTTTCTTACTAACTTTTAGTGCAATAGCAATTATTATAATAGCGTTTAAAAAGTGAGCTAAAATTATAAAAATATTACAACTTGTAACATCTATTCTACATTTTTTGAATGGTGCCATAATAAAAATAGTTAGAACAAATAGTGTTACAAAGCTAAATAAAGAAAAACTCAGCCCCCATGAAGGATTTTGTCGACCTGCGTATTTTTCAAGATAATACATACTCCCACGGTAAACAGCAAAAACCATGAAAAATGTAAACATATTTAACCCTATAGAGCAATATTTTCTGATTTAATAAAACAACTAACAATTATTTTATAGAGCTAACTCAAAGAATCTCTTCTAGCAAGCCATTGAGTATGTTCTCTTGAGAATGCAGTTTCACAATCAGATATAAACTCTGGATAATTTTCAAATACATTATTATCAATAATTCTAATCATCTCAATTTCTATATCAGCAATTTCATGAGCTGTTAAATTATATGCAGCATTGAGTTCATTAAACTTTTTAGTCTGTAGCCATGTAAAAGAGCATGTTGACAGAAATATGCATAGTTCTATGGGATAATATTTATATTCAGGAAATATAGCTTTTAGAACAGCGAAAACTAATGCGCATACTAATAATAACACTATTGTACGACTCCAAAATTTACTTCTTTGACCATTATATTTAGATTTTTTAATATACCATTCTTTTTGAGATCTTATTCTTTCTTTCAAATAGTATTCTGCTCTCTGCTTATCTGACAAAATTCTAATTTTTTTCATCTTTTCAGTTATTATCGATAAGCTATCATCGCTTATTATCATATCTCGGAAAATTGATTTATGTTCTTCTCTTAGTCCTTTAATTTTAATAATAAAGTCTTTATTAACCTTATCCATATCAAGACTGTGTATGAAAGGCTCTCCCCCAATTATATATTTCCAAGTAAGAGATTTCACCGATTCAGCTAGCGCTCTGCTCTTATACCATGCTTTCTCCTTTTGTTCAGATACTAATGACCACATTGAAATAACACAAAATATTAATGATATAATTAATAATGCTAAAGATATTCTAGAAGTATCAGTAAAAAGAGCCAACCCTATGGAAACTGTACCTAAAAAAGCATTCAATTTAATTTTTTTTAGATATTCCTTTTGACTGTCAATAGAGCATTTATCTGCCATATTAAAAATACTAGGGAAATCCTTATCTTCAAAAGATTCACTCATAACCTAATTCTTTATATACGCTATCTCCATAATACCAGTTACTTTTTTCTTCTTTCTGAAAGTTTTCGAGTGCATATGCGATAATGGTAGGAGAGAAAGGTAAAAATATAGCTCCTTTATCTTTTAGAATTGGAGGGCATAGTAAATCATCGAAAACTCTGCTACCATTTAGGTTAACACCAATAATTCTACATTTTTTCTCTAAAGCAACTTCCATTTCCCACCTTACAAACTTATGCTTATTTTTGGTATCTGCACCTATTAAAGATATGAATGTGCCGGACATATTTATTCTTTTTCTAATTAAGCTCTTAATATACTCTTCATTTTCAGAGTTGATTGCCTTTTCAATCTGAAAATCTGCAAAATTAAAGTCAAATCTTGTATTAGCTTTCCAAGCTTTCATTAATCTAAAATAATGAATATCAGTTGAGCTAAATCCAACGAATGCACGAGGTAATCCCATAAAAAAATCCCTGTATTATTGGTTAGTATAATGTTGTACCAATGTATCATAACTTAGTTAAGGTTAAGTATTTATTAGCAAAATCAATATCATGTTTCGCTAAGAGAGTATCGGTAAAAGCAGTGGTCCAAAGATAATTATATTCGATTCACATAAATTTTATAACTACTTCAAGGTTACGAGGCTAAAACTCAGTTTTTAGTTCTTAATGTTTGTTAGGTTTGACTATACATTCTGAATGGAAACACAAAAAAGGTGAGCTTTAAGCCCACCTTTTTTATTATCTAAAACAACTCAAACCAGCCTATCTCAACCAAGCACGCGCATTGCGGAACATACGCATCCACGCACCGTCCTCATCCCACGCTTCTGGTTTCCAGCTGTGGTTATAGGCTTTTAAGTTACGCTCAGGATGCGGCATCATAAGGGTGACGCGACCGTCAGTGCTACACAGACCCGTGACACCGCCAACCGAACCGTTTGGATTGAGCGGATAAGTCTCAGTTGGATGACCTTGACTATCGACATAACGCATGGCGAGCTGACCGTGTTTTGCCATACCATCAATTTCAGTGGTATTCAATGTGGCATAACCTTCACCATGAGCAACAGCGATTGGTAAGATACTGTCTTGCATACCTTTAAACAAGATAGACTTGGTACGCTCGACTTTTACGTTGACCGTACGCGCTTCAAAGCGAGCTGACTTATTGGCGATAAAGCGTGGGAAATTCTCCGCGCCGGGGATGAGGTCTTTTAACTGCGCCATCATCTGACAACCGTTACAGACACCAAGTGAGAAGGTATCCGGACGGGCAAAGAAGCGGACAAACTGCATGCGTAGCTCGTCATGGAACAAGATAGAATTTGCCCAACCAGAGCCTGCGCCAAGGACATCACCGTAACTAAAGCCACCACAAGCGACCAAACCATCGAAGTCACGTAGATTGATGCGACCTTCTAGCAGGTCGCTCATATGTACGTCTACCGCTTCAAAGCCTGCTTGAGTAAAGCCTGCTGCCATTTCTGTCTGACCGTTGACGCCTTGCTCACGTAGGATAGCAACTCTTGGTTTGCTGTTATCAGAATCAGCACGGCTGTTTAAGTAGGGTGCTTCGACTTTTTGATTGAGGTCAAAGTTTGGCGCTGCGATAAGACCTTGGTGGCTAGCATCGCTAATCAAGTCATATTCTTGCTGTACGCAAGCTGGATTGTCACGACGACGCGCGATTTGATAGCTGACCTGACTCCATTCTTGTTGTAATTCGCTACGGCTAAAGCTTAGAGTTTCATTACCCATGTGCAAAGGCGTTTGGATAATTAAGCTGTCTTCTTCCGAGCTTTGACCAACTAGGCTGAGCATATCGCTGACGTTAAATTCTTCTGCCAATTGCATGAGCGCCGCAACGTTTTCTGGCAATACTTGGATAACTGCACCCAACTCTTCACTGAACAGCTGACCAAGTAAGTTATCATCATTTAATGACAGCTTGATACCCTGACGGCTGGTGAATTGCATCTCAGCGATAGTTGCCAATAGACCGCCATCACCGATATCGTGATAGGCACTGATGACGCCTTGCGCGTTGCCCGCTTGGACAAAGTTAAAGAAGTCTACCAAGTCGCTTGGCTGTGCCAAATCTGGGCAGTCGTTACCCAATTGGCTAAGCGTTTGCGCAAGGATTGAGCCGCCTAAACGTAGCTTACCTTTAGACAAGTCGATACGGTAGAACGCGCTGTCGCCATTGATTAGCTCAGGCGTTAGCGTTTTTGCCACATCAACGACAGGAGCAAAGGCAGTAATCACCAAGCTCATTGGTGATACGACTGATTTATCCGTTTCGCCTTCTTCACTGCTATCAGTCCAGTTGGCACGCATCGATAGCGAGTCTTTACCAACTGGAATCGCGATACCCAATGCTGGGCATAGCTCTTCGCCGACTGTATATACAGCGTCAAACAATGCTGCATCTTCTGCATCATCACCACAGGCAGCCATCCAGTTCGCTGACATCGTGATATCAGACAACTGAGCAATGCGCGCACCAGCGATGTTGGTAATCGCTTCGCCAATGGCAAGTCGTGCTGAGGCTTGTGGGCTGATGAGCGCAACTGGCGTACGTTCACCAATACTCATGGCTTCACCGCTCATCACCTGACCATCGAGCGCAATCAAGCCTGACGCTGTCACCGCACAATCTGATACAGGCACTTGATAGCGACCCACATACTGATCACGCACGACCATACCCGTGATAGAGCGGTCACCAATGCTGATCAAGAATGATTTGCTAGCGACCGTTGGGTGACGCAACACGTCTTTGATTGACTCAGCTAAATTGACCTCACCTAACTCTAATGCAGGTAAGCTGGTGTCATGACGGTCAAAGCTACGCTTCATCTTCGGCGTGCCACCGAGCAATACTTGCATCGGCATATCGACAGGTTGGTCTTCTAGCAGCGTATCATTAACAACTAGCTGACGGACATCCGTGGCTGTTCCCAAGATGGCATACGGGCAACGCTCACGCGCACAGATCGCATCGAATTGGGCTTCGCTGTCTGGACGAATCGCGAGGACATAACGCTCTTGCGCTTCGTTTGACCAAATAGCCATTGGCGACATGCCAGCTTCTAACGATGGTATTTTACGCAGATTTAGTATCGCGCCCATCTCATGGTCATTGACCAGTTCAGGCATTGCATTAGAGATACCGCCCGCGCCCACATCATGCAATGACACGATAGGGTTACCATCTTTACTATTGTTACTCGCATCGACATCATTACCAGCAAGTGCCCAGCAGCGATCTAAAACTTCTTGGCAACGACGCTCCATCTCAGCGTTATCGCGCTGAACTGAGGCAAAATCCAAGCCTTCATCAAGGTCACCACTATCAACCGAAGAGGCTGCACCACCGCCTAGACCAATCTGCATCGCAGGGCCACCAAGGACGATTAATAAATCACCTTGCTGAATGGTGTTTTTTTCAATGAGGTTGCGTTTGATATTGCCATAACCACCTGCCAGCATGATTGGCTTATGATAGCCGCGCATTTCGCTGCCGTCTTTTGCCGCTGAGGTATCAAGCTGAAAACTACGGAAATAACCGCATAGGTTTGGACGACCAAATTCGTTTGAGAAGTTGGCTGAACCGAGAGGCGCTTCAGTCATAATCTCAAGACTGGTTGCCATACGATCTGGCGTGCCATAAGCCTGAGTACTCAACTGACCTGACTGCTCCCACTTCTCAGCGAGCTCTGGGATATGCAAGTGTGATACATGGAAGCCTGTCAGACCTGCTTTTGGCTTACCGCCACGACCAGTCGCGCCTTCATCACGAATCTCGCCACCAGCACCCGTCGCTGCACCAGAATAAGGGGCAATCGCGGTTGGATGGTTATGGGTTTCGACCTTCATTAAAATGTCGATTTCTTCTTGATGAAAGTCATAAGGGTGAATTGAATTGGCATCCATCGCGTCGGTAGGAATTGGATAAAAACGCATACCCTCAGAACCTGCCATTACCGCGGCATTGTCTTTATACGCTGACAAGATACCTTGTGGATTGGCTTTGTAAGTGTTCTTAATCATTTGGAACAATGACTTTGGCTGTACAGCACCATCGACTGTCCACTCAGCGTTGAAAATCTTATGACGGCAATGCTCTGAGTTGGCCTGTGCAAACATCATTAGCTCAACGTCCGTTGGATTGCGCTTTAGCTCATTGACATACGCATTCATCAAATAATCAATATCTTCGACAGATAGCGCAAAACCAAACTGGGTGTTGGCTAATTCTAGTGCCGTACGACCTTGTCCGATGACATCGATATGATTCAGTGATGCTGGCGCTTGATCGTCGAACAATTTACTGACATCGCTCAAGTCATAGACCAAGCTCTGCGTCATACGGTCAAACAATACTTGCTCAGCGGCAGTAGACAGCTTTTCACTGATCTTGCTATCGATGGTCAGCGTATAGACAACGACACGCTCGACGCGATTGATCGCAATTTCACAGTTATTAAAGATATCGGTCGCTTTACTTGCCCATGGCGATATAGTGCCAAAACGTGGACCTACGATGACTTGTAATTGATTGCTTTTTGGGGCTTCAAGGACAGTGCTACTATCGACAGCAAGTAAGTCTAGCGCTTTTTTATGCTCATCACCTTCTAGTTCTCGTGATAACACATACACTTGCTGGGTATGGATTTGGCTGACATTTAGCTCGGTTTTTTGCTGAAACTGACTGATGAGTTGCTGCGTCTGAAAATCGGTAAGAAACGGTTGTCCGGCGATGGTCATCATAAAGGCATAATCCGTAAGATCAAGGCATCTCTGCCATGCAAAGTAAATGGTCTGGGTATTATAACAAGAAGCCCTGTAATAAGCAGGTCAAAACCAAGATAAATTGCTGATGGTTGCTATTCAATAATAGTGAAATCTTCGCCATCGTTGCAACCCTTGTTACTTTTACAACAGGCTACTTTCACAACAGAAACTTAACAGCGATGTCGTCACAATTTTTACCTAAAGCTTATAATCCTTACAAACCCTCACATCGCCTTACGGGCAACCTATATAAACACAAGGTCACAACTAGGTATTCTAGTTTCAGTTATTAAGGCGACGATTGTTTTTCTAAATTCATCTGGTTTTCGATACTTGGAAAATGCTTAGCCTGAATAAAAACTACTATAAACAATCAACTATTTAAAACAATCAACTATTTAATCACTACGACTTAATCAAAATAAAGAAAGGGAAATTTACTATGAGTAGACAAGACCATATCAATAAAGTGCAAGAATTGGTAAAAGACATCAAGTTTGCCATGATGACAACTCGTACTCACGAAGGCCATTTGCATGCCTGCCCAATGACAACGAGCGAGACGAGCATCGGTGCAAAAGAGATTTGGTTCATCGGTGACAAGAGTACCGAAACCGTCAGCGACATTGAGAAAGATCCGCAAGTAAACTTGGCTTATGTCAGTCAAGACGCCAAAAATTATGTCTCAATTAATGGTAAAGCGGAACTGGTCGAAGACCAAGAGAAATTAGACGAGCTATGGTCGCCGATCTACAATGCTTTTTATGAGCAAGGTAAAGAAGATCCAAATGTACAGCTGATTAAAGTCGTACCACATGGCGCTGAATATTGGCTCAGTGGTAGCTCGGTCGTCAATATGTTTAAGATGACCACTGCTGCTGTAATGGACGGCAAAAAAGCGACCAATCTGGGTGAAAATAACTCAGTGACGTTATAAGTTATCTAAACCAGAAATAGCAAAATTAAAAACGCCAGTGGCTAATGCGACTGGCGTTTCTTTATGTTTTATCTATTGATAGGCATTACTGTGGCGGTTTTGCATAACCATTGTCCGCAGGGTAAGCTTGCGGCTTTTGAGGCTTCGGCTTAGATGGATCATATAGACCATAAACTGCTGTACCTATTACACCGGTGTTATTGATAGAACCTGATCTGGTATTGGCAGCATAGGCACTTTCTGGCTTGCTAAATATAAAGGAAGCTACTGAGCTTTGGCTCTTACGGAAACCTTCAATCACCAAATTATCATGTGGATTTAGCACATATCCACTATCATAGCGACTGGCAGCACTGCCATTGAGGACATTTATTCCATCGATACTAGCGACGACTTCATAAGTGTTGTCGCTGTTATTATGATACACCAAACGGTAGGCCTGACCCGCTTGACCTTGCACGTAGTAATTGCCCGAATCTCGATAGATCGATAACGTATCTGTGTCAGTTTCCATCGAAAAATCCACCTTGCCCGCCAGTAGTGATATGCTATTAACCGCACGTCCATTATAAGATTTATCAGCATAACGGACTTGCATCTGCTCGATAGGCTCACTGCTCGTACGGCGCAGATCAACCGTTGTCACTTCTGAATTAACGTCATCGCCCCACTTTGTGCCCAAACGCTCCGATTCTGCCGCGTCCTGAGTGGAACGTTCTGCAGTAGCGTCTGTTTGAATAGATTTTTCTCGCTGAATGGTTGAGGTGGTCTCTTCCTGCATGTTTGAGCCAGAAGAACACCCCGTTAATAATGCCAACAATAATACGGCAACGCCCGACTGTGCCTGATATGATGTCATGCCTATTTCCTTATTTGAATGACGTCTCATGATAGCTTGACCAATTTCTTGTATTTTGTTCAGGGTCTGTTGAACATTCAAATGTGGTGCTGGCAGTCATTATTTTTTAGACAATATGCAGTGAAATTTTTGATGCCTAGTCATTCTAGGTTAAACAATTTCGCTATATATTGGCAAAAAAGAGTATTGGCCTGAAAGGCTGATGCTAAAATCACCCCAAACGTTGTTGCAAGCCTAGCTAAGGTCTCGACATTATCGTCGGTTTGCGCCTAGTTTGGTGCAATTTTAGCAATCAGCAGCCCTAATATTTGAATGTTCAACAGACCCTAATAATTTTAAGTATATATTAACCATACAAACAATGTCTAAGGCAAATAGGCAACATCAGCCGTATTTCAAACAGACCATAAAAAACGCCAGCGGCTAATGCGACTGGCGTTTTTTGTTGTCTATGTTATTTGTTGACCATATCTGCGTTATATATTTACCCGCTTTGCTTTAGGTACGGCCAAGCCGCTTTGAGATAAATCATCATCGACCATAGTGTCAAAATAACAGCAGCAACCATCAGCACATAACCGATTGTTTCGAGCGACTCCCAGTTTAATAAAAGTACCGTAATAGCCACCATTTGAAACGTCGTTTTTAGCTTGCCGACATACGACACCGCCACACTGGTACTTTTGCCCAGCTCTGCCATCCATTCACGCAGCGCTGACACCGCAATCTCACGCGAGATAATCACAATCGCGGCGATTGCCATAATAATATTGGGATGCCATTGCACCAAGATAATAAGCGCCGCCGCCACCATTAACTTATCAGCGACAGGGTCTAGAAAACGACCAAAGGCTGACATAACGTTAAGCTTACGGGCAAAATATCCATCAAGCCAATCAGTAATCGCTGCAATAATAAAAACGCTAGTCAAAAGTAAATGACGTAATAAGCTATCACTAAATTCGCTCATGCCGACCCGCGCAATCACATTGTCTGAGATGGCAGGCATGCCAATTCCCATAGCAGGTGGCCAATAAGCAATCGCGACAAATAGCGGAATCATTAAAATCCGCGCGATAGTAAGGTTATTAGGCAAGTTAAAAATACTCTTGGTATTTTGCGGATCCTGCGTATGCAAATGCGTATTCTCAGTCATGGCAAACCCAGTTTCATATAGACATATTGATGGTAGATAGCTTAGCATTTTTCACGCAGGTCGTCATGCCATCTCTTTAGCTATTCAGTTATCGATATAGTTAGTTGCATTTAAAAACAGTCGGTTGAATTTAAACCTAGTACAAGGCATCGCAGTGTAGATGTATATCTAATACTTCAAGCGAGGTTAACGCAGTAATATTTTTATAGTGGAATGACTATTAAAATTAATCAATCTTTCATATATAACTACAAAACTTTGCTACGCATTTTTCAATGTTAGATATGACACAACTAAAAGACTCATCTACTGGAGAGGAAATACGACATTAATTTTCTCTCTCATAAGCTCTAAACGTAATGTCCTGTAACCAAAATAGCCAAACCGCTGCCAATTGCGCTATGATAGCGATTCTGATAAAAACACTTGTACACTTAAATATGTAAGTAAATATATGCAGTTATTGAATTAATCACCACCACCCTAATATTAATTAATATAGAAACACTCATAATAACAATAGGTCACAACCACTGCCTCTGTAGTTCCTTTACACGATCAGTTTTCCTCGGCCCACAGTTCCTCCTCTGTGGGCTCTTTTTTTGCCTGTAATTTATGCTTAGTTAAAGGTTCTTGTCATATACAAGTATGACTATCTGCAAAAATCTGTATTGTTTGAGCAATAATCTAAAAAGCGGCATATTGCTTACAAGGAAAAACCCACCATAAGGTGGGTTTTTATAATACAAATGATGAGTCGGCGATGGCTTAATAATACAAAGAAAGGTATTTAGAGCTTTACATCACTCAGTGTCATCGCCGTTATTTTGATTGGCACAGCGAATAGCCACGCAGTACCAGCAGTACAATAGAATCTGTTGTTATGATAAGACACGATTTGGGCAGTAAAATCGTTTGAATCTTGATCACACATAGCTTCTTCATCACTATTATCATCTACCGCACACCATATCTCATGGCAGCCATGCTCAAGCATTACACGAGTCAGCTCACTTCCTCTAAGCACTATATTCACCTCTAACTTCGTACTATTTTGTATATTATGTTATACGAATATAACTGTTTATTAGCAATTTGGGTAGCTTTATTTTCAATTAAAGTATTACAAATTAATACACAAATTTTCAGTTATAAGCGACTATAGATTTATATCATCATAAAAAAGTTCTACTTTTTTTACTGGTATGGCGCATTGCCATTCAACGCCTTCTTTACAGGAGAATTTATCGTTATCAAAAGAAATAATGTGCCTTAGCGAATCATATTCAGTGCTATCGATACTAGCCATCGCTTGCTCGTCGCTCTCATTACTGACCGCACATAAAACCTGCTTATCCCCTCGTGCGAGCATGGCACAAGTCAGCCCACTTCCTCTCAATCTGGTACTCATAAACTATCCTTTATTTTCAACAATTCATAGATTTCTTGCTATATCATATAGATATAGAGATACTATATAGTATTGATTTATAGTCTCTTTAGTATTTAAGTGTATATGCAGGTTAACTCGTCGCACCCATCGCTTAGTGTTTTTTAACTTTAAAGGGCTCTGAGAATTGCAAAATCAAAAAGCCAACGACCGATAATATAATGGCAATCTCATAACGACCGTAAGCCACCGAAATACCGATGGCACCTGTATTCCATAAGCTCGCTGCCGTGGCAGTGCCTTTTGAGCCTTTTTCATTTTTAAAAATCGCCCCACCACCGATAAATCCCATACCTGTGATGATGGCATACATGATTCTCGCTTCACCAGTAGCATCATAAATATCCATACCAACTAACATAAACGCGCATGAAGCAATGGTTACCAGTGGAAACGTCCTTAACCCCGCGCCGTTGTCTTTCATCTCACGATTAAGGGCAATCGGTAATGACAATATAAAGGCGATGCCCAACTGGAAAAAATGATAGCCCATCAGCTCTAAATCTATATCGAATCCAAACATCGTTATCACCTTTTCATATTAAGAAAACGCCCTTAAAGTCCAGTTTCAGATAGCGCAGTCGCTAAGTAAACTTGGCCATTATTTTGCTTTGTTGATTGCCTCAACCGTCTGTTGCGCCATTTGATAGCAGCTTTCGATATTGCCTTGTCCGCACCAATCACCACTGACAATCCATTGATGAGACTCGTCTATCAAAATGCCTAATGCTTCTTTATCACTATCAGTGACAGTGGCGGCATAACGCCAACGATGGCAATCTATTTGGCTAGGAGCATGGTCATCATTCCAATTCAATGCTTGCTTGGCAGCTGTTAATAACTGCGCTTTGATCCTATCCATATCGTCATCGACATGCTGCTCTGACCAGTCGTTGCGCGCATGAATAGTGACACTGGGTAGCAGGTCATCGCGAGCAGGTTTTTGATGCTCGATAAATATTCTATCGAGTATAGAGTCATTCAGATAAGCCACATCCCAGCGTGGCGCTGCTTGAGCGCTTAACATTTTTGGTAATATATCAAAATTATCCCAACCCAGCATCAGCGTATAACACGCCAGCATTTTTGGCTCAGAAATCTTGGCTTGCTCAGCAAAGCCGCTCTCTGCCATTAACTCTATGGTCTGACCGTTTGGCGCGGTACATATCACCCAGTCAAAGTGCCCTAGACTCGCACCAGTCTCGTCAAATAGCTCAGTTTTTTTATCAACCTTTTCCGCTATAGACCTGTCAAATTGAGCCAATGGCGCAACGCGGGTTTTAAATTTTATGGTGCTGTACTGCAACTCATCAGCCAGTGTACGCCCCCAACTGGTCATTTTTGGCGTACTGATATAGCGGGCTTGCGTGGTGTTCCATTGCTCCTTACTCTGAATATCGGGCGCTTGGATATCAGGCGATTGAGTATCATGATTCGCTGGTGTTAAATCGATCACCTGCGCGCACCATGGCTGTAGCAATCCCGTCTCTAACCAAGGCGTAATGAATTGCTTAAAACTTGCCGTCTTAGCCGTAAAAAACTGCGCCCCAAATGCCCATTGCCAGTTTTTGCCAGTGTGGCTATCAGTACGATATCGAGTGGCTAAACGCCCTACGCTACGTGACTTTTCAAAGACAGTGATTTGCGGTAAGGGTGTTTGCGCACTATCTTGTACTATGTTCTGAGCAAAGGCGCGCTCTAATAATGTAGCGGTAAACAGCCCCGTCAAACCACCACCAATGATAGCAATTTTTGGTGATTCTGTAGCGACACCGGGCAAAGAGTGATTGGTCATAATGACAGCAGGCCTCATATAATGTTGGATAAAAAAGGGAGTGATAATAGTAGGAATGTTTTAGATAATATGGCTATCGTTAGATAAGATGGTTATAGAAAGTATTGAACCTTTAAAGTTTGTTGATATCAATATCGTCTGCGTAAAAAAGCCATGCTAGTTTTCATAACATGACTTTTCTGAACGCTAATCGTCTATTTACTGAACGTGCTTTTAATCGATAATTTAGCCTACTCTCCTCGCGCAGCTTTGACTACCTCAACCAGCTGATTAATCACCGAGCTATCCGCAAGAGTAGACAAATCACCCAAACCAACATATTGACCTGCCGCAAGGTTACGTAAAATCCGGCGCATGATTTTGCCCGAGCGGGTTTTGGGTAACGCTTCAACGATATGAATAGCATCCAAATTGGCAATCGGACCAATCTCAGCGCGAACATGTCGATTCAGCTCAGCCTTTAGCGCCTCTGTCTCTTTTTCACCCGATTTTAGAATAATAAAGGCACAAACGCCCATGCCGCGAATCTCGTGCGGCATCCCGACAATGGCGGCCTCCGCTGTCGCAGGATGCGCGACCACGGCGCTCTCAATTTCTGCTGTTCCCAGACGATGACCTGCGACGTTAAGCACATCATCGACGCGACCTGTGATCCAGTAATGTCCATCTTCGTCACGCTGCGCCCCATCACCAGTGAAATAATAACCGGGATACTCACTAAAGTACGTCTGTAAAAAACGCTCATGGTCATTATAAATAGTACGCATTTGCCCCGGCCAACTGCTGTTAATTGCCAAGTTTCCTTCAGCAGAGCCTTCTAGCATAGTACCGTCACTATCAACAATCTCTGGCTTGATGCCGTACAAAGGATTCATCGCTGCACCCGGCTTGAGGGCGACCGTGCCTGGTATCGGTGCCATGAGGATGCCGCCTGTCTCAGTTTGCCACCAAGTATCTACAATCGGACACTTGCCACCGCCGACGACATGATAATACCAGTCCCATGCTTCTGGATTGATCGGCTCGCCGACTGTTCCGAGTAGTCGCAAACTTGAACGATCGGACTCCCTCACAAAGACATCACCCTCCTTCATCATCGCTCGAATCGCCGTCGGTGCAGTGTACAGAATGGTCACATCGTGCTTATCGATAATATGACCGATGCGTGCCCATGTGGGGTATTCTGGTACACCCTCGAACATCACCGTCGTCGTACCATTGGCAAGCGGTGCGTAGGTTGCATAGGTATGACCTGTGATCCAGCCTACGTCCGCAGTACACCAGTAGACGTCATCGTCTTTAATATCGAACACATCTCGAAAAGTAGAGAGTGCATAGGTGATATAGCCGCCCGTGGTATGCAGCACACCTTTAGGTTTGCCAGTAGAGCCAGAGGTATACAATAAAAATAGCGGGTCTTCGGCATTCATGACTTCTGGCTCGCAATGTTCTGACTCGCCATCGACCAAGTTATGATACCAAACATCGCGGCGACCACTCATCGGTACAGAATTACCCGTACGATGAACGACAATGACGTTGGTGACGCTATCAGTGCCATCCATATCTAGTGCCCGATCGACATTGGCTTTGAGCGGCGTATGCTTATTACCACGTAAGCCTTCATCAGCCGTAATGATGATTTTTGAGCGACTGTCTATCAGGCGATTACCCAAGCTCTCAGCAGAAAAGCCACCAAAGACCACAGAATGTACAGCGCCAATACGCGTACATGCCAGCATCGCTATCATTGCTTCAGGTATCATCGGCATATATAAGGTCACGCGATCGCCTTTTTTAACCCCAAGCTTACGCATAGAATTACCCAAGCGACAGACCGCTTGATGCAGCTCTTTAAAGGAGATGATTTTGTGC
Source organism: Psychrobacter cibarius (assembly GCF_016107535.1). GTDB lineage: Bacteria > Pseudomonadota > Gammaproteobacteria > Pseudomonadales > Moraxellaceae > Psychrobacter > Psychrobacter cibarius. The sequence goes on along the minus strand of NZ_JABASQ010000002.1, from coordinate 10,535 downwards.
AGTGAAGGGTGATCGCCCTCCCAAATAATGGCAGGCTTGTAAGGATTTTTTTTGACATGTCGGTCGAGACAGTTGACAGAGATATTCAACTCGCCGTCCTCAAACCATTTTATGCGAAAATCATCCAAATCATAGTTAACGTCGCTGATTTTGGTCGGTTTTTTTATCCAATCGATCAGCTCGGCACGCTTCGCCCAAAAAGCATCATTAGCCTGAGGTGATTCGATAGATTTTTCATAGTCTTCGCGGTATTGTTCAGCGGTAGTATTGGCAGCAGCGATAAATTCGGCTGCAATGGGAAATGATTTTTGAGTCATCGTATTTGTCCTTTTTAATTATTATGACCTGCACGCATAACGGTCGAAAACGACTGCCTGTACAGGTAATAAGGGTCATCTTCCATAATGTGTGACACTCACGGTTAGTTTGACAAATAAGCAGAACGGTTGCAAGGTATCAACAGCCATTCATAACAATATGCCTATATAGCGGTATACTTGATCACCCATGATAAAATTTATTGACGAGGTGTGGTTTTGCATCTACTCGCCTTTACTATTGGTATTGGTATTGGTATTGGCCAATTTAAAACATGTTTGATTTTGGCACAAATTTTGATTTTGGTATAAACAAAGGCATCACCGTCCAGATATCAGATAATGATATGACATTTAATCCTTGTAACCTTGTATGAAATATGGACAATAGCTACACGCGAAATACGACGCCAAAATATACCCTTCACTAAACCCTCTTATTGACCTGCTGCTATAAAGATAAGCAATCGACTCTGTTGTTGATTCGATGACCGATTTGGTGGCTGGTTTTTAAACCTATTATTTTATGAGACGACCATGAGCAATCACCGCAATGCATCACAATACACCCACTATGATGTCATCATCATCGGCGCTGGCGCGTCAGGGCTATACTGTGCGCTCACAGCGGGTCGCCGTGGTCGCCGCGTACTGGTATTAGACCATGCCAATAAAGCGGGCAAAAAAATCCTCATGTCAGGTGGTGGACGCTGCAACTTTACCAATTATTATGTGGAGCCTGAGCACTTTATCGGTGCCAATCAACATTTCTGTAAATCCGCGCTCAGTCGTTATCCCAGCTGGGAATTTATCGGTATGGTGGCAGCACATAAAATCCCTTATCATGAGCGCGAACATGGTCAGCTATTTTGTGATGATTCAGCGCAAGATATTTTGACCATGCTCCTCGCGGAATGTACGGCAGCTGGTGTACAAGTAAAGCTAAATGCGCAGATTGACAGTGTACAAGCTATCGAAAATGACAAGAACGCCAAATTTGAATTACTGACCAGCAAGCAGTTTAGTAAAAAAGAAAAGCAAGAGAGAAAAGAATCCGCCAATCAAACCAAACTGCCGCAAACAGGCTACCGCTGTGAGTCACTCGTGGTCGCCACGGGCGGACTGTCTATTCCAACGATGGGAGCCAGTGGTTTAGGATATGAATTGGCGCAGCAATTTGGGCACACGCTGATTGCAACCGATGCCAGCTTAGTGCCTTTTACCTTTACGGATAAAACGGGTGAGCTTATCCGATCTTTGGCTGGTATTAGTTTGCCAGTCATCGCTAGCAATGAGCGCATCTCTTTTAAATTGCCTATGTTGTTTACCCATCGCGGGCTCTCAGGTCCTGCTATGCTACAACTATCAAGCTATTGGCACACTGGCGAGACCATTAGTATCAACCTGCTGCCAAATATCGACATGACAGCGCTGCTCCTTGCGCACAAAAAATCGCACCCAAAGCAACTGATTCGGACGGTCGTCGCGGATTATACCGATAGTGGCGATGACAGTAATAAGCTACCAAAAAAGCTGCTTGCCGCGCTACAAACGCACCTTTGGGACGATATCAAAGACACCGAACTTGCCAATATTAAAGATGAGCGGCTGACGGAGCTTGGCGCGACTTTGAATGGCTGGCAGCTCAAACCCTCTGGTACAGAAGGCTATCGTACCGCTGAGGTGACCCGCGGCGGTGTAAAAACTGATGAAGTCTCCTCAAAGACCATGCAAAGTAACATGCAGGAGGGCTTATACTTTATCGGTGAAGTGCTGGATGTTACTGGTTGGCTTGGCGGCTATAACTTCCAATGGGCATGGGCCAGTGGCTTTGTCTGCGGTGAAGTGGTTTAACCTCATTTAATCATAAACAGTGCTTATCGGCAGTGCTTACAGATAGAACTTATAAACAGCACTTATAAACAGCATTTATAAACAGCATTTATAAACAGCGCCATGGCTAAATGCCCACCACGCTCTAATGAGATATCCCTATTTTTATTCTACTTAAGTTGCCTTTTATCTACATTAGTCCTTGATAAATTATTAAAATAAACACAATATAGGTGGCTATAAATGTAGCGTAACTTAACAGAACTTTTTTATTAAAAAATACGTTTTGTCTGACGAGGTAATAAATGCGTCCTATTAAAAATATTCATGGTGATAAAGCGCCGCACTGGGTAGGTGACGGCTTTTATGTAAAGACCTTAATCAACCATCTTGACGATAATCCTCATTTTAATTATAGCCATACCGACCCTTTTTTGTTATTTGATTATGGCAAACCAACAACCTTTGATCCGAACCCCAATTATAAAACACAGCCGCATGGAGTCGGACAGCATCCACACAAAGGCTTTGAAACCGTCACTATCGCCTACGAAGGTGAAATCAGTCATGCCGATTCAGTAGGCGGGCAAGGGATTATTCAAAAAGGCGATGTGCAATGGATGACCGCAGGTCGTGGCATCATGCACGAAGAGTTTCATTCGGAGGCTTTCGGTCAACGTGGTGGCGTCTTTAGTATGGTGCAATTGTGGGTTAATTTGCCAAGTGCGCACAAACTGACCGACCCAAACTATCAAAGCATCAAACGGGCAGATCTGCCTATCGTTGAGTTAATCGACAGCAGCAACCCTAACCACCAAACGACGATTATTGGTAAGGCGGCTATCATTGCTGGTGCGTGGCAAGAAATCAGAGGCGCGGCAAATACCTTTACTCCGATTAACTTATGGGATATTGAGCTGCATACTGCGGGTGCGACGACGCTAAAAGTGCCCAACACCCACAATACGCTACTGCTAGTACAAGAAGGTGAGCTACTGGTCAATGGTACGTCAGTCAGTGCTGGCAATTTGATTCAATTTGATGCGCCAACTCAGCACCGCACTGATGGGCAAGCTCAGCAAACACTGGCTACTGATAACATTGAGCTGCATTATCCTGCTACCGAAAATGGCAAGCAAGCACCAGTCAAGCTTTTACTATTAAGCGGCGAACCTATCGGCGAACCAGTCGCAGGTTATGGACCCTTTGTCATGAACACCCAAGAAGAGCTCCGCCAAACGTTTCGGGATTACCAAACGGGCAACTTTGTTAAATAGTTAAAATACAGGCATCAAAAAGCCACCTGACGGTCTTCGTCAGGTGGCTTTTTATTATGTGCTTATGTATCGGCTAACGGTGAGGGTATTTTTAACACACCTTAAGGTTAGCTAATCATAAAGGCAGCTGATTATCTATTATGCTTGGTTAAGGAATGGATAATCGGTATAGCCTTCAGTACCACCACCATAAAAGCTCTCTGGATGCTGCTCATTAAGCGCCGCCCCTTCTCGGATACGCTCAACCAAATCAGGATTGGCGATATAATCACGGCCAAAAGCAACCGCATCGATATAGCCTTCCTTAATATTTTTCTCCGCTTTTTCAGCCGTATAGCCACCAGCAGCGATGATCATATTATCAAAAGCATCACGGACACGCTGACGGAATGCATCACTATAAGGCGTACCACCTGCCCAATCAGGCTCAGAGATATGCAAATACATCAGACCACGCTTGTTGATCTGTTCAACTAGCCAGATGTTTTCGTCTTCGTTGTAGCCTGCTTCTACATTGTTAAACGTGCCAAGTGGCGAGATACGAATACCCACATGATCAGCATCCCACGCATCAACACAAGCATCGATAACATCAAGAGTCAGACGCGCACGATTCTCACGGCTACCGCCATACTCATCATCACGCTGGTTGGTTTGCTCAACCCAAAACTGATGCAATAGATAACCGTGCGCACCATGAATCTCTACCCCATCAAAGCCTGCTTCTTTAGCATTTTTGGTCGCTTGGGCAAAATCAGCGATGACTTGCTTAATCTCGTCAAGTGTCGCTGGACGTGGCGTGGTCGCTTCAACACGGATGGCGTGATTATTGCTATCACGCAATGACGTACGCACACCGACATGCACATCAGACGCTGAGATCGGCGCTTTGCCATCAGGCTGCACGCTTTCATGCGCAACCAATCCTGTGTGCCATAGCTGTACGACAATTTTGCCACCTTTGGCATGGACATTATCAACGATGGTTTTCCACGCAGTGATTTGATCTTGGGTATGGATACCCGGCGCGCCAGCATAGCCTTTTGCCTGAAAAGATACCTGCGTCGCTTCAGTAATAACAAGCCCAGCACTCGCACGCTGTGAATAATACTCTCCAGCAAGTGCCGTCGGTACATCACCAGGTTCGATCGAACGCAGACGTGTCAACGGTGCCATGATGATGCGGTTTTTTAGGGTTTGCGTACCCATTTTTACGGGTTCAAATAAATTATCATGTGCCATAAAAAGCCTTATTTGTTGTTATAAAACCATAATGATTGGTTTGTTATTAATGAATAAATAGCGCGCTCGTTTTTTAATACGCTATTTATGAGCCGTAGTCTTTATAGGGGGCAAACATGATAATTCCAAGGAAAAATGACCAATAAAAATATCAATATGGCATGATATCGGTATTGATAATACTCATTATTCAACGCCTCTTATTAGCCTATTAAGCGAATGGCTTTAATCATTTAAAAACATAAATAGCAAAATAATATTATTTATCAATAACGTGTACTCATAACCTCTCAGTCAAAAGTCTACTTAGGGCGTGTTGAACGATGACCCAATCGAGATTTTTACAACTTGAGCATCTTTTTAATGGACAACTCTAAAGACAAGTAAGTGCCAAACAATATCACCATCGAGCCGATGATCGCAGGTGTGTCCAATGCTTCACCAAGCAATAAGTAACCCAATATAATCGCAAAAATCGGAATCACCAAGGTAATACTGGTTGCACGCATAGGACCAATACTTTTTATCAATTGATTCATAAAAATCAAGGCAATGGCTGTTGAAAATACGCCAATACAAATGACTGAAACCCAAGCAGTAAGGCTAATGCTTTTACCATACGGGAATTCGTAGACTGCTATCGGCAACATGATAATACTGGCAATGATGAGCGAACCTGCGGTAATAGCGACTGGTGAGACATTGTATAAGTAGTTTCTGGTGATATTGGCACCGACGGCATAACCGACACAGGCCAATAACGCATAGCCCATTGGTAGCAACCCTGAACTTGACTCAGCGCCCTGCCCGCTACCGCCAAATAAGTTTTCACTCATCAAAATAATCACACCGATAACACCGATGACTAAACCGAGAATCTGTGTTTTTGACAGTCTGTCTTTAAAAAAGGTACTGGCGATGAAACCGCTCATCATCGGCACAGACGCATTAAGCACCGCCAACACCCCTGCGTTTACCGAGCGCGCTGAAAAGGCAAACAGGATAAAGGGAATAGCCGCAGAAAATAATCCAACCAGCGTCAACACTTTCCAATTATCCCGTATGCCCTCTCTATTTTTTGGGCTGATCAAAACAAAAACCAACATGGTCAGCCCAGCCAAGACCACACGAAGGCTCGCAAAAGCTAACGAGCCAAACTCAGGCACGCCGATACGATAAAAAATAAAAGACAGCGACCACATAAAGGATAAGGTGATAAAAATAATGAGGTCGCGGTTAGACATGGGGTGATCCTATCAAGCGTTAGACGATTGCTCCTTACTTATAAAATGGCTATTTATGAACTTCTCGTTATGAAATGATTGTTATCAATAAATTCATCATAAAAGCGCAGTTATAAAAGGCTCAGTCGTAAAAAGTATCGTGTGATAAAAAAACCTCGATGATAACTTTTTAATTGCTCGATTGATGTTGTATTTTCTGTATTTATCGCTGATTTCTTCTACAAATTCACTTTATCCAAAATAAAGTCAATATCCTTATCGCCGCGCCCTGACAAATTGACCAAAATCGTCTCATCCGCTGACATATCTTTGGCAATTTTCATCGCATAAGCGATGGCATGTGCTGACTCTAAAGCAGGAATGATACCCTCAAGGCGCGACAATGCCATAAAGGCTTCTAAACATTCTGCATCAGTCGCTGATTCATACGTAGCCAGTTTTAAATCTCGCAGATGCGAATGCTGTGGTCCAACCCCAGGATAATCAAGACCGGAGGCAATCGAATGTACAGGAGCTGGCTCGCCTTTTTCATCAAGCAATACATAACACTTAAACCCATGAATTTCGCCTTTGACGCCGAGCGACATTGTCGCCGCATGATTAGGAGTATCCAGACCTTCACCTGCGGGTTCCACGCCTATTTTTTCTACACTTTTATCATCAAAAAAGCCACTAAACATACCAATAGCATTGGAGCCGCCGCCAATACAAGCGACCACTTTATTGGGCAGCTTACCCGTCGTTGCTAAGAACTGCGCCCGCGCTTCATGTCCGACCACTGACTGAAAGTAGCTGACCATTTCAGGATATGGCGCAGGTCCCAGTGCCGAGCCAATCGCAAACATACTGGTATCAAGCTCATTCAAATAAGTCTCAAAGGCGCTATCGACCGCTTCTTTTAGCGTACCAGCACCACGCGAGACTGGTACGATATTGGCGCCCAAAATCTTCATCCGGCTGACGTTTGGATGCTCCTTTTTAATATCGACCACACCCATATGAATCTCACACTCTAAGCCCATCAAGGCCGCTGCGGTTGCCAATGCTACGCCATGTTGCCCCGCACCCGTCTCCGCAATCACTTTGGTTTTGTCTAATTTCTTGGCCAATAACACTTCACCCAAACAGTGATTAATCTTATGCGCGCCCGTATGGTTTAAATCTTCACGTTTAAAATAAATCTGCGCGCCACCGCAATGCTCCGTCAAACGCTGCGCATGATAAATAGGACTTGGACGACCAACATAGGTCTCACGCAAGCGCTTAATCTCAGCGATAAAATCGTCATTTTTAATGATTGCACGGAAGCCTAATTCGATTTCTGCCATGGCTTTGGCAAGCTCAGGATGACCAATTTTGCCACCGAACTCGCCATATAAACCATCGTTATTCGGTAGTATTGATTGATGTAAACCGTAGCCAGCTGCTGTATTTTGCGTTGTCATAATTAACCCTTATTATTTTAAATGGAGTATTAGTATTGGCATTTTTGCCAAATGATTTAGCTTTTTTAAGGATAAGAATAATTGAATGTATTTATGTTCTAGTACATTGAAACAAGATAATAAGCGAAATTCTCTATTCGGTCAAGTTTACGCCTTACTATAGAAATAATTGACTAAGTAACTGGCTAAGACATTTAATAAAAGCTGGCAAGAATAATCGGAGAATGAAAGCCCGATTTGCCTATAAGTATTACAGCAATCGTGTGACTGAAATAATAACGCAACCTATGTTTGCTAATATGATGCTCGCTTAACTTAGCTCACCTTTGCAGTCTAAAGCTAATATTATTTCATACGGGCTTTTTAGCTTAAATATCAAATTAGGATACACCATGCAACGACGCCAACTGATTAAAGCCATGGGTTTAAGCTTAGGCGCTATCAGCACCTCCGCTGCGGTGAGTGGTTGCCAAACGCTTGCCAAGCAGCCAAAACTACCAAGCAAAATTACTCAAGCTGGGCATTTTCCTAATATCATCGTTGGTAGTGGCTATGGCGGTGCGGTATCGGCGCTGCGATTGAGTGAAAAAGGTCACAAGGTTTTAATCCTTGAGATGGGGATGCGCTGGGATAGAAGCCCCAAACATAATACCTTTTGCAAAATGATTAACGCTGATAAACGCTCAAGCTGGTTTAGCAATATGCCAAACGCTCCTATTCCGATACCCATTCCTATCAGAAAATATCCTGGAGTTTTAGATTTAATCGAATATGAGGATATGAAAGTCTTCGCTGGGCGTGCTTACGGCGGCGGCTCTATCGTCAATGGCGCGATTGCCATTCAGCCGAGACGCTCGCACTTTGAAGAAACGTTCCCTTGGATTGATGCGGATGAGATGTACGAAACCTACTTCCCTCGCGCAATGCGAGAATTAAAAGTCAGCCAAATTCCTGAGTCGTTTTTTAATCAATCCGAGCACTACGAATTTACTCGTTCAGCTGAACGCCAAGCTTCAAGGGCGGGAATGAAAACCGAATTCTTTGGCAACAGCTACGATTTTGACTATATGCAAAAGGAAGCGAAGGGCGAAGTCTATAAATCTGGCCTTGGCGGTGAAGTCATCTATGGCAACAATGCGGGCAAGTTTTCACTGGATTTAACCTACCTAAAAAACGCTGAAGCCACAGGCAATGTCATGGTCAAAACCTTGCGCAAAGTCAATAGCATTCAAGCGCTCGATAACGACCAACTGCGTTTAGAAGTGCATGTCATCAATAAAACTGGCGGCGTGGATGAAGTGGAGCATTACACTTGCGATAAGCTCTTCCTTAATGCAGGCAGTACGGGAACCTCAGAGTTACTGCTTAAAAGCCAAGCGGAGGGCAAGCTTACTAAGCTAAACGATCATATCGGACAACATTGGGGACCCAACGGTAATATCATGACTGGGCGCAATTTCGTCCACGCTGCTGGTACTATCCAATCTACCATTCCTGTCAAAGCTATTAATATGTGGGACGGCGATAGAGGCAATTCTAAATATAAAATCTTTGCTGAGCTTGCGCCACTACCGCTAGGACTTGAGACTTGGACGACGCTATATCTCGCCATCACCGACAATCCAGAACGTGGCAACTATTACTATGATAAAGTTACCAAAACCGTCAAACTCAACTGGAAACGTGAGCAAAATGAGTATTCGGTAAATGCGGCTAAAGAGCTGTTAGATAAGCTCGCTAAAGCTAATGGCGGCTCTACCTCAAGCTTACTATTTACCAAAGGCTTCGGTGATGACTTCTGCTATCACCCGCTTGGTGGCTGCGTATTGGGCTTGGCGACCGATGAATTTGGACGCGTCAAAGGACACGAAAATATCTACGTGCAAGATGGCGCGCTAATCCCCGGTAGCGCTGGCGTCAATCCGTATGTGTTTATCACCGGACTTGCCGAGCGTAATATGGCCACTATTTTGAAGGAAGATTTTGTATAAGAAATTAAAGGTTTATAGACTTACGAAGAACACATTTGGTATGTGTTCTTCATTTACTTATGTTTGGATTAGATTTACTTCAGCACATCAAATCATACAGAAAACAGTTATTCATCCAAAAATTCAAGATGAAGCAACTTTAGTTTGAAATTATCATCTCCTAATTCTATAGACCATCTCTCCTCCATAAATTTAAGCATATTCATACCTCTATCCAATATTTCATTAGAAGTCCACTCCTCATATTTCGACACACTTATTTCTGAAAATGAACCATTCGAATACTCTACTGAGTTATTCGAAATATTATTTCTTTTACTCTTTTCATCAAAACCTATATTTTGCAAAGAAGAGTTTTTTTGACGTGATAAAGCTAATAGATTACCTAAGGAATGAGTTAAAAAATTCTTCTGATAGTTATTAAAAGTGTTGAAACGCGCTTGCCAGTAAGGTTCAGTATCGGTTTGAGGATAAATATGCTCTACACTTATATAGTCTGTCTTACGAGTATTAAGCTCATCCCAAGATAGCTTTTTATCGTTAGTCTTACTTTTATCTTTGAGATATTGTTCATACTCATACAGAAAATATCTTATATCATCCCAACGATAAAAGCCTTCTTTAGAATGCAGCTCATATTTATCTTGAACATAAGACAAGAATTTTTCTTTACTAAAATATTCATCACACCAACTTCTAACATTACTAATAACTGAATCAATACTTCTGTTTTCCAACAGAAGCTCGCTAGCATTTCTATAGAACTCTGTGTCACCCGTATTAGCACGTCGTCTACTCAAAGAAAATGTACAAAAGTTGTAACGCTCTATCTCAACTAGAAGATCAGTAATTTTACTATAGTAGAGCCTTTATAAAAGTGGTACATTAGTTTTAAAACAAGCGAAAAGTAAAAAGATTATGACTTATTCAGCAGATTTTCGTGCTCAAGTGATTAAAAGTGTTAAACAACAAGGTATGAGTATCAGACACGCTTCTGCATTCTATGACATTAGTAAGGCCACGCTACAGAATTGGCTCAAAGATCCTAGTATCAAACTCACTCGCAATAAACCACCCAGTAAAATACCTAACGAAGCATTATTAAAAGATGTTGAACAACATCCAGACGAGTACCTGTACGAGAGAGCACAGCGTTTTGGGTGTAGCAAGTCGGGCATCGAGGCTG
>NZ_JABASQ010000029.1 GCF_016107535.1 Psychrobacter cibarius | reverse complement strand
GCAAAGCAACTGAGACTTTAACCGCCTCCAAAGGCTACACCGATGATAAAGCAACTGAGACTTTAACCGCCTCCAAAGGCTACACCGATGATAAAGCAACCGAGACTTTGACCGCCTCCAAAGGCTACACCGACGGCAAAGCAACTGAGACTTTAACCGCCTCCAAAGGTTACACCGATGATAAAGCAACCGAGACTTTGACCGCATCAAAAGGTTACACCGACGGCAAAGCAACTGAGACTTTGACCGCCTCCAAAGGCTATACCGACGGCAAAGCAACTGAGACTTTAACCGCATCAAAAGGTTACACTGACGGCAAAGCAACCGAGACTCTAGCATCGTCACAAAGTTATACAAATGATCAGGTATTGAGCGTTAAACAGGACATTGCTGCACAGCATAAATACCTAAGCATCAATGGTGGTACGTCTGCAGAAGCGATTGCTAGTGGAGACAACGCAATGGCTTTAGGCACTAATGCGGCGGCGCAGGGCAAGCAATCTATCGCAATGGGAGATGGTGCTCAAGCAATTGGTGAGCAAGCTATCAGCATTGGCACTGGTAATAAAGTGACTGGAAATCATTCAGGTGCGATTGGCGATCCAAGTACGGTCAGTGGCAATAACAGCTATAGTATGGGCAATAATAATACTGTGTCTGGCGACAATACTTTTGTGCTCGGCAATAATGTCAATACTACTGCAAAAAACGCCGTGGTACTCGGCAATGACTCTAGCTCTAACCGTGAAAACACAGTGTCGGTTGGTTCGGATCTTAACCAGCGTCAGATTATCAATGTTGCTAATGGTACCGCTGATAATGACGCAGTCAATGTCAGTCAGTTACAAGACGCAAAAACAAGCGCTATTGAAACCTCGAACACTTATACTGATACTAAATTTAATGCTCTAAATGACTCTATTCACAATTATCTGCAAGATAACGGACAGCGTTTTAAGGAAATTGATGATCGTTTTGATCGTCAAGGTGCGATGAGTGCTGCGATGTTAAACATGGCAACCAGCACGTCAGGTCTACAAGGTAAGAACCGTATAGGCGTGGGCGCAGGTTTTCAGGGTTCTGAGCAAGCGGTTTCCTTAGGATATCAGCGTGTCATTAATCCCAATACCAGCTTTAGTCTCGGTGGTGCTTTTACAAAAGATGAGAACTCTGGTGGCATGGGTATGGGCTTTAGCTGGTAAGCATTAAGTAAACCAAACGCCAGAAAAAGGACATTAATTTGTCCTTTTTTTTCTGATTGCCATTTTTACTTATTATCTAAAGCTTCTTATAGCCCAAACCTTTTTGAATGCTAATCCTGCCGCGAGCTAAGCGGTCGCTTGAGCGGCCTTATTTCTTTAAGAGTTTCTTTAAGAGCTGCCATAAGCTCAGGGGCATAAGGCAATGTCACAAGGCAATTTATATAATGTCACCTGCGTGCATTACACTTCAACTTACTACCGTGTTAAATAACTCTGTGTATAAATTAACAAAGTTACCCTAACAGCACACCGCATAAACCGACAACAGCTATAACACGTTGAATAATCAAACTGTCTTGTAGGTGAGTGTTTAGATATGTGGCAAATCCTTTGCCGATAGTATATAGACCTAGCATGGCAACAATCATACCCGTAAAGAAGCCAGCGGTATTACTGTTTGCAGGCACTTCGATTGCATGAGCAGCACCGTGGAACATAGCAAGCGCACCAAAGCCAATGACTAAGAATTTATACACAGTTTTGACGGACATCTCGTGGCCTTGATTCAATGCCACATTAAAGTAGCGGCTCATAAGTGCCATGGTCAGTAGTACGATAGAGAGTAGAATACCGTATTCAATAAACAGGCTATTCAAGCTCACACTTAAACTCAGTACAAATCCTGCTACTAGACCAATTAACAGTGCTACAAAGCCTTTTTTAAAGCTGTGCATTTGAGTAAATAGCATGCCCATGCCCAGCGCTAACATCAGATGGTCGAACCCAGTCAAAGGGTGCAATATACCAGACAATATTGAAAGGCTAAATGAGCCATCTGCTGCCATCAAGCCATGCCCAGGGTGAGCAAATGCGAGTGTTGGTAGCAACGATAACAGTGCTAAGCTACTGATTATGGTGGTTTTTTGGAGGATATTTTTGCGTGTCATCGTTTTGGCTGTGTCTGTTGTCATGATAAATCCTTAATAAATAAACAAATCGATATAAAAACTGACTGATAATCCACTGATCCATCAGCGGTTTGTAGAGCACTTATTGATGCCATTACCTAAGGCATTCTACGCCACACTTAACATGCCTTTATCTAAGATAAAAGCAACAATGTCATCAAGACCTTCGCCTGTTTTCATGTTACTAAATACCACAGGCTTATCACCGCGCATTTTTTTGGCATCATGTGCCATCACCTCAAGTGACGCGCCTACGAAAGGGGCAAGGTCGGTTTTATTGATAATGAGCAAGTCCGATTTCATGATACCAGGGCCGCCTTTACGAGGAATTTTATCGCCTGCAGACACGTCAATGACATATAGTGTCAAGTCGGACAATTCAGGGCTAAAAGTTGCTGCCAAATTATCGCCACCAGACTCGATGATAATAAGCTCAAGACCTGCAAATTGCTGCTGTAATTCGGCGATGGCAGATAAGTTAATTGAGGCATCTTCACGGATGGCAGTATGCGGGCAGCCACCGGTTTCAACACCGCGAATGCGCTCAGCTGGCATCGCCTCATGACGGGTTAAAAATTCAGAGTCTTCTTTGGTATAAATATCATTAGTTACCACGGCCATATTGATATCATCCCGCAGGCGTTGACATAGTCTCAGCGTCAATGCCGTTTTTCCTGAGCCTACAGGGCCGCCAATACCTAAGCGTAGAGGAGAGAGCGTCGTTTCTACATTTTTGTTTTCGACTTTGGGTGTTAGGGCCATAAATAAAGTTCCTTGATGAGAGTTGTGTATATTAGCGATTAAGAGCGAAATAGGCGGCTATATTGCCTTTCATGCTGACAAGACAGTATGGCTAAATTTGGTAGGTTGGCGGACATATGTAGCTGTTGATAGAGAAGATTTAGCTTAAATGTTGTTATATCAGAGCAATCAGTCATTAACGCCATATGTTGAACGTGCGAAAATTTTTGCTGGACGTTAGCAGCCAGTGGCTGTATTTTCTGACTTAATAGCTGTTGCAGCTGCCAAATGATGCGCTGTCCTGCCATTTGTCCAAGCGGTACGGTCTTGACCGCAGCCAGCACCATATTTTCGATTTGACCAAAGGCGTAGGTGGTCATGGCTTGTACAGGGTTAAATTGCCAGTGCGAGCTGATATGGGCAAACAGTGGCAAAAACCCATGGGCGAGTAAGCTATCAGGCACATTAAGCTCAAGAACATTATCTAGCCATGCGGATAAAGACAGCGCCAATTGACTTGACTCATAGACGAACTCTTTGGTTTCGCGGCTAGCGTGATAATCGGCACCTAAAGCATCAGTAAGTGCGACGTCATCAATCATAAGTGCCTCCATAATCAGCGCCAGTAGCGGCAGCTCATAATGACACAATGCCAACTCCAGATAATCACTCATAAATGCTAAACAACTGCTTTCATCATGAATAAGCCCTGACTCGATAGCAGGCTCTATGCCTTGCGAGTAGGTATAACTGCCAATAGGTAAGTTGCTTGACGCCAGCATGAGCAAACGTCCAGTTACCTCTATATTATTCAGAACATTTATACCTTGTGCGGTACGGGTAGTCTGCTGTGAGTGTATGGCATGATTAGTCATGAGTCTGCTCATGATTACGGCTATGGCTGTGAGCGTCAGAGTGATTATGCTGATGGTTATCGCTATGTGCATGACTGTGACTGTGATCACGATTGTGGCTATGAGAGTGAGAATGTCCGCCGTGCTCACCTTTATAGGCACCAGTCTCTGGCTCAAATGGCGCTTGTACGGCTTGGGTATGTAGGCCAAGTTGATGTAACATCGCTTCTAAAACATGGTCAGGCTCAAAGTAGAGGGCAGTAGGGGTCAGCATTAAAGGCACATGGCGGTTGCCTAAATGGTAAGCGCCTTTCATAAGGTCAAAGTTATTATCGGCAGTCACTTCTATCAAGGCTTGCTTGGCAGCCATAATCTGTATCAAGTTGCCTTGATAGTCTGCTAAAACACTGCCATTCTTAATGGTTTCCGTACGTGGCAAATCAACACCAATGGATTTTTGGTGCTGGGTTTCTGCTTTAAAACGGCTACGCTGACGGGTGTCGAAATCTAAATATAAAAAGTTTTCTGCCTGTTTTTGCCTATCAATAATTGCTTGTTGTTCAGCGCTAAGGGTTGATAGATCAAGACGTTGCGTATAAATGTTCATAATTATGTTTATAGTCCGTTAAAGTAGATGGTTGACAGCTGATGGTAGATTATCAGCACGACAATAAAAAGCAGCTAGAATAAAAAATAGCGCTGTGCCATCGGTAGATAGTCGGCAGGCTCACAGGTCAACAGCTCACCATCGGCGTACACTTCATAGGTTTCTGGGTTGACCTCCATCTTAGGACAGTAGCTATTAAACTTCATGTCTTGTTTACGTACCTTACGAATGTTGTGTACCGCTTTAATGACCTTTTCTAACCCTAATTGCCTATCAACGCCTTTGTCTATCGCAGCACTTGACATAAAGGTGATGCAAGTCTGCGCCACTGTTTTGGGGAAGCTACCAAACATGCTGCGATAGTGCACAGGCTGCGGGGTTGAAATGGAAGCATTGAGGTCGCCCATGGACGCTGCCGCAATCAAGCCGCCTTTAATGATAAGGTCGGGCTTTACGCCAAAAAATGCAGGCGACCATAAAATTAAATCCGCCCATTTATCTACTTCAATGGATCCTACTTCGTCACTAATGCCATGAGTGATGGCAGGATTGATGGTGTATTTTGCGAGATAGCGTTTGATACGAAAATTATCATTGCTGCTATCAGAGTCAGTGGGACTTAGCATGATATTTTCTAATGCGTGCTCAGTTTTAGCCGATTGATCAGGAGCCAGATGACCGCGTTGGGCTTTCATTTTATCAGCCGTTTGCCACGTGCGAATAATGACTTCTCCTACGCGTCCCATCGCTTGCGAATCACTACTCATCATGGAGATGGCACCCATATCTTGTAAAATGTCTTCGGCGGCAATGGTTTCTTTACGAATACGACTTTCTGCAAAAGCGACATCTTCAGCAATGGCTGGGCTTAGATGGTGACAAACCATGAGCATGTCGAGATGCTCGTCAATGGTATTAATGGTGAAAGGGCGCGTCGGGTTGGTTGATGAGGGTAAAACATTGGTTTCGCCAATAGCTTTTAAGATATCTGGGGCATGACCGCCGCCAGCGCCTTCGGTATGGAAGGTGTGAATACAGCGGTCTTTAAACGCGCCTAGAGTGCTATCTAAATAGCCGCTTTCATTTAACGTATCAGTATGAATCGCCACTTGCACATCATATTCTTCAGCCACGCTAAGGCAGTTATCAATGGCTTTGGGCGTGGAGCCCCAGTCTTCATGAAGCTTAAGACCTATAGCACCCGCTTCAATCTGCTCTACAATGGGGGCAGGTAAACTGACGTTGCCTTTACCTAAGAATCCAATATTCATCGGAATAGCATCAGTGGCTTTTAGCATACTGTGAATATGATAAGCACCAGGCGTACAAGTGGTGGCAAGAGTACCTTCAGCAGGCCCCGTGCCACCGCCTAACATCGTGGTTACACCAGACATCAATGCCGTCTCACACTGCTGCGGTGCAATGAAGTGAATATGACTATCGATCCCGCCAGCAGTTAAGATTTTACCTTCTCCTGCGATAATTTCGGTAGCCGCGCCAATAGGTAACGTCACCTTAGGCTGAATATCAGGGTTACCGGCTTTACCGATACCGCTAATGCGACCGCCCTTAATAGCGACATCTGCCTTGTAGATACCGCTGTAGTCCACAATCAAAGCATTGGTAATAATAGTGTCGGCAACTTGGTCACCTAGCAGCTGTGATTGACCCATACCGTCGCGGATTACCTTGCCGCCACCAAATTTGACCTCTTCACCAATGCTGATGCTATCAGTATGTTGGTCACTGTGACTGGTCAAATCATATTCAACCTCAAGCCATAAATTTGTATCGGCTAAGCGTACCTTATCTCCTGTGGTAGGGCCAAAATGTTCGGCATAAATACGTCGGTCAATGCGTTTTTTCGAGGTATTTTGAGAGATTTTAAGGTCTACAACGCCCATAACCTCGCCTGAAAAACCATAAATGTGCTGTCTACCTGAAATGGCAACCAGCTCCACTTCACGCGCTTGGCCCGGCTCAAAGCGTACAGCAGTACCAGATAAGATATTGAGTCGATAGCCAAGCGTCGACTCTCGATCAAAGCTCAGTGCTGCATTGACTTCATAGAAGTGATAATGAGAACCGATTTGAATAGGGCGGTCGCCGGTATTGATTACCGTTATGGTTTGAACATATCGACCAGCGTTCAAAGCCATATCGCCTGCTTTAATATTATATTCGCCTGCTTTCATTGTCATTTTTATTATCCTTAATCGTCTTACGGCAATGGCTCTCGTTCAATATCGTTTTATACGGCTTTACAACAAGCAAGCTATACGATGGGGTTATGTACCGTCACCAGCTTAGTGCCATCGGGGAAAGTGGCTTCAACTTGGACATCATGTATCATCTCTGCAATGCCTTCCATGACGTCATCGGCAGAGAGGTAAGTGGCTCCTTCACTCATTAGTTGCGCCACGGTTTTGCCATCACGCGCGCCTTCCATCAGTAGCATGCTGATATAAGCGATAGACTCAGGATAATTAAGCTTGACGCCACGATTCTTACGACGTTCCGCTACCATACCGGCTGTAAATAGTAAGAGTTTATCTTTTTCGGTAGGATTTAACTGCATAAAACTTCCTTAATAATTATTGTCTTTTGAAGACTATGATTCGTTTTTAATCTTTATAAAATAAATAGGCTAAGTATAGTCATTCTGGTTTGATTCAGCACTGTTTAAGGATGAGAGTATGCAGGAGTACATGATATTAAGTGTCCCAAATCCTTGGTCGATGAGGCTCAAGCGTGTACCATTTAGACCTGATAAGCTCGCGAATTTGGTAAAAAGCCTCAAAGCAAGCGCGCACATCTGCTCCTAAATAACGGCAATTGATACCTTGAAAATTGTGAGTACAGTGAATGGGGAGTGACTGCTGATCAATGAGGCTGCGTATCTCGGTAATAGTGGCATCTAAATATTGGCCGAGCTTGAGCGGATTATTCTGTAGTTCTGGCGCAATAACCTCTGTGCTAGGTATTGCCCAAAAAGAGCCATGCACATGTTGATTATTCAGTCCTAATGGTGAGGTAAACCAGCGCGTATTGGCTGGCTGGGAGATGCATTCGCTGACCAATAAATTACTCTCACGCCATATCTCTAAGCGGTTGGCATAATGACCATTAGCAAACGTCTCTTGATACGCTTGACGTCCGAACACAGAAATATCCCAAGTCAATAAACTTGCCGTCTTAGCCAAATAAAAGCGATTATTGGCAGTAGAGACAGAGTGATCGTAATAGATACTTTCTTGAGGTAGCCATTCAAGGACAGCGCGGTCATCGAGGCGGGCGTCGATAGATTGTTCTGCGCTAACGGTATTGTGGATAATATGGGAACAGGAGCTATTGTAGAGAGGATGGTCAGAGTCATTGCTAGTTGTATCCTGAGCCCCGTTGGGAAATTTTGATGAGTCGCTAGGTCTAGAGGATCGTAATGATTTGCGTTGCCCGTACCATTTGCCGGCTCCAGGGGTGGTAATCACCGCATGGCTATTAGAGTGTAGGTTAAACTCCAATGTTAAGCGGTCATCATCAGCAATACCAGCAGGAGGATACAACACATAAATATGGCAAATCCCTGCTTGGCTGTTATCAGTACTATCAGGCTCAGGATACAGCGCGCGCTGCACCATGAGTGCGCCAGTATGGGCACGATGACACAGCCGAGTTTTTGCAGCAGTAGAGGCGCAGTCGAAATGGAGCTGTAGTGAGGATTGCCAAGTCAAAATTGTATTCCCTTTTATAAAGTGTCTTTTTATAAAGTGTCCTTTTAGATTGCCACCAACTCTTGAATATTGTTTTTTGCCATGTCAACTCCAGCCCCTTGAGCTACCACTTGTCCTCTAGAGAGCACGGTATAGTTATCGGCAAGCTCTTCTGCAAACTCATAAAACTGCTCGACCAGTACAATGGCCATTTCACCTTGATAACCTAAATCCCTAATGACCCGCCCGATGTCCTTGATGATAGAGGGCTGAATACCTTCAGTCGGCTCATCGAGTACCAGCACAGACGGCTCGGAGGCAAGCGCCCGAGCAATAGCAAGTTGCTGCTGCTGACCGCCAGATAGATCGCCACCACGGCGATGCTTCATTTCGTCCAGCACTGGAAATATATCATACAAGTGTTTGGGTACTTTACTTGCTTTACGTTGAGAGAATTTCGCCATTCCAATCAGAATGTTTTCTTCAACGGTCAAGGTGGAAAATATATCACGTCCTTGCGGTACATAAGCGAGTCCTGCGCGCACACGCTGCTCAGGCGTCATCTGACTAATGTCCTTACCGTCTAATAAAATTTCACCTGATTTTATTGGTAGGATGCCCATCAAGCATTTAAGCAAGGTGGTTTTACCGACGCCATTACGACCCAGTACCACGCTACATTCTCCTACCGGTGCGGCGAGGGTGACATCACGTAAAATGTGACTGCCACCGTAATATTGATTTATGGCATTAATTTCTAACATATAAACACCTCTATTTTTTAGGTCTATTTCTAAGCACTACTACCAATTATCGACCCAAGTAAGTCTCAATAACGGCCTCATTATTCTGTACTTCACTCAACGTGCCTTCAGCCAAAATAGCGCCATTTGCTAAGACCGTTACTTTTTCACTTATGGCATCAATGAAAGTCATGTCATGCTCAACCACGATTAAAGTATGATTCTTTTTAAGACGCAGACACAACTCAGCGGTATGTTCGGTTTCGGCATCTGTCATGCCTGCTACTGGCTCATCAAGTAAGATAAGTTTTGGTCTTTGCATCAGTAACATCCCAATCTCTAGCCACTGTTTTTGACCGTGAGATAAAAGTCCAGCTGGCTTGTTGATCATATCTTTTAAGCGTATTTGATCTAATGTTGAGTCAAGCGTATCTTTGATTTCAGCATCAATTTTAGTAAACCAGCTTTTTGACACCCGTTTGTCTTTTGGCGCCGCCAGCATTAAGTTGTCGAGTACGGTAAATTTCTCAAATACGGTAGGTTTTTGAAACTTACGGCCAATGCCTGCTTCGGCGATTTCTTCGGTAGATAGTTTGGCTAAATTATGTACTTGACCGAAAAATGCACTGCCTTTAGTGGGACGCGTTTTTCCAGTGATGACATCTATTAAAGTCGTCTTACCTGCGCCATTAGGGCCGATGATGCAGCGTAGCTCGCCTGCCTCAATGTATAAAGATAAATCATTGAGTGCACGGAACGAGTCAAACCACACGCTAACGCCTTCTAAATACAGCGCAATACCATGTCTCATATCCGGCCCTGATTTGGGAACAAGATGCGCCAAGACTCCGCTATCTCCGTAATCTTCAGTCAGAGTAGTGACTGGTCGGGTAGGCGTGTTTTCTGCGACCGTTATGTGTGGTGTATTTTTAGAGTTTTTCATTGGATTATTGATAATAGGATTGTTTTTAACAAGCGCATCGTTAGTAACTTTTTGGGAAGTAGCAACATTAGAAGTAGCAACATTAGAAGTAGCAACATTAGAAGTAGCAGCATTAGTTATTAACATTATTCTTTTTCCTTTTTAAAACGATCGAGTACACCAATGATGCCGTTAGGGAGAAATATAGTAACCACTACAAATAATCCACCTAGGATAAGCAACCAGAACTCTGGGTAGGCGACGGTAAAATAGGTTTTAATCACATTGACTGTACCAGCGCCTACAATGGCACCGATTAATGAACCTCTGCCTCCAGCAGCCACCCAGACTGCCATCTCGATAGAGTTGACGGGGTTCATCTCGCCTGGGTTAATGATACCAACTTGCGGTACATATAGAGCACCAGCGATACCAGCAATGACTGCAGACAACACCCAAGCTGAAAGCTTGTACCAAAGCGTGCGATAGCCTAAATACTGCAAGCGATTTTCACTATCACGAATGGCACCGAGCACGCGCCCATAAGGCTGGCTCATCAGATAGCGTAGTCCAAGATATGACAGTAGCAGCGCCAAAGCGGTCGTAAAACACAGTACAGCCCTCGTTGAAGAGGCGGTGATGTCATAGCCTAATAGCGTCGTAAAACCTGTGAAACCATTATTACCACCAAAGCCTGTTTCGTTACGGAAGAATAATAAGGCTGCCGCGTAAGTCATGGCCTGAGTAATAATCGAAAAATAAACCCCTTTAATCTTTGAGCGAAAAGCAAAATAGCCAAAGATAAAAGCGACCAGACCGGGAACTAGCACCACTAGAGCCATCGCCCACCAGAAATGTTGAGTGCCTGCCCAATACCACGGTAGCTCTGTCCAACTTAAGAAACGCATAAAGTCTGGCAAGCCTGTGCCAGCAGTTTCACGCGTCAAATACATACCAAAAGCATAGCCTCCTAGCGCAAAATAAAGACCATGACCTAAGCTTAGAATGCCGGCATAGCCCCAGACCAAGTCTAAAGCCAGTGCTACCATGGCGAGCGCCATTATTTTACCAATCAAAGTTATCCAGTAAGCAGACAGGTGAAAACTAGAGGTTTCAGGTAGTAAATGGAGCCAAGGCAATATCAGTAGCACTAAAAAACACAAACCAATCAAAATGGCATTACGTGGAGAATCAGATAATAATTGAGTCAAACGCATGAGGTTCTCCTTAATCCACAAAACGGCCTTTGAGGGCGAATAAACCTTGTGGACGTTTTTGAATAAACAAAATCACAAGAACCAGTAATACAATCTTAGCCATCACAGCACCAATGCCAATCTCAAGCACCGTACCACTGACACCAAGACCTAAAGATGCCAATACCGCGCCCCATACTTGCCCAACACCGCCAACCACGACGACTAAGAACGCATCAATAATATAAGTTTGACCTAAGTCGGGTCCGACGTTGCCCACTTGTGCTAGAGCGCAGCCAGCGAGACCGGCCAACCCTGAACCAAGGCCGAATGCCAACATGTCGATGCGAGCAGAGGAGATACCAACTGCACGTGCCATTTGCCGGTTTTGAGTCACAGCGCGCACAAATAGCCCAAAGCGAGTCTTGTTAAGTAAGTACACCAACAGCATAAGAATGATGATGGTAAAGCCGATAATAGCGATACGGTTAAAGGGGAGTACAAGGCTTGAGGACACTTGATAGGCCCCGCTCAACCAGTCGACATTGCTGACTTCGACGTTTTGCGCGCCAAATATCATCCGAACCAACTGCATAAGAATCAGACTGACACCAAAGGTTGCCAGTAAGGTTTCAAGCTCACGACCATAAAGCGGGCGAATAATGATTCGTTCAATAATCATGCCGATAATGGCACTGACTAAGAAAGCGACGGGTATAGCAGCAACCAGATACCATCCAGTCATACTAGGAAAATATGCTTGAAAGAGATTTTGCACCATATAAGTGGCGTAAGCGCCAATCATAATGAGCTCACCATGAGCCATATTGATGACACCCAGTAGCCCAAAAGTAATGGCAAGCCCTAATGCCGCGAGTAGTAAGATACTTGCCGTACTAAGTCCCGTGAACAGATGACCTATCCAAGTACTGATGGTAATGCGCTGCTCAATACTATCCTCAGCGTCTAACAGCGCAGATTTGAGTACAGGATCGATATTATCTGCCGCCAATGCTTTTTTGACATCAACTAAGACTTGTGGACTATCGCTATCAGCAAGCACGGTAAGCGCGGCAATTTGCTTGGTGACGTCGCCACCTCTAAAATCAATCCTCGCTTGTAAAGTACTCAACGCCGTTTTGACATCGTCGTCTTCCTCATTAGTGGCAGCAGTACTTATGAGTGCTGGATCTAGCTGTTCGATATTGTCTGCTAAGATGGCAACTGCCTGCACACGTTGCGTAGGATCGTTTGACTCAAGCTTAACCTTGGTTTGTCCAAAGACTAAGGCTGAGTGTAGCGTATTGGTTAAAGTCACTTGCGCCAAGTCACTCGGCCACTCGGTGGTCAGCTGCTTAGCAGGATAAGTAAATAGCTCATCTTCGCTGTTAAGTAGATAAGTTTGCCCACCATTACCTTGGTATAGCTCATCGTTTTTTATAAGCTCAACTAAAGTATCCAAACTCTCAACTGACCCTGGCCACTGGTTGAGCATGGTTTGGCGCATGGTGAAGTCAGTAGCAACGAACTGCTCGATAGCATCCCCTTTACTTACCGTAAGATTAGCAGGCGTAGTCAGAGACTGCTTGTTTTGAGCAAGCAAGGTCTCTTCCCTTACAGCATTGGATGTCGCTGCCACAGTATTAGTCGATACTGCCTCATTGTGATCGTGGCTGTGTACTGCTGGCGTCTCGTGAGCATGAGCAGCTGATGTGATAGCAATGAGGAGGAGTAAAGATAGTAAGGCGATGACAAAAGTCTTATTAGAATCATTGGCTGGCGCGTCACTTTTGTAATAGGAAGGGTAATGTGACATGATGGTTCCTTTTTGCAGTCAACACTCCTCTAACCTCTACTGAAAAACTGTTTTATCAGTAGAGGAGCTAAAGGGTTGCTGGTATTGATACCATTAAGGGGCTAAGGGCTAAGGATTGCGGTTTAGGTGACAACACCTTATTTAGGAATGTACTGACTCCATGGCTCAGCACGAATGACTTTTGGCGTTTTGCTGATCACATCGAACTGACCATCGGCACGGATTTGACCGATCATGACAGGCTTCCATAAGTGATGGTTTTCCTCATCCATTTTTAATGTATACCCTGATGGCGCGTCAAAAGTCTGACCTCCCATACTAATACGCACTTTGTCGACATTAGTGGTACCTGCTTTTTCGACTGCTTGTTTCCACATATTGATACCCACGTAGGTGGCTTCCATAGGATCATTGGTCACGACCTTTTCAGCATTCGGTAGCTTATGATCTAGCGCATATTTCTTATACTTTTTGGTGAAGCCGCTATTGACAGGATTTTTAACCGACATAAAGTAGTTCCATGACGCCAAATGCCCTTGCAATAAGCTGGTATCGATACCGCGAAGCTCTTCTTCTCCTACTGAGAATGCCATGACTGGGATATCAGATGCTTTAATACCCTGATTGGCAAGTTCACGATAAAAAGGTACGTTTGAATCCCCATTAATGGTAGAAATAACCGCCGTCTTTTTACCGGTAGAGAAGCTTTTAATATTGCCAACGATGGTCTGATAGTTGCTAAAACCGAAAGGGGTGTACTCTTCCATGATGTCTGTTTCAGCGACGCCTTTAGATTTTAAGAAAGCCCGCAGTATCTGGTTAGTAGTCCGAGGATAAACATAATCTGTCCCAAGTAAGACAAAGCGTTCTGCACTACCACCTTCCGGACTCATTAAATATTCAACGGCAGGAATGGCTTGTTGGTTCGGTGCAGCACCAGTGTAGAAGATGTTTTCTGATTGTTCTTGACCTTCGTACTGCACAGGGTAGAACATCAAACCATTTAACTCTTCAACGACAGGCAGCACGGACTTACGTGACACCGATGTCCAACCTCCAAATATCACATCCACTTTATCTTGGGTTAACAGCTGACGAGCTTTTTCAGCGAATAACGGCCAATCAGAAGCGGGATCTACGACGATTGGCTCTAGCTGCTTACCCAACACACCGCCATTGGCATTAATTTCATCAATGGTCATGAGCGCAGTATCTTTTAATGATGTTTCAGAGATGGCCATCGTTCCAGATAAAGAATGCAAGATACCCACTTTGATGGTGTCACCATCTGCTGCAGTCGTCGCAGAGGTGTCCGTTTTTGTGGCGGTAGAATTGGTTTCTGCACTGGTTTCTGCAGGTTTTTGACAACCCATAAGACTTAAGCTACCTACAACGGCTACTGCTAGCAGAGACAAACGTGATGTTAATTTTGAGTCGATACGATAATTTTTACTTATAGGAGTAGCAGTGATAAGCGTTGGCAATAAAGACATATATTTCTCCAAAAAGATAAAGTAGCAGCTTGGTAGGCCGAGTGAACGAGCCATTCCTAACTATGATTAATACTTCAATATCTATGCCAATATAAAATACAAGACAAATGCACCAATATCGGTCTTTTTAGGAGATATTGCACTTTTTTCGCACCATGATGGTTTTTATGATTTTCTATGCACCATTTATGTCTGGTTAAGAAATGCTAAAGTGGTATAAAAAATGACGACATCAGAAGCAATGTTTTTTTGAGTTCAGAAAGTGTGAACAGAAGGAAATTAAGAAGCAAACGTACTAAATGATGTCAACTTAACTAAAGGTAGGTTTTTTTTAGCTAAAGCACGTTAGCCATTAGGCTTGGTAGCTAGCTTGGGATGAAGTCTGACATTTAGTTTTTATAATAGGATGCTGATCTATGTTTAAGAAACCGTAAATTTACCCTGAGTAAGTAAAATATTTATTCGCTTATTTGTATCAGTACCAGTAAAATGCGAGACTGTTTTTTACACGAGTTTATGAGTAACCAATGATACGTTTAACTGAAATTAAATTGCCATTAAATCATGCGCCTGAAGATCTAACGACTGCGATAACGACAAAACTTAAAATCTCTGCTGAGCAAATGGCGTCATTTGTGATGTTTAAACGTGGTTATGATGCTCGTAATAAAAGAAATATCCAATTAATTTATACGCTAGACATCACCCTGACCGACTCAAATTTGACCAATGATTTACTGGTTCAGTTTGAGTCAGATAATCATGTTAAAGCAACACCAGATACCAGCTACAAATATGTAGGCGCAGCGCCAGAAAATTTAACTGAGCGTCCTGTTGTTATTGGTTTTGGACCTTGTGGTTTGTTAGCAGCACTTACCCTTGCTCAAATGGGTTTCAAACCTATTATCATTGAACGCGGTAATGAAGTCAGACAACGTACCAAAGACACCTTTGGCTTTTGGCGTCAGCGTAAATTAAACACAGAATCTAACGTACAATTCGGTGAAGGCGGAGCAGGTACTTTCTCTGACGGCAAACTGTATAGCCAAGTGAAAGATCCCAATCATTATGGCCGTAAAGTCATGACTGAATTTGTAAAAGCTGGCGCACCAGAAGAGATTTTATTTGTAAGTAAACCGCACATAGGTACTTATAAATTAGTCACCATGGTAGAAAAAATGCGTGCCGAGATCATAGCACTCGGTGGGGAAGTTCGTTTTGCGACTCGTTTAGACGACTTGCATATCACTGACTCAAAAGTAACTGGCGTGACACTTAATACTGGCGAAACCTTAAAAACGAACCATGTTGTTCTTGCTGTTGGTCATAGCGCCCGAGACACTTTTAAAATGATCCATGATAAAGGCGTGTATGTTGAAGCAAAACCTTTTTCAATTGGCTTTAGGATTGAACATAAACAGTCAACCATAGACCAAGCACGCTTTGGTGACAATGCTGGCAACGAAATACTTGGCGCTGCGGATTACAAACTGGTTCATCATTGTAAAAATGGTCGTTCTGTTTATAGCTTCTGCATGTGTCCAGGTGGAACGGTGGTTGCCGCAGCATCAGAAGAAGACCGTGTGGTCACTAACGGCATGAGCCAATATTCAAGGAACGAGCGTAACGCCAACAGTGCTATTGTTGTCGGCATCGACCCAGAGCGAGATTATCCAAACCATCCTCTTGCTGGTATCGAATTACAAAGACAACTAGAAACCTTAGCGTTTGAATTGGGCGGCAAAGACTACAGTGCACCAGCGCAAACCATTGGCGATTTCTTAAAAGGCAAACCAGACTCAGAATTGGGCGATGTAAAACCGTCTTACACACCGGGCATTACCTTAACTGACTTAAGCAAAGCACTGCCAGACTTTGCCGTGCATGCCATACGTGAAGCCATTCCAGCGTTTAATAAAAAAATCAAAGGGTTTTCATCTGACGACGGTTTACTAACTGGCGTAGAAACCAGAACATCGTCACCAATCAGCATTAAACGCAATAAAGAATTCCAAAGCATTAATACCAAAGGCTTATTCCCTGCAGGCGAAGGCGCTGGCTACGCAGGCGGCATATTATCAGCAGGAATTGATGGCATTAAAGTGGCCGAAGCTGTGGCAAAATCGATGTTGAACATAGATTAAGAGCGGATTTGGGCAAACCACAATTTTAAAACCCTTACCTAGATAAAAACATGTGAGCGAAAAAGCCTTTCAAGCTATGAAATATCAAGCTTGGAAGGCTTTTTTGTGTTTTGACGGTATGCTGTATGAAAATATATTGTAAGTTATGCAATGTTATGATGCGATAAGATACTAAAAGACCCCACAACTGATAGGCTGTGAGGTCTTTTAATGTCTTTTGACAATGTTTGATGGTGCGCCTACAGGGACTCGAACCCCGATCGATCGCTTAGGAGGCAACTGCTCTATCCTGTTGAGCTATAGGCGCATTTTGGAATAACATTGTAGGAAAAATCGCTAATAAAAGCAATCAACAAAATATAAAGATTTTATCATTACTTGCTATTACTCAAGGCGTCAGCGACATTCACAGTGTTGGCATTTGCTGCTTCTTGTGCACGTGATGTTGGATTAAACAAGTCGTTTACACTGTTTTTATAACCTTCGATATTATAATAATCGTACTTTTCTAATATATCTTGTCCGGTACTCGAAAGTAAAAAATTACGGAAGTTAATAGCAGCAGTATTCTCTGTTAAAATAACCCCTTCAAGCGCTTGCTTTTCTTTCAATGCATAGCTGAAAGAATTTAGGGTACGTGCCTCTGCATTGTCAGTCTCAATGGCACCAGTCTCAGCAGTATCTACTTTTTTATCATCAGTATTGCTGATATTTTCTTTGTCTTGGTTTATTTTATTTTGAGCCGCTTTTAGCTCTGCTTGTAACGGTGTCAGACGGTCTACAGATAGACTGTCGTTAGCGATGATCATGTCTATATCAGCGCCTAATTCTGAGCGTTTATCATGGTTAGGATTGGCGTTTGATAATGTTAAGAGGTCGCTGGCGGGTACATAACTTGGCACAACCTGCACATGAGGATAACGAGATTCGAAGCTAACGATGATATCGTCCAAGGGTGCTTGTAAATCCTCTTCTGCCTTTATATACAGCGTACTGTCGGTGAGGGTATTTACCTCGTCTTGAGTGGTGGCTGACGACTCATTTGCATTTGCCATGATCGGTAGGGGATCTATATTTTTACGGTTACTGCTCCATAACCACGTAAAGATTGCAATAAAGATTATCAGCAGCAGTAAAATTAGTCCAGCCAGTAGCAGCTTGTAGTCTCTCATATGTTACTGCTCTTCTCTTAATGGGTTTGTGTCAAGTTTACATAAAATGCGGTGAGTGACGTATTATTTTTAAAGCTGTTGGTGCAACACTTCATCTGCTAAGTCCGCCAGCATATCTGCAAAAACATCGGTTTCTGAATCAGGTAAAAGTTTTTTCTCGCTAGTATTCTTATGACTAATTGTACTATTTTGATTGGATAGCACAGGTTGATCGTTTGAAGGGGAGGTAACATCATTGTCAATGGCTTTTATTTGGTGTGCAGCCAATGGCGATTCGCCCATCGTAAGCTTGTCTTTAAGCCATTCAAAACCATGGGCTTCCCACCATGCTTCAAAGCGTGGCAGTGTGCTCCCACGCACCGCGACAGGCAGATTCAATGTTCGCAGTTTTTGTGCAAGTATGGGGTCATTAATGGCTTGATGGATGCTCAAATAAAGCGAGCGACTATCATCAGTATAGGGCTGTCTGTTTTGCCACGATCTGTCGTCAATTTTCATACGTGGCAATTGCCACAATTCACCGCGATAGTATACAACATATAAACGTCGTTTAGGATGAACGAAAATGGCATCAATGGGACGCAAGGGCATAGTATTAAGTTATTCCGTTAAAAAAGGGTTATGGACATAAAAATTACAGCAATTAATCTGACAGCAGCACTGACTTCTCTATTCATAAATATGAGACTTATCAATGCGACACTATCTGTCGTAAGATATTATAATAGTGGCACATATACTAGTAAACGATAGCTATCGATGGCACACTAATCAGCAGCCTATTTTATGATTGTTATAAATAATCACTGATGATGCAATGATAGTTAATCATTGTTGTCATTTGCATCGTGTTTATGACAGCCATGCTAGCAGAAATACATTGTAGTAACGACCGCGAAACATAGATTGGTGAGTATCCTTCGTGGTATTCCTTAGCAGCCATCAATATGCATTAGAAAGTTAACGCAAATGTTATTCCATTTCAGGCATTCACGACCGTCTACATCACACTATCACTCATATTATAACTTCAA
This sequence comes from Psychrobacter cibarius, assembly GCF_016107535.1. GTDB lineage: Bacteria > Pseudomonadota > Gammaproteobacteria > Pseudomonadales > Moraxellaceae > Psychrobacter > Psychrobacter cibarius. The sequence goes on along the minus strand of NZ_JABASQ010000029.1, from coordinate 12,066 downwards.
TCAGATTATCCTCTATGTTTACCATTATTCAATCGCACCGCACCGAAAACCTTGTTGATCAACTGCTTGTGCAATATCAGTCTAAGGATCAACCTGTTTTTGAACCTTTTATTGTCATTGTGCCCTCAATGGTATTGGGCGATTGGTTGGACAAAACCATTGCCAGCCGTGCTGGTATTAGTACGTTGGTACGTACTAAGTTTTGGGGTCAGTATCAGTGGACGCTCATGCAGGATGTATTAACCTGCCATAACGCGTATTTGTTAGAGCAGAATCCAGAAGCGGCAACCCTAAATGTGCCAGAAGTGGCGGTGTTGTCACCAACGGTCATGCAGTGGCGATTGTTTGGGTATTTGACCTACTATCAAGAGGCGATTGTTGCAGATGAAAAACATCCGGTTCATCCATTGCTGGCGTCTTTGATTGATGAACCGCAGGCAGATACTTATCAAGATAATGTGCGACAGGATATTATAAAAGACAAGACGCAACAAGACGCCCGTATTTGGCAGTTAGCAAGCGATTTGGCAAGAGTGTTTAACCGCTACTTAACACACCGTGAGGATTGGCTAGCGTTATGGTCGTACAACAAACCGCTAAATGTGAATGAGTTGATCGCAGAGAAAGATGCATTGTCACTGCGTTTTGATAAGTATGCACGCGGCACGCCTGAATGGTTGGTTGAGCATTATGTTGAGTTAGAGGCGGCGCAACGATTTTTATGGTCGCATTTGTTTGCTGATGTTCATTTACACCGCGTGGCACTGGAGCGTGCTTTCTGGTCAGCCTTGAAAGACAACAAGGCGGATGAGCGTGCTCAGTTGCCCAAAGTGCTGCGTATATTTACCATTCAGCAATTACCACAGACGGAGCTAGACTTCCTACAGCGCCTGTCGCAATACATGAATATCACGCTATTACATTACAATCCATCAAAGCTATTTTGGGCCGATATCGTCGATAAATCATGGTTACAGCGTCAGCAGATTATTAACCCTGAAAGTGTGTTTTTACGTGATTATGGTCATAGTTTACTGTCACGTCTGGGTAAGCAGTCACGCGATACCTTTGCCATGCTCGCTAATTTATCGGGCAATGAGCAATACCAAGAAGAAATAGTAGAGTGGCAAGATAACTTCGATGTTGGCGATATTAGCGATGATGGTTTAGATAGTGATTGGAATGATGAGTTTGGGACTAGTGTTGATGACAGAGCCTATGAGGATGCTAACAGTTCTCAAGCTACGCAAAATAGTCCAAGCTTATTAAGACGTTTGCAAAACGATGTGTTGATGCTTGATGAGCAATCGACCCAGCAAGCAACGGCCGCTACAGTCTCGCAAGCAGTTAGCAAGCAAATAGAGCCAAGCTTCAATGAAGAGAAGCAAGGAGAGGCCTGGTACGAAGATGAAGCGTTAGAGAATAAACGCTTTGAGAAAGACCGTTTTTGGGCAATCTCTTCGCAAGATAATAGCCTAAGCATTCACTCATGTCATAGTTTGCAGCGTCAACTTGAAGTGCTGCGTATCATGATTGGTCGTTGGCTAAATGAGCCTATCAAATCTGGTGAGAAAAAACGCCACATATCCGATATTGTTGTGTTGCTACCCGATGTTGAGCGTCATCATGCACTGATTGGCTCTATCTTTGTCAGTGGCAGAGGTCAAGATGGTTTGACCTTGCCTGCCAAAGTAACTGGTGTTGTCGATGCCGATATTCGGCAGTTATGGGAAGCGATTATTGGTTTTTATAAGCTGTTAGGTAGCCATAGCGCCCGTTTTGAAGCGGCTGAAGTCTTAGACTGGTTAATGTTACCTCCTTTATTTGAAAGTTTTGGGCTGACCCATGAGCAGATGAGCCGTGGTTGTGATTTGTTGGTAGAGGCAGGCTTTATCCGTGGGTTTGATGAGTTGCATCTTAAGCAAACTCTCGACAGCAATGATTACGACTACCGCTTTAGCTTTGCGCAAGCATTAGACAGGTTGACATTAGGCTTAGTGATGCCAGAGGCCGAGTTGAGCGATTGCTTGTATCCTTTAGACGAGAATGAGTGGCCAAGCACCGCTTTACCAGAAATGACCTTACCATTGCCACAAGTGAGCCTAAATGATGCGTTGATCGTTGAAGCGCTTTGTCGCATCTATACTGGCTTGGTCGCACGACGCGATGACCATACAAAAAAAATGAAAGCGGAAGATTGGCTTGATCAGATTGAGAGACAGGTGATTCATCGTTACTTTGGAGATGTGGATCAGACGCGTACGATGCGTGCCATCTATAACGCCATGAATGGCTTTAAATCCAGCTTGCGAGCCAACCGCCACTATAGACAGTACGCTAGTGGTGATATCGACAACAGAGAAGTAGAGCAAAAGCTGGCAGGTGTGGAGCAACTGCCGCTAAAGCTGAGCTTTATGCTAGACAGTATCGAAGCCGAGCTTGAAAGTCAGCAAGTCAGTGCTGAGCCGACTGGAGTGATTACCTTTGGTCGGTTTGGTGCGTTAAGAAATGTGCCTTTTGAGTTGGTAGTCATGCTCAATATGGATCTCTCTGAGTTTCCTGGACGTGACCGTGATAACCGCTATGATTTGATGAAAGCGACCAATTCACGTCGCGGTGACAGAGTCAGCGAAGATGATGACAATGGCGCATTTTTGGATGCGCTGTTATGCGCGCGCAGTGCTTGCTGGATGTTTTACAATGGTCAAAGTCTGACGGACACTCATGAGCAATTGCCAGCCAACCCAGTAAGCGAATTGCTACAGTTCTTGCAAGGTGAGGTGCAGTGGCAAGTGAACTCGCTTGAAACATTGGAAGCATTGCCTGAAAATATTGATCCAACCACCGAGAGTCTCAAGCGTTATTTGCCTAAACTGATTAAGCAATGGTTGGTGACTGAGCATCCTGCTCTGCCTTTTCATGAGAGTCTGTTTGAGACAGAAATTGAAGGCGCTAATGTTTTTGAGCAAGCGTCTCCTGATATTGATGACAGTGCTAATGCTAACGTTAATGCTCAGGATTCCAGCCCTGTCGATATGATTGATGAGCTGGATACTTTATTAAATACAGCCATGCGCAAAACCAAATTGGCGCAAAAAAAGCAGTTTCCGCCTGCGCCGCTTTGGCAAGCTGTATTTAATACACTAAAGGGTAGAGTGTCTAGTGAGCAGGTACAGCTGGTTGGCTTGCCCACAAAGACACAGTACGAAGCACTGGCTCAAATACTTGGTAAAGGCTTGGGTCAGCTCGGTCAAGTAAACACTCAAACCTTGTCTGCATTGGTTGAACTATTGGCATTAGAGGGTGTTGTTGATACTAGCAATATCAGTGATATGACTCAGGTGCTCACCCAAGCTGTATCTGATAGCGTATTTAATATTGGAGAGATAGACGTTGAAGGAGTATTGGCGTACCAAGTGCGCCATCCTGCCAAAGCGTTTTTGCGTACTCAAAAGGTGCATGTGGTGCAAGGTGAAGAAGCACTGTCGCAGCAAGAGCCGCTGTTTTTAGACAGTTTGACTACCTATCAAATAAAAGACTATTTGATTAAACAGTTGGTTACTGATGAGAGTAAGAATAATAGTAATGCAGCGGCTGAAACTACTACTCCAATCCTGATGTATCAAAAAATCATGCCCGCTGGTGTCGCTCGCCAGACCACGCTACCCAATCAACAACAAAAACTGCAACAGCAATGTTTGGAATTTAAAGAGCAGTTAATAGCTAATAGTTTTGGCGAAAATATTGTACCTAATGAAGATGGAGCAGAGGGTACGACAGGTTTGCAGCTACTAACGCCAACCGCCGAGCATCCTGTTCAGATAGAGCTGGCAAACTTGCTAAATAGTATTAATAACGAGTCAAAAAGCCAAGCAGATATCGAAGAGGTAGAAACGCTGCTCAAGTTGTTGCCGAAAATCATTAAGATCAAAGGCTCAGTACCTGTATTAGTACCGACAGATTCATATAGCAGCCATTCTCACCTTCAGGCGAGCGTGCCCTATGCTCAGCAATCACCCAAGCAATGGTTAAATATATTGCCCAATTCTGCCAGTCCTAGGCATTTACTCAAATTTTGGTTATCACATTTGTATTGGCAAGTGGCCAGACGTACCACTGCCGAGCAAGCGGCATTAAATGATGGGGTGAGTATTTGGCGCTTTAATAAGCCTAGCTCACAAGTTAAGAAATATGACAAGGTAATCGCATTTAAGCTAAGCCCAATTGTGTATGAAGATGCTGTGATTGAGCTGATAAAATGGGCGATTTTTTCCAAGCTATCTGGGCAAGTGCCTATTACATTACTCCCAGAATATGCACTCAATTACCTTGATCAGTGTTCAAAATCTGAAGATAGTGAAGGTGGCAGTTATTGGCCAAAACGAGCAGACTTTTCAGATTGGTTACGGTCTGGCTATCATACAGACACAGTATATGATACTTGCTCGCAGCATGCCATTTGGCAATATGTACTACGTGATCAAGATGCATTTAAGGCTTTGTCAGGGGCGTTGACCACCTTGGCGCGACCATTGTACGAGCCGATGTTTACTGCGTTAATTGACTTAGATGGCTAATTAGGGCGTGTCTTCAATTCACTCAATAGTCATCTAAATGGGCTAAAAATGGATAAATATTGCCAAACATCGTCAAATAGCTGGTTAATATCCCGATATCATCTACGCTATTTTTCTTGTTTGACGGCAATTTATCTCATTTTTATCTCCATTTTTGAAATGAAGACACGCCCTAGCCATTTAGAATAATCGATTTCTGCTCTCTTGATTTAATAAATAATAATTAAAAGTATGCGCCCATATGACAGACTTGACTGATCCAACCAATATCATTGAACTTTCTACACAGCCACATTTATTCGATGAGCACTCAGATGCGCCTCACTCAGATCCTATGAGTAAGCGTAAGGCTGATGTGATACCAGCAGTTGATGTTGACCTAACGGGCAAGCACCTGATTGAAGCGTCTGCTGGTACTGGTAAAACTTGGACGCTGACAGGCATTGTATTGCGCCTGCTAATTGAAGCACGACGTGCGCCAGAGCAAATTATTGCCACGACCTTTACGCGAGCCGCTGCCGCTGAGATGCGTCAGCGTATTCATGATCGTTTGGTAGATTTTTATCAATTATTGCAGTGGGTAAATAGTTTAAGTGCTGATACCAGTAATAAGGAGGCTTTGTATCCTAATGTATTGCAGGTGATGCCTGAAAGCGATAAGGATAAACAAGAGGGCAAACAATCAAGTACGGATTTAAATACTGAGATAGGCGCTGATGAGTTAAACCAAGACCTTGCCTCTGATAAGCAAGCTGCTGCCACAAAGCGTGTACAAGCAAAAAAAGACCGTGAAGATTGGTTGGTAGCACAGGCTAAATATGTGCGCTTGGATGGCATCATGCAAGATCCCATTAACCTGCATCTCGTCGGTTATTTACTGGATCACGTGTACAGCTATCCAATGACGGAAGCTATCAGGCGTACCGCACTGGTTTTAACGACGTTGGATAAACTGTTTGTGGGTACGCTCGATAGCTTGGCACAAAAATGGCTGAAGGAGTACAGTAGCGAGACAGATCATCAGCAAGGTATGGCTATTATCGAAGAGAGCAGTATCGAGCAGGTGACTGATAGTATTATTCATGATGAGCTGCGTCAGTTTCAAAGCCGCTTGCATCATGAGCAGCCTAAATTGTATGCGCTTATGGATCAACAAGGCAAGCTGACTGCAGTTGGTGATCATAAGAAGTATGTGACTCGCTCGCTTAACTTTATTTCAGCACCGATTGATGAGATTGTAGTAAATGACTTTTCGTTTGAGGGCTATGAGCGGCTTATAAATACTATCATTGAGCGCAGCGATGAGCTTGATATCTTTTTTAAACCTGACGGCGAGTACTATGACGTTCCAAAAGGACAGCTACAAAATAATAGAGACTCTTGGCCCAAAATCATTCAAGCATTAAAAGATTTTGGTCCAGCCGCTTATAAATTTATATCAGATGCAAAAACTTATACAGGAAAGTTAATACAAGCTTTTCAGAAAACTGATGACGTAGGCAAACAATTCTATAAACCAAAAGATGGCGAAAGAGTTAATCTGATATTTAATGAGTTGCAGGTCGTTCGTGACTTTAAACGCTATATTGAAGAAAGCAAAAAGCTAGACGAATACATAGTGACTGTTTTAGCCAATCTTAATCGTCATATCGTGCTTGCGGTACGTGACAGGCTACCAATTATTTTGGAAGAGCGTGGTGAGACGACCTTTAGCCTGCAAATGGTGCGTTTAAACCAAGCATTAACGGGTCGGCAAGGCGAAAAGCTGGCGCGTTATATTCGTCATCACTATCCTGTGGCGTTGATTGATGAGTCGCAAGATATCAATGGCGCGCAAGCTATTATGATTGAAAGTATCTATTTACCAAAGAAAAAGGGCAAGGTTGCTGATAATGATAAACAGTCAGCTACTAAAAAATCTAGTCATGAATTTTTATTATTGGTTGGTGATCCCAAGCAGGCTATTTATGGGTTTCGTGGTGGCGATGTGGTCAACTATAACTACATGAAAGCCCAATTTGATAAAAGCACGCTTTGGACGCTCGATATTAACCGACGCTCAAATGCTGGTGTGATTAATGCCCTAAACTGTTGGTTCGGCATGGCTGATGCAACCATTGTTGAGAATAAGTTAGCTCAATTAGGCGCAGGTATTTACTATCAGCATATTAAAGCGGCAAAACCAGAAAATCAGCTGTCTTGGTTTAATGAACCAGACGCTCACAGCACTACTTTAGTGACTGAGGTGCTCTCTGCCCAGCCAGTGAGCGTATTACATCTGCCTTATGATAAAAACAAAGAGCTTGAGTACGATGAGTATGAAATCACAGCGCGTCATATTGCGACTTTGCTCAATAGTGGTCAGACCTTAAAAGGCAAGCCTATTCAGCCCAGTGATATCGGCGTGCTGGCACGTACCAAAAAAGACTTAAAGCGGGTTGAGGATGAGTTGGTTAAGCTTAATGTACCGACCTTGACTACTAGTGATGTCAGTATCTTTGAAACCATCATGGCAGAAGATGTGGCGGCGCTGCTGAGTGCCATGCTATATCCGTATCGTCATGACATGATTAATCGGGTGTTGACAAGTCATCTGTATGGACTGAGTATTAAAAACATCAAAGCCATGATGACGGATCATGAGTCAGGAGTTACTGATAGCAGCAGTACCACAAGCGCCCATTCACACAATTCTAATGCGAAGGATACCTCAGTTAATGAGGCTACTGATAATAAAAAAAGTTATCAAGATTTTATTACTTATCTAAAAGAAGGCGCACAGCGTTGGCAGCACTTTGGTATTTTGTCAGCATTGCATTACTTGTTAGATAAAAATCCCATACAGCCGCAAGGCGTTTGGCAAGCGCTAGCGGCTCATCCAGAAGGCGATCGTCATATCATGGATTTGCGTCATGTGATGGATATCTTGGCGCAGTATGGCCTAGGTATGGGTGAGCATGAACTATTGGCTTGGTTTAGACAAAATATAGATGCCGCGCCCAATAGCGATTGGGCTAAGCAATATCCGCTACCGACAGAGTCTGGTGTGCAGCTAATGACCATTCATAAATCCAAAGGGCTTGAGTTTCCCATTGTCTATGTACTGGGAATGGGTGATGCCAGTAGGAGGTCAGGCACCAATGAGAAGTATGGCCTGTATTTATATAACGCAGATCAAGCACCTTCAGCATTAGTACAGCAGTCACTAGATAGTCAATCAACAGGAAATCAACGCCGCTTCTCACCGATACAAGGTTCTGCTACCACAGACGACTACTACACCGATATCGAAACGCGGGAAGATTTCGATGAGATGCGACGACTAGGTTACGTGGCCTTTACCCGTGCCAGTGAGCAGCTTTATGTTGTTCTGAGAGACCCTAATGACACAAGAGATATGAAGCGAAAACCAGTGTTTTATTGGTTTGAATCACCAGAAGCGAAATTTGAGCTGCCTGATAGACTCAAAGGTACCATAGGCATGCTCAGAGGGCATAAGGTCAATGAGTTCTACGACAAGAATTACGCAAGCAACGATGCTAAATCAGCAGGCGTAAATGACAATGTTCAGCTAGCCGCAACCAAGTCAAGTGCTCATAAGCCTGCCACAGAGACTATCGAGTACGCGCCCTTTGCAGAGGTCATGAAAACCAATTATTTTTATGGCTGGGCTAAGACTAGCTTTACCGCTTTGGCTCGTCAGCTCGATGAATCTACACAAGCAATGGCGATAGTGGATGAGCGTATTGATGATGCTATAGACATTGATATGGCAGACACTTCAGTGTCGGTTGAGCATTTGCTTAATAGTGATGCGTCTCTTGAAAAAGTCGATGGGTTAAATCTCAAATCAGAAGATGATATCCGCTTTACCTTTGTGAAAGGTGCTAATGCGGGTACGTTCTTGCATGAGATATTTGAAAAAATTGATTTCAGCAATAAAGCGCAGTGGTCTCAGGTTATCGATAGAGCGATCAGCAGCTATCAACTGCCTCTAGTTTATAGTAGCGCTGAGCAGCAAGGCCGTCGATCACAAGCGAAGAAGCAAGAGCAAGGCGATGACGGTTCATTTAATACTAGTTCACTTGATCTTGCTTCAATAGATGCTACCAAGCATGAGGCATTAATCAATTGGATTGAAGAGGTGCTACATGCGCCGCTATTGGCCTCCAATCAACCCTTATTTTCTCTTAATGCAGGTCAGCGATTTTCTGAGTTAGAGTTCAATATGGGGTTGTCAGAGAACTTTAAAGCACAGGATATCAGTAAACTCTTCCAACAGTATCTCCCTAATGAGGTGGACAAACACGTCACTCTTATTCCGCAAAATAAAGCACATTTGTATCGTTATTTACGCGGCGAAATTGACTTAGTGTACGAACATGCTGGCAAGTATTACGTTGTCGATTATAAAAGCAACTTTCTAGGAAATAGCCTAAGCGATTATAATGAAAATACACTTAAGCAAGCAATGTCCAAGGCAGGGTACTGGCTACAAGCAGCGATTTATCAAGTAGCGTTACATCGATTCCTTTCAATGAGAATCCATGATTATACAGGCAATGAAGATAAGTACTTAGGCGCTGTGGAGTATGTCTTTTTACGAGGTGTGTATAGTCCCAATTCTCAAATAGCTGATGATATATCACAAGATGTTAAAGAAGCTGATAATAGCCACTCAATGCACAACGACCGCTATGGATTAGTCACGTGGGATATTCCAATCGATTTTATTAAAGGTTTGGATGCGTTGTTTGGCATGCCCAACTAGTAGGCTATAAGTAATGATTAAATGCTAAAAAACATGATATCGATTAACTATTTCAACATAGAGACAAGCATACCATGAGTAATAATAAAAAAGAGAGCAAGGCAGCAATTGGCCTACAACAAAGCTGGGCTAGTAACATCAGTGATTATATATTGCTACGCCGCGAGCAAACGTATTTAGCCTATAACGCAACAGAGGCAAAAGCTAATACTGATAGCAAGCAAGTCGCTAAAACAGAAGAAAGTAATTTATTCACCGCTTTATTCGTTATGTTAGCGACTCATTTGGAAGAGGGGCATACCGTATTAACCATTGAGGACGCTGAGCATGAAGAAGCATTGCAAGGTCAAATCAATAATGAGGTAGTTACGCTATATGCTTGGCAGCAACAGCTATTAGAGATGCTAGCAATGCCAATCTTTGCGCTAATAGATAGCAAACTAAATACGCAATCAGAAGATGACTCTATAACTGAAAGGTCGCTATTCGTATTGCTAGACACGCTATTTGATAAGAAAGAGCAGCTGTGGATGCAATTGGCGCTTAGCAACCACGAAAAAGAGGTGCTAACCAAGCGTTTTGACATGATTGCTATGCTATACCAATTATTGAAAAATACAGACTTAAGTTTTTTTATACGCCTAGTTAACGAACATGATTTATTCGCTGAGGTTAATGCTGACATTAATAGCAATATTATAAATAGCCTAAGCAAAAATAAACCTATCATATATAAAATTCAAGAAAGTCAGACTAATAATGAAACAGAGCTAGCACTAACTTTTTGGCTACATCGTGCATGGCAAGCCGAGTTTAATTTAGCAAAAAATATCAACAATATTTTAAATCAGCAAGTAAGTCCTTTACAGATAGCAATGCCTGAAAATCTTCATGAGCACCAAGTAAAGGCGATTAATGTTGCTAATAACAACGCGTTTAGTATTATTACTGGTGGTCCAGGTACAGGTAAAACCTATACCGTTGCTCAGTTAGTCATTGCGCTCCAGCAAGCGACAGAGAGTGGGGAAGGTGCGTCTAAAAGTATTAGGTTCAGCACTGACAGTGCTAGCTTGGCATTAGCAGCACCAACGGGTAAAGCTGCACAGCGCATGCAAGAGTCTCTGCAGGCAGCGCTAGACGCAGCGAATGTTGAGCTACAGTTGCAAGAAGCTAAAACCATCCATCGCTTGTTAGGTATTGGTCGGACGGGCAGACCGCGCTACGATACTAACAATCCACTTGGCGAAGATATTATCATCGTTGATGAGGCGTCGATGCTCGGGGTCGAGTTGGCTAATTATCTCGTAAGTGCAGTAAAACCAGGTGCAAGGCTGATACTATTGGGCGATGCAAACCAGCTAGCAGCGGTAGATGCAGGAGCAGTGTTGGCTGACTTGTGCCGTATTCCACTGTTACAACCCATTCATGCAGAGTTAACCGAAAGCCGCAGATTTAGCGCAGAATCAGGTATTGGCAAACTTGCCTACCAAATTAATCAGGCAGAGGTAGATACGCAAGCCATCTGGCAGCTGTTAAGGCAGGATGAAGCCTTGAGTTTTCAGTATGTAAATACGCTGCAAACAAATGAGCTTAAAGATAATAAGACAAAAAATAGCCTAAGCAATAAAAGAATTATTCAAAAAATGTCGTTGAAATATATCGAATACATGAATAGAGTAAAAAAACTCCTAAAAGATCCAATCGAAAAATCCATGCCAAAATCAGTAAAAAATACGATTACATCACTAATGGAAACATTTAATGAGTTTAGAATTCTAAGTGCTGGCCATAATGGCGAGTGGGGCGATCATTATATTAATAATTATCTCACGCAGTGGCATCTTGCTGAGCTAAAGCTACCACTGGGCCAAAACACATGGTTTCATGGCCGGCCTGTCATGGTTCTACAAAACAACTATGAACTAGGATTATTTAATGGTGACATTGGTTTTTGTTTACAAACATCGGATGAAAGAAGTCGATTAGAAGTGTTTTTCGAGAATAAAGCACAGGGGATTCCTGTCAATCTGCTAAACGAAGAGGTAGTTGCCACCGCATATGCGATGACCATTCATAAATCGCAAGGATCTGAGTTTGAGCACGTTGCCATTACTTTTGATAATAGTCATGCTAGATTGCTAAGCAAAGAGCTTATTTATACGGCGGTGACCCGTGCTAAAAAACAGGTAACCATATATAGTACAAAATCTGCTTTTGAAAAGGCTGTTCAAACACCTACTGAGCGTCACACAGGTTTGGCATTACAGTTTTCTCAGCGTTAATAGACAAATGCTAAGAAATATAAAAAGAGGACTAGAGTTGTATACCTTTGATACGGTGCTAGAGCATATTAATGAAATTATTTATAAGCCCAACCAATTGATTATTGCTTCAACTAAAGAAGAGCAACAAAATCTAGAATATGCTGCTGGTACATTTGAATTAATGAACAGACTGACTATCAAAACAGTTAGATTCAGAGTAGCTAAACAAACACCTACCAAAGTAGGGCAGTTCGTTACCTTTTGGGAAAAAGATTCCAAAGGTATTAATCAACCTTTTCAATATGATTCGACACCAGACTTGTTAGTAATCACCACATTTAAAGATAAGCATACATTTGGGCAGTTTGTTTTTCCAAAAAATGTCTTGCTTAGATATAATAGACCTCTTGCAAAAGTCATAAACCAAGCTCGAAATTAACAACACTGGCGAATA
>NZ_JABASQ010000028.1 GCF_016107535.1 Psychrobacter cibarius | reverse complement strand
ACCGTTTGCTATTTTTTTGCCATCGTTTTATTCCCAATGTTCAACACGCCCTAATAAAGGATTTTTATAAACATTATAAAAACAAACACATCACTATAAACGTTTCGGCTGGACTATGTGTTCCATCCGTTTCGCCAGACGAATATCATGGCTGGTAATACCGCCAGTATCGCCAGTAGTCAAGCGAACATCTACCACGTTATACGTGTTGCGCCATTCGGGATGGTGCTCGAGCGCTTCGGCATGGAACGCGGCTTGATTCATAAAGCTTATGGCTTCGATGAAATCGCTGAAGTGATATGTTTTTACGATAGCATTGCCCTCGCGCTGCCAACCGGGCAATTCTTCCAGCTGCAAATTTACTTGCTTATCAGATAAACTACTCATATTAATCACCTTTATTATTATGTTGGTTTGGTTTATTAAAAACTATATCAGGCACTACATTGTAGCTGTCAAAGCTATTTTACGAAACTTCAATTCTCTTTTTCAGTTATATCATTAACGCTATTACGTCACTGTAAAGACCTTTTGTTCTATTGCCATTATAGGCCAGAAAACCCGCCTATATTTGCTATCTTGCCATATATTCGAAGATAAATATACGAGGGCAGATAGCAAATAAATAGGAGGGTAGTAGCGTATTAACGCTTCAATTTTATTAGCCAAGCTGAACCATAGTAAATGCTTAAAACATTTCTAAAGAAATTATGACGCTTATTAGCATACTGCATTTTCTATGGCTCATCGCTAAAGAGTGGACTATAGCAAGTCTTGGTAATCAGGATGTTTGCTGATATATGACGAGACAAATGAGCACTGTGGTATCACTTTTTTATTCTGTTCACGAGCATAGTTGAGGGCATGCTTAACCAATGCTGAGCCAATACCGCGCCCGCCTAGCTCCTGAGGTACGATAGTATGATCATAAACTAATGTATCGTCACGCTCTTGATAGCTAATATAGCCAGTATAACCGTCAATAGAGGTCTCAAAGCGTTTAGCCTGTTCATCATGGGTGATGGTTAGGTTTTGTTCAGAGTTTTGATTTTTCATGGATATTCTCCGTTATTATTGATTATTATCGTTAACTATTATTGGTTTTTTTAGTATGGATCAATCGTATTTTTAAATGAAAAGAGCTTGAATGACCAAATAGATTGTTCACTAAAGTATGAGTCCTTTCGATTCACATTTATAGTTCTTTACCGTAAGAGTCGATAGAGTAAATGTTAAGACTAAAGGGGTCTACCAGTGATCTCCATATGAGCTGCATATCAAGCATAAAATAAGGCTTGGCGCATGACAGGGGGAAGATATTTACCCAATCCACGTATAGCGGGCAGCTCTTTTTGTCTTTCTGCTACGGCATGATTTGTTTCAGTGATTGACGTAGTTTGTGAGTGTAAATAAGACTGCCATTCTTCAGCACTTGGCTTGCTAAAGTGGCGGATACGTTCCAGCATTTGCCGGAATTGTGTACCAAAGCGCCCAGTATTATAGGGTAGATTGTACTTGCGGCATATTGCCTGTAATTGTGGTGCGATACGAGCATAGTGACTGGCTGGCATGTCAGGGAAGATATGGTGCTCGATTTGATGCGATAAATTACCCGTCAAAATATGAAACAGCTTACTGCCTTGAATATTGCTGGAGCCAAGAATTTGACGCACATACCAGTCGCCTTTAGTCTCATCGGCATCGAGATAGGTATAGATATGGGCTTGTTCGGTAAAGTGTCCACAGAATATCACCGCCCATGTCCACAGATTACGAGCGATATTGGCAGTAACATTACCGCTCAGTGTAGTCATAGCACTACGCCGACCTAATGTCAGCCCTGCTAACGCGGGTAGTACAATATGATCTTTGCCTACTTGCCGTGCGATTTTGGCGAATAATGCGCGAGATTTCTGTTGCATGGTTTGGTGTCTATCAGGGGAGTCTGCGTATTCGTCGACACTGATTTGAATATCATGAAAGGCGACCGCCCACTCAAAACCTAGAGCCAATACCGCTGTTTTCAACATATTATGGCGGTCGCTTGGCGTCCAAGGTTGCTCATCAGTCACGCGAATTAAGTGATAGCCAACATCATGGTCACGACCAACGATATTGGTAAAAGTATGATGCAAGTAATTATGAGAGTGTTGCCACAATGGGGCAGGACAGACAATGTCCCAATCAAACTTTTGGCTGTTGAGATACGGGTGCTGCATCCAGTCATACTGACCATGCATGACATTATGCCCAAGCTCCATATTGTTTAGAATTTTGCTGAGACTCAGTAGTGAGGTACCCAATAGCCAAGTCGCGACAATTTTACGTTTTGCCTGCATGCATCCAGCCGCTGCCAGTAAGCCACGCGCTGTCATCTCACTATAGACTACCGCGGCATACACTCGTTTAATGTATCGTGCGTCATCGCTACCTAACGAATCCATCACGCTTCGGTAAAGCACATTTAATTCATGAGCGAGGGCATCAGATTGCGCCTTCGGTAAGGGCGCTCCTGTCAACGTTGGGTAGCGAGTCAACTGTTTTGCTTTCTGCTGTTTTGCATCAGTTAGTGTGGTCAAAACTGGTACAGCAGATTGTGCAGTAGTGACGGGTGGTAGCAAGCGCATAAATAATCCTTAACCGAAATGGTACGGAGAGTCGGTACTGGGTTCGGTTCAATAAGTTGTTTAAGTTTTTTACCGTAGGTTATAAGGTAACAGCAGGCTGTGTTTCTATCTTATGAGCCGTTATGAGTATTTATTTTTATCACCGTGTTGCTAAATATCCAGCACCACATCAGTCATGGCAATGTTGATGCAAGTTTGAATAGATTCATAACCATCACTGCTCATTTTTCCTGTGTGGATATTTTTGACCACGCCGCTGACTTTATTGCAGCGACACAACTGGCAGATACCTTGTCTACAACCATGCGCTAAGCGAATTCCTGCATCCTCTGCGGCATTCAATAATGTCGTGCTACTATCAAACTGCCGTTGCCTCGCCCGTAAATAAACAGTATGTTGCGCTGCGTGTTTTTTGCTATCGAGCGCCTGTTTGTTATCAAAATTGAAATCAGGCGACGCATGACCAAAGTTTACTACAATGATATTATCGCGCAGGTTTTTATTGTGCGATAAGGTTATCTCTGCCGCTGCTTTATATAAGCCAGTCAACAGAGTCTGTGACCCGCATGCAAATATTTGCGTATCTGCCAGTGGTAGGTTTAATGCCAACAAACTGTCTACGCTCAAATGTCGCTTGCCCGCCAAATAAGTATCAGCTTTCTCGGTATTGACCAGATGATAGGTGAAAGCTGGATACGCTGTGCTCAGTTGTTGCCATTAGTTTTTGAACGGGAGCATTTCAGTGCGACTGTAATATAGCAACGTCACCTGATGTCCGTTGTCCAGTGCTTGCGTGATGAGCCCTAACATGGGCGTAATACCGCTGCCACCCGCGATAAATAATAAAGAAGCAGATTTTTCGGCAGCTGATTTTGTCTGTACCGTTATAGATGATTGTGCCAAAGTGAAAGAGCCACTAGGGACACTACTGTTAATGACACTGCCAAGTGCCATATGTTTGGTTAAGTAATCCGAAACCAAGCCTTGCGGCTTAATAGCAATGGTAATCGCAAGATAAGGTGGTTGCTTTTTGCTATCGCCACTATTAATACTGTTGCCAGTAGTAACGTCGTGCCACCAGAGCGGTTGGTGCGCCAAACCTAATAATGAATAGCTGCGCTGATGATACACACCTTTAATAAGAAGGCTTAAGTTAAGATGTTGACCACCCTGCCAACCACGTTGCGAACCCACTAATTGCCGTCGAAAAGCATGATTGGTCTCAAATCTGAGCGCTATTAAGTCATCGCTAAGGGTATATCGCGCAACAAGGCGCAGCTTTGGGACAGTGAAAGACCAAAACGGCTGTAAGTGCGATCCAATAAAATCGATAAATGCATGTTGAATCATTTCAGGGCGATAGCCGTTGGTCATATTATCAGTACCTTTGTTAATACTATCAAAATGATTGACATCATAAATATTGTGTTCACCTGTGCGCCAATTTAGCAGATATCACTTAGGTCAGGTCGCTCGAATTTGTTAAGCTATCCTAACATGCTAACGGCTATTGATTAAATTTGCGAAAGTTTTGATGCTATTTTTTGTGGTCTTTATAAAACAGTTATAAGTCAGAATGTTAAGCGAAACGGTTCGATAGTAGGTTTCGTTACCGCTTTTAGCTAGAAAGCTGAGCACTCTGTGACAAAAGCCGTAAAACAATCGTTAAAACAATCTGTTGGCTTGCAGGGTATGCGCCACAATGCGATAATGGCTTATAATTTGTAACCCTGATTTTGAGGTGCAGCACGCTTGGCATCATTGCTAAGTATGATTTGCTTGCCTCTTTTATGCAGTCTATCGGAGTGTTAATGGCTCAATATATTTACACGATGAACAACGTGTCAAAACTTGTTCCGCCTAAGCGTGAAATTTTAAAAAATATTAACTTATCATTTTTCCCTGGTGCCAAAATTGGTGTCTTGGGTATCAATGGTTCAGGTAAATCAACCTTGCTACGCATTATGGCGGGCGTGGATACTGAATTTAGTGGTGAAGCACGCGCGCAAACTGGCACCAAAATTGGTTATTTGCCGCAGGAACCACAGCTTGATGACAGCAAAGACGTGCGTGGTAACGTCGAAGACGGTATGCGTGAAGCATTAGATGCACTTGCTCGTTTAGATGCCATTTATGCAGAATACGCTGAGCCTGATGCTGACTTTGATAAGCTTGCTGAAGAACAAGGCAAGATGGAAGACATCATTCAAGCGTGGGATGCTCATAACTTAAATACCCAGCTCGAAAAAGCAGCTGATGCCCTACGTCTGCCACCTTGGGATGCGGATGTTAGTAAGCTGTCTGGTGGTGAAAAACGCCGTGTGGCACTATGCCGTTTGCTATTGTCACGCCCTGACATGCTGTTACTTGACGAACCAACCAACCATTTGGACGCTGAGTCCGTAGCATGGTTAGAGCAGTTCTTGCAGAACTATAGCGGTACAATCGTTGCCATTACCCATGATAGATATTTCCTAGACAACGTCGCTCAGTGGATTTTGGAGCTAGATCGTGGCCATGGTTATCCGTATGAAGGCAACTATACTGAGTGGCTCGAGCAAAAGAACACCCGTTTAGAGCAGCAGAATAAGCAAGAAGAATCATTTGCTAAAGCACTGAAAAAAGAGCTAGATTGGATTCGCAAAAACCAAAAAGGTCAACAAGCCAAGTCTAAATCTCGTGTACAGCGCTTTGAAGAGTTGAACTCAACAGAGTTCCAACAGCGCAATGAGACCGCTGAAATTTATATTCCACCCGGTCCACGTTTAGGTAATAAAGTCATTGAAGTGAATAACATCTCCAAATCATTTGGTGATCGTCTGCTTTATGAAAACCTAAGCTTTAACGTGCCAGCTGGTGCTATCGTCGGTATCATCGGACCAAATGGTGCGGGTAAAACCACGCTATTTAATATGATTACTGAGCGTGATACGCCAGATACGGGTTCAGTCGATTTGGGCGAAAGTGTCAAAGTCGCTTATGTTGGTCAGGTACGTGATAACTTAGATGACAGCAAAACCGTTTGGGAAGAAGTGTCTGACGGTCTTGATATTATTACGGTTGGCGATTACACCACGCCAAGTCGTGCTTATATCGGTCGCTTTAACTTCAAAGGCTCAGATCAGCAAAAGCACGTTGGTCAATTGTCTGGCGGTGAGCGTAACCGCTTGCAGCTTGCTAAGACATTGAAGCAGGGCGCGAACGTATTGCTCCTTGATGAACCTTCAAACGATTTGGATATTGAGACCTTACGTGCGCTAGAAGATGCGATTCAGGTCTTCCCAGGTACGGTCATGGTCGTCTCGCATGATCGCTGGTTCCTTGACCGTATCGCCACTCATATCTTGGCGTTCGAAGATGAAGGCCCAGTTTGGTTCGATGGTAACTATTCTGAGTTTGAAACCTATCGTAAAAAGACGATGGGTGATGCTGCCACTCCTAAGCGTATGAAATATAAAAAGATTTCAACCTAGGACTGTTATTTAAAAAGTAGTTGTTAAAAAAAACTACTTAGAAATTTCAAATTTAAAGATAAAAAAAGACCTCTAATCAATTAGAGGTCTTTTTTTGCTCGATATATTTAGTTTAGCTCATTAAATATTGTAGCTGGTTACAAATTAACGCTTACGGCCAAATTTACGCTGCTTTTTATTACTAATCTCAGTAATCGCATGAGTAATTTCTTCTTCATCTAAGCTGGCGACTTGCTGCAAAATCTGCATCATGTCAGGCGTTAGCACGTACTTAGCATGACGAGCAATATCATTGATACGATGATCGAAGGTCAATACGCCAGTTTCATCATCTTTTTGCAAGTAATCAAGACGAGTCAAGGCACTAATAAAGCTGGTGAATAAGGCACGGTCAAAGAAATCAGGAATATCATCTGCATATAGTACAGATAAGCGCTGACCCAGCAGATGACACAGATCAACGACTTCGCTTTCGGTTAGATTGCCTGAGCCTTGCTGGGCGAGTAGGGCAAGCGTCATAAAGTAACGCTCAAGGCTCTGTCCGACAGGCGTCGCTAGCACTTGCAGCTGCTGATAGCATTTGCTGTTTGATTCAGGGACGCTGAGTACGCCATCGCTCAATTCGACAATTAGACCATGCGAGAGTAGGCTGTCGACTTTTTTGTTCAAGGTATCAGCCAAGCCATGTGCTGGATAATATAAGAACAGCTCGCTTTGTAAAAATGGATAGAGTTGCTTAGCAATATTGTCCAAACGATTGCGTTCGATACGACCATTACGCGCGACTAAGGCGGCTAAAAAAGACAGTAAAATAAAGACATGCAGGATATTATTACGGAAATAGCTGAGCAAGGCCGCTTGCTTGCCGGCAATCTGAATGATGTCGCCTAAGATATGCGGCGTACGTTCAATGAGCTTTAGCTTGATACCATAATCAATAATTTGCTGCGGACTCATATCTGTAATGACGGTATCATCTGAGTAGGACAACTGCTGAGCAAGACCTTGATAAAGGGCAATTTGCTCACGGCAGATTTCTTCATCTAAAGCCGCTTTAGGCGCTGATAATAATACCAATGATAATAACGAAACGGGCGTCACAACCGCCGCCTTATTGATGTGCTGCATGATTTTGACGCCGATGTTATCGACCATCGCGCTGGCTTTATCATCGAGCGGGGTATCGGTGCGATCCGTTGGCAAGCTATTGGCTGGCACATCGAATTTTGTCATAAAGTCGCTAAGATGCAGCGGTGTGCCAAAGCTTAGATGTACATTACCAAAGATACGCTCAATTTTACGACCAACTTTGAGTAAGCCTAGTAAAGATTCAGATTCTTTTGGCTTGCCTTTTAGCTCACCAACATAGGTGCCACCTTCCATAATACGCTCATAACCGATATAAGTCGGAATGAAAACCACTGGCTTCTCAGAATGACGTAATTGACTGTGCACTGTCATTGCTAGCATGCCCATCTTCGGTGGTAATAAACGTCCTGAACGCGAGCGACCACCCTCGATAAAGTATTCAATCGGTGTGTTACGCGTAATAAGGGTGTGCATATATTCGCGGAGGACGGCAGTATAAAGTGCATTGCCACGAAAGCTACGACGTATATAAAAGGCAACCGCGCCGCGTAATAATGGACCTAATACGGGTACATCTAGGTTGTCACCAGCAGCGACATAAGGAATGCTCAGACCACGCTTGTAGATGACATAAGATAGCAATAGGTAATCGACATGGCTACGATGACAAGGCACATAAACCAGCTCATAGTCAGTCGCAAGCTCACGTACGCGCTCGAAATGATGGACTTCTACGCCATCATAGAGTTGCGTCCATAACCACGTTAAAAACTTATAAAAACCGCGCACGATGGAATGTGAATAGTCATTGACCATCTCATTGGCATAACCTTTAGCCAAGACACGGGCTTCACGTACACTGATACCAGATTCTACTGCTTCTGCCTCTATCGCATGTTTGATAGCTGGTGAATACACTAGCTTGTCTACTAAGTTGCGTCTGTCTGATAAATCAGGACCGAGCATACTGGCACGCTGCTTGTCTAAATAAACCGTAAGCCGCTGCTGTAGCATACGTACCAGTTCACGATTACTGTCAGCGGTCGCTACCAGAGCATAGTTTGGTGCTTCGTTAGTATCGCCCACGCTACTCGTGATGTCTAAATTGCTGTCTTTTGCAGAATTTTCTTTTATATCACCTTCTTTTATAGAGTTCTCTTTTGAATCCACGGCTAGCGAATCAAAAATAGAAAACCCTTCTTCATCACCTTTAAGGCTATCATTGATAAGGGTACGTAGATCTTGAGGTGGATGGAACTGTACAAAGGTGTCACGTCCCATTACTCCGATATTAAAGAGCTGCTTGGTGATGCTAGGGTCCTGCCAGTTGTCAGCGGTCAGCAGCTTAAACAGTGAATCCTCTTTTTCTGGGGCGCGTCCCCATAAAATAGAGACGGGCACCAAACGTACTTTTAGCTCTGGATATTGCAAAACAGCAGACACCAAACGTGACAGGCGCGGCGATAGCTGACTGTCTTTGGCGCTTGGATGGTTCAAAAATATGATGGCTGCGTTTTCTTTGATATTATGGGCGGCATCATGTACCCCAACCAATGCTGGTGGTAAATTGTGCTCTTGCGTCTGCAGGTCAATCAAAATACTGTTGGAACGCGAATAATCTTGCAACACATAAAATCTTAGCGTTTGATCGTCTGTATCGAACTCAGGTAATTCACCCAATAACTTAGGTTTAACAGCGACATCGAGTAGCTGCCCCGATAGCTTGCGATAAATTTGATTAATCGGCGCATTGGAATAAGGCTTGGGGGCGATTGGATTGACGTCAGTATTAGAAGCGCTGTCGGTTGTGACTGGCGCTTTAAAAATCCGTTTTTTTAAGAACTTCGGTATCATAATCAGTATCAAAAATAGTCAAATATGTTGCGCTTATGATGCCATAAAAGCCATCAAAGCGATATATAGTGTCTGTATATACTGCTAATATTAATACGGTCTGGTTACTATATAGTGAGTTAAGCCGCTCTTAATAAGCTCAAATAATTGAAAGTTAATGTATTTAGCGCAATAATAGTTCGGCGACAACCAAGAGTCACTATAGAGTAATTATGTTTAAATCTACCTTTTAATATCATTGATATAAGCTGAAATATTATGACACCAGCGATTAATCTTGCCAAACAACGCGCTCTGAACTATCAATTACACGACTATGTCCATGACAGTAATGCCGCCTCTTTTGGCTTAGAGGCGGCAGAAAAGCTAGGCGTGGATGTGTCACAAGTGTTCAAAACCTTGGTGGTGTCGACAGAGACTGGTGCGCTTGCCGTTGCTATCTTACCCGTGGATAAAACGTTAAACTTTAAAAAAATGGCTAAGGCGCTATCTTCGAATAAATTGCTGACCTGCAAAAAAGTGCAAATGGCGGATCCTAAGCAGGTAGAGCGTAGTACGGGCTATGTGCTAGGCGGCGTCAGCCCATTGGGACAAAAAAAGCGCTTGCCGACTATTATAGACAGCTCGGCTGCAGAGCAGACAACGATTTATGTCAGCGGTGGTCGCCGTGGTTTAGAAATTGAGCTGCCACCAGCACAATTAGCTGAGACCCTTGCTGCTTGCTTTAGTACTATTATTGATGACTAAAAAGTTACTGATGACTAAAAATCGTTGCCGCTAACGGGCTGTTTAATCAAGTCTGAAACGATGGCTAATATTTTATCCCCTCACTCATATTTTATAAGGACATATTCATGCCACATCTAACCATTCAAATGACGCCCAATGTCAGTATTGCTCATGAAGAATCATTGCTTAAAGCGTTAAATAAAGCATTATGGGACAGTGGGCACTTTGGCACGCCGACTGATATTAAAGCACGGATCGTGCCCATTGAGACATTTTTGGTAGGCGTTGAAGATGATGAGCAGGCGTATGGCTTTATTTATGCGCATCTAAAACTAATGACTGGTCGTGACATGGTTATTCGTAATCAGCTAGCAGGGCTGCTGGTGACGACGATAGAGCAGGCGATAGGCGCAGAGCAATCAGGGCGAGCAGCCTTACAGATATGTGTGGAAGTTGAAGAAATTAGCACGGTGTATCATAAAAAAATGCTGGGTAGCTAAAATGCTGATATCGTCCGAAACGACGATTCATCAATCGCTATAAGTACTCACATAGCGATTTACTGGCATATGTAGGTAATATCATTACCTCAACCTTATAACCAGCCGTTTTACCTTCAGTCGCCATCAAATTTCGGGCAATACGTAAGCGATATTCTCCGGTTGCGGGTAGGCAGCCTTGATACACGATACCGCCTTTGCTGCCATCTTGCGTACCGTTTGGCATATGTAATACGCCGACATTGGCTGTCTCAGGCGTATCAGTAAGTGGTGCAATATTAACAACGGCATATTGCCAGCTGGTGGCATCAAAGCGATACCAGCGCTCATCTTCATTGGGGCTTAATTTGCCAGTGACCGAACTACTGATCGCGCCTTTGGCAAATTTAATAGGAATGTCAGGGTTTTTAGCCAGCTCCGTAGCACTAGTTGCGCTAAAACTAATCAGTGCCGTACTGAGCAGTAGCACTCGTATAAATGATGAGGCTAAGGAAGTTTTTTGATGATCACTGGATAACATGATTGGCTCCTAAAATGGCCGTTTATCTATAATGAGTTACTCGTTAACCGTCATCTATGATGTACATTTATTATCGATAGGCTTTAATGAGAACGTCTGTACTTTTAGTTAAGCATAAAAAAGCGCCTACATGCTAGGCGCTTTTCTTATTAATTACTGCTTAATTGTGATGCTATCTTAGTCTAAAAAACTTAGTCTAGAAAAGCAAAGTTCTCAATCTTCATTGCTGTCATGCTGTCGCTTGGTGCAACCATGGCTTCGGCATGCCCCGAGGTACGTGGTAACAACTTATCAAAGTAGAATTCAGCCGTTTGGATCTTAGCTTTGTAGAATTCTGGGGATTCAGTACCACCAGTTTCAAGCTTGTCATAAGCGACTGCTGCCATACGCGCCCAATGATAACCCATCATGACATAGCCTGAGTACATCAAGAAATCGTCTGATGCAGCAGAGATGATTTCACGATCTTTACGCGCCATTAGCATCAAGCGGACAGTCAATGTATTCCACTCAGCACATAGCTTGGTGAGCGCCCAAACGAATTTACGCATGTCTTTATCAAGCGCATACTCGCCACACCATTTCATGATGCTTGAAGTGTAATCACGGATGATTTTGCCTTTAGACTGCAAGATCACTTTACGACCGAGTAAATCCAATGCTTGAATACCAGTTGTACCTTCGTACATGGTGGCGATACGAGCATCACGAGCGATTAGCTCCATGCCCCATTCTTTGATATAGCCGTGACCGCCATAGACTTGCTGACCGTGTTTAGCCGCTTCGATACCTAGCTCAGTTAAGAAGCCTTTTAGGATTGGTGTGTAGAAACCCAATTTGTCATCCCATTTTTCAAACTCTTCATCATCACCATTGATGATACCCTGTGCCATTTTATCGGCATAGCGCGCAGAATGATAAATCATCGAGCGACCGCCTTCGGCAAAGGCTTTTTGGGTCAATAGCATACGACGTACGTCAGCATGGTTGATGATGGCATCAGCAACTTTTTCAGGCTCTTTCGTGCCTGATAAGGTGCGCATAGAACGGCGATCTTTTGCATACGGCAGCGCGTTTTGGAATGACAATTCAATATGCGCCAAACCTTGGATACCAGTGCCAATACGGGCTGTGTTCATAAAAGTGAACATGGCTTTTAGACCTTTGTTCGGCTCACCAATTAAGTAACCAACGGCATCATCAAAGTTTAGGACACAAGTAGCCGATGAGCTAATGCCCATTTTGTGTTCGATCGATCCACAAGTCACGCCATTACGCTCGCCAATTTCACCTTCAATAGTTGGCAAGAATTTCGGTACGATAAATAATGAGATACCGCGTGTGCCTTCTGGTGCATTTGGCAAACGAGCTAAAACAATATGAACGATGTTTTCCGTTAAATCATGCTCACCACTTGAGATGAAAATCTTAGTACCGCTAAGCTTATAAGAGCCGTCATCTTGTGGAATGGCTTTAGACTTAACTTGACCCAAATCCGTACCACATTGTGGTTCAGTCAAGCACATGGTACCAGCCCAAGAGCCTTCGACCAATTTATGCAGGTAGGTTTCTTTTTGCTCATCGGTACCATATTGCATAATGGTATTGATACAGCCAGTTGATAGACCAGGATACATTGCCCATGGCCAGTTCGCCGTACCGATCATTTCAGCTTTAATTAAGTTCAATGAGGTCGGTAAATTCATACCGCCGTACTCTTCAGGGTAAGAAATACCTTGCCAGCCGCCTTCTACAAATTGATCATAAGCTTCTTTAAAGCCTTTAGGGGTTGTGACAACACCATTCTCAAAATGACAACCTTCAGCATCTGCTGGCTGGTATAAAGGCGCTAAGACATTTTCAGCAAAATCTGCCATCCCTTGAAGAATCATATCAACGGTTTCAGGATCGGCATTTTCGCCATTATCCAAATCTTTATAATGAGTTTGAAAGTCGAAAACATCATTTATTAAAAACTTGATATCACGTAAAGGTGCTTTGTAAGTTAACATAGTCGCTCTCTTTAGTTATTCGCTATCATAAATGGCTAGCTCAGTAGTTGAGCCACGTTTCATGTAAAAGGGTGTTTAATTATTTGGGGTAAGAATAGACGATATCACGGCTCGTCATTCAGATTTATCAAAAACAGCTCATCCATTTTGATTGCCGTTAAGGCATCCTTGATAAAAAACAGCTGTCGCGGCGTTACTGTCAGTATAAATCTTCTATAGCGACAAATATATAACTAATAACTAATATTCATAATTAATATTTTAAATCAAAACATTAATTTATGGGTTGATGGGTTCGGTTTTTATTAGTGTCTGTGGTTAAGTACCTATTTATGATAAATGTAACCGTATCAGGAAAACATTTTTTAACTGCATTTACGATATAAGGAAAGCCAATTATGAGCGCATCCAAGCGCGAGGCAACGCGAGCATCTTGGCTGACAGCGTTATTTGCTCGCATAAAGGCTTTAATTGATGGGGAGCTGGCGCATCTGCTGACAGTGAACCGTAGTAAGAGACCGTGGCATATGCCGATTATCGCGGCGATAGCCATCAGTTTCCCTGTGTTTGTGGGCGCTTATTTTGATGCTTTATCGTCAGGTATCAAAGCGTCTTTGGGGGCGATGGTTATTTTGAACATACCTTTAGTGGGCAAGCTGCCGTATCGATTGGTGACGGTGATGGCTTGGGGTTTTGCCATGTCGCTGTGCTTTGCGCTCGGTCTAATTGCTCAGCAAGTCCCGCTATTAAAGCTGCCAATATTTACGCTAATGGCGTTTGGTATTGTGATTTTTGGACGTTATTATCGTCAGCCACCGCCAGCGGGACTGTTTGTGATGATGGCAGGTGCTATTGCGCTATTTATACCGCTGCCTTTGGAAGACATCTTACGTGCAACTGGACTGGTGATGCTTGGCAGTGGCTTTGCTTTAGTGATGGCATTGCTGTATTCGTTGTTTTTATTAGCAACGCGCCCAGCGACGCCGACGCCTACTTATAGCTACGAGCCAGATACCATTACTGAAAGTTTGATTGTCGCCAGTTTTGTCAGTTTAGCCTTGCTCATCGCCGTCACTTTACAGCTGTCCAACCCCTATTGGGCAGCAGTTAGCTGCTTTTTGATTATCCAAGGTATTCATTTGCGTACCATGTGGATTAAGCAAATACATCGTTTACTTGGTACAGTATTGGGCGTGGTTTTGGCGAGTTGGATGTTGTCTTGGGGATTGTCAATATGGGGTGTCGCACTGGCGATACTGACGATGATGCTTTGTATCGAGACGTTGGTGGATCGACATTATGGTTTGGCAGTCATATTTATCACGCCGCTGACGATATTTATTGCAGAATACGGCAGTGGCCTACCGTTTTCTGAGTCCGCCTATCAAGAAGTGATTCGCACGCGCCTTTTTGATACCGTGATTGGCTGCTTGGTGGGTTTGAGCGGCGGACTAGTGATGCATTCAACCAACTTACGCATACCGCTACGGCGTATCGAAAACTGGCTACTGGCGCGCTTTGGCTAATTGATGAATGTCAAACCACCAGTACGTTTGAAATCAAGTATTAAAAAAAGTCGCATGAGCTGAGTTCATGCGACTTTTTTTATGTCAATTTTCGATTAACGACTGTGTAGCGTTTCAGTCGCTTGCACAACATCGATCGTATGACCTGTCCAACGCTCAAAACTTAGCGCTGCTTGCCCGATGAGCATGCCATAGCCGTCCGAGGTCTGTGCGCCACGCGCAGAAAAATGCTGCAAAAACGGCAGCGGGCGTCCATACATCATGTCATAAGCGTAGTCACCGTTTAGCGTGTCGCTTAGTGGTAGCGTATCTGCTGATAAACCAATAGAAGTCGCATTGATGATAATATCAAACTGTCCATTTAATTCAGTCGTGCGACAAGTTTCAATTTGCTGCTCATGAATAGCAGCGCTTGCCGCGCTAAGCTCAGTGACTAACGCTGTTGCCTTGCTCAGCGTGCGATTGGCAATCGTAAGATGTGTGATACCAGCTTCAATCAATGGCAATATCACCCCACGTGCTGCGCCGCCTGCACCAATGAGTGCCACGCGAGCACCATTCAATGGCCAACCCAAACTTACGATGTGATTGACCAGTCCTTGTCCGTCGGTATTATCGCCATACAATGCCTTGGTGATCGGCACGCCATTTTTCACCAGCGCTTTATTTAGTAACAGCGTATTGACTGCGCCTGCAACTTCGGCATGCTCTGATAAACCACCGCGCGCCACGCAGCAGTCATAAGCGATTTGTTTAAAAGGTACAGTCACGTTGGCTCCAACGCCACCACCCTGAAAAAACGCCTCAAGCACCGCGGTAAAACTGGCTACATCATCGGGGCAATATTGGCGTTGATAGCTAATCTCAATGCCCGTCTGCGCTGCAAATAACGTATGAATTTCAGGGGATTTGCTGTGGGCAATGGGATTGCCGATAACGATAAAATGCTGGGTCATAATAGGTCTGCTTGCGATAAGAGGCAAAAATTAATCAGTAGAAGGGCATCGATATACAATCATCATAAGGGATAACGCGATATTTGACAAATCGGTGGTCTAACGAGTAAACACTTGAATAGGTAGGTTTTTTGACAGATTATATCTTTAACAAATCTGTACTGTCTGAGAGCGTTATCCGTAACGTAAAGGGTGGTCAAGTGTTAAGCAGTTGGGTAAACTAGAGAGTATGAAAATTTTATATTGATATTTTGGCAGTTGCATAACCATCAGTAACTGAACTGTCAAAAACCAAGTCATAAGAAACTGACATAACAAACTGAGTCATACAATACCAAGTATAAGAACGCTTGTTTATAAAATATAATGTCCATTATCAGCGGCCTATCTGCCTGCTCGTTAATACTATTTTGAGAATCATCTAAAAGTGTGAGTAAATTGCCCATGTGGAATAATAGCCTACAGACCCTCTTGGTCGGTACGATAATGGCAGTCGGCGTGTCGCTCAGTGGCTGTGATAGCAGTAAAGACGACGCCCAAAACCAAGATGCCGATATGAGCGAGCAAAGCGTCGCTGACGATGCGCTAGTACAGGACAATGCTGCGCCGAACGCCGATTTAGACGGCGCTACTGCTCAGCAAGGTACACAAGTGAAATATGACGTTGCAGGATGGGGCACTAAAAATGTAGCGTCACTGACCGTCGATAATTTAGATGAGATCAAAGCGACTTTTGGTAAGGTCATGAGCACTGACGAGAACAGCCTCGACTATGCCAGTAATCCAGCCGCCAAATATCGTTTTATGGATACCGATGCGCCGTATTTGGATCTGATTGATTCTGAAAAATATCTCGAACTGGGCTGGTACTTTGCCAATCCTACTGACTCTGATAAAGAAAAAGAGATAAGTCAAAACCATGCCGAAAAAGCGCATAAGCTTGCCCGCCAACTGATGGGTGAGGAGGGCGGACAACTGATTTCTGATATGCTTAATGGTCAAATTATCAAAAATAAAGTCATCGGTGGTCAAAAAATAGAACTGGCAAAATGTGAGTTCTACAGTTGTATGTTGGTCATCAATAAATCTGCTGCCCAAACAGATAAGAAGTAAGCTGTGCTCGCTATCATGCCGCTCAATAATTGGCTATGCATACATCCATCAAGTGCTACGACGGATATCTCAGACACAGTATCGCTAGACAATCGTGGGTTGGCATATGGCGATGGATTTTTTACCACGATGGGGGTCATCGATGGGCAGATACTGTGGTTGGCTTATCATCAGCAGCGCCTTGTTTCCCATGCTGAAGCTTTACAACTTGAATTAGACAGTCATTCTGTCATGGCTTTATTGCAGACGCATGCCGAGCAACTACAACAAGGCATGCTGAAACTGATGGTGACTCGCGCCGTGCAAGATGTCCGTGGTTATGGCTATGTGCCAACCACGTCTGGTAGCGCTTGTGAGATTTGGCTAAAATCCTCTGCGATGACCGTTACTACAACTGAGCAATTACGCTTGCCTGATGGGTGCTTAATCCCGATGCAGCCTATCAGTTCTGCCATTTGCCTATCTTCGCAACTTGCCTGCTTACCGCCACCATTAGCAGGACTCAAAAGCCTCAATCGTCTCGACAATGTGCTGGCAAGTGGTGAGTTACAAGTCATCAAAGCCCAAGTATCGGAAGACAATATCAAACCAAGCATCAGTGAGGGGCTGCTACAAGATATGAGTGGTCGTTGGGTTGAAGGTACGATGAGCAATGTATTTTATCAATTATCAGAGCAGCAATCCTCAAAACCCGCAAGCCATTTAGAAATCAATAAAAATGATCCGAATTATTTAGATCAAGGTCAATGGTATACACCTTCGATGGCGAAATCTGGCGTCGCTGGCGTGATGCGGCAAGTCATTATTGATGCTTTGTCTGGTACGGAGCAGCCCGTCATTGTCAGGTCTTTGCAAGAGGAAGATCTACCGCATTTAAGCAAGCTATTCTTTTGCAATGCGCTGCGCGGTGTCATGCCAATGAGCAGTTTGACATTATTATCGGGTGAAATGGTGAGATTTTAAGCGATTCTAATCGTATTTAAAAATATTAAACTTGGTATCAATAAAGTCATCTGCGTACAAAATAACTTCCTCGTTTCGATACATATCTCGCACTTTTGATAGTGCTTCTTGCTCGTTCTCTGCGTTAACTTCTACGATGTTACTTAGCGTTTCAACAATTTCTATCTGAAAAACTATCTTCAATTTCTTATCTATTTTTATCATCACTATTTCCAATATACCCTTATTAAAATTTCTTTAGCATTCATATCCGCTAAGTTAACAAAGGCGCTTAAAAAGAAGTGATCGTCTTTTGTGACAAAGCCTTGTGCGATAAGGAAAATCGATCAATGATAGTGTTTTGATAAGGAGAGATATCCATGGACTACGTCTACGAAGATGAACGAATACCTTTACAAATCCGTCGACTATTAATTTTTGATGAGATTTGCAAATTAGCAAAAAAACAACCTGATGAAATTATTCATTTATCAAGATTCACTGAATTATCGCTCGGTGTTATGTATTTGAAAGACTTTAAAAAGTTTATTGCGTTTGGCGGTGTGTTTGAGTACGCAGAAACAAAAGAAGAAGTTATCGAGCAACGTATTAGAGTTTTCCCTAACGACGAACCAGTAAAACGTGCGCTGACAGTCAACTTAAAACAGTTTACTCAGCCCGCGCGCACAGCTATACAGCTAGTCTGGTATTGGAATAACTATGTTAAAAATAGAATGCATGCTTACGTCGATTATCGAGAAGAGCACTTTTTTAAAATCAATGATGAAATTGATGGAGAGTATCCACCGCATAAGTTTCATGGCCGTTTAGTTGCAACGGCACGTTTACCTTTATGGGACGATAGAGAGGATTTAATTGCAGACGTGTACCGTGATAATGAGGGAAAACCAAGGCCTGAGCGATTCAATGAGAAACGTTTAATATAATTTAAAATACGTAGAAATCAATCGTATCTGATTAAAGATTATTTAGCAGGAGATAAAAATGCGTACTACCTATGAAGAAAAACGAATTCCGCTACAAATCCGCCGATTAATGCTATTTAATGAGATATGTCATAAAGCAAAAAAATATCCTGATGAAGTCGTTCACTTAGCCGGTTATTCGAAGATAGCATTCAATATTGTTTATTCTAAGAAAGATAAAAAGTATACAGCATTTGGTGGGGTATTTAAGTATGCGCATATACGCCAAGAAGTCATAGAACAAGGCGTGGATAAAATACCTCATGATGAACCTGTCATGTGTGCGCTCACAGTAGAAAGTCAAGCTTTTACCAAGGCTTCTCGTACGCCACTAGGATTATTAATAGGCTGGAATAAGCACGTAAGAAATAAGTCTTCTAAATGTATTAGGGATAATATGGACACCTTTTTTAAAGTAAATGATGAGTTGGAGATGGATTATCCTCCGCACAAGTTTTATCAAAGATTGGTGGCAAGCGCCTATTTGCCACTTTGGGATGATAATCAAACTTAATATAGTTTTTGATATTGCCCACGACCAGTAAATTCAATAATACCTCTATCGCGTAATACTTGTAATTGCTGACGAATTTTATCTTTAATGTGATTATTTTCAGGATGTTTACGCTGTAATTTATCAGCAAAAGCATAAACTTGATTGAGAGAAAAGCTGTCTTCTAGTCTATCGATACATTGCCAAACATCTAACGTCCAACCACGTGAAGTCGTAGATTGCGCGCGTAAAAACAAGGTTTTTTGAAATTGCTCGGTGACATTATCGCGTGGTATGACTTGCTGGTTTTTAACCAAAAATACTTTCCCTGATTCGGGCACTTGTCGCAAATCAATATTGCAACCAACCCAACCGGCACGTTTAGCAGTGACTGATAAAGGCTTACGTTTGACAATCATATCAGGCTTAAAAAAATGCTTAGGAATAATCAGGAAGTTGTTAACGCTATATTCTTGAGAATAGGTTAAAAAGAAAAAGTTAGGATTATTGTCGCTACTGATACGCTCAATCATGGTGTCATAAGCGCCGTCATTGATAATGTTGCTTAACTTTGCTTGCTTACTTTTTAGCTCATATTGCTCATTACAATTTGCACAATAAAAGTCAGCGACAGGCTGATTGTTAGTAAATTCCGCCAATGGCTCGGTATTGCAACTAGGGCAGTAACTTTGCTTAGCAACCCAATCTTCACTGAGTACTCTAATGATTTGACTAGGCGACTTGTAATTTTTGGCAAGATTTTGATTAAAATGTAGGTTCATAACCAGTTTTCGTTATTAAAGAAAAGGAAAAACAACAAAAGAAGGTAGAAATATTAGCCCATATTAGCAGGCGTAAATACCAAGATAATTGATAAGCTAAGCAAATACCATTGAAAATCGCACGGTTCAGTGCTAAATTCTAGCAAACTTCTGCCTCGCGAGTTGCCATGAGCAAGCCTACATCTGAAACGCCTCCTGAACGTCCTAATGAAACGCCATCGAATAAACCAGATAGCAGTGTTGAGGAGCGTGTCGATAACACACTACCGGACACGCAACCAGCAGTTGATGGGGTAGAGGAAACGCCAGCGACAGATGTGTCACTCATCAGTGGAGCGGCTAAGCCACGCGAATATAAAGCGGATAATCAATCGTTCTTTATGCAGCGTGGTTATCAAGTGTTGCTAGTGCTGGGGCTTATCGCTGCGTTTTTCTTAGTGATGGTCTATCAGACATTGTTTGGGCGGATTGAGCAGCCAAAGCAAATGGTCACCATTGAGCAGGGTCAGAGCTATTACGGCCTACTGCCGCAGTGGCAACAGCAAATCCCACTGTTTTCTGCCACGATTGCCAAGCTCTATATGAAAACACAAGTCGATGGCCCCTTACATGCTGGTATTTATCAATTACCAGAAAACCCGACCTTTGCTGAAACGCTACATATACTTGGACAAGGGGTAAAAGCATCGATGGTAAAGGTGCAAATCATTGAAGGCAAAACCTCTAAAGATTTATATCAAACATTAAGGGAAAATAAAGGCATCAAAAAAGAGGTGCTGACCGACGATAGTGGCAATGATAGAGACAATGCTGGTATTGCTCAAGCGTTGGATTTGGTCGGTATATTGCCAAATGAAGTGATCAATAGTAACGACCCTATCGTCAATCACAATCTTGAAGGCTGGTTTGCCCCTGACACTTATTATTATGGGGAAGGTAGCACTGATAAGCAGGTACTGACCGATTTATATAAGCGTCAACAGCAAGTATTGACTGAAGCGTGGGAAAATCGTGCGCCCAATTTGCCTTATAAGACGCCTTATGAGGCGTTAGTGATGGCCTCTATTATCGAAAAAGAAACCAGTGTGGCAGAAGAGCGTCCTTTGGTCTCTGCGGTGTTTAGAAATCGTTTAGATAAAGGCATGCGAATGCAGACCGATCCGACCATCATCTATGGTATGGGCAGTCGCTATGAAGGCAACATTCGCCGTAAAGACATTGATGAAAAAACGGCTTATAACACCTATCAAATTGATGGCCTACCGCCAACACCTATCGCGCTACCATCTGCTGCCTCTATCGAAGCGACCTTGCACCCAGCAGATAGTGATGCATTGTACTTTGTAGCGACGGGTAATGGCGGGCACAAATTTACCAATAGCTTGGCGGCGCACAATCAAGCGGTAAAAGAATATCTCGGCGTCATGCGTGAGAAAAAATCACAAACCCCGCCGCAGTAATTTAATCCTCTATCTTTTCTCAAAACCTATCGTGAACTGAGCGTTATGCAACTGTCTACATAAAGACATAACGCTCATCAATGACATAAGGTCATATCATGTCAGCATCTATACAAAACCATGTATCTCAAACAGTCCAGTCGCAAGCAAGTCAGCCCAAAACAAGTCAGCCCAAAGCAAGCAATGACATCAATGATATCGCACTCAATCAAGGGCGCTTTATCAGTTTTGAAGGTACTGAGGGCGTAGGCAAAACGACTGCCATTGAGCAGCTGTGCACACGCTTAGACGATAACAATATTGCGTATCTGCGTACCCGTGAGCCGGGTGGTAGCCTGTTTGCAGAACGTTTGCGCGCGATATTATTGGACCCTGCGACCGATATCAATGATGATACAGAGCTATTGCTACTATTTGCGGCGCGCTGCGACCATATGCAGCAAGTGATTCTGCCAGCGCTACAACGTGGGACGTGGGTAATATGCGATCGTTTTACCGATTCTACCATTGCTTATCAGGGCTTTGGGCGGGCACATGGCAATGCGGTGGTACGAGCCAAAATTGAATCGCTTATCGAGCAGTTTGTGCCGCAACTACCTGAGCTGACATTATGGCTGGATTTGCCCGTATTAGAAGGCATGACACGCGCTAATAAACGTAGCGCCGCTGATAGATTTGAGCAGCAAGCGACCGAATTTTTTACTTGGGTGCATAAAGGCTTTAACACGCTGGCGACTCAGCACCCCGAACGGATACAGCGCATTGACGCATCAGGCAGCGCCGATGAGGTGAGCGCGCGAGTATGGCAGGCGGTACAAGGCAGATTTGATGTTTCGTAACGGATTTTATAAAGCCATCACCTAGCCAAATAAAAAGCCCCAACATTGCGTTGGGGCTTTCGTGTTTTATAAACTGTTATATTCTATAAAGTATCAAAACAGTCATCAAGACATTGTCAAAACTGTGTTAAAAAAAAGCTGTGGCAACGATTATTTATCCTGTGTATTCACCGCTTTATTATTTGAAATTTCTTGAACATTGTCTTTAGTGACATCGCCTTTAGTAATATCGACATCAGAGCTTGCATTGGTTGTATTATCTTGACCAGAGTCGGGTAAACGATTTGGATCAAGCGCGCCCTTCTTGGTTTTAGGTGCGTTGCCATTACCATTCGTACTACTATTGTTAGACACCTTATTTTTAGGAATTGCCTTCGAAGTCGCTGTCGAGTTGGCTGACATGACGCCTTTATTAACGACGTCAATAGACTCATCTTTTGACGCTATCACTTTGTCATTTAAGGTGTCTGGCGTGGTTTTAGTTTCAGCATTGCTGCTCGAATGGTTTGATACCTCAGTATGTGCATTTTGCTCAGTGATTGCCTGCTCAGCAATTGTTTCTTTAGCGCTGTCGCTATCAGTGGCAATGGATTGTTCTGTTGCATCAACATTATCATCGCTCAGCGCTTTTTCTTTACGCTTTTCAGGTGCTTTTGAGCTGGACTCAAAGTTAGCATCAGCTGCCAGTCGCGCCTGCTCTTGTTTAGGTGTCACGTCGACAGGTTTTGGCTGTACTTCATCTTCCACTACCAGTGAGATGAGCTTGCGATCGCGTGGCACGATGCCATCAAACTTATCGGTAATGACGTGTAGCTTGCCTTCTTTGTCGATTGTATACAGCGGCACGAATTGCTTATTGTCGGCTTTGTATTGCTCAAAGCTGTAGCTGTCAGTAATGTTGGTAATCTTGATACGGGCTTTTTTTGACAGCATACTGGCAAGCTTGGTATAAGTGACATCTTTGCCAAACAGCCACTGCGAGTGGAAGTTGCCTTGCTTATCATCGCGCTCGCTTTTGACCTTTTCGTCGCTGAACTTGAGACGGTACAATTTGCGCTCACCAAATTCATGACGATAATGAATCTCAGATAAGGTATTCATCTCTTTGTCCATACTCATTGCAAACAGCCGACCGATACCGATCAGGTCAAGATGATGATCGGCATGATCAGAGATGGGATTGCCAAAATAAGTACGCAGACCACTCATGCGTGCGCGGGCAATATTGGTATAGTTGTTGTGTGCGACGATGACATCAAAGCCCTGATCTTTTAGAGAAGTCGCTACCAAAAGGGCAATGGGATTTGAGCCGACGATAAGAATACCATTGGTCTCAGGCTCACGGACACCCAGCAAGTTGCCGACTATTTTCGCCCCCAAGCCCTGAATCATAACCGTGCCAATAATGACCATGAATACTAAGGGCACAAGCAGTTCAACACCTTGAATATCATACTCTTGCAGACGAATAGCAAACAGTGATGAGATGGCTGCAGCGACGATACCACGTGGCCCAATCCAACTAATCATCAGCTTTTCATTGGTCTTTAAGTTTGAGCCAATAGACGATGCCCAAACGGATAAGGGTCGCGCCACAAACATGACGATAGCAAGTAACACCAGACCTGCGAAACCAACGCTAAGTAAGCTTTCCAGCTCTACACGTGCTGCAAGGATAATAAACAGCACAGAGATAAGAAGGATGGTTAAAGATTCATTGAACTCTAAAATCGTATCGCGTGGGAATTTTGGCCAATTCGCCAATGCCACGCCCAACACGGTGACTGTCAATAGCCCAGACTCATGCTCTAAATGGTTCGATACTGAAAATAATACCAAGACAAAGGCGAGCGTAAAGACATTGCGTAAAAATTCAGGAATCATATGCCGACGCATCAAGAAGGCAAGCAGCCAAGCGCCTGCCATACCCATCGCTGTGGCTAATACCACGATTTTAGCAAACAATAAGATACTGCTGGCTTCGCCGCCTGAGATGATGTATTCATAGACCAAAACCACGGCAATAGCGCCGATTGGGTCAATGATGATACCTTCCCATTTGAGGATATTAGAGATCGTCTTATTAGGACGCACACTACGTAATAGCGGCATAATCACCGTTGGACCCGTTACGCACACGAGCGCACCGAACAGCAAAGCAATCAGTGGATCGACATCGAATAAGAGATAAGTCGATAACGCCACGATAGCAATGGTGATAAGTACACCGACCGACACCAGCATTTGCACCACGGTGCCATGCTGTTTAATCTCGTCAAACTCTAACGTCAGCGAGCCTTCAAATAGGATAATCGCCACGCCCAAAGAGATGAAGGGGAACATCAGCTCTCCCAGCACCAAGTCAGGATCGAAGACTCCCAGCACTGGGCCCACGATAATGCCAATCAGTAATAAAAATAAAATGGACGGTTGCTTTAAATACCAAGCCAACCATTGGGCAGCAATGCCAATCCCAACCACGCCAGATAATAATAGGGCGGTATCCATAAATTGATCCTTTTATAATCTTGTCGTATTTTATAGCTATCAACCGCTTTTTTAGAGTAGCGGCTGCCAGTAGTATAGTAATAAGTTGACGCTACTCGCTATAGAGACACATCTCTATAAAACGTAAGCGACGACAATGGTATCCATCATGAATCACAACATGAGCCAGATATGATATAACTACTATAGAGTAGTAAAGACAAAAGCATTGCTAGAAAAAATCGTCAATCTCATATAAATCGTATATGGCATCACGCTTGCTCAGTCTATTATTGATAGTACTGTCACGCGACTTTTTTTATCCATTTATCTTGAATTGACCATCGCATTATTCTAGTGATGCAAAAGATGAAAAATAAGGGTGATAATAGCCAGCTTTATAAAACAATAGTCAATAATGATTATTTATAGACTTTAGTTTGCTTAAATATTTATTTGGCTTGCTATCATAACATGCTTTTATTTCATGCTGAGCAAGGCCGTATCTAGCACGATATCAGTAGGCAGCGGTAAAAATATACAATAACTGAGTCAAATAATCGCGCCTTGGGTTATCCTACATGATCGGAATAATGACAAAATAGCACGATGACTTATCATACAGTAGCCGTCTTTATCATGCACCTAGCGAGGATTATCATTGTTTTGGGGTGTTTATATAAGGAAAGGTGAATGGTCGATGGCATAAGGGTATAAAAAACAGTAATCTAATAAACGACTAGATGGCGACTAAAAAGGTTGGCCGCCATAACATTCAGTGCCGATGCAACGTTTGTCATATACGGACTTGGTTAAAATTAAAACATCGTATACACGTCACTAGCGATAGTAGCCTAAACATAACCATTAAAAATAACAACGATTACTTATATGGAGGACAACATGCCTATCAATACGCTTACATCGCAATCTAAGTTTTATGTGCCGCATTGGTTAAAACGTAGTGCGCTGGTGCTTGCTGTCAGTACCTCGATGGTTGCTGGCGTCACTGCCACCGCCATGGCGAGCGCTCAAGCTGTCGTCACCACGGCGGATTTTTCTGAATTAGTACAGCAAGTTACCCCAGCCGTTGCCCGCGTAAATGTCACCAAGACCGTCAGCGAGGCTGAGCTTGCCCAAGCCCAAACAGCCGAATTGTTGCGGCAGTTCTTTGGTGATCGTTTACGTATTCCTGATCAGGCTGCCACGCCAGCAATTGAGCATGCTTATGGCACGGCCTTTTTTGTCACCGCCGATGGTTATATGCTAACCAACCATCATGTGGTGGAGGGCGCTGATAAAATCACTGTTACTCTTAACGATAGAACGGAGCTTGATGCAACCTTGGTTGGTAGTGATGAGCGCTCTGATGTGGCTGTACTAAAAGTCTCGGGCAACCAATTTCCCGCTTTGCCTATCGGCGACTCAAATGCTCTGAAAGTAGGGGAACCAGTGCTAGCCATTGGTTCGCCATTTGGTTTTGATTACTCAGCATCGGCGGGCATTGTCAGTGCTAAATCACGCAGTTTTTCACGCGATACCAGCGTGCCATTTATCCAAACAGACGTGGCATTGAACCCTGGTAACTCAGGCGGTCCACTATTTAATCAGCGCGGTGAAGTGATTGGTATTAATTCGCGTATCTTTAGTGGTACAGGTGGTTACATGGGTCTGTCGTTTTCCATTCCGATTGATGCGGCGATGGATATTTACGAGCAGCTAAAAACCGATGGCGAAGTGGTACGTGCTTATTTAGGTATTTATCCGCAAGACATCGATCGCAATTTAGCAGAAGCTTATAACCTAGATCGTCCTCAAGGTGCACTACTGACAAGAGTATCACCAGACTCACCTGCACAAAAAGCTGGTCTAAAACCTGGCGATATCATTTTGCAATATAATGAAGTGCAAATTATGCGCGCCTCAGATTTATTAAACTTGCTCAATCGTGCCAAACCGAGCGATAGCTTCCGCGCACAGATTCAGCGTAACGGTAAGCAGATGACCATCAGCGGCAAACTCACTTATGCGCCCAATGATGTGAGAGCACAAGGCGGCGATCAGCAGAATGATGAGGTGCAGTTAGGCTTGCGTTTACGTAACTTGACCGCTGATGAGCAAGCAGAAATCGCAGTGGATAATAAGACGGGCATTTTGGTTACCACAGTTGACCCAACGGGATTGGCGGCGCGCTCAGGTCTATTGGCAGGTGATGTGATTACCAATTTCCACCAAAAGCCAATTAAAAAGGTCACGGATTTTTCAAGCGCCATCTCATCATTGCCCAAAAAAGGCGTAGTGACCATTGAAATTATCCGCCAAGGTATTCCCGCGATTATTGGTTTACGTATTGAGTAAGCCTTGATAGCTTAGTAGGGGTAATGGGTAATGGGTAATGGGTGTTCGGGGCAGCAATTGAGCATGGCATAACAGACGCGTCAATAATTCTACTTGTCTATGATAGAGCTCGACCCCTATAATGGCTGATTTTTTTACCCATGATTCAAAAAGCTCCAACACTGTCACTAACTTATTCATTGAGCGATTTATTTATCGCTCTATACGTTCTAATATAGGGTAAGCCAGTTGCTAGGCTCATACCCTTCCGTAACCATCAGGTAATTATGACTGACCATGCTCTTTATATCCTAAGTATCTCTACGACAGCAGTATTGCTTGCGTATATTGTACTGTGGTCAGGATTACAAACGTTCAATGCCAATCCTACCAAACGTTTTATGCGTATTTGGTTGAAGTTGGCACTATATTATGCTGCCTATACTATGCCCGTTTGGGCTTTGCTGTTGGTGATAGGTTGGTCGCAAGAAATGTTGCCGATACTGCCGCAGCTATCACTGACACTCGTGCTAGTGGCCGTATTTGCAATGGGGTTCTATTTTTATACCGTGGTGATACAACCCAATCGTTTACGTTTAGATCATCATGCAATCGACTTAGATTTATCCACACCGCTGACGGTTGCCGTATTGGCTGATTTACGCATAGGCTTGTATAGCGGCAAGCCGCGTCATATTCGTAAACTGGTTGCTACCATCAATGCGTTACCAGCAGATGCGGTGCTGATTACAGGCGACTGGTTATATTATCCAAGTGCTGATTTAGTGGGTCAGCTCATGTTGTTTAAAGGGGTTAATAAGCCTATTTATACAGTGATGAGTACCTCAGACTTGCGTTATCAATCGATTAATACGACTAAGCAAGGACAGCCGTTATTAGAAGATACGTTGTCCAGTGCCTTTGATGTGCTTGATATCAGCTATATTGGTCAACAGTGTACCTCGCTGCCACTTAAATGTACTAGGGCTACTAATGCGCTTCCAGTAATGCCCAGTGCGAGTTATTCTAAAAATAATAAAGAGGGTTTTAGACAGCAAAATTTGGAAAATAGCCCAACCGTCGCCGTGCTTTGCGGCTGGCAAGATGTTCCTAAACAGTTTGCTGATATTGAAGAGGCAAATGCGTCTGATAAAGCCGCGCTTGGTGCTGAAATTGCTAATACCACGAAGCCCGTCATCATCTTGGCTTCACGATTTGATAGTATTAGCGATTTGCCAAAATCCTTACAGCCACGACCACTATTGATTACTGGTGCAGCAAAGGCGATTCAAAAAAATATATGGTTGGCACAAAAACAAAAAAATATCGCACGTAGTAGCGAGCAGTCAACCCTGTTGAATAATAGCCGCATGGGTAAGCAGCGGGGTTTATACCAACATGGCAGTGCGCAGATATTTGTCAGTAGCGGTATTGGTACACGAGGGTTGCCTTTTCGCTTGTATCGCCCCACTATCGATGTGTTGACGATTCGTTAACATGACTCAAAAGACTTATCAGCGCTGATTCATTGCGCTAAACTGAGAGTTGAATAATAAGGCTGTTGGTTTGTAGGTTGTAACGGCATGTCAGCAATTCAATTGATTGAACGTTAATTGATTGATAGCGGTCAAATCAAAATATGCTACACTAGCAGGCGTTTTTATTATTCTATTTTTAGTATTAAATAAGCGTTGTCGGTCATTGGCAAAAATAAGGCCAAGACGATTTTTAGCATCTATATTGCGAACGCTTTTATCATAGAAAAAGATTGATCATAAAAAATACTCAGCATTAATATCAAGCAAGATATTGCCAATGGCGCCTATGAATGTACACAATATGAGTACAGGCGTAGACGTAATCATTGACACTTGCCAACGACCTATCATGTGACAGCTTTGAAAAAAGCTAGGATAATACAGTAAGGCACGGTTATGAGCACAGCATACGACGAGATCAAAACCCGACTACAAGGCTCAATGGTAGCCTTGGTAACGCCCATGCATCCTGACGGCACGGTCGATTATAAACGTCTGGCGGATCTCATAGATTGGCAGATTGAGCAAGGCACACATTGCCTCGTTGCCGTTGGTACTACTGGCGAGTCAGCGACCCTATCTATGCAAGAGCACAGCGATGTTATCCGCTACTTTGTTCAGCATGTCAAAGGTCGTGTACCAGTGATTGCTGGCACAGGTGCCAATAATACGATGGAAGCCATTAAGCTGACCCAAGATGCTGCCGACGCTGGTGCAGATTGTGCGCTATTGGTTGCGCCTTATTATAACAAGCCGCCACAAGAAGGCTTATACCAACATTATAAGGCTATCGCGCGCGCGGTGAATATCCCGCAGATGCTTTATAATGTGCCAGGACGTACGGTCGTTGATATTGCACAAGAGACCGTAGAACGTCTGGCTGATATCGATAATATCGTTGCGATTAAAGATGCCACAGGCTCTATCGCTCGCGGTGAGCAATTGATCAAAGCAGTGGGCGATAGAATCGTCGTGCTCTCTGGCGATGACGGTACGGCGCTTGATTTGATGCAATTCGGTGGTAAAGGTAATATCTCAGTCACTGCCAACGTCGCCCCAAAAGCGATGAGCGAGACTTTTACAGCGGCGCTTCGTGGTGATTTTGATGCGGCTCATAAAGTCCATGATGTGGTCAAGCATTTACACCGTGACTTATTTATTGAGTCAAGTCCTATCCCAGCAAAATATGCGCTTCATAAAATGGGCATGATAGATACTGGTATTCGTCTGCCTTTGGTATGGTTGGCTGAACAACATCATGCCACTATTGATGAAGCCTTGGTGCGTGCGAACTTATTATAAAATGATGCGTGTAAATGCTAACTCAGAGAGATAATATGATGAAAACATCATCACCGACTGCAAAAATATTTCCTGCGCTGCTGACCTTAATATTGGGAAGCACCTTAGTATTGAGCGGTTGCCAAAGTGCTAAAAACTTACTTGGTAAGCGTGACAATGGTAGCTTAGAATATCAGCAAAGCAAGAAGCTTGTGCCAATAGAGCTGCCTGCTAACAAAGAACCAGCGCCTTTTGTACCTTTGTACGCAACTCCTAATGCTGGTGCAAATACGCTGAAATTACAGAACGAATCAGGTAATCAGTACCAGCTACCGAAGCCTGAGCGCGCTGTCAGTAGTCCTTCGAATTAAAGCTATTCCCTTATTTATACCGCTGACATTTTACAGTGATTAATGTAAATATTATTCATTCTGTCATACAAAAATCAGCGGTCGCTGCGCGTTTTTACCACATAAGCTTGAACGAACAGGAACTCCCATAATGCAAAAGCAACAACTGCTGTATAAAGGCAAAGCCAAATCTGTCTATGAAACTGAAGATAATGATCTTTTGATTCTACATTTCCGTGATGATACTTCAGCGCTTGATGGTAAGCGTATTGAACAGTTAGCACGCAAAGGTGTCGTTAATAATCGTTTTAATGCATTCATCATGCAAAAGCTGGCTGATGCTGGTATCGAAACGCATTTTGAAAAGCAATTGTCTGAAGATGAAGTATTGGTCAAGCGTTTAGAGATGATTCCAGTTGAGTGCGTGGTTCGTAACTTTGCTGCTGGCAGCTTGGTTCGTCGTTTGGGCTTAGAAGAAGGGCAAGCATTGACGCCGCCTACTTATGAATTGTTTTATAAAGATGATGCACTGGGTGATCCAATGGTCAATGAGTCACTTGCTGTGTCTCTTGGCTGGGCAACCGAAGCACAACTGGCAAGAATGGAAGAGTTGACTCATCAAGTAAATGAAGTGTTAAAGGCGTTATTTGAAGCAGGTGATTTGATACTAGTTGATTTCAAACTAGAATTTGGTGTGTTCCATGACCGTATCGTCTTAGGGGATGAGTTTTCACCAGATGGCTGCCGTATTTGGGATAAGACGACTAAGAAGAAGCTGGATAAAGACCGCTTCCGTCAATCATTAGGCGATGTCATTGAAGCTTATGAAGAAGTGGCTAGACGTATTGGTGTGCCATTAAGCTAGATGTTTGATTGGCACTGCATTGCAGATCAATCTTTAGCGTAAAAAAACTGAGCCATGCGCTCAGTTTTTTTGGCTTAAATTTTCTACCTATTCGATTATAAAAAAGCCAACACCCGCTTACGCAAGTATTGACTCATTTTTTAATTTATTTAATTACAGAGGATTTTGTGCAAAGTATCGTTCTAAATTATTGGTTTCATTATTAGGACGAGGCTTACGCATACCCTGAGAAATACCATTATAAAGCTGATTGCTTGGTGCTAAATGGAATTTATTGAGATTTGGATCCATATACGGCAATTGCTGCTTGCGCTGGAAATATTGATGCAGCTGCAGGTTAATTGATTGCATACCGTAGCTTGAGTTTGCCCAAGCGCTGTTATGACTGCCCCAGTGATGACCAAACTCATGGCCAATAACACCGATATCGGCATTGAAATAATGTGAATAAAAGTACCAAGTATCGATACCGAGTATATCGCCACCACCCAAACCGCCACCGATGGTGGTGATACCCAAGCGAATATCGCCACGGTTCATGATCTCATTAAAGTAGCGACTATACTCTTTGTCGGTATAAAATCCGCCGTCACCAACAACTCTTCCTGCGTTACCGAAAAAGTCATTCCCCATAATTTTTTTCTGATCAAACCAGACATGTTCAAATTCTGGACTACTTATAATGTAGGCAAAATTTGTCATCATAATGACCCATTCACGTGCATAAATAGGGTTGATTTTTTCCCACTGCCCATCATTTCGGGAGTATTTACCAAAATAAATACCCCATTTGGGTTTAATGTTAGCGAGCTTTTGTACTAATAAATCTGTTTTCGACGTTACTTTAATATCGAACAAATCAGCAGGGAGTTGTTTAAAATTGTTTAAGCCTTCTAGCTGAATGGAGCCTGTACCATCAACTAAAGGGAAATAATTTTGATCACTAATGCCCAAATTCAGCTTAGTCTGACTAAAGGGCTGTAGATTATCTAGATGCGCTAAAGTAAACCATTGACCAGAGCCTTTTAATCTAGCTTGAATATCTAAATCGTTAACCGCAGCGGCACTGTAACTTTCAACTGAAATAGTGTTGTCTGCAACAGTAGCAGATAAAATACGGTCGATTTTAAAGTAGCGTAAGTCACGGTTGGTTAAGGTTTCCCAATCTTCGCCATCTTGTAACATATAGGTTTGGCTCAACGCTGTAGCCTGCTGTAACTCAGGAATAGTACCAGTTAGAGTCGACTGATATTGTTGAATGCGCTGCAATGGCAATATCGTC
This sequence comes from Psychrobacter cibarius, assembly GCF_016107535.1. Lineage (GTDB taxonomy): Bacteria > Pseudomonadota > Gammaproteobacteria > Pseudomonadales > Moraxellaceae > Psychrobacter > Psychrobacter cibarius. The sequence continues at coordinate 1,266 of NZ_JABASQ010000028.1, read as the reverse complement.
ACTTTTCCATTACTTAGCTGGAAAACCTTCTCTTTATTGACTACCATATCCGTCGCTTTACCTAGATTAGCATTGTCGCCACTGCCTTCTAAACGATAGCCTCTAAAACTCTCTAACGCTTGCGGCAAGAAGTTTTGATCATTTTTTAATTCTTTTTGATCGAAGCTTTCTACATGGCCACTATTACGTGAACCATAGAATAAGCCATCGTCGGCAGTATTAAAGATATTAATACCTGGATTGGTTTGTTTTAAAGGAGTGATAGCGTTTCCAGTTGCCCCTTGCTGAATAGTAGAGACGTCATAAATATAAACTTGGCCATTATTGAAACTGGCATAGAGCAAATCACCAACTGTCTCTAGTCTTACCGTACAGTCAATAGTGCCACAATTTGGTAAAGCTAAACGCGCATGTTTGTTAGCTCTTAGATTGTTACTTGGTACAATATCACTTTGTTTCCAAACGTTAATCCGATTATGCGTATCAGCTACAAACACATACTGATCATTCGCAGCGACAGAAAGTGGATGGACAATCGCGAAATTCTCTTGATCCCCAGCCCATGAACCTGTACCCAAAGCCATTATGAACTTCGGCTCGCCGCTAGATATATCGATAATATCAACCCGATTAGAAGATAGAGAGGCGCTATATAAACGATCCTGATAGATACTGATATCTGTTAGTCTATTCCATATCTGCCCGATACCCTGCATTTTCTCTGGCTGAATGGTAGGTAATACAGCTTTGTTATTTAAGTCATAACGCAGAATTTTAGCGGTTCCACTATCATTACCGATATATAAAATATCATTCTTAGTTGCTAGTGCTTTAGGGTTCCAGCTTTCTAAGCCAAAACTCTCTTTTTTTAGCTCAGTTGCGCCATCTGAAAAACGCAACTCTTGAATCAGCTTACGCTGCGCTGGTGCTGGTAGAATGACTGTGGGCGGAACGATTTCTGGTCTAGGCAGTGGAAATATAATTTCTGGTTTCACTACTGGTGGCACATATGGTGGCGGATCAATAGGCAGAATCACTGTCGGTGGAATGATTTCCGAAGTAGTCGGTTTGCTTGGCTCAAGCGGGGTTGCCGGAATACTGGTTTCTGGCTTAACTTCTGGCTTAACTTCTGGCTTAACTTCTGGCTTAACTTCTGGCTTAACTTCTGGCTTAACTTCTGGCTTAATTTCTGGCTTAACTTCTGGCTTAACTTCTGGCTTAACTTCTGGCTTAACTTCTGGCTTAACTTCTGGCTTAACTTCTGGC
>NZ_JABASQ010000027.1 GCF_016107535.1 Psychrobacter cibarius | reverse complement strand
GCTGCGGTTGCCAAGCAAGCTCAAGACGCTGGCAACAGTATCGTCTTCAAAAAAGTAGACGTGACCAGTGATGACGAAGTGCGTGCGTTGTTTGATTTTGCAGTAGAAACGCTTGGTGGCCTAGATGTGGTGGTAAATAATGCTGGTATCGACCATAAGCCTTCGCCAATGCATGAGCTAAGCGATGATGATTTTGATCGCAATATCGCCGTGAATTTAAAAGGTGTATGGCACTGTATGCGCGCCGCCGTCAACTGTATGCTACCTAATGGTGGTGGTCATGTGATCAACGTAGCATCTATTGCTGGCTTGCGTTCAGCACCGATGATCTCAGCCTACAGTGCGGCTAAACACGGCGTTATGGGTCTGACCAAGTCCGCTGCCCATGAGTACGCGCGCGCCAATATTCGTTTTAACGCGGTCTGCCCAAGCTTCATCGATACGCCAATGGTACGCAATACCATGGCAATGATGGATGAGCGTACGCAGCAAGCAACGGTTAAGGCCAGTCCAATGCGCCGTCTGGGAGATGTTAATGAAGTGTCTGCCGCGATTGCGTGGCTTGCCAGTGATGAGAGTACCTTTATGAACGGTCATGCCTTTACCCTAGATGGTGGTATGCTAGCGTAACTGCGACTGTTGAGGGCTGATTGTTCAATTCGTTAGTGCTCGATAATCGCTGTTAGATATGACAGCGATTATCTGCGTTTAGTTATCCAATTTTAGACGCCTGTTTTGGATACCTATTTGGGATAGATGAATTTAGCGCTCAAGAATGATGGAAAATATAAAGTTTATAAAAATATAAGGAATCATGATGAAAGATTTATTTGATTTAACCGGTAAGGTTGCTTTGGTTACTGGCGCTAGCCGCGGTATTGGCGAATCTATTGCTCGTTTATTGGCATCAAGAGGCGCGCACGTGATCGTCTCTAGCCGTAAAATTGATGCTTGCCAAGCAGTCGCTGATAGCATCATCGCAGATGGTTACAAAGCCAGTGCTTTTGCTTGTCACGTGGGCGAGATGGCACAGATTGATGCGATTTTTGAGCATATTAAAAGCGAGTTTGGCCAAATCGATATCTTAGTTAATAACGCTGCAGCCAACCCATATTATGGTCATATCTTAGATACAGATTTAGCGGCTTTTGATAAGACCGTTGAAGTCAATATTCGCGGTTACTTCTTTATGTCGACAGCCGCTGGCAAAATGATGAAAGAGCAAGGTGGCGGCGTGATTTTAAATACCGCATCGGTCAATGGCTTGGTTGCAGGCGACAAGCAAGGTATCTACTCAATCACCAAAGCGGCGGTCATTAGTATGACTAAAGCTTTTGCCAAAGAGTGTGGCCCACTTAATATCCGCGTCAATGCGTTACTACCGGGTCTAACCGATACCAAGTTTGCCTCTGCCTTGACGACCAATGATAAAGTCTTAAAAATGGCATTACACTCGATTCCACTAGGACGCGTTGCGAATCCTGACGAGATGGCTGGTACGGTATTGTATCTGGTGTCTGATGCCTCAAGTTATACCACAGGCGCGACGATCGTTGTCGATGGCGGTATGTTAGCTTAATCAGCAAACTACAGCATATAAGTTGAAAGAAAAACTTACTATTAAAGATCGCATGAGATTTCTTTTCATGCGGTTTTTTTCGATTTGATTTTTGATCGAGTGTCTAAATACGCTTAGTGTCATTGCATCGATAGATTATTAATTTAAAGTAAAAATAGGCTGTGTAATGGCATAATAAAGGTACTAACAGCTACTTGAATAATATAGGAATCAAGCATGGATTCAGTGACCAATCATAAAATAAATATAGTCTCTCAAAATAAAACATGGCTATTCGTGCCAGCGACTCGCATCGACAGAGTAGCCAAGGCTTTTGCTAGTGGCGCAGATGCGGTTATTGTCGATTTAGAAGATGCCGTTGCACCAGAAGATAAAGCAGACGCCCGTAAAGCATTACAACAATATCATGACAGTGCAGATTATCAGCCGATTTGGCTACGGATTAATAGAGCAGGCAGTGATGAATTTATAAAAGATATCGCGCTTTGCCAGCAGATGCCCAATTTTGTAGGAGTTATTCTAGCAAAAGCTGAGCAAATATCAGATATCGAAAAAGCCTATCAGGGTACTGGGCTGTCTATTGTTGCACTCATAGAAAGTGCGATTGGGTTGTACCATATTGATGCGATGGCTAAAGTGTCGGGCTTGGTCGGATTTAGCTATGGTTTCTTAGACTTGTGCAATGATTTGCGAGTACAAGTGAATACATCTGCTGCTGATATCGTTGCCAATCAGATTCGCTATCAGTTGGTGTTGACCTCTAAAGTACATGAGCTAGCAGCGCCCATAGACACCGTTTATCCTGATTTCAATGATGAAGTAGGGCTAAATGCCCGAGTGCAACTATGGTCACAAATGGGCATGTCTGGGATGCTTTGTATCCATCCAAAGCAAGTGCTGAGGGTTAAGCAATCTTTGCAACCAACTGAAGCTGATATTGAGTTTGCTAGACGTGTGCTAGAGGAGTATGAACAAAGCGGGCAAGCGGTATTTAAGATAGATGGTCAAATGGTAGATGCGCCAGTGATTGCGCGCTGTCGCCAGCTATTAGGTTATTTATTGACGAAGTAGCAGGGGAGCAAATAATGGTTTATTATGCATCATACTTATTTATGATTTAAAAAGAGCTCTATGATTTTCATTAGCAATACCATTAGCCTTAATGACAATGAAGTAGAAATTAGCGCGATACGTGCGCAAGGGGCAGGCGGGCAAAATGTCAATAAAGTGTCGTCTGCTATCCATCTGCGTTTTGATATCCATGCCTCAAGCCTGAGTGATGTGCATAAGCAGCGTTTATCAGACAGTAAAGACAGCCGAATCACCAAAGAAGGCGTGTTTGTGCTTAAAGCGCAGCAGTTTCGTACGCAAGAGCGCAATAAGATAGATGCCTTGGAGCGGCTGCAAAGCTTTATTATAAAAGCCACTCATGTCAATCAAACCAGAAAGCCGACTAAACCTAGCAGAAATGCCAAGCGTAAACGCGTTGATGCAAAGACTCAGCGCGGAAAAACAAAAGCCTTGCGCGGTAAAGTGGATTTCTAATGGGTGGCTTATTTCCTATTTTTAAATGAACGAGAAAGCAAAATGCCAGCTTATTTAAGAGGCTGGCATTTTTTATAGTCTTATTTACTATCAGGTCTTTAGCTATCTTAGTCTTTTGCTTAACCAAGTCTTCTACTTAACTCGGGAAAGCGCTTTATCATAAACAGCATCAATAGCAGTGCCATACTAGCGATAGCCGCGCCAACATAGCCCACACTCGATATGGAAATATGCGTTACTGCATAACCACCAAACAGCGCACCGGCGCCAATCCCTAAGTTAATAATCCCTGAGAACATCGACATCAGCATGTCTTGCGCTGTGACATCAACCATGATGACTTTGGCTTGCATGGAGATAATTAGCAGCATAAGCGCGGCGCCCCAAAGTAGCGCAATCAAGCTCAGCGCCCAGATGGAGGTCACGGCAAATAATAGCACCAGCATAGATATCAGCATTAATATAATCGATATCAGCATTAATCTGGTATTAAAACGATCACCCCAGCGACTGAATATCACACTGCCCGCAATCCCAGCTACTCCAAATAATAGCAAGACAACAGTCGCGGCGTTTTCACTAATAGCACCAACCTGCCGCATAAAAGGCTCGATATACGAGTAAGCGGTATAGTGAGCGGTAAAGACCAATAAAATGAGTAGATACAAACAGACCAATAAGGGGTTTTTAAGCAATTCTGGAATTTTTCTAAACGAGCCTTCAAACATACTTGGCAGCGTTGGCAATAGCCTTGCTTGCAAGATAAACACGATAAAAGCAATCACCCCAATACCGCCAAAGGTTGCCCGCCAGCCAAACCATTGACCGACTAAGCGCCCTAGTGGCACGCCAAGCACCATCGCCAATGAAGTACCGGTCGCAAGTACACTAAGCGCCAGTGCTTTTTTGCCTTCTGGTGCTACGCGTATCGCAATCGCTGCGGTGATTGACCAAAATATCGCATGCGATAGCGCAATACCAACACGACTAATAAGCAATACATCAAAGCTCCAAGCAAATACAGACAACACATGGCTGGCAATAAAAACCACAAACAAGCCCAAAAGTAAGCTTTTGCGCTCAAAGCGGCTGGTTAGCAGCATCAATGGCAATGACATCGCCGCGACAATCCACGCATAGAGCGTCAACATCCAGCCAGTTTCTGCTGTAGTGATGGAAAAATCTTGGGCGATGTCACTTAATAGGGCAACGGGGACAAATTCGGTGGTATTCATAATAAAGGCGCTGACGCCCATTAAGAATACTTGGAAATACTGAGTTCGGCGAGCATTTGCGCTCACCTCAAGGTTATGTTTCATATGATCCAATACAAATAAAGAAGGCGCTAATAGTGCAAATTAGCTGAAAAATAATTCATGAGTTTAAGAATAACGGCGGCATAGGTCGTAATGATGAAAAAGAGGAGGGCAAGATAGCAAATCAGTTGCGGTATGTCAGAGCCTATCATCAGACCCTACTATTTTATCAGGAATCGACGGTGTTTTTTGTAGGAGAGTCTTTAAAATTAGCGACCGAATAATTGGTTGAATGGTTAAGTAAATCTAATGATGACATCAGTGTCAGTTACATAGTGCTTATAGTGAGGTATCGCTATTTACGCTTGAATATAGGTATGATGACGCCATAGGCTAGGAATGCCTGATAACGTGATTTTAAATAATCATTGATATTTTAATAAGATGGAATAAAAGAAAAGCAATCTATGAAAACAGACACCAATAAACCATTAGCCTTTAGAAGATATCCTTCAACAACGGCGCTGCAATGTTTTGAGACCGCTGCTCGTCATTTGAGTTTTACCAATGCCGCGCAAGAGATGCACATGACCCAAAGCGCCATCAGTAAGCAAGTGGCGCAGTTGGAGGAGATGCTAAACCTGTCTTTGTTTTATCGGACGCCGCACCGGATTTCATTGACCCCTGCTGGCAAGTCATATTATCTTGAAGTGTTAGAGATTTTAAAACATATCGAGGTGGCAACCACCAATTTGATGTCGCATAGTAGTAATACTGAGCTGCTAAAAATTGTCTCGCATCCGACATTTTGTGCCCGTTGGTTGATTCCAGCACTCAGTGGCTTTAGTCAAAAATATCGGCTTATCAACCTAGATATCAAAGAGCTGGTAGGGCCGTTTTTTTCTGAAGACCAAAATGTTGATATTGCTTTTTTATATGGCGATGGCATGTGGGGCAATATGGAGGCCATAAAATTGTTCGATGAATATTGCGTTGCGGTCTGTCAGCCGCAGTATTTGCGAGATAAAACACTGAGTACCGAGTGTTTAGATGACTATGTCCTATTGCAAATAAGCTCGCGTTTAAGTGCGTGGTATGAGTACTTTAAGCAACAAGATATCAGCGTCGACGGCACCTTTGTAGGACCACGTTTTGAGACTTTTCATGCTTGCATCTCTGCCGCCTTACTGGGCTATGGTATAGCCTTGGTGCCGTTGCGTTTGGTTGAGCCTGAGCTACAATCAGGCGCTTTAGTCATGGCGTGGGATTATGCGGCAAAGGGTCGCGGCAGCTATTATGTGACTTATCCTGTTTCTTCGGGACAATCGCATAAGGTCAAAGCAGTTTTAGAATGGATTACGGCTTATTTAACAATCTCAGATCAGCGTGAAAAGGCGTTAGGGCTTGCTTTATAATTTATATCTTATTATTTTATCCTACAAAGTTATCTGCTGTGAGAATTTAACAAGCTAAACCTAAAAAACTGCCTTAATACGCAGTTTTTTTTGTTTTTAAAGGATTCGTTTAGGAAGTTGATTCACTGGTAATGACAAAAAGGAATGCCACCACAACTATTATTCGTTTGCTGCCGGAATGATGTTTTGTTGAAATGAGTCTAACTCAAGGAAGAGATAGAGATTCATCATGGATAAGCTTTATAACGTGACCGATGCCTTTACGATGGTGCATCCGCTCACGCTCGTCAAAGGCAAAAATGCCAGAGTTTGGGACAACAATGACCGCAGCTATATCGATTTTGTCGGTGGAATTGGTGTTTTAAACTTTGGTCATTGCCACCCTCACATCGTTGACGCCATTATTAATCAAGCCCAGTCGCTGATTCACTATGCCTACAATGCGGCAGCGCATCAGCCGTACCAAACCTTTATGCCTCGATTGTCTGAGCTGGTGCCTATCAACGGCGAACTGGCAGGCATGCTGACTAACTGCGGTGCAGAAGCCACCGAAAATGCCATAAAAATCGCTCGTCTAAAGACAGGTCGCACAGGCATTATTGCCTTTGATGGCGGCTTTCATGGGCGCACACTGGCTGCCGTTAATCTCAATGGTAAGGTCGCGCCTTATAAGCGCGGGCTTGGTGCATTGGCCAGTGGCGTTTATCACATTCCTTTTCCCAGTCCCGATAACAATATCAGCGACGAGCAAGCGATTGACGCGCTCCAGCGTTTATTTATGGTAGAAACTGATATCGACAATATCGGTGCCATTATCGTCGAACCTGTACAAGGGGAAGGCGGTTTTCAATTGTTGTCGCCCACCTTTGCGCAGTATCTACGTAAGTTTTGCGATGAACACGGCATGTTACTCATCATGGACGAAATCCAATCTGGTTATGGTCGTACGGGTACGCCGTTTGCTTTTACTCATTTAGGGATTGAGCCTGATCTTATATTACTTGGCAAGAGTATTGCAGGTGGCTTGCCTTTAGGCGCAGTCATAGGGAAGGCTAGTGTGGTCAATGGTCTACCTAAAGGCAGCTTGGGTGGTACCTATTCCGGCAATCCAGTCGCCTGCGCCGCGGCCAATGCCACGCTTGATATCATGGAAGCCGATGACGTTTGGCAGTTAGCCAAGCATTATGCACAGACGATTGAGACGACCATCAGTCAATGGCAACAAGAAGGTATTTCACCTTGGTTGTTTGGTCTTACGGGTATCGGTGCGATGCGCGGTATCGAGCTGCGTCATCCTGAGCATGATGTGCATCCGAGTGTGATGGCGCAAGTATTAGTGCAAGCACGCGAACGTGGTCTACTGCTGATGCCAAGTGGGCAATATCGCCATATCATCCGCTTATTGCCGCCACTAACCATAGAACCTGAGACTCTAAAAGAAGGGTTAGCTATTCTAAAAGAGGTGCTCATCGCACTTCCTGATGGGTTACCTGTCGCTTAATGTTTAGGAATGTTTAGGAATGTTTAGGAGTGCTTAGGATGGATAGCGCATCGCCATAACCAAATGCTCGAAACCAAATATCGATTACTTAAAAATTTCTTAACCCTATTACAAGGATGTTTATCTGTGAAAAATAATAGCGTCAGTCCAGATAAGGATTTTATCTGCAGCGATGATATACGTCATCATTTTTCTATGGCCATGTCAGCCATGTACCAAAACGAGGTGCCGCTATACGGTGACTTGGTTGATTTGGTCAGTGATGTCAATGCCGAGGTGTTGACATCACACCCCGATGTCAAATCACAGCTGCTACATACGGGCGAGATTGAGCGTCTGAGCATGGAGCGCCACGGGGCGATTCGACTGGGTACCGCAGCAGAGCTAAGCATGATGCGCCGTCTCTTTGCGGTGATGGGTATGTACCCTGTTGGTTACTACGATTTAGCGCCTGCTGGTGTGCCAGTCCACTCAACAGCCTTTCGTGCACTTGACTCGCATTCATTGCATAAAAGTCCTTTTCGCGTATTTACCTCGTTATTGCGTTTAGATTTGATTGCCGATAAGACCTTACAACAAGAAGCCACGGCCACATTGGCGCAGCGTCAGATATTCACTGCTGGCGTTATTGAGCTTATTGAGATTTTTGAGGTGCAAGGTGGTTTGACTGCTGCGCAAGCAGAACAGTTTGTCCAAGAAGCGCTAGAGACATTTCGCTGGCATGATAAAACGCCAGTGGCAAAAGCGCTCTATCAGCGTCTATTAAATCAGCATCCGCTGGTCGCAGATGTGGTCGGCTTTAAGGGTCCACATATCAATCATTTAACGCCTCGAACCTTGGATATTGATGCGGTGCAACAAGGCATGCAAGCTCGCGGTATACCCTCAAAGGCCATCATCGAAGGGCCGCCACGTAGAGCGTGTCCTATCTTATTAAGGCAAACCAGTTTTAAAGCACTACAAGAAGCGGTTGGCTTTAAAGTTTCTGATACCTCAGACCTTAGCAATGGGGGTTATGAGCAAGGGCACCATACCGCGCGCTTTGGAGAGATTGAACAACGCGGTGTGGCGTTAACGCAAAAGGGCCGCGCGCTTTATGATGAACTATTGGCCGCAGCTCGCCGCCAGCTTGGTGTTACCCCAAATGAGGACAATGCGGCTCAATACAATCAAATTTTAGCCGAAGTATTTACCGCTTTTCCTGATGATTATCAAACTCTACACGAAGAGGAGCTAGCGTATTTTTATTACCAGTTGACGGATAGCACCCTTGATTCTGAAGATGGTCAAGCGTTGTTGGCCGCGACCTTAAGCACTGATGACTTGAATAAAGTGCCTAATGCTAAGCTGACTGCTCTGATTAATGATGAAGTGCTTCGCATTGAACCTATCGTTTATGAGGATTTTTTGCCCGTCAGTGCCGCCGGTATCTTTCAATCGAATCTGCAACAGGCGCAGCCAAGCCAATATGACGGTTACTCAAGCCAACAAGAGTTTGAGCGTGATTTGGGCGCCGCTATTTATGATGAGGTGGCATTGTATGAATCGATGCAAGCTCAAAGTCTTGAGCAGTGCCTGTCTAGTGTTAGTATCTAGTACAAATTATGCTAGAAATGTCTAGCGTATAGCCGACTTATTAGTACGTCATTCCAAAAAGGAATGACTGCAAGAAATTTATTATTTTGCAACTTAGCAGGTAGCAGGGTAATTTTATAAGTCAGTCAAGGACGTAGTAAACCATTATACCAATATGCAAGGGATTGATTATGATTAAGCAATATATGTCTGCAATGGGCGTAGAAGAAACACACTATCAAAATGGCGACTTTGAAATCACCACACCAATTGATGGCTCAGTCATCGGTAAAGTCACATTAGATACAGTGGCCGATGTCGATACTAAAATCCAAAATGCCAAACAAGCCTTTCAAGAATGGCGTGTCGTTCCTGCCCCTAAACGTGGTGAGCTGATTCGTCTGTTGGGGGAAGTCCTGCGTGAGCACAAAGAAGATTTAGGTATCTTGGTATCGTTAGAAGCCGGAAAAATCAAAGAAGAAGGCCTTGGCGAAGTACAAGAAATGATTGATATTTGTGACTTTGCCGTGGGCGTATCGCGTCAGCTTTATGGTCTAACCATCGCCTCAGAACGCCCAGGTCACCACATGCGTGAGACATGGCATCCACTGGGTGTCATCGGCGTTATCTCTGCCTTTAACTTCCCTGTTGCGGTTTGGTCTTGGAACACTGCATTGGCCATCGTCTGTGGCAACCCTGTCATCTGGAAACCTTCAGAAAAAACCCCGCTCGTAGCCTTAGCGTGCCAAGCGTTATTTGAAAAAGCCTTGGCAAAATTTGGTGAAGCACCAGCACATTTATCGCAAATCATATTGGGTAAAACCGATATCGGTAATGCGCTGGTTGAAAACAAAGACATCGCTTTAGTCAGTGCCACCGGCAGTACGCGTATGGGCCGAGAAGTAGGACCTAAAGTCGCTGAGCGTTTTGGTAAATGCTTGCTTGAGCTTGGCGGTAATAACGCCATGATTTTGGCACCCACTGCCGATTTAGATTTGGCGCTACGTGGCATTCTATTCTCAGCAGTGGGAACGGCAGGGCAGCGTTGCACCACCTTACGCCGTCTGTTCGTTCATGAGTCGGTCAAAGACGATATCTTACCGCGCGTTAAGTCTGCTTATGAGACGGTGAGCATTGGTCATCCGCTGGAAGGCAATTTGGTCGGTCCACTGATTGATGAAGACAGCTTTAATAACATGCAAGCGGCGTTAGAAAAGGCTCGTAAGACTGGCGGTAAAGTCACGGGCGGCGAACGGGTGCTGATGGATAAATTCCCTGATGCTTATTATGTGACTCCGGCGATTGTTGAGCTTGATGAGCAAAATGACGTGGCACGTAGTGAGACGTTTGCGCCGATTTTATACGTCATGCCTTATAAAGAATTTGACGATGCGCTAGCGATGCAAAACGATGTGCCACAAGGGCTGTCATCTTGTATCTTTACCAATGACTTACGTGAAGCTGAAACTTTCCTCAGCGACCGCGGTAGTGATTGCGGTATCGCCAACGTCAACATCGGCACCAGTGGCGCTGAGATTGGCGGCGCATTCGGCGGCGAAAAAGAAACCGGCGGTGGTCGTGAATCAGGTTCAGACGCATGGAAAGCTTATATGCGCCGTCAGACCAATACGGTCAACTACTCAACCGAGCTGCCACTGGCGCAAGGCATCAACTTTGGCTAATAACAATGTGACGTGATGTGACGCTTGTTAAGTAGGATCAGCGCTTATTTAGCAAGCCAATTATTAAGTATTTATTATTTTAGTACGAAAGCCTGCGGAAGTGATGAGTAACTATTCATGATTTCAAAGACAGGCTTTTTACTCCCTTTGCCGTAACCTTTTTCGCACTTTTTTTCGCATTATCAGCAGCCATGGATTGGTTGTTTCCACTACTGTTGTATCTATGACAGTAGTATCCACTACTAAGGAAGGTAGGTATCTTATGATGGATGATAAACCTTATGACGAAGCTAAAGATGGCTACGGTCCGTCTTCTAGTTTTTTATTAGATATTGCACCTCTGGTGTTGACTGCCATTATTCTGATGGTGCAGTTTTTTGTATTCAAAGATTTTACCCCTCACATCCCCTTAGCTTGCGGTATTTTAATCACCGGCTTGTTTATGAAGCTGCGTGGCCGTGACTGGGATGGCATGGAACAACGCTTTTTAAAGGTTGTCAAAATTGGTTTACCGGCCATGATTATCTTGATGGGCGTTGGTATGCTCATCGGTGCTTGGATTATCGCTGGTACGGTTCCCACGATTTTATACTACGGTTTTAGCGTTTTTTCTCCTTCATCATTCCTAGTCTCTGTCTGTATCATCTGTGCCATTATTTCTGTCGCAACCGGTACCTCTTGGGGCACGGTTGGGACGGTTGGTCTTGCCATGATGGGTATTGGGCTAGGCTTGGGCATCCCGCCGTCACTAACGGGCGGTGCTATTGTTTCTGGCGCTTTTTTCGGTGACAAAATGTCTCCATTATCTGACACCACCAACTTAACACCAGCCGCTGCCGGTGTTGACCTTTGGGAGCACATCCGCGGCATGTTGCCCACCACGGTACCTGCTATGGTGACTGCATTGATTATCTATGCTTGGATTGGTATGGGTTACGGCGCAGAAAATGTCGATTTAACCTCAATTAAAGAAATTCAAACTTCGCTAGCGGCCAATTATAACCTCAGTATTATTACGTTATTACCGGCTGTTGTCGTTGTCATTGCAGCGGTGATGAAAATGCCTGCTATTCCAACGGTATTGTCTGGTGTGGTGGTCGCAGGATTGGTCGCCTTCTTTATGCAAGGCGTGGGTGTGCATGACATTTTTACGGTCTTACAAAATGGCTTTGTCAGTGAAACGGGCTTTGCTGTCGTGGATCAACTGCTGTCTAAAGGCGGCATTATGTCGATGACATGGGTCGTGACCTTAACCATCTTTGCTTTAGCATTCGTCGGCTCAATTGAGCATTACGGTACGCTAAAAGCCATCATGGCAAAAATTAATAAGATGGTGAAATCGAGATTTGGTTTAGTGATGACCACGTATGCCAGCACGCTTGGTGTTGGTACGCTCATCGGTGACGTCTATACCACACTGGTGTTGCCAGGTCGTTTATTAAAAGACAAATATCAAGAAATGGGCTACAAGCGTACCACGCTTACTCGCTCTATTGAAGATACGGGAACCCTGTTATCTCCGCTTATTCCTTGGAACATGGGCGGTAGTTTCGTCGCGGCAACACTAGGTATTGCGACACTCACTTATGCACCATTCGCCTTTGCCTGTTGGTTATCACCGCTATTTGGTTTGTTATGGGTGTTCTTAGACAAATTTATCCCCCGTGAAGAACCTATTGTTAATAACGACACAAACACGCTCTCCACTGTAGATAATGCGTAATTTAGAAGGAATATGAGATGTTGCAAGAGCAATGTTTGTGGAATATGACCGCACCTATTATTGATACTTACAGCCAGATGAATAGCGATACTGAAGCGACTATTTGTATCATAGGCGGCGGTTATACAGGGTTATCGGCGGCGATTCATTTGGCAGAAAAAGGCGTCAAGGTTATTTTGCTTGAGAGTCAAACGATTGGTAGTGGCGGCTCAGGAAAAAGCGTAGGGCTCGTCAATGCAGGTACTTGGGCGCGCCCTGATGATTTGAATATTGCGCTAGGCGAAGCGGCAGGTGAGTGTCTGACAGAAGCCCTTGGACAAGCGCCAAGCTTAGTATTTGATTTAATCAAGCGTTATAATATCGACGCCCAAGCCACTCAAGCTGGTAATATCCACATGGCACATAACGCCAAAGGTGAAGCAGATGTCGATATCAGATATGAGCAGTTGAGCCGCCGCGGTGCGAATGTTGAAGTGCTAACTGGCAGTAAATGCCATGAATATTGCGGGACGACAAGTATCAATAAAGCATTACTAGATCATCGGGCTGGTACGATAAATCCGCTGGCTTATGTCAGAGGACTTGCAAAAGTCGCTACCAGTCTTGGTGTGACTATCTACGAGCATTCCGCTGTTGAAGCCTTAGAAAAGGTAGATGGCTATTGGTATGCAAGGACTTCTAAAGCGCGCGTCAAGTCCGATCGCGTCATCATTGCGACCAACGCTTATACCGAAGGCGAATGGACAGAAATCACAAAGACATTTTATTTGGTTTATTATTATCAGATTGCATCTGAGCCACTTAATGGCGAGGCGGCAGATCGTATCTTACCTTACAAAACAGGGGCATGGGATACACGCTTGGCCTTGTCTAGCTTTCGCCGTGATGACGACGATCGCCTATTATTGGGAACGGTGGGTGGTACACAGCTTAAACCAAAATCCTTTTATCAATCATGGGCCAATGCGGTGCAAAAAAGCTATTATCCAGATTTGCCAGCATTTAAATGGCAGTATGAGTGGACGGGTAGCTTTGGTTTTACGCAAGATCATATTTTTCGAGTCATGGAGCCCGACGAGGGCTTGCTGACAGCAACGGCTTATAACGGTCGTGGCATTACTACAGGCACGCTAATGGGTAAGTGCTTTGCAGATTATATAATGACCGGTAATAGAGACAGTATTCCCTTGCCATTTAAGACCTTAGAAGAGGCAAAAGTCTCTTTTGGCGGGATGAAATCTGGCTTTACTGAGTTGGGACTGACTTTATATCATGCAGGTCAATGTCTAAAAATAATTAGATAGCTTTGTTGAGTCATCGTCTGATTTTTTCTACCGTTTTTAAATATAAAGGTATTCAGACTTTGACGGCGATATAGAGACCGTAACAATCGTGTGATTACCAAAGCGTATTAATATCAGTATTTATTTTCTATTATCTGATATGCTATCATCTTTAAGTCATTATCGTGGGTTTAACAGTTTTGTCATCGCCAGCCATTATCGTTATAAATGGCGGCGTACAAACCTTGCAACTTCCAGCACGATATAAAACAATTCTGGTAAAGCGCATGAGCCTGTACTCCGACATCCTCATTTGTGCCTGATTTTATTTGCCTATTTGGGCGTATTTCACCCTTTTTCGTCGGAGTTACAGGAGTCTAAGGTGTTCAATATCATGAGCCACATTGCTAACCAATCCAAACATACCCGTCATTATCATCCACGTCACCTTCTCGCCCAGTATGCGATCAATCAGATAGCGACACTTGAGCTGCGTTCGCAAGATATTGTTAAAGCCATGGGTTATCCTATCAAGCATACTATCCCTGCTTGTGAGCGCCTACGTCACGTATTATCGAATAAATACCTTGGGCTTGATGGCAGCTATATGGATAAATATTTTACCGCTGAAGAATTTTTAGCCGCGCTATTTTCTGTGCTGGATATCCCTCATACGCCGTTTGCAGAAGACATTGCCCAGATCAAAGATGCTGCTGTGCACGCTCAGCATGATAATAAAAATTCATCCTATGGCAGTGTGAGCAATGGCTATCAACAGATGAGTGAACAAGGTTATGAAATGGTTGATAGGGTAGAAGAATATAAGCTAAAAAAATCTAAGGAATGTTAATTTCTAAGTATTAGTTTTTAAGCATTAAGTAAAGCCTCACTACCAAGTGAGGCTTTTTCGTTCTAGCTTTTGATTGTAAGAATTAAAAATTGGCTGGTATGAATATTTCATAATATCGTACAAGTTATTGTATATCGAACTGATTATATGTCAGGCTTTGATATGGCTCGCCATAAAATCACGAATAACGCATCAAACTCTGCATTAATGGGTGTGTCGGTCTGGCGAATGATATGCATCAAGCCAAGACGACTGATAAAACCCATAAACACATCAAAAAGTATATAAAGGGGCACGGTATCATTTAGTACCCCGCGGTTTTGACCATCTTCTAATACATTCAAAAATGCCCCAATCAGCTCTTTATTCTCATAAATCGCAATATTACGAATACGTGATGCCGATACCGAAGACAGCACCATCACGGCATCAGGATGCGAGTCTACAAAGTCAAAACAGACCCATAATGTCTTGCGCAGCCGATCTTGCACGCTATCAATGCCTTGCAAATGATCCATGATGCGCGCCGCCAATCTACCTAATACGATATCCATGATGGTATAAAACAGCGTTTGCTTATCACCAAAATATTTATACAGCGTCTGTAGTGAGACATTGGCAGACTTTGCAATTTGTGCCATGGTCACCTCATTAGAATCAAAACCTGCAAATACTTTACGAACGGCTTTTTCAATTTTTTCTAAAGTAGCAGGGCGCATATCGGATAAGGGTGCCAAGGCGCGGGTTTCAATCGTGCTAGGTATCTGGCTCGTGGTTTTCATCGTTGGTTTCGTAGCTCCTTTACGGTAGGTATTTTTAGATAGCTCATGCTTGAAGTAGTACATCATTTAAGTATTAATAAGATAAAAGTAAGTTGGGTAATATTAATTACTATTATTATTTAATTGGTTGCGCATTGTCTTTTACTGTCCTAGTATAAGTCTTGCATGATATTAAATATAAAGAATACTGAGATTGTATATAACGGTAATTAAAATTACCATAAATAAGATGTTTACACTCAATAGTATTTTATATTAGGGCGTGTCCTCGTTTGAATTGAGGACACGCCCTAGCAATTATCAACTTCCCATCGTCAAGGACAGACAATATGAGTATTGAAAAATTCACTCCGAACTGGATGACCGAAGAGCACCAGATGGTGCATGATAGCGCGCTTAAAATGTTTCAATCGTGGGAGCCAAAGGACGAGCAGTGGCGCAAAAACGGCATGATTGACCGCGCCGCGTGGGAAGAGGCTGGCGCGATAGGATTCTTATGTGCATCGATTCCAGAGGAATATGGCGGCGGCGGTGGTGACTTTGGTCATGAAGCGGCGCTTCTTTATGCGCAGGCTGAGGCTAATCAATCCGGATTCGGCGGCATGGTACATTCAGGTATTGTCGCGCCTTATATCTTGAGTCATGGTACGGAAGCGCAGAAAAAAGAATGGCTACCTAAGATGGCGACCGGTGAGTATGTGGCGGCGATTGCTATGACCGAACCGGGTACTGGCTCAGATTTGCAGAACATCAAAACCTATGCCGTAAAAGACGGCGATGATTATATTATCAATGGCTCAAAGACCTTTATTACCAATGGTCAGCATGCCAACCTGATTTTGCTCGCCTGCAAAACCGATCGTGAAAAAGGTGCGCAAGGCGTTTCGCTTATCGTGGTAGAAACGGACAAAGTAGAAGGGTTTGAGCGTGGTCGTAATCTCGATAAGATTGGTCTGACCTCACAAGATACTTCAGAGTTATTTTTCAGCAATGTACGTGTGCCGCAAAAGAATTTGCTTGGCACAGTAGAGGGCATGGGTTTTATTCAAATGATGCAAGAGCTGCCACGTGAGCGTCTAATCATTGCTTTAACGGGCGTTGGTGCGATGAAGCTGGCGATTAATTTGACCCTAGAGTATGTCAAAGGTCGTGAAGCCTTTGGCAAACCGATTTGGAAATTTCAAAATACGCGCTTTAAAATGGCAGAGTGCTACGCTGATTATCTCGCTGCTAGCACAATGTGTGATGCCGCTGTCGATGCCATGTTAGAAGGCAAGTTGACGGTACCACAGGCGTCTTTGATTAAATATTGGGTAACCCAAAAGCAGTGTGACGTGATCGACGAATGCGTCCAGCTATTTGGCGGTTATGGTTATATGACAGAATACCCGATTGCTCGCCTATATGCTGATGCGCGAGTACAAAAAATCTACGGCGGCACCAATGAAATCATGAAAGAGCTGGCGTCACGCTTTATGTAATTGTCTATTTTAATTGTTAGTTCTAGTTCTTGATTCTAACATGGCGATTATATTGCCATCATCCATCATGGTTATTTATTCAAAAAATAAAAAGGGATTTTTATGACTGAGACTGCTTACATTTATGACGCCATCCGTACCCCGCGTGGTAAAGGCAAAAAGGATGGCTCTTTGTATCAGGCGTCACCGATTTGGCTTGCTCGTACCTTGTTAAAGGAAATGCAACAGCGCCACCATTTGGATACCAGTTTGGTCGATGATGTGGTGCTTGGTTGCGTGACGCCCGTTGGCGAACAGGGCTCTGATATTGCCCGTATTGCGGTCATTGACGCTGGCTGGGCGCAAAGTGTCGCGGGTGTCACTTTATCTCGATTTTGTGCCTCAGGTCTGGAGTCTATCAACTTAGCTGCTGCCAAAATCATGTCAGGTATGGAGGACATGGTGGTTGCAGGTGGCGTAGAATCGATGAGCCGCGTGCCGATGGGCTCTGATGGCGGTGCATGGTATATGGATCCACGGGTTAATGAAGCGACGCATTTTGTCCCGCAAGGCGTTGGCGCGGATACCATAGCGACGCTAAAAGGCTTTAGTCGCACCGATGTCGACGAGTTTGCTACCGAGTCACATCGCCGCGCCGCGCATGCTTGGGAGCAGGGCTATTATGATAAATCGGTCGTACCCGTCACGGATATCAATGGCATGACGTTATTGGATAAAGACGAAACCATCCGTCCCAATACCAATGTCGAAACTTTAGCTGGTCTCAATCCTTCTTTTATTATGCCGGGTAAGATGGGCTTTGATAGCGTTATCTTGGATAGATATACCACCATTGAAAAAGTAAATCACGTGCATCATGCGGGTAATTCATCAGGCATCGTCGATGGTGCCGCAATTTGCTTAGTCGGTAGTGCAGTTGCTGGTCAAAAAGCAGGTCTGAAACCACGTGCTAAAATTACGATGGCTGCAGTCATTGGCTCAGAACCCGCTATTATGCTGACAGGGCCAACGCCTGCCTGCCAAAAAGCGCTCAAAAAAGCAGGCATGCAAGCTTCAGATATAGACCTATGGGAAATCAACGAAGCCTTTGCTGCCGTTCCACTGAATACTGCCGATGACTTCGGACTCTCGCTTGATATCGTCAACGTCAATGGTGGTGCCATCGCTATGGGTCATCCACTTGGTGCCACGGGCGCGATGCTCATGACCACAGTCCTTGACGAGTTAGAACGTCGCGATCTAAAAACCGCGATGATTACGCTGTGTGTGGGTGGCGGTATGGGTATTGCCACTATCATTGAGCGCGTATAGCGCTAATAGATTTTAGTGATTGTCATTAGTTTCTAGTGACTGATATCGATATAGAATAATATAAAAAGGATTTGAAATGAGCACAAACAGCGTAGACGCCATCAATGCATTGAACCACTTTTCTGCCCATCGTGATAATGATGGCATTATCACCGTCACGATTGACCAAAGCAGCCGCAAAATGAATGTCATCGGTGACGGTTTCACCGATAGTTTTGCAGTGATGACTGACAGCTTTATTAACGACGCGTCCGCCAAAGGTTTGATTTTAACCTCTGGCAAAGAGACGTTTGTGGTCGGTGCTGATATTGATCAGTTGGCTAATATTAAAACCGCTGAACAAGCGTTTGAGCTGGTCGAAGACCTGAAAGCCAGTTTACGCAAACTAGAGAAATCTGGTAAACCTGTCGTCGCTGCCATGAGTGGAACGGCACTTGGCGGTGGTTTGGAGTTGGCATTGGCCTGTCATTATCGTATCGCGATTGATTCGCCTAAAACCAAATTGGGTTTACCAGAAGTCAAGCTGGGTTTACTACCGGGTGGCGGCGGTACTCAGCGTTTACCGCGATTGGTCGGTATTCAATCAGCGTTAGAATTGATGACCCAAGGTAAAGAGCTGCGTCCAACTGCTGCTAAAGACATGGGTTTAATTGATGCCGTTGCCACTGACAAAGCAGATATGCTCAAGCAGGCGACAGACTGGATTACAGCCAATCCCAGTGCCCAGCAGCCATGGGATAAAAAAGGTTTTAAAGTTCCCGGCGGTGATAGTAAGCATCCCAACATAGTGCCAGTGTTTTCTATTGCACCTGCCATGGCCAACCAAAAGTCACACGGCAATTATCCAGCCATTACTCATATCATGTCTTGCGTGTTTGAAGGCTGCTTAGTGGATATCGATACAGGACTTGAGCTTGAGTCGCGTTACTTCGCCGCTTGTGTGCTGTCTGCTGAATCTAGAAATATGATTAATACGCTATGGACTCAGCTGAATAGTATTAAAAAAGGTCAATCGCGTCCAAATGGTTTTGAGCACTATAAAACCAAAAAAGTTGGTATTTTAGGTGCAGGCATGATGGGCGCGGGCATCGCTTATATCACTGCAAAGGCAGGAATCGACGTTGTACTTCTTGACACTGACATAGCAGGTGCTGAAAAAGGCAAAGCGTATTCTGCCACCATTTTGGATAAAGCCATTAGTCGTAAACGCTCTACTGAAGAGAAAAAGCAAGCGTTACTCAATCGCATCAAGCCAACAGTGTCTTATGAGGATTTGGCAGAATGTGATCTTATCATTGAAGCGGTGTTTGAAAATCGTGAGATTAAAGCCAAGTGTACTCAGCAGTCTGAGGCAGTGATTTCTAACACTGCTGTCTATGCGTCCAATACGTCGACACTGCCTATCACTGGATTGGCAAAAGCCAGCACGCGTCCCAATCAATTTATCGGGCTACACTTCTTCTCGCCAGTCGACAAGATGCCGTTGGTTGAGATTATCATGGGCGAGCAAACGGATGACGCCACTTTAGCAAAAGCCTTTGATTATGTGCTGCAAATCGGTAAAACACCAATCGTCGTCAATGATAGTCGTGGTTTTTATACGTCACGTGTATTTGGTACGTATGTGTCAGAAGGCATTGCGATGCTAGCAGAGGGTATCCACCCACGTAGCATTGAGGTCGCTGGTATGAAAACAGGCATGCCCATGCCGCCATTAGCATTACAGGATGAAGTGTCGCTAAGTCTAGCATTACATGTCAGCGAACAGCAGCAGTTGGATATGCAAGCTGAAGGCAAACCTATCACTGTGCGTCCCTCGTACGAGATACTCAAAAAGCTGGTCAAAGAACACAATCGCGAGGGCAAAAAGAACGGCAAAGGCTTTTATGAGTATGCCAATAATGGCGACAAATACTTGTGGCCTGAGCTGATGAATTTATATCCAGTAAAATTAGAGCAGCCATCACAGCAAGACTTAATCGATCGTTTGATGTTTATCCAAGCCAACGAATCTGCTAAATGCTATCAAGAAAACGTCGTGCGCTCTGTCGCTGATACCAATATCGGCTCTATTTTTGGCTGGGGCTTTGCGCCACATCAAGGTGGTACGCTACAGTTCATCAATGCCATGGGGTTAGAGGCGTTCATCACCCGTAGCCGTGAACTCGTGGCTCAATACGGTGAGCGTTTTGAGCCAGCGCAAATTCTGCTAGATATGGCAGATAAAGGTGAGGTGCTTTCTGATGACTGAGCTGATGGTTAATTCTACGATTCATTCTATGCTTGATTCTGCAATTAATACGAGCACTGGTTCAATAGTGGACTTGATGGCAGATTGCTTACAAGGGCTGCGCGTCGTTGATTTGACTCGTAATTTACCGGGACCCTTTGCCACACGTTTGCTGGCTGATTTGGGCGCAGAAATCATTAAGATTGAACCCAAAAATGGTGATCCTGCTAGAGCCTTTGGTGAATTATTTAAAGCACTAAATCATGGCAAAACCATTGAAAGTCATGACTTCCGTGATCCTCAAGGTATTGCTGCTATTAAAGCGCATCTCAAAGACGCTGATGTGATGTTGGATAGCTTTCGCCCTGACGTTTTAGTAGGTATGGGGTTAGATGCCAAAGCATTGCATGCGATTAATCAAAAATTGGTCATGGTATCAATCACTGGTTATGGTTTGGCAAATAGCGATTCGAAAACTGAAATTAATCATGACTGGGCTCCTAAAGCTGGTCATGATATTAACTTTATGGCGATGAGCGGTGTTTTAGACCAACTAAAAACGGCGGATGGCGAGCAGGCGATGCCTAATGTTCAATTTGCAGATTTGGCAGGCGGTAGTGACACCGCTGTGATTTCATTGCTAGCTGCTGTATTCGCCGCCCAGCGGACGGGCGAAGGTCGTCATGTTGCCGTTAGTATGACGCACAGCTTGTACCAGCATATGGTCATGCCAAAGGCAACGGGAGCACTGGTGAAAAGCTTTTCAGGGCAACAACCAGCACCGCATCATGATTTTCTGGGTGGATTATTACCTTGTTATCGCCTATACAAAACTTCAGACGAGCGCTATATGGCTGTTGGTTCATTAGAGCTGAAATTCTGGCAAGGGCTGTGTGAAGTATTGGATTTGTCTGCGCTCAAAAATAGCCATTGGCAACTTGGGGTTATGCCAAATACCTGTGAAAGCCAAGCGGCGGCTAAGACGGTAGGCGATAAATTTGCCAGTCAAACACTTGAGCATTGGCAGCAAGTTTTTGCGCTCGTTGATGTCTGTGTCACCCCTGTGCTTAGCCTCAGTGAAGCAAAAGCACATCCCTTATTTGCCCATCAAGATGAGTATGATGCAACGTCAGGATGGCAGCAGGTTCAGTAGTTAGGTTTTTTATGAGAAATGCTTCAAAGCCATTGAGTTTTTCATAAGTTGATTACCAAGGAAGGTAAGTTATGGATCAGTTTTGGACGCAGCATTATCCTAAAGGGATAAATGCACAGATAGCGCCGCCACATAATACATTGATTGACATGTTTGATGACAAATTAACAGAATATGCCAGCCATGAATTTATCACCAACATGGGTGTTACTTATTCTTATGGGCAAGTGGATAGCCTGTCATTGGCTATTGCGGCTTGGATTCAAAGTCTGGGTCTAGCAAAGGGTTCGGTCATAGGCATCATGATGCCCAATGTCAACCAGTACCTGCCTATTGTCATAGGGATAATTCGCGCTGGTATGGTCACAACGCTCATCAATCCGCTGTATAGTCCTCGTGAATTGAGACATCAATTGGCTGACTCAGATACTGCTGTATTATTTATATTAGAACCATTTTGCAAAACGTTAGAGAAAATCATCAAAGACACGCCTGTCAAAACCGTGGTCATCAGCAAGATTGGCGATATGTTAGGAGTAGTGAAAGGTGCGCTTGTTAATATCGCTGCCAAATATGTCAAAAAAGCCATTCCCCGTTATCAGTTGAAATCCAATTCTCGTTATACCGTGACTCGCTATAAAGCCGTTTTAAAATGCGCCAAAAAATTAAGCTATTCTCGTCCTACCATTCAAGCGGACGACTTATTAATGCTGCAATATACTGGCGGTACGACAGGTGTTGCCAAAGGTATTTTGATTACCAATCAAAATGTTGTGACCGCCACTTACCAGTTTGTCGAATGGTTCAAGCCAGTCTATGACGCCATGTCTGATAGTACTCAAATAAATACCATTATCGTTTTACCGCTGTATCATATTTATGCGTTTATCTGCTCAATAGTTGGGTTGAGTGTGGGTCAGCATCTCACACTGGTTACCAATCCACGTGATATTGAAGGGTTTATCAAGATATTGCGCAAGCGTCCTTTTCATCTATTGCCTGGTGTTAATACTTTGTTCCAAGCCCTGCTGATGAACCCAAAATTTAAGGAGCTGGATTTTTCTGCATGCAAATTAACTGTAGTTGGTGGTATGGCAGCGACCCCTGAAACCGCTAAGCGCTGGCGTGAAGTCACAGGTCTGCCTATCCTCGAAGGCTGGGGTATGTCTGAGACGTTAGGCGTGGGTACCGCCAATCCATTTAATGGCACTGAATATAGTGGCAACGTGGGGTTACCTCTGCCTAGTGTCGATATCAGTATCCGTGATGATGATGAAAATATTCTCGCCATAAATGAAGTTGGTGAGATGTGCATCAAAGGTGACAATGTCATTACTCATTATCATAATATTGACAATACGACGTTTTTTACCGCTGATGGTTACTTAAAAACAGGTGATATTGCATCTATGAACGAGCATGGCGCTATCAAAATATATGACCGTAAGAAAGACATGATTATCGTCAGTGGCTTCAACGTTTATCCTAACGAAGTAGAAAACATTATTGAGGAGCACCCTAAGGTTGCCGAATGTTCAGTGGTTGGTATCGATGATAAGTTGCAGGGTCAGTCGGTCAAAGCCTACGTTGTAAAATCTGATGATAGCTTAAATGAAGATGAGATTAGAGTGCTGTGCCAAGCAAATCTGGCCGCCTATAAATGCCCGCGCCATATCGAATTCATAGACGAGTTACCCAAATCAACTGTCGGAAAAATACTGCGTCACAAGCTGAGGAAATTGGCTCATGAAGCCTAACGACTACTCAACAGACTCTCATCAATAACATCTACGTTTAACGCATTTTGTCTGTCATCTATTGGCAGGCTTTCTGTTTTTAGAAGACCTCACTTAATAAGATTAAATGAGGTCTTCTATTTTGATAAATGCTCACGGGATTGTTTTCGATACTTTATCTAGGGCGTGTCCTCATTTTAAAAATGGTGATAAAAATGAGATAAATTGCCGTCAAACAAGGAAAATAGCGCTGTTAATATCGAGATATTGATAAGCTATTTGACGATGTTTAACAAAATTTAGCCATTTTTAGCCCATTTAGAGAGTAATTGATTGAATTGAGGACACGCCCTAACGTTGTTTGATGTCATCGTATTGTCATGGCTCTTTAACCAAAATGTCACAACTACTGGCTACACTGCTGACCTAGGCAATACAAATAATAAATGATCAGGTTGGTTGATATGTTAGAGCTTAGAGGTGTGACGAAAAAGTATGAGAATAAAGTTATCTTTGAAGATATTTCCCTCAAAATTAATAAGGGCGAAATTGTCTCAATCTTAGGGCCTTCTGGCTGTGGTAAAACGACTTTATTGCATATTATCTTAGGTTTGACAGGTATCAATGGCGGTCGTCTTGCTTATAACGGCGAAGACATTACACGAGTGCCGATGAAAAAAAGAGGCTTCAATATTGTCTTTCAAGACTATGCACTGTTTCCCAATCTAAATGTCAAACAAAATATCGAATACGGTTTACGCAATAATCCCCATATTAGCACGCAAGCAGAAGTCGATGAACTGGTCGACTTACTCGATATCGAAGCCCACCTAAATAAACGCATCAGCCAACTGTCTGGTGGTCAAAAGCAACGCGTGGCACTCGCACGCACTTTGGTGATGAAGCCTAAAATACTGCTATTAGATGAGCCTTTATCTGCGCTAGATGGTGTCATCAAAGAAACCATCAAAGCGCGTATTCGTGAGATTTCAGTTCGTTATCAGTTGACGACTTTAATAGTCACTCATGATCCAGAAGAAGCCATGACGTTATCTGATCGTATTTTGCTGCTATCAGATGGCAAAGTGGCACAGTTCGCGACACCAACGGAAATCATTCGCAACCCAGCCAATGATTTTGTCAAAAACTTCATTCTCAATCAGCTCAATATCAAGCGTCGCAATATCTTAAGTTTATTCGCGGATGATGGCGCAACTATCGACCCTTTAAGCAAATATACTCAGCGCCAACATTACGGTCAGGATGACAGTGTGGTGACTCATCGTTATGACGATATCGATGGTATTGACACTATCGACAATACCGACGATCTTAACGTTATCAAAGACAGTCATCAGCAAAAACAAAAAGATGCCACCATCAACTAATATTGATTAAAAATAAAAATGTTGTGAATGAACGTATTTGACCATTTGATCGTCTTGGATATTTATGAAATTGAGCAATTCACCCCTCGTAAAAGCAATTTGGCTATTCGTTGCTGTTTTATTCGTCATGTTTATGTTTGTGCCATTAGTCAAACTGCTGGCACTGTCTTTGAATGTCGGTGATGCATTAGGGCTAGAAAACTACACCAGTATTTTGAGCAGTGATGGCTTTTTGCAGACCATGCAAAACAGCTTTTTTGTGGCGACGATGAGTGCGCTTAGCGCGACGTTTTTTGGCTTTATTTTGGCTTATACCGTGCATTGGAGCAATTTGCCCAAAGGTTTTAAACAATTTATTAAGCTGGCGGCATTATTTCCTATGTTGTTGCCAACCGTAACTTATGGCTTTGCCATTATTTATACTTTTGGTAAACAAGGTTTGCTGACTCAGATTCTTGGCTTTCAGCTGTTTGAGGACATATATGGCTTTTATGGCATGTGGCTTGGTTATACCATTTATACCTTGCCCATTGCTTTTTTATTATTGAACAATACTTTCCAGTATTTGGACAAAAAGTTTGTCGTTGTATCAGAGTTGATGGGAGACTCTCCTTATCGCCAGTTTGATATGACTGTGGTGCGCCCTCTAATCGGCACCTTTGCAGCAGCGATGATTCAATGTTTCTTTTTAGCCTTTACAGACTTTGGTATTCCAGCGTCGATTGGGGGGCAATATAGCGTCATCGCCACTGAGCTTTATACCCAAATCTTAGGCGCGTCACCTTCATTCGAAAAAGGGGCAGTGGTTGCGCTATTTATGCTGGTGCCATCCATCCTAAGCATCGCCATACTATGGTACGTGGCACGCTTCAATGTGCGCTATGACTCAGTTGAAATGATTGATCTGCCTACCTCAAAAATCAAAGACCGTGTTTTGGCGGTGTTATCGAGTGTGATTTTAGCCTCACTATTACTGGTATTCGCCGTGATATTCATCATCCCATGGATTAAATCATGGCCTTATCAGATGGTCTTCACCACCGAGATCGTCAGCGAGGCGTTAGAGTCTGCCAATCTGATGCGGGTCTATAAAAATTCATTACTTGTGGCGGTATTAACAGCAGTGTTTGGCACCTTGATTACGTATTTTTCAGCCCTGTTATACGAGCGCTCAAGCCTTTTTAAACTGGGAAAATTCAGTATTGAAAGCTCGGCATTGGTGACCAATACGGTGCCTGGAATGGTCGTCGGTATTGCCTATTTGATGGTGTTTTCGGGGTCGGCGGTCGCCAATACTATTTTTATTATCGTGATTAGCAACATCATTCATTACTTTGCCACGCCTTATTTAATGAGTAAAAACGCACTGTCTAAAATGAATTTGGGCTGGGAGACGACGGCTGGTTTATTGGGCGATTCATGGTTTACATCGTTACGCCGCATCGTCGTGCCCAATTCGTTTTTTACGCTGATTGAAGTCGCTTCATTCTATTTTATCAGTGCCATGGTGACGATTAGCGCGGTTATCTTTATTTCAGGTGCCAAAACCATGGTACTCACCACTAAGATAGTCGAGCTACAGCACTTTGCGCGCTTCGATGAGATTTTTATCTTGTCGCTAATGATATTGCTGACCAATATTGGCGCACTGATGTTGTTTGCTATTGTCCGTCATATTTATAGCAAACGGCTCTCTGGTACAACGGTAATAAAAACCAAGAAAAAACCTAAGTCAATGGTGGTACCAACGTCTTCTTAGTCTTACCCATTGGTCAAGCGCATTGATAAGACTTATTTTGGTTTTGTATTTTAAGCAACACCTTTTTCATTATTAAAACCTCAACAAATAATAGGACAAATAATGTTTTTATTCAAAACGTTAGTGGCAAGTTTCGCGTGTGGGATCGTCTTAGCAGGTTGTAGTTCACCTGAGTCGGAAGGAGGTGCTTCTAGCAACGTCGAAGAAGTCGTCATTTATAGCAATGCCGACGAAGAAGCGGTCGAGGTCATCCAAGAGGTTTTAGACGAAGCAGGCTATGAAGGTCAGTATGTCTTTCAGTCTTTTGGGACAGGGGAGTTGGGTGGGCGTTTGCTGGCAGAAGGCGATAATACAGAGGCTGATATGGTGACGATGAGCTCGTTCTACTTAGAAAGTGCCCAAGCCAAGCATCCTATGTTTAAAGAATTGACCTTTGACGTTGACCCGCAAGTGGCGGTCCCAAATTACTATGCACCAATACTGGGTTTTACGGGCGCTATTATTTTAAACACAAAAGAGATGGCGGCGCAAAATCTGCCCAGACCAACCAGTGCCAAGGATTTGGCAAACCCGATCTACAAAAATAAAATTGCGATGGTGGATCCTAATGGCTCATCGACAGGTTGGCTCTTTATTCAAGACGTCACCGCTACTTATGGAATGGGCGCTGAAGGGCAGAAAATTATGAATGATATCCGCACCAATGCGGGTCCAAACTTGGAGTTGTCAGGCTCAGGTCCGATCAAAAAAGTGATGGCAGGTGAGGTACCGATTGGTTTTGGCTTGCGTCATCAAGCAATCGCAAACAAAGCACAAGGCTTGCCCATTGATTATGTTGACCCAAGTGAAGGAAATTATACGCTAACGGAATCGGTAGCCGTTATTGATAAAGGCGAGAACACCAATCCAAATGCGATAAAAATGGCTGAAATCATTGTTAAAAATGCGCGTCCAAAATTATTGACGATATACCCAAATGTGATTTATGACGGTGAAACAGTCGCTCCTGACAATCAAATCAAAAACAGTAAAACGTACGGCGAGCCACTGACGGCTGAGCTGTTAGATAAGCACAGAGCGTTTTTCCATGGACAAACTGAATCGTAAATGAATCTATAAAAACCGTGATGAGTAGTCATTGTTCAATTGCACTATTTCATCGGCTAGTGAAATCCTTAAAACAAGGATTGAGCCGCTAAAACATAAATTGAGTATCATTTGTAATCAATCATAAAGAAGAAAAAAGTTATGGTAGGGACAAGTAAATTATCAGATAAACAGTATGATGTGGTCGTCGTTGGGGGTGGTATCGTTGGTCTTGCCAGCGCTTATGCTGCCGTAAAAAAAGGGCTGAAAGTGGCGTTGGTAGAGCGTGAAGCACAGAATAAAGATGCCTCGATTCGTAACTTTGGCTTTGTGACGGTTAGTGGTCAGCGTAGCGGTGAGCATTGGCAACGTGCCATGCACTCACGCAATATCTGGGCAGACATCGCGCCAAAAGCCGGTATCAAGGTTGAGCATACTGGTCTGCACATGCTGGTTCAGCGCCCTGAAGCGATGAGCGTTGCCGATGCGTTTTTGAAGACTGAAATGGGCGAGTCCTGTCGCTTATTGAGCCAATCAGAAATACAGGAGCAGACGCCTTATCTTAGAACAGGTTTGGGCGTTTTATATAGCCCGCACGAGCTGAGAGTCGAGTCAAATACCGCGATTGGCAAATTGGCGGACTGGTTAGCACAAGTGCATGGCGTGGATTTTTATAACAAAACCACGGTTCAGGTGGTTGACTTGCCCACTGTTCATACCAGTCGAGGGACATTACATACGGCGCATTGTGTGATCTGTCCTGGGGCAGATTTACAGGGCTTATATCCTGATACTTTAGCGCAGTCTGATGCCAAACTCTGTACCCTCAATATGATGCGCGTGATGCCAAGGCAAGCGTTCAAACTAAATGCTGCTGTCATGTCAGATCTGAGTTTTGCTCGTTATGATGGGTTTGCCCAGCTACCAGAAGCCCGTGCGCTTATCAGCTTACTAGATGACACCCAAGCTGCTGAGCGCAAGGCTGGCGTACATTTAATCGTTGTTCAATCAGCGGATGGCTCACTTATCATTGGTGACAGTCATAATTACTGTGATAAAGAGCTGCCCTTTAGAGACACTTATCAAGATAACTTAATCATCAACGAGTTCAAAAAAGTCATGGATATCGGTGAGGTAGACATCACTCAGCACTGGTTAGGGGTCTATCCAAGTGCCGACAATGTCGTGTTCAAAGCATCACCAGAATCAGGCGTTGCCATCGGTACCATCACAAGTGGCACAGGCGCATCAACGGGATTTGCCTTTGGTGAAGAGTTAATTAATTTAGTATTGGAGTCAAAATAATGAATACAGATATCCATCGTATCAAAGCGCCATTCGACGCGATCAAACTGTGTGTCTTTGATATGGCAGGCACGACCGTCAATGAAAACAATTTGGTTTATAAGACCGTATGTGATGCGATCAATCACACCTTACAACAGGTTGGTCTAACAGACATTCAGATCAATCTAGAGGTGTGTTTAGAGTTTGGGGCTGGCAAAGAAAAGCGACAAGCCATTAGCGATATACTCAATGAAGTATGCAAATATGACAATACCGCGACCGCTGATAGTGAAAAATGGACGGATGCTGCCTTTAATACGTTTAAATCAGCGTTGGCATCAGCCTATACCAAGGACACGGTAGCAACCTTCGATGGCATGCTAGACTTTTTCAATCAGTTAAAGCAGTCAGGTAGAAAAGTCGTGCTAAATACGGGCTACGATATTCAGACTGCCAATAAGATATTGACCCTTTTAGGATGGTCAGTGGGTCGTGATATTGATGCTTTGATTACAGCGGATGATGTGCATAATGGTCGTCCTGCGCCAGATATGATTACCCTTGCTATGGACAAGTTTGGGATTGAGCATTCGCAACAGGTATTGAAAGCAGGGGACAGCGGCATCGATATCGAAGAAGGCAAAAATGCCCATTGTGGTCTATGTATTGGGGTGCTCACTGGTGCTCAAACCCATGTGCAACTGGAGAAATATTCACCAGATATCGTGCTTGAGAAGCTTACGGATCTGGCGTCATTAATCTAGAGTATGTCCTCAATTTAATTGAGGCATCTATATGGGCTAAAAATGGCTAGATTAAGACATGGGCTACTTTAATGGCACATTTTAGAAGGAGAGGAATCATTATATGGTTTCTCTCCTTCTTATTTTATAGAAGTAACAATAGATATAAGAACAGACAGGCTTATCAACTTTCGAACAGCATAATGTGTGGAATATTTGTCTTAAAATTTTAGCGCGCTCTACTGCTGATCTAATGCTTTTAGACCTGCTTTGGCAATGTGTACATCTTCGCTGCCATGTGCGCCGCCCACCCCGATACCACCGACTACGATACCATCGATATGAATGGGTACGCCGCCATCTAAGATAAGGATGTTTTCATCCAGATAGCGTAGGTCTTCAGGAATCGTGCCGTCTTTGATGCCTTTGGCGATGACCGCCGTTTCTCTTTTTTGTGAGTTTGCGGTATAGGCTTTTTTATAACTGGCACGCACGGTATGCACGCCAGCGCGGTGATCTCTGAGCACTGCTAAGGTTTGTCCAGAGGCGTCAACGACGGTGACAGATACCATCAAATTGTTGTTTTTGGCTTCTAATGCGGCGGCATTCACCATGTTCTGTGCCATCTCGCCAGTCAATAATGGAATGGTTGCCATCTCTGCTCCTTGGGTTATTATGTTTGGTTTGATCGCTTGCACTTGATACTGTGAGTGCGAAGTGTTGGCACACGCGGCGATGGACAACAGTGAAGTTGCAAGCGCGGCATAGATAACGAGTTTTTTCATAATTAGTCCTTTCATAGTTAATCCTTGAGGTTGTTTTGAATATCGCATGACGTGACTCAATACGCCTGAATCAAAGCTTAGACAAATCAATTGCCTGATGATAACTTGCTGGGGCAAACTTGATGGTGACAAACAGCATGCCGATAAGGCTGATCAATAGCATCCACCAAACCGCTTGAAAACTGCCAGTCGACTCGCGTAGCACACCTGCGACATAAGGCGCGATGGCGGTAATAATAAAGCCAATGCCTTGGACAAATGCTGCCAGTGCCCCAGCGAGTTTGGGTTTTGACAAATGATCTAACGCGACGGTCAGTGTCAATGAAAAGCAGGCACCAAGACCACAGCCAATCAAGGCAATCCACAAGATGAGCAAAGCTGTCGGCATGGTAATCAAACCTATAAATCCAGCGATTTGTATCCCTACGGCAAAAAACAACCAAGGTCGGCGGTCGAGACGATGGGCGGACAACATTGGAATAACTAGCGCACCAATGACCTGAAAAATCGTCATGATACCGATCAGCTCGCCACTACTTTGCGCGCTCCAGCCCAAAGTCTGCGCATAGCTTGGCAACCATGCAATCATACAAGCATATCCAGCGTTTGCCAGACCAAAATAACTTGCCAGCAGCCAAGCACGGCGATTGCCAAAAAAGTTGATTCTTACCCCGTCGTCTCGATTTTCCATCTGCTCAGAGGGTCGCCGCCACCACAGTACGAGGGCAAAAACTGGCACTATCAGCCAAATACCCAAACCGGATTGCCAACTGCCGTAATGTTGAGCGACTACCGGACTCAAGATAGCGGCAACCCCGCCACCAGTCATCAGTGCGGCAGAGTAAACACCCATAGCAAGTGGCACGCGTGCAGGATACCAGCGTTTGACCACACCAGGCGCCATTGCTTGCACGATGGCAATACCCGTACCGCCTACTAAGGCGCTGGCAATTAGCATCCCTCCCGTGTCTAACCACAAGCGCCATAAACCCGCGAAGGCAATCGCCAACAGACCGCCTGTGATCCATGCGCTTTCACTAAATCGTCGCCCAATCCACGGCAACAGTAGCGGAAATATGCCCATACACAACATCGGCAGCACCACCAATAAAGAGGCGGCTTGCAAACCCGTAGCTGTGCTTAGGCGAATCTCTGTCAGCAACGGACCAGTAGAAGTGATCGTTGGGCGCAGCGTCATCGCCAACCCAGCAATCACCAGCATAGGAAACAGCAAGGTCAGTATCGACGAACGCGCCGTGGAGGAGATATGATCGGTACTCATGAATAATATAAAATCCGTATTAAGAAAGGCAGTACCAAAAAATCACCGCCTGAGTCGCCAAAAAAGCCGACGTCACTATATGCCGAACGCCGACTTTTTCAATAAGTGCTACTTTTAAAAACCGCTGATAAAACTGCTGTTTAAAGCGTCATTTAAAAAGGTTTGAACGGTAGGAATTTACCATCTAGAGTAATCACTGCGCGGTCACCACCTTCTGGGTCAGCTACTTTTTTGATATCCATTTTGAAATTAATGGCACTGATGATACCATCACCAAATTGCTCATGAACCAAGGCTTTTAGCGTGGTGCCATATACCTGCATCATCTCATAAAAACGGTAAATTGTCGGGTCAGTAGGAATCTCACTACCAACGCTGCCTCGTGATGGAATGCATTGTAGTAACGCGATGGCGTCCTCATCAAGTCCTAAAGTTTCACCAACTTTTTGGGCGGCATCAGCAGGTAGCGGATGTTGACCTAGCAAAGCGGCAGTGACAAAGACATCACTCAAGCCTGTTCCTGAAGCGATTTGCTCAAATGACAGATTCTTTGCCGCTTTGGCAGCAATGATGGTGTCCGTTAATGTTTGACGTGCGGTGTTGCTTACTTGAGACTGAATCATAATAATACCTTTTGAGGTTGGTGGTGGTTATTGGGTTAATGATGCTTATGAATCATTTGGATTAATTGATTTTTCGATTATGCATAGTCATTGATAATGACAGTTATGTAACACTAAACGGCGACTGCAAGTGGTGATAGCGGATAAGCGCGAACCTCAGTGTGCGTGGCCAATGAGACAAATTCATTGGTCACGCCATCTAAGGCATCGATGTCACCGGACTCGATATCGTAAACCCAGCCATGTAGTGCCAAACGATTTTCTCTTAGCGCCAAACGTATAGACGGATGGGTTTTGATATTTTCGATTTGGGCGATGACATTTTCACGAACCATAGAAGCGACCCGCTCGCTATCACTGGCATGTTTACGGACTTCATTGACCACCCGTGCTGAGTCAGCATAGCGTAGCCAGCTGCCTACCGCTGGCATATGATCCATGCAGGTGCAGTTGGCAATCGCAGTCATCGCGCCGCAGTCTGAGTGCCCGCAAATCACCACATCCGTGACTTTTAAAGCGGTAACAGCATACTCAACTGACGCCGATACACCGCCAGGCTCAGGACCATAAGATGGGACGATATTACCCGCATTGCGAATCACAAACAGACCACCGGGTTCGTGTTGGGTAACGAGCTCAGGCACTAAGCGGCTGTCTGAACAAGAAATAAACAGCGTGCGCGGGTTTTGTTTGGTCGCCAAATTTTTGAATAAATCGGCGCGCTTAGGATAGGCGTCACTGTGAAATTTTAGAAAACCTTCAATAATATCTTTCATCGCGTTGGCCTCTGTGAAGT
Source organism: Psychrobacter cibarius (assembly GCF_016107535.1). Classification (GTDB taxonomy): domain Bacteria; phylum Pseudomonadota; class Gammaproteobacteria; order Pseudomonadales; family Moraxellaceae; genus Psychrobacter; species Psychrobacter cibarius. The sequence goes on along the minus strand of NZ_JABASQ010000027.1, from coordinate 2,430 downwards.
CGATAAAAGGAATGATACGTCACTATCGTTATAAGGTAAAATACTAGTATGTTATGATGTCGATAATAATTACTTATGACCAAACTTTTATCAATCCCTAATCCACACGAGATGACCCATGATTCTTCGGCACATTAAGTATTTCTTGGCAGTGGCAGAGCACCAAAGCTTTACCCAAGCAGCAGCGTCTTTGTACGTCTCACAGCCAGCGTTATCGCAGCAGATTAAGCAGTTGGAAGAAGGTCTAGGCGCGATTTTATTTGATCGCTCTGGTCGCCGTGTCACATTGACCGATGCCGGTGACGTCTATGCGTGCTATGCCCATAGAGCCTTGCAGGATTTGGAGGAAGGACGGCGCGCCATTCACGACGTACAGGATCTCAGTCGCGGTGCGTTGCGGATTGCAATTACGCCTACCTTTACCACGTATTTGCTTGGACCTTTAATCAAAGCGTTTCATACTCGTTATCCGAGCCTTACGCTAAGCGTGCAGGAGATGTCACAGGAGCAGATGGAAAAGCAAATACTCGATGATGAGTTTGATGTGGGTATTGCTTTTGAAGATGTGCAGTCTGCCGATATTGATACACAAACCTTGCTGATAGAGACGCTTGCACTGGTTGTTAGTAAACATAACCCTCTTGCTAAGCAAATGGCGATTGACTTGCCAACGCTACACGCGCAGTCACTGGTATTGCTGAGCCGCGAATTTGCCACGCGCGAACAGATTGAGCATTATTGTCGCCAGCATGACATTGCGCCAAACGTACTGATGGAGGCAAACTCGCTCAGCGCAGTGATCGAAATGGTTCGCCATACCCAACTGACCACCTTATTACCTTCCAACATCGCTCATAATTATGATGAGCTGGTGGCGATTACCTTAGCGCCGTCTTTGCTCCAGCGTACAGCGGTATTACTACAACGAAAAGGCGCGTATCAGAGCGCTGCTACTAAGGCATTTGTTGCGTTGGCACATGAGGTTTGTTTGAACACGGTTGAATCCAATGCACTGTTTTTTAGGTAGAATAAACTTAGAAAACGAACGGTCACGATGAGATAGGCAAAAGGTCAATAACGCAAACCTTAATTCACTACTTTTTTCACTTCGGCATGCCTTTAATGGGTGCCTATGTGTTTTTCCGCAATGATTATAAAAAGGTTTATCTGATACTGCTCGCCACTATGTTGGTTGATTTGGATCATCTGCTAGCAACGCCTATCTTCTCGCCCAATCGCTGTAGTATTAACTTTCACCCGCTGCACAGTTATTATGCAATGGCAGTATATGTGGCTATGTTAGTGCTGCCTAAGCCATATAGAGTCATAGGTTTGGGCTTGCTGTTGCATATGCTGACGGATCTGAATGACTGTGTTATGACGTATGCCCAATTCCCTCAAGCGTTGGATAATGCGCCAGCTCGTGAGCTGGTCATATGGCTAGCAAATAGGTTTAAGTAGTATTTTTAACTTTTCATCGTATGTTCATTAATTCCGTATTTATTATGGGCACACTATATTTTCTAAATAATCGGATTATTTACTGAGGATTTAGTTCTGCGCTAAGCCTAAATTCAGTATTCAGACAATAAATATAGACAAAAAAAGCCTCACTATTAATAAGTGAGGCTTTTTTATTGAGTGGCTAGTTTAGCACTCTATACGACAATGATTATTTAGCAACCGCTTTAAAATTCGCTACTTGGTTCGCATTGCTAATGGTCAATACAGGCACGTTATTGGCATTTTTGCTCATGCTATATTTACCATTTACGGTTGCTAGTACGGCGCTATCAAAGCTGGCTTGTGGGGCAGGGCAAGCCATTCTTGTGCTTCTTACTGGACCCAATGTTACCTCGCCATTTGCTACCTTATATTCAGCACTCATATTGTTACAAGTATTCATCAAAGTAACGATATTGCTCCCATTCGCCGTCACAAAATCGAGGGTTAATGGTTCGCCTGGATTAAAGAATAATGGAGTAATGGTCTCGCCCTTGGTGTTTTTGGCATCCACGAGTTGCCAATGATAGGCTTGTAAGGCATCCGAGGTAATAGGCTGGGTAACGGGTGCACTTGGCGTAGATGTGGTTTGACAACCTGCTGCCAATGTTCCCACTGCTAAAACGCTTACCATCATTACCTTGGTCATATTTTTCATATAAAGTCCTTTATTGCTTCAATTATTATATAGAGACATTTATCTCAAAATTATTGTGCTTGCTGCCCCAATAACTGACATGAGACGCTAGTAGATGCAGGCATTATTACAAAGCAATGATAGCGATACAAGCGCCAGTAACCATTCAAATACCAAGTTGTTTTTATAATACCAAGTTGTTTTTATGTTGATATAGTCGGTTCAATATAATTTGGATACAAGGAAGGCAAGCGAAAGTACTACAAATAGTAGACTAAGCGAGCCTGACA
>NZ_JABASQ010000026.1 GCF_016107535.1 Psychrobacter cibarius | reverse complement strand
AGAAGACAATAAAAAACCCTCAACTTTAAAGTTGAGGGTTTTTTATTGTCTTCTTTTTAAAAATCTAAAATCTATGCATTACAGGGTTTGAGGATTATCCGACATATGCTTTTCACGTAGCTTTTGACGCAATATTTTACCCACATTACTCTTTGGTAACTCGCTTACGAATTCGATATGACGTGGGCATTTATAACCAGTCAAATTGTCCAAAGCAAACTCTTTAATATCACTCTTGGTAACATTGTTATCAGCAGGGACGATATAAATTTTGACTGCTTCGCCTTGGTGGTCATCAGGAATACCGATCACTGCGCAATCAATGATGCCTTTATAATCTAGCATGACTGACTCGATTTCATTTGGGAAGACGTTAAAGCCTGAAACCAAAATCATATCTTTTTTGCGATCAAGTAAAGTGATATAGCCCCGTTCATCCATACTGATGATATCGCCAGTACGGAAGTAACCATCGCTGGTAAAGTCATTGCTATTGTCTTTATTAAAATAGCCTGAGGTAATGTTTGGACCTTTAATGCACATCTCGCCAGCTTGATGTAAGCCGACACGATTACCTTCATCATCAACGACAATGATATCTACGCTAGGGACAGGTATACCAATCGTACCGTTAAATTTGCGATCAGTGATGACGTTAGCCGTACCAGCTGCAACGCCTTCAGTCATACCCCAACCTTCGACCATCGGGCAACCAGTGACTTCTAACCAGCGAGCAGCTGTTTGTTCAGTTGCTGCCATACCACCTGCTTGTGAGATGCGTAGCGAGCTAAAGTCCAAATCTTTAAAGGTTGGTTGATCAAGCAAGCCTTTAAACAAAGTATTCACCGCTGGCAATATATGGAACGGCTGTTTTGACAGCGTTTTAACAAAGCCTGGCATATCGCGTGGGTTAGGAATCAAGATAAAGGTGTAACCTGAGCGCATGCCTAACAGAGTCAGCATAAAGGCAAAAATATGATAAAGCGGTAACGCCATGACCATATTGATATAGACCTCATTAATATCTGAGGTGATAGGGCGGTACCAAGCTTCTGACTGCATCGCAGCGGCGACAACGTTACGCTGAGTCAAAACAGCGCCTTTCGACAAACCAGTTGTTCCACCAGTATATTGCAAAATTGCTTTTTGTTGCAGTGTGGTTTTTGGTGCTTGGATAGGCAAGTTTTTGCCTTTTTTCAACACATCAGGAAACTTGGTCACATCGTATTTAGGATCATTCAGGTTGTATTTAGGCACTAAGCGTTTGACCTGACGGATAACCGTATTGACCAAAATACCCTTTAGCCCCATCATGTCGCCCATTTTTGAGAGGACAATACGCTTGATGTCGGTTTCTTCAATGACTTGTTCAAGTGCTTGAGCAAAGTTATCAACCACAAAAATAACCTGAGCACCAGAATCATTTAATTGATGGCGCAGCTCACGACCAGTGTAAAGTGGGTTAACTGGAGTGCAAACGTAGCCCGCTCGCAAAATACCAATCATCGTTGGCAGATATTGCGGAACGTTTGGCATCATGAGTGCAACCACACTGCCTTTAGGAATGCCTTGCGCTTGTAACCATGCTGCAACGGCAAGTGAGGCTTTATCAACATCATCGTAGGTATGGGTCACGCCCATACAGATACTCATAGGGTGCAGACGAAAGCGCTCAAAGCATTCTTCGTACAGCTCCATGATGCTGCTATATCTATCGGGGTTGATAGTTTTTGGTACACCATTAGGATAATGGGCAAGCCAAGGTTTATTCGGCGTCATAGTCAGCGTCCTTGAAGTTTAAAATAGGGTGAATTCTGTCGTAAAGCAGTCATATCCGTGTCAATAAAACACATCAGCGCTGACGTAAACCGTTTGCCGCTGAGCGTGATAATATCCTTATCTATTGACTGGCTGCTAGGTTTTATTGCTATAGTACAAAACGACTTAATCATTATTAAAGGATAATGAAGTCAATTGAACGAACAGATCGCTTAATCATAAAAGCATTTTTGCTCTTAAATAAGCTCTACCTGTTATCTAACACTAAGGTATCAGAAAATAATGATACATTTAAGCAATACAGTAGCATGAATGCCATCAAATACTATACTAATATGAAATACTGAGCAGTGCATAAATAAAGCTGAAAAATATGATTTTTATGGAATTTCACGTGACTGGATAGTTGTGCTGTTTGTCACTTAAGATACGCTATTCGCCGCTTAAGTAAGTATAGAAATGGATGAGTGAAGCAAAAAAATTATCATAGCCAACATCAATATATCAACTATAGATTTGTCAGCACTCCAACTGAATGCAGTTATGCTCAATTATTCAGGTAATATCAGTTGCTTGTTTTGATTAAAAAAGCGTCGATAAATGAGTAAAGCGCTGATTGTACAGCCGAGCGTACTGCTCACACATATCAAAAACATAGTGACTATCTGATAGCGAATCGCTTGAGTGGGGTCAGCGCCAGCCAATATTTGACCCGTCATCATTCCGGGCAAGCTAACGATACCGACGACTAGCATAGAGTTCAGCGTTGGAGTCATGCCATTGACAATGGCGGCGCGTATTGGTTCATGCACTGCTTCAAATGGGCGAGCAGATAGGCTGAGCATCATCTCTATACGTCCTTGCTGCTCATGAAAGGATTCAATCAACTGGTTGCTGGTCAATGAGATAGCGGTGAGCGAATTGCCCAATATTAGCCCCAATATAGGAATAACGAATTGTGGTGTGTACCAAGGCTGTACTTTTAAAATAACCATGATGGCTATCGCAGTGACTAATATAGCCGAAGCGCTTACCGCCAGCAAAGTGTCAGTTAACAAACCTTTATAGCTACGTTTGACGCGATTTTTGGCAGCAGCGCCTGCAATCAAGGTCATAATGGTCAAAATTAACAGGACTTCATACCACTGTTCACGAGCAAAAATCCATGCCAATATCAAACCGATAAAACTAAGCTGGAGCACCGTGCGGATAGCCGCGATTAACAGCGTTTTGGTCAGCTGTAAGCGTAGCCGCCAAGAGATAATAAGAACGATGATAATTAAGCTGCTGGCAAGGGCAATATCACCGTAAGTTAAAAATACTTGTATGTCATCTGTACCGCTCATAGTGGCTCATTATATAAACTGACGAATATAAGATAGACGTTAATACGAATTTGTTAAGAAAGATCATTTTAAAGAGTGACATGACAGGCTTAACTCAACGTTAGAATATCTCAGTTAATACCCCTGCTTGCATCTGCCAATGCTGATCGGCTAATGGCATGATGTCTTTTGTATCGTGAGTTACCCACAGTAATGTACGCTGACTATCTGCCTGTAACCAGTTCATGAGTAGATTGACGAGCTGGGCTGATGTGTCACTATCTAGGGCCGCAGTAGGCTCATCTAGTAACAACACCCGAGGGTTCAATTGTAAGAGGCGTAACGTGTTGACCAGTTGCCGCTCGCCGCCCGATAGATGATAGATTTCTTGCTGTAAAAAGTCAGCGCGGCGTTGCAATTGCTCAAGCTGTGCGATATGCCAGTCGATATCAAACCTGCGATGCTGATGCGCTTGTAGCTGATAAGGCATTTGCAAGTTCTCAAGCACACTGCCTTCTAATAATTGTGGGTGCTGGGCGAGTAGGGCAACGTGCGTGCGCCACTGTATCGGTGCAGTATCATGGATACTATAATAAGCACTACTGGTTGATTGGTCATCAGAGCGCAAACGAACATTGCCACCGCTCATGGGCAATAGTCCAGCCAATACCCGTAATAATACCGATTTACCACTGCCAGAAGCGCCTGTCAACACGGTTACTTGACCTGCTAACAGCTTGCCTGTGGCGCCATCGATTAATAATCGTTGACGATCAGGTATGATTGGCTGAGAGACAGTGTTTGCTCTTAGTTTGCTGATCCATCTTTGACAAATACTAGATAGCACAGATGTTGTGGCTTCTGTAGCTTCCATATTTTTGTTGTTAATATTGTCATCGCTAACCTTGCTATCATTATAGGCAGGTATGCTGGCTGTGCGTTTACTGTGCACCTGAATACTCTCGAATGTCAGTATCGGCTTAGTACTATGAAGATGCATAAGTCATTATCGCTAATTATTCAGCCACTAATTATTCAGCCACTAATTATTCAGCCACTAATTATTCAGCCACTAATTATTCAGCCACTAATTATCCAGCCACTAATTATTCAGCCACTAATTATTCAGCCACTAATTATCCAGCCACTAATTATCCAACTACTAATTATCCAACTACTAATTATCCAACTACTAAGTATCTAACTACTAAGTATCTAACTACTAAGTATCTAACTACTAAGTATCTAACTACTAAGTATCTAACTACTAAGTATCTAACTACTAAGTATCTAACTACTAAGTATCTAACTACTTAGCATTCATCTGCTCGTGGATCGCTTGCTCAATGGCATCGCGTAAATTTTTTGGGACACGAATAGGGCGCATGGGCGTGGTGCTAGCAACCGCAGTATCGGCTTTATTATGGGATACAGGCTTGGTTTTGACTTGGTTTTGCACACAAGCAATGACGATTTTGCCACTACTTAATAAGCTGCTGCTAGCATTGGCATTGCTATTAGCATTATCGGGAGAAAGGCTGTTTGGGCTGTGACGATGAATGCTTTGGTAGAAGATAATGCTGGCAGGTTTTAACTCAACTTTATCGATACGCACATTGATGACTTCATCTAACAGAATGGCTTTTTTGTATTGCAAGTCTGCTTGACTCACAACAAAATGCTGGATTTCTCCATCGTCAGTCTGCAAAAAATACCCATTCAAATTCAGTTTCCCAAACCAATCACGGCGGCAGTTTTCAAAAAACACCAAATGATTGGCATGGTAGACTATACCGCCCGCATCAGTATGGTTAATATAGACATTATAATTTTTGGTAAACAATGGCGTATATTCGCCGTCTACACTTGCCACTGTATTTGTATTTTTGCTGTTATTTTTTATCATAAAGATGCTCGGTCATTGTTTTAATAAATATTGTTCGATGTTCATGATTCGATGGCCAAAATTTGATAGCAGCCATATTAACCACAACTACTCTAGCTTAAGATATCAGGGCGCGCAACAGTTAGGTCGGTCGACGTCTGTTATGATAGTGGATTATGCATTTTCATAGCCCATTTCTTTATATTAGCACCGTATTTTCATCAATTAGTATAGGATAATTTATGACCCGTTTTGTCAGTTTTAATATCAATGGTATTCGCGCTCGTCAACATCAGCTTGAGGCCGTGCGAGAAGTGATCGATCCTGATGTGATGGGTCTACAGGAAACCAAAGTACATGATGAGCAATTCCCCCTAGAAAACATAGAGAGTCTGGGCTATCACGTAGAGTACTTTGGACAAAAAGCCCATTATGGTGTGGCGCTGCTATCCAAGGTTGCACCTATATTTGTGCAAAAGGGTTTTCCTGGTGAAGATGACGAGGCGCAGAAGCGTTTTATCCATGCCCGCTATGAGTTTGACGGTCGTGAAATTGATGTGCTCAATGGTTATTTTCCACAAGGAGAGAGCCAAGACCATCCGACTAAATTCCCGATGAAGCGCGCTTATTATGCAGATTTGATGGCGTATATCGATACCCTAAAAGCAGAAGGTCGCTCGCTCATAATCATGGGTGATATGAATATTGCCCCAGAAGATACTGATATTGGCATTGGCGACGTCAATGCTAAGCGCTGGTTGAAAAATAGAAAGACCTCATTTTTACCAGAAGAACGCGAGTGGTATGCGGCGCTGATGTCACGCGAGCTGACAGATACCTATCGCTTACATTATCCAGAGAGCACAGAGCTATATAGCTGGTTTGATTATCGCAGCCGTGGGTTCAATGATGAGCCGAAACGTGGCTTGCGTATCGATCATATTTTGTGCAGCTCGGATCTTGTTGAGGCCTGTGTTGATGCTGGGATTAGTTATGAGCTACGGGCGATGGAAAAACCGTCTGATCATGCGCCAATTTGGTCGGCATTTGATTTAAAAAAAGGGTAATATTTATGTAGGTCGCGTTTGATACTTCACCAGCCGTAGCCTCATGGTTGAAGGCTCAACGCACCTCAGTGTTTATCGCATCATCCGTTATAAATAATGATAAAAATTTTACAATAAGGATTGAACCATGGCAGTCGGAAATGTTGCAGTACCTGATATTATTTATCCTATCGAAGGAATCAAGCTAAGCGCCACTGCCGCAGGCGTACGCTATAAAGACCGAGATGATTTAGTAGTGATTGAGATCGCTGATACCGCGACCACTGCGGTTGTGACCACCAAAAACACCTTTTGTGCTGCGCCTGTACGGGTGTTGCGTGAGAATTTTGCCAAGATGAGTCCGCGTTATTTGGTCACTAACACAGGTAATGCTAATGCTGGGACGGGTGCTGATGGCAAACGTCGAGCCGTTGATATCTGTGCCGCTCTGGCGAGTAAGGCTGGCGTGGATAGTAATGCAATATTGCCATTCTCGACTGGTGTCATTGGCGAGCCATTAAATAGCGATGCGGTCATCGCGGGCTTAGATAATGCACTTGCCAATTTGGGGGCTGACAATTGGCTTGCCGCGGCGAATGGTATTCGCACCACAGATACGATTCCGAAGCTCGCTAGCCAAAAAATTGACGTGGCGAGTATTAGCTATCATGTGACAGGTATGTCAAAAGGCTCAGGCATGATACGCCCTAACATGGCGACCATGTTGGGCTATGTGGCAACTGATGCCAATATCGCTGCTGACCTATTACAAGAGATGCTAAGTGCCATTAATGAGCAGTCTTTTAACCGCATCACTGTCGATGGCGACACTTCAACCAATGATTGCTGTGTGTTAATCGCCACGGGTGCTGCCAGCTCAGATATCATTGATAGTCCAGAACATCCGCATTATCAGGCTATATTTTCGGCTTTGACCGAGGTGTTTGTCCGTCTGGCGCAATTAATCGTACGTGATGGCGAGGGTGCTACCAAGTTTATGACCGTCAACGTCACTGGCGGCAAGACCACGCAAGAGTGCTGCGATGTGGCATATGCGGTCGCGCATTCACCTTTGGTCAAAACTGCGTTCTTCGCTAGCGATGCCAACTGGGGTCGTATCTTAGCGGCAGTGGGTTATGCGGGTATCGAAGACTTGGATACGGAACAAGTGGATGTCTATCTAGATGAGGTGATGATTTGCCAGAATGGTGGCGTCGCGCCTAGCTATACAGAAGAAGCGGGCAAAGCAGTCATGAGTCGCCCCGAGATTACCATTCATATTGACCTTGCTCGCGGCGATGCCAGTGACACCGTTTATACTTGTGATTTGTCCTATGACTACGTCAAAATTAATGCGGATTATCGCAGCTAAAAACTATTGATAATTATTAAAAACTAAAATCAATCATTTTTTTGGTCTAGTTATCATCAAGCCAGAGCATGTATTGCTCTGGCTTTTTATTGTGCAAATTAAGTACGTGTCAATAAGTATGTATCAATTTACCCTGTTATTTCATACGTTGCATTAACATCAGTTGCAAAAGCTGACGTTACTTTACAAAGCAGTTATAGAGCAGAAGACGAGTTGCGCTCTATACTGACCTTAGTAAACAAACAATAGACGACATTATTGAGACGTAATAGGTTTATTCGGTAAAGCTAAATCAGGTGAATACTCTTGCTTGGCTCCATATCGACAGTAGCATTACACCCATCGAAAAAATTGACTGATATTTTTAAAATATATTTACCAGTATGATGTGTCCAAAACAATAATCTCAAACCATCAATAATGCATTTATAACAACTAACTGAGGATTTAATAATGAAAAAATTAGTACTTGCAGCAGTAATGACCGCCTTTGCCTTGTCAGGTTGTTCTACCATGGGTATGGATAACGAACGTACTATGGTTGTCGATGGGCAACCTATGAATGTTAAAGTGGTTAACATTCCAAGTTTTGAGATAGAAGTAGCACCACTGAAAGCCGTCTGTGAGCTGTCAACAGCTGAGGGTACTAAGGTTGAAGCAGAATGCCTACAGTATCGCCAGACTTATCAGAAAAACTACACGCCTTTAAACGGCAATATTCAGGGCTTCACTTATGAGCCAAACTATCGTTATATTCTAGATGTTCGCCAAGAAGTCATGATGGATGAAAATACTAACATGGCTAAGCCTGTTTGGATTCTAAACGAAGTGGTTTCAAAAACAGCTGAGTAATTAATCATTGAGTATGTCTAGTTAACGAGCATATTTAACCAAAATAAAAAAGACCTCTAATTCTTCATTAGGGGTCTTTTTTTATTTCAGCAAATACTTGGGAATGTGATGTCAGGACAGGCTATATTAAACAATCGTTATGTTAGCACTGACTGTATTTTACACTGACGCCATGAGTGGCAGTAGGGATACGATTGTCTGCATAAACGGCAAGACCGCCTCGTGAGGTTTCTTTGTATTTATCTAGCATATCCGCACCAGTGACTTTCATGGTTTCAATCACTTTATCTAAAGAGACAAAGTGCTGTCCATTACCGCGGCAAGCAAGTCGTGCCGCATTGACAGCTTTGACGGCGCCCATGGCATTGCGCTCGATACAAGGCACTTGCACTAGACCGCCTACAGGGTCGCATGTTAGACCTAAGTTATGCTCAATACCAATTTCGGCCGCATTAAGGCATTTAGCTGGATCACCGCCCAAGATTTCTGCCAATGCAGAAGCTGCCATGGCACAAGCAGAACCCACTTCACCTTGGCAACCAACTTCAGCGCCAGAGATGGAGGCATTTTGTTTGATTAAACTGCCAATAGCAGTCGCATTTAACAAAAACTTGCGTGCACCATCTTGGCTATAGCTTGATAAAAAGTCACGATAGTAATGCATCACCGCAGGAATAATACCTGCTGCACCGTTGGTGGGGGCAGTGACGACATTTCCGCCATTGGCATTTTCTTCATTGACCGCTAAGGCATATAAATCAATCCAATCCATGGCAGCGAGTTTGTCATTTTTGGTAATGGGTTGGTTCTTCTCGGCGCACAGCTGTAGATGTAATGCTTGGGCACGGCGTTTTACATCCAAGCCTCCAGGCAATATGCCACTGTTTTGACAGCCTCGCGTCACGCAGTCCTGCATTGACTCCCAAATAGAGTCTAAGTAAGCAAAAACTTCTGATTGATTGCGGTAATGACATTCATTTGCCAATACCAATTCACTCACGCTCAAGTGGTGTTGACGACATTGCTCCAGCAATTCTGCGGCGCTGTTAAAGGGGTAAGGAATGGCATCAATGGTCGGCGTGGCGTTATCTTCATCCGGATTGGTGGCATCTTCTTCATTGATAACAAAGCCGCCACCTACCGAATAATAGGTTTGTTGATAATGACTGCCGTCGGTCAATAATGCACGGATAGTCAAGGCATTAGGATGGTAGGGCAAAACGGTTTCGTCATACCAATGAATATCGCGCTCTGTCTCAAAGGCAATAACATGCGTGCCTGCTATATTGAGCTGTTTGTCTGAAAAAATCGGTGACAAATATTGACTGGTCAAACGGGTATCGATCGTACTAGGAGCATGCCCAAGCAGCCCTAACAATATAGCAGTATCGGTTGCATGCCCTTTGCCTGTGGCTGCCAAAGAGCCATAAAGCTCAATTTCAACGCCTGTAATAGCCGTCAGCTCTGTTTGCTTGGTTAATGAGCCCAAAAAAAGATTGGCGGCGACCATGGGTCCTACCGTGTGTGAGCTTGATGGGCCAATACCGATTTTAAATAAATCAAAAACACTAATCATAATAACTTACCAAGTTTTTTAAGTGCACTAACATGTTGTATAGCTGCTTTAGGCACTTTCATTGAGAATATAACAGGCAGCTCTCGCTTATAGCACCGACAAAGGTGTAGAGGAAGCACCGCCCATGGAAGTATTAACGCAAAAGAGGAAAAATGGTGATTGAATAATAACTTTTATTTGTTTTGAAACTCCGCTATCATGCTCGGAGCTAATGGCTATGTAACATCCTGTAAGTTGATTGTCGCTGCAGAGTACACTGAGTCATAAGCGACCATAACCATTTTTTAGTTAAACATATCCGACCACATACATCTACCAAAACATGGTCATCATACCAAATAATACTTTTGGTTTGCCATATTGCAACATAAATGAATGAGTCAGGGCGACATATTATAAATGAAAAGATGCGGATTTTACTCGTTATCGTAATTTCTAGCCACATATTCTTGCCGATTGATGCTCTGATTTAACGCAATTTTTATTTTTCATTTACTGTTGTCTATTATTTTAGCCCAGTTTACATAGGACAAGCGTGTATGCCATCTCAAAAAGACCCTTCCTCGCCTTTAGAAAACAGCGCTCAAGCACCATCTGCTGAACCTGGATTAGAGGCTGCGGCGATCAGTCCTCCGTACAATCCAGACTTTGAAAATGGACGCTGGTTTCCGACATGGCGTCCGTATCAAGGCGATTTAGATCGTGATCCGGTCGTTATCAATGAATATTTGCCACCGTCAAAAAGCGTGCTATTAGGTGTACAGCATACTTTTGCGATGTTTGGTGCGACCGTGCTTGCGCCGCTGTTAATGGGCTTTGATCCCAACTTAGCCATTTTGATGTCAGGTATCTGTACGGTGATGTTTTTTCTGATCACTGGTGGGCGTATGCCGAGCTATTTGGGCTCAAGTTTTGCTTTCATTGGTCCCGTTATCGCTGTGACAGCTTATGCAGGCGCAGGGTTCAATGGTAATTTGAATGTCGCTTTGGGCGGCATCATGGCTTGCGGTATCATTTATGCGTTAATTGGGCTGCTGGTGATGAAAACGGGTACTGGCTGGATTGAGCGTTTGATGCCGCCTATCGTTACTGGTGCTATTGTGATGATTATTGGTCTTAATTTAGCGCCAGTGACCATTCAAGGGGTGTCTGCCAATCAGTTTGATGCTTGGATGGCTACCTTGACCGTATTACTCATCAGTGGTGTGGCTGTCTTTACACGTGGTATGCTGCGTCGTCTGTTATTACTGGTTGGTTTAATATTATCCTATTTTGCCTATTTTATCATGACCAACGTCATGGGTTTTGGCGCAGCGATTGACTTTAGTGGTGTGGCAGCTGCTTCGTGGTTTGGCTTACCTAGTATCCATACGCCTCGCTTTGAGATGAGTGCTATTATTCTGATTGCGCCTGTAGCCTTTATTTTAGTGGCTGAAAACTTAGGGCATTTTAAGGCTGTCGAAGGTATGACCAAAGCTCGTGTAACGCCTTATATGGGTCGAGCATTTTTTGCTGATGGTTTGGCAACCACTTTTTCGGCAGGATTTGGCGGTACTGGTGTGACGACTTATGCTGAAAACATAGGTGTGATGGCGGTGACTAAGGTATATAGCACAACAATATTTGTCGTGGCAGGCGTGGTAGCTATTTTATTGGGGCTATCACCAAAATTTGGTGCCATCATTCAGACGATACCAGCCGCTTTATTGGGCGGTGCGTCCATTGTGGTGTTCGGTTTGATTGCTATTGCAGGCGTCAAAATTTGGATAGACAGTCGTATCGACTTTAGCAAAAACAGTAACCTAATTATCGCGGCTGTGACCGTTATTATGGGTACCGGTAACTTTAGTTTGCATTTAGGCGGCTTTGATTTGGGCGGTATCGGTACGGCGACTTTAGCAGCGATTGTCTTAAATGCGTTATTTAACCAAGGATCTGAAGCGAAAGCCGCTCATCAATCATCGGCTAAGTAATCAGCTTTTATGATGCTTAGGTTTTAAACCTATCAGTTAATGACGGTAACAGCGTATATCACTCCATAAAAAGCGCCCATGCTATTTGGTAGCATGGGCGCTTTTTATGGAGTGGCAACAAGTGCATGATAAAAATGCAGAATAAAAGCTACTTGTAGTCTCGCTTGTAAAATTTTGAGAAAAACCGATAACGTCGTAGGGCGCGCGGCTTAGGTTTCAGTGAACCCAAATAGATTGCAAACATAGTCAGCAGAGCACCGCTCCACTGTAAGCTATTAATCGGTTTGTCCAGCCAGCTATAATCAATGACCAATGCAGCAATGGGTTCTGATAATAATAATAACCCAGTTAACGCCAAAGACAGCTTAGGAATGGAATAGGCAATTAGTCCCCATGCCAAGCATTGCATCACTGTGCCGTAGATAAGCACCCAGCCAATTTCAGACCAAGTATTTGGCAAAATATGACCCATATCAAACACAAACATAGGAATAATCATCGCCAACACACCACCGATACTAATCAGCTGCATCAGCATAAATATGGGTGTGGGTTCAGTATCATGGGTCTTACGGATAAAAGTCATCGATGCCGCTAGCATTGCCCCTGAGACGATACCAGTGATGAACCCCCAAGTGGCAGCGCTGTTATGCGCAAACTCAGGACTGCCTATCATGGCCACACCAAACATGGCTAAAAACAAACTGATAAGCTGCAATATAGATTGGCGTTCGTTAAAATATAAAAACCCAATGGCGGCTAAAAAGAAAATCTGTAGGCTATTCAGTAAAGTCGAGATGCCAGGGCCGACCGCATAAATACTCTCGTGCCAGAGCGCCAGATCTAAGCCTAAAAAGACACCTGATAATAAACCATAAAAAATAGCGCGCCTTGAGCGGGGTAGACGCTGTCCCATGATTTTGGCCAATACAGCGAATACGACACCTGAAATAGCCAAGCGCCAAAATGCCATTGCCCAACCGCCAATATCAACGTGAGCGACAATCAAACTACCCAGACCAAAGATAATACAACCAATGACCAACCCAGTAGAGGCAGAGCGTGAAGAAGCAATCGCCATATAATGTCCTTATATCCATATTATTATTTTATCTTACTGTATCAACGATGACGCCAATGAATACTGACGCTAACACAAGCCGTATTGTCTAGGTTTTGACGCTAAAATGAAATGGTCAAACCATCATTTATGCTTATTGTTTGATTTATTATTGCTGTATCAGGTTTTATCGCGTTATAAATTAGGGATAAAGTCAATGACGCCCTTGAGCTTCGCTCACATAAGAGAACCTCTATAACAATGCGAATATATGGTGGAGACACTCTTACAGGAACGATGTTGGCGTGGATATCACTATTTGTTAATCTAGTGGTTTATAATCTCTGTAGTGGCACAATAAAAAGAGGATAGTTTCTTATTAGTCTTTACCTCAAGTACTTCAATACCATTAGCCTAGGTTCATCTATGTTGCGACGTTCATTATCCCTACAACAACGACCATTGATATCTGGTTTTGCTATCGCCATCTTTGCTAGTACGCTATTTATGGCGCCAAGCGTACAAGCGGCCAGTTGCAAAATTCCAAAAAGTTATTATAAAAACGTGGCTTGTACGGCAAATAGCGGCTATTTTTTGGCGACAAAAGATTTCGGCGCGCCTGTTGCTCTGATTAATAGTAAGGGCAAAAGCGTCGTTGATTTATCACGTTATCAAAAAGTCGATGCCAGTAAGATATCGGCAGGTTTACTGCCTGTACTGCGCAATGGTCATGTCGGTTATCTTAATATGCAAGGTCGTGAAGTAGTGCCTGCGATGTATGATGTGCTTAAAGAAGGACAAGGTTGGGCGCGTCCCGTCTCTAACGGGCGTATCGTGGTAAAGCAGGATGGTAAATATGGGGTCATTACTACTAGTAATAAAACCATCGTGCCGTTTTCGTCCGCGATTAGTGACATTGATGATTACCAAAATGGTGTCGCCCGTGTACGTAAAAATCAAGCAATCAGTTGGATTGATGAAAACGGTAAAACGACCAGTGACCCAAATGGTAGTAACAACGAGCAATCCACGACGCCACGAGCACCTGCCAGCGCTAATGGCAATGCATCCTCATCCAACCAGAAACTTCCCAATCGCTTTACGATGCTACAACCGCGTCAGCAAGATGGCAAATGGGGGTTCATCGATGACAATAATGTGACCATGATTACTTATTCTTTTGATGAAGTACGTCCCTTTGCCGAAGGCTTGGCTGGCGTGCGCATCGATGAGAACTGGGGCTTTGTTAATCTTGGTGGCGAGTTGGTGATTCCTTTTCGCTTTGCCAATAGCGGTGTGTCAGCTGGTGATCTTTATCAAGGCAAACCCGCCTTTACCTTTACTGGTAGTAAAGCGTGGATTGGCAATCTAAAAAACGGCAATAAAATGTGTATCGATAAAGAGGGCACAGGAGTGGGTTGTGATTAAGCGGCGAGTCAAAATCTAAAGACTTACTTGATCTAATGACCTAGGTAAAATATCCAGCATAAAAAAGAGCGTAAACCCTATGAATCAATAGTAGGATTTACGCTCTTTTTTATTACGGATTTTATGATGAGTAAATAGCTATTTTTCTAATAAATGATTGCTGATTAAATCAACCATATAAGGTTGATAGTATTCAGGAATATCATGTGCCATGCCTTCGATTAAATGAAATTTAGCATTCGGAATGGTCTTGGCAACCACGCGACCTTGTGAGGCGGGCAGTAGTCCATCTGCGCTACCATGCAGTACGATAGTCGGTGCTTTGACTTGCTTGCTAAACCGGCTGATAGAGCCTGACGCCAAGATAGCATTGAGCTGTTGTACCGTGCCGAGCGGATGAAAGTTGCGCTGATAACGCAATTTGGCAATTTCACGCACCATCCGTACGTTGACATGCCCAGGCGTACCGACTGTCTTCATAAACCACACGCTATGGCGCACGATATCGCGCTCAGAATGACTTTCAGGGCGGTTGATCAGGGTATATAGCTGCTTAGGTTTTGGTGGTTTTAAAAATGCACGGTTGGTCGTGGTAAACATCAACGCCATACGCTGCACTAAACTTGGATAACGTGCCGCTACGATTTGCGCAATCATGCCGCCCATCGAAGCGCCAATCAGATGGGTTTTGCCCAACTGCAATGCCTTAATCAAACGAACAGTATCTTCTGCCATATCCGTTAAATTATAAGCAACTTGCGTACCTTTATTGGACAACCCGGTTTGCAGGCGCATCATCATTTTTAGCTGACTGATACGCGGTAGTCCATCAATCTGCACTTTAGAAGACAGACCAATATCACGATTATCAAAACGAATGACAAAAAAACCGGCGTCAATAAGGCGCTTGATAAAATTATCTGGCCAAAATATCATCTGTGAGCCAAGTCCCATAATCATGAGCAGTGGTGGATTATTAGGATTGCCACCTGCCTCAACACACAGCTCAATGCCATCGCCGATATCAATCATTGATTGATACAGATGCTTGCTAAGGTCAGAGTCTCGCCATTGGTGCGCGCCAAACTTTTGCCACTCAGGAGTAGGGTAGCCACCTAAGTCTTCTGGTAGGGTTGCCGATGGTTTGATGTCATTCGATGTTGTCATGAAGTGTCCTAATTAGAGGGTCGTCTATTACAGCTCAAGCATCTCAAAATCAAGCTTGCCCACACCGCACTCTGGGCAGGTCCAATCATCAGGGATATCATCCCATTTGGTGCCTGGGGCAATCCCTTCTTCGGGACAGCCGAGTGCTTCATCATATATCCAGCCGCAGACGATACATTCATAACGTTTCATAAATAGTCCTATCGAGCATTATCAGTGTTTATAATCCGTGTTACAGGGTGTTTTTGACGTTCATATTTACAATCACAGCTGTTAGATGAGACTGTAAAAGCGCACATAGTTTAGCATATAACCGTGATTTTCGTCGTTAAGTTTACACTTGTATATTGAGATTGATTGGTTTTTATCAAGGGGTTTAGGTCTTCTGTCTGTCAGTAAGCACCTGTACGCTTATGTGCTCAACTGCGATATTTCTATCAATTATGTTATAATAAGCGCCGCTAAATTCACAGTATTAGCCATCATTTATCGTTGATATATTATTATCTAAATTACATTATCTAAGTCATATAAGCTAAGGGTTACCATGAGCATTAATGCTGCCGCTACATCTAAAAATGTCGAAAATGAGTCGTCTAATAAGCTCAATACGGATCATCCCTTTTGGCAAGTGATTCGCACAGTACCAGACTTCCCGAAAGTCGGCATTGATTTTTATGATATTACGCCGTTACTGCGCAGTCATATTAATGAGGTGATAGATGCATTGCTCGCTGCACTGCCTGAAGGCGTGATGGACGAGGTAGATTGTTTGGGCGCAGTCGAGGCGCGTGGTTTTGTCTTTGCAAGTTTGCTCGCAGGTCGATTGGGCAAAGGGATGATTTTGCTACGTAAACCCGGTAAGCTGCCACCGCCCGTTGCCAATAAAGCGTATGCTCTAGAATATGGTAAAGACACGCTTGAGATGCAAAACAATCTACCGCCTGAGCGCGTGCTATTGGTCGATGATATTTTAGCCACAGGCGGTACTTTAACCACCGCTTATGAGTTGTGTAAATCGGCAGACCATACCGTGGTGGGGGCGTTAGTATTGCTAGGTTTGGTTGATTTGCATGGCGAATTTCCAGTGCCTGTCTATACGGTTTTAAAGGCTTGAAACTGGCAACGCTTAGTGAATAGCGTGAAATGAAGCAATCAAAAAAGCGCGCTGAATGAGTTTAGCGCGCTTTTTTGATTGCCTATATTTGCTTTGTCTTAACGTACGTTACTTGTCTTGCTGGTAAGGTAAGTTTTACACGCCTGTTCTATTAGCATGCGACTAATCGTTTTTGGCTTGGTTATCTTAAAGTCTTTGGTGGTTAATATGGGTTTTTCTGATTGCCAAGATTCTAATACCTTGTTATTGGCATCATAGTTAACGTAAGCGCGTCTATAGTAACTGGCGTCTTTGCAAGAGATGAGCAATTGCTGATCGCTATGATGAATCGCTTTTTCTTTACCTTCCGTATCTACTTTTGTTTCATCTTTTTGTGCAGGGTATGTTCTGCGGATAGATACGGTGATGTTTTCGACACTTTTTTCGTCTATGATATTGATGTCGGAGCTTTCAATAGAGTCCAAGTCTAAGCTAAAAATTGATCCAGTAGGACTTTCTGATATTTTTGACCAGTTCACTGCATGCGTGCTGACTGCTAGAACACCACCCACTAATAACACTGATAGCCGTTTCATAATCAAGCCTTGCTTCTTGTTGTGAGAAGTGAGCCATGATAGCCAACTTACTATTAGCAGGCAAATTTCTTTTATAACCTGCGACTGAGGTTTGTAAAGTGCTGATCATATTCATCACCATTTATAACGCTCGACGCTCATATCAATGACGCATCGCTGCTAACATCTGAGCAAGCTCATCACGAGCACCAATAAAGCCATCGATACCTTTTGGTAATAAATCTTGTGTAACCGTGTCTTGCTGATAGGCGCTACTATATTCCTCTCGCGTTAGACTCACGCGTTTCATGTCGGCTACATCTAATGACATGCTAGGTGACAGTTGCTGTATCACCTCAGTATCCATCGCTGCCAGCGCGTCGATAAGGTCAGGCGCAATGGTCAATAGATCACACCCTGCTAGCGCCAATATCTGTTCAGTCGAGCGAAAGCTTGCGCCCATCACTTGCGTATTATAGTTATGCTGCTTGTAGTATTGATAAATGCGCTTTACAGACTGCACGCCCATATCATCAGAAGCGGGCACGTTTTGACGATTTTGTTGGCGTTTTTGCCAGTCTAAAATACGACCAACGAAAGGCGATATCAAGGTCACGCCTGCATCCGCACAGGCAATTGCCTGATGCTGTCCAAATAACAACGTTAAATTGCAGTGAATATTTTGAGTTTCAAGATAGCGTGCTGCCTCAATACCTTGCCATGTCGCGGCCATCTTAATTAATACGCGATCTGAGTTAACCCCTGCTTTTTGGTAAGCTTCCATAAATGCTAAGGCTTTATCAATCGTCGCCTGAGTGTCATAAGACAAACGAGCATCCACTTCGGTAGAGACGCGGCCTTGGATAAGCTCTAAAATATCACAGCCAACCTGAATGGTCAGCGCGTCAATCACTGCATCTATATTGCCATTATGACGACTCATGGTTTCTGACAGCATGCCTTGGTTGTCAGGATGGAGGAGTGCTTTGGTAATGAGGCTTGGATTGGTGGTCGCATCGATAGGTTTTAAGCGCGCAATGGCGGCAAGGTCACCAGTATCAGCGACAATGGTGGTCATGGTACGAAGCTGTTGTAATGCGCTCATCAGATATCCTTTTTGATCAAAAACAGATTGTGTTCAGTTACGTGGTAATTTTCTACTTTATAGTGCTATTTGCTATGAGTTTTAGACTGTAACATAGTTTTGAGTGGATGTTCCCCCCATAGTTTTGCCGTACATCGCTGCCATATTGCCTCTGTTTGCCAATATTGACGAATTTACGCGCATTTACACATGGGCACTGTCGATAGTTTTTGTTATAGTAGAGCGGGTCAGCGATCTGGCTGCTACATTTGCATGTTGGTGTATGACTAACATGCGGCAATAGTAGACGACAACGCTAGCAGTGCAGGGTGTTTTTGAGAGGCTGCTTGCTATCAAAACCGCGAAAGAGGACACCACCCGACATTAGGGTGGAGGTGAATTTCGCATATCCTGATTTTTGACACAGATACCTTATTAAAATCACATCAAAGCCACTGATATATTGATACAATAATTAAGTATTGTAATATTTCCAACTCACCAAGAGTATTTCATGAAAATCAACAAAGCGTATAAATTTAGGCTTGAGCCTAATGCGGAGCAGGAGATTATTTTAAATAATCTTGTCGGCTCTGCACGTTTTGTTTGGAATCAAATGCTAGCGATCTCATTTGAGATGTTTGCTAAAGATGAGTTTATTAATGCCACCAATCTGGTTAATAAAATTATAGATTTAAAAAGTAATCCTGATTTTAACTTCCTAAAAAGCAGCTCAAACGCTGTGTCTTTACAACAAAAAGTACGTGATCTCGCCTCTGCTTGGTCGCGTTTTTTTGATCCTAAAGTACATGCCAGGTTAAAAGAAAATAAAAAGAAACCCCGTAAACCTAAGTTCTTTAAATTGGCTGATGGCACAGAAATTCAACGACGACCATTGATGCCACAATTTAAGCGCAAATCCGATGGGCGCGACTCAATTCGCTTGGTTCAGTTTGATAAATACTGTCGCATAGAGGGCAATCGAGTCAAACTACCTAATGGCGTGGGCTTGGTGAAGTTTAGGAAATCACAAGACATTATTGGCACAATTAAAAATGTCACCATCAGCAAGAAATCAGGGCACTGGTACGTGTCTTTTGGTACGGAGCGAGAACTGGATCAAAACCCAATTCACCCCTCTACAAGCGCCATAGGGATTGATTTGGGCATCACTAAACTGATTACTACCTCAGAAGGTCAGCACATCAAACCCAAAAACAGCTTTAAAGCCAATCAAATTAAACTGGCCGCATTACAGCGCCAATTAAGTAGAAAAGTCTTATTCAGTCAAAACTGGAAAAAGCAGAATCGTAAGATTCAAAAATTACACCATCATATCGCCAATATTCGCCATGATTACTTGCATAAAATCACCACCGCGATCAGCAAAAACCACGCCATGATTGCTTGTGAGGACTTAAAAGTAGCCAATATGTCGAAATCTGCAAGCGGTACGCTAGAAAGCAAAGGGCGTAACGTCAAAGCCAAGTCAGGATTGAATAAGTCAATCCTAGATCAAGGCTGGGGCATGATGATTGATATGTTGGAATATAAGCAGCACTGGACAGGCGGGCTACTTGTCAAAATAAACCCACAATACACCAGTCAGACCTGCTCCCAATGTCAGCATATTACCAACGAGAATAGACAAACCCAAGCTAAATTTGAATGCGTCAAATGCGGGTATAAAGCAAATGCTGATGTGAATGCAGCTAAAAATATTCTTGCGGCAGGACATGCCGTGTTGTCTGTGGAGGGAGGATGCAGTAAAGGTCGCCCGTTGAAACAGAAAACAAGCGACCTTCGTGAGAAAGTCGCCTAAGAGCATCTGCTTTTAGAATCCCCCACTTGAGCTTGGCGAAAGTGGTGGGAGTGTGTCAACGAATATCATTGCTAGTATGCTTGACACCTCTGACCGTCATTGAGTGCTGATTCAATAATGAGATGACTGGTTGTCGATAATTAGCAATACTTAAAGACTTCAAAGTTAAAAAAGCAGTACCTAACTAGTAAAAACTCAGTAATAATTTTAGAAAAAGGATAGGCGGTAATGAGTGAGCAGTCATCAGAGCAAAACATGGATAAGCTAAATCAAGCCATCGCAGGGGCTAACGATACTGCAACTGAAAAAGCATTTTTGGACGATATTCGCCAAAGTATTGATACAGTAGACTGCGAAATTCAGACACTGATTAATAACCGTGCCAAGTTGGCTCAGCAAGTGGCCGCAGTAAAGAAACAGCACATTGTCAATAACCCAACTGCCGACAATAGCAATCCTATTTTTTATCGTCCTGAGCGTGAAGCGCAAGTGCTAAAAGCGGTGATGGAACGCAACACAGGTCCGATCGCTGATGACAAAATGGCGCGGTTGTTCCGTGAAATCATGTCGGTCTGTCTCGACTTAGAGGCACCGCAGCGCATTGCTTTCTTGGGACCAGTAGGTACTTTTACTCATGCTGCTGCGCTCAAACATTTCGGTAAAGCCGCTGATACCGTACCACTGACCACCATCACTGATGTATTCCGTGAAGTTGAAGCAGGCACAGCGATGTATGGTGTGGTTCCAGTCGAAAACTCGTCTGAGGGTGTGGTTAACCATACGTTAGATGGCTTTTTGTCTTCTACCTTAAAGATAATTGGAGAAGTTGAGCTGCCGATTCATCAGAATTTCTTGGTCGCTGAGCATACCAAACTTGATGGTTTAAGCCGTATTTACTCGCATCAGCAGTCACTAGCGCAGTGTCGTCATTGGCTCGATGTCAATTACCCGAATGTCGAGCGCGTGGCGGTATCGAGCAACGGCGAAGCTGCCCGCCGCTTGAAAAATGAATGGCATTCAGCGGCAATCGCAGGTGATGTGGCTGCTGCAGAATATGGCTTGCATAAGCTATATTCAAATATCGAAGACAACCCGAGCAATACCACGCGATTCCTTATCATCGGTCATGAAGCGATTGCGCCATCAGGTCAGGATAAAACGTCTATCGTCGTATCAGCACATGACAAAGCAGGCGCATTGATCGAGATTTTGAAGCCTTTGTCTTATCATGGCGTGTCGATGACCAGTATCGAAACCCGTCCTGAGCGTCCGAATAAGTGGGCATACGTGTTTTTCATCGATATGAATGGTCATATTGACGATCCAAATGTCAGCGCTGCTATCGCTGATATCCGTCCATTGGTAAAAGATGTGCGTGTTCTAGGTTCTTATCCAAAAGCAGTGCTATAGTCCCTCTACTGTAAAAGAGTCATGGCGTTTACCTCGCGTGAAGCATCACATAATCATCTGCACTCGGTTGCCTTGGTTACCCTTGACTCGCTCTGAAATTGAACCAACGATATAACGCCGAATGGGTCACATCACTTGCCAAAATCATATCTAAGGATAAATCATGCCGTCATCTCATTCAGTAGAGTCAAATTTATCACCGCTTGTACCTGCCTACGATAGTATTTTAGAGCTGGTGCCTTATCAAACGGGCAAGCCGATTGAAGAGTTGACGCGTGAGTATGGCGTCTCAGATGTGGTAAAACTTGCCAGTAATGAAAACCCAAGAGGCTACTCACCGCACGTCACGCTAGCGATTACTGAGCAATTGGGTCAGTTGGCACGTTATCCTGATGGCAACGGTTACTATCTAAAACAAGCGCTGGCTGACTTCAATGATGTCAGTGTGGAGCAGATTACTTTGGGTAATGGCTCTGACGATTTGCTTGATATTTTAGCGCGTAGTTTTGCTGGTGCTGACGATGCTATCGTTTACAGTCAATATGCCTTTATCGTTTATCCAATGTTGGCTAAAATACAAGGGGCGACAGGTATAGAAGTGCCTGCCCATCGCTTTGGTCATGATCTAAAAGCGATGAATCAAGCGGTTCAAGACAACCCCAATACTAAAATAGTATTTATCGCCAATCCTAATAATCCAACTGGCACGCAGCTTGAACCTCAAGAGTTACGAGCATTTATGGCTAGTATACCAAGCTCGGTATTGGTGGTATTAGATGAGGCGTATATCGAATATAGCCCTGAGAGTAATAATCGGGCGTTGTTAGATGAATTTGATAATGTCGTCATCGTGCGCACTTTTTCCAAAGCTTATGGACTGGCGGGTTTACGTGTCGGTTATGCGCTTAGCTCAGTGACTGTCGCAGACTTACTCAACCGAATCCGTCAACCATTTAACGTGAGTAGAGTGGCTTTAGCTGCGGCTGCGGCTGCACTTGCTGACTCAGACTTTATTGAAAAAACTCGTCTGATAAATGATGAGCAAATGCGCTGGTTAGAAAAGCAATTTGACGCGTTAGGGTTGGGTTTTATTAAGTCTCATGCCAACTTTATTATGGTAGAAATAGCCGTTGAGATGGAAGACATTACCGCTGCTTCTATTCATCAAGCATTGCTAGAGCAGGGTGTTATCGTCCGTCCATTAGAGAGCTATGGCTTACCTCATTGGCTGCGTATCACAGTAGGGGTGGCAGAAGAAAATATGCGCCTGATTGATACACTGCGCTCAATCTTGACTGATAGTTGATAATAAGTATGTTAGGTCGTTTTGGATAAGTAAGTAAATAATTTATTAATCATTTTTCTGACGCTAGTTTGTTTAACGAGAAAAGCCGTGAGTCCCCAGCAAAACAATATAAGCAATCAAAACAATAATATGCAGTCTATGAATACTCAGCCGCCGTTATTTAAACAGATTTGTGTGATTGGTCTAGGGCTTATCGGTGCAAGCCTTGCCCAAGCCATTAAAGACAATGGTTTGAGTGAGCGCTTGGTGGCGGTTGATAGACATACACCAAGCATCGACGAAGCCATTCAGCATGGCTTATTAGACGCTGGTAGTGCTGTCTTAAGTGAAGTAGTGTTTGGTAGTGATTTGATTGTTATCGCCGTACCAGTACAAGCGGTGCACGCCGTATTTGTCGATATCAAAGCAGCGATGGATAATGGACAACTTGCCACTGATTGCATCATTACTGATGTTTGTAGCACCAAGGTCAATATCATTGACGCTGCCAAAGCCGTCTTTGGCTCATTGCCTATAGGTCTTGTTCCAGCGCATCCAATTGCGGGTGCAGAGAATTCAGGATATCATGCCAGACGTGCGACATTGTTTGTTAATCATAGTGTCATTATCTGCGAGCTACCAACGACCCATAATAGCGCCATTACCAAGCTTCGGCAGTTATGGGAGGCGGTGGGTGCAAACGTTATGTCAATGGATGCCGAACACCACGATCGCATATTGGCGCACACCAGTCATCTGCCACATCTGCTTGCCTTCAATTTGGTTGAGCAATTGGCGAGCCATGATGACAATTTAGATATGTTTCGTTATGCAGCCGGAGGCTTCCGCGACTTTAGCCGCATCGCTGCCAGTGATCCTAAAATGTGGCACGATATATTTTTTGCCAACGAAAGCGCGATTGTTAGCGCCCTTGATGAGTATGGCGTTTACCTACAGAATATGCGTCAGCTTATCATCGATAAAGATTCAACCGCCCTGATGGGACTTTTGGGCCGCGCGCAAGCCGCACGGCGACATTTTGGCCATATGTTAGCCAGCACCCCTTATACGGATACTTCTGCCATGTCAGCTTCTTATAATATTACTCCTAGCAATACTGTATTGGGCACTATTGCCATTCCTGGTGACAAGTCTATCTCGCATCGCAGCATTATGCTGGGTAGTCTTGCGACAGGCGTGACCAATGTCACTGGATTTTTGGAAGGGGAAGATGCGCTTGCCACCTTGCAAGCATTCCGTGATATGGGCGTGACCATTGAAGGGCCTGATAATGGCAAATTGACTATTCATGGCGTGGGTATGAACGGTCTGAAACCGAGTAAAACACCATTGTATATGGGCAACTCAGGTACTAGCATGCGCCTGCTGGCTGGTATTTTAGCGGCGCAATCATTTGGCAGCGTGTTGACAGGTGATACCAGCCTGAACAAGCGCCCAATGGAGCGTGTGGCCGCACCTTTACGCAAGATGGGCGCAGTCATTCAAAGTACGGGTCATAGTGGTACAGCGCCACTTAGTATCACTGGTCGAGCGACTATCGGTAAGCCATTACAAGGTATCGATTATGAGATGCCTGTGGCTTCTGCGCAGATTAAATCTTGCTTGTTGCTGGCTGGACTTTGGGCAGAAGGCACCACAACCGTTACCCAACCGGAAGTCAGTCGTGACCATACCGAGCGTATGCTTTCAGCTTTTGGTTATCCAGTAACGGTCGATGGCAACCGTATCAGTGTAACCGGTGGCGGGCAACTCACAGGTGGTGATATCGCTGTCCCTGCTGATATATCCTCTGCGGCATTTTTTATGGTCGCTGCTGCGATCAGCCAAAATAGCGAGCTGACCTTGACGCAAGTAGGTATTAATCCGACACGCACGGGTATTATCGATATCTTAAAATTAATGCAAGCAGATATTAGCCTAAGTAATGAGACACATGTGGGCGGCGAACCAGTCGCAGATATCACTATTCGTAGCTCAAACCTAAAAGGTATTGATATCCCAGAATATTTAGTACCATTAGCGATTGATGAATTCCCAGTATTGTTTATTGCTGCTAGCTGTGCGCAAGGTCGTACGGTGTTGACTGGTGCCAAAGAGCTGCGCGTAAAAGAGTCTGATCGTATTGCAGTTATGGCAGAAGGATTACAAACACTGGGTATTGATTGTACAGTGACGGAAGATGGTTTGATTATCGAAGGTAAAGGCATTGAGGGTCAAAATAGCAATATCAATAATAGCCAGCCTGTCTTTGGTGGCGGTCATATTACCTCGCATCATGATCATCGTATTGCCATGAGTTTTGCAATTGCCAGCTTACGTGCATCCAAGCAAATTACTATTGAAGGTGTTGAGACCGTCAATACCAGTTTCCCAGGATTTGCAGAGCTTGCCAATCACATTGGAATGTCTATTAAAGTTGATAATGCTGCGGTTTAATACCACAAACTATATTAACTTGCTGAATAGTGTTATTGGCTTTTGCAACACTGAGTTTTAAAGTGCTGACTTGTAAAATGCTGGCTACAGCATTCAATAAAGTCTAAAAAGTTGCTCATTAGCCTTGATGTAAATGTTGTTTTTAAAGTTGTTATCGTTAGCAATGTGTTGATGCCTATATTGGCATGAGCGCATTGCTTTTTAACTTATATCCTATCTGTAGTGACCCTGCGCTTTTGCCATTGAATTGATATAAAAATTAATATGGGGCAAGAGTGCGCTTTGCTCTAAAAAGTTGTACTGTACTATGACCACCCAAAACGTCATCAAAAAACCAGTTACGCCCATTAAAACAACCAGGCGTGGCATCATCACCGCACTCATTGCCTTTTTTATCTGGGGTGGGTTTCCATTATATTTTAAACAATTGGCCGCCTACGATGCGACCGAGATTATCGGTCACCGTATTATTTGGACGTTTGCTTGCTTGCTTATCGTGTTGGTAGTCACCAAGCGCTGGCAATGGATCGATACCTTAAAGAAAAATCCGAGATGGATCGCGTTCTCATTTATATCGGGTTTGATTATTGCCACCAACTGGCTCACTTATGTATGGGCCGTCAATCACGACCGTATTCTCGAAGCCAGTTTGGGGTATTTTATCGGACCATTGGTGGGCGTTGCGCTATCGATGATTTTATTCAAAGAGCGCTTACGTACGCTGCAATGGGTTGCCATCGGTTTCGCCTTATTATCCGTAGTCATTCAAGTAGTTATGATTGGTAGCTTGCCATGGATATCACTGATTTTAGCCTTTAGTTTTAGTACTTATGGCACCATTCAACGGCAGACACCTTTGACGGCAGTCGATGCTATGTTTGTCGAAACAACGATGTTGGTGCCGATTTGCTTATGGTGGTTCTGGCAAGCAGATGTGGTCAGCAGTCAATTGAGTTTTTGGTTTAGTCCGAATATTTGGCTACTAATGATCGCAGGGCCGATTACCTTGATACCGCTGTTATTGTTTAATAAATCTACCAAGCTCGTTGCTTATAGCATTTTAAGTTTTATGAATTATCTGACACCGACCTTTATCTTCTTCTTAGCGGTGTTCTATTATAACGAGCCATTTGATTTACAACGTCTTGCAGTGTTTGGTCTGATTTGGTTTGGTCTGTTATTATTCAGCATTGACTTATGGCGTCATCGCCCTAGTAAAGCGCTAAAAGCCGCGCGTTTGCGTGAAGAGGCGTTGCAGAAAACCAATTAAAAACCTGAGTTCAAAATCTAATTGAAATTTAGTAAACAAGGATGAGAGCATGTTTCATACCGAATCTGATGTGGTATTCGTTAAAGGCTTGA
The DNA here is from genome assembly GCF_016107535.1 of Psychrobacter cibarius. Taxonomy (GTDB): domain Bacteria; phylum Pseudomonadota; class Gammaproteobacteria; order Pseudomonadales; family Moraxellaceae; genus Psychrobacter; species Psychrobacter cibarius. Next base: position 10,812 of record NZ_JABASQ010000026.1, on the reverse strand, counting down.
CAGTGGAAGCCGTCATCGGTGTTTATGCATGGGAGCGCGCAATCACGCAGCCGCTGCTGATTGATATAGCACTTGAAACAGATATCAGCCGTGCGGCTATCTCAGATGATGTCAACGATGCGCTGAATTATAAAGCGGTTTGCGATGATGTGAGCGCGTGGTGCCAAGCGATTAAAGCTCAGTTGCTAGAGCATTTAGCGTTGCAAATCGCTGATAAGTTGCTTGCCAAATATAGCTGTCATAAAATCACTTTAAGCATTGCTAAGCCCACTGCTATCAAGCAGGCCGATGCGGTTGGGGTACAGATCACGCGTTATGCAACGGCCATTGAAGATAAGCCAGTTGTAAGCAAGGACGATGATGCATAATATGCATAAAAATTTGGCTGATTTGAGTCTTGAAACGCTAAAAAAGCAGACGCCTGAACTGTTGCAAACACAATCTGTGACGGCAGTATTATTGGCTTTAGGCAGTAATTATCAAGCTGAACATTATCTGCCGCTTGTCCGAAAGGATCTAGCGGCGCTAGGGGGAATACAGTTATCTACTGCATTTGAAAATCCTGACTTTACATCGACCGAAGCGCAACCAAAGCCCGATTATACCAATCAGTGCGTTTATTTGCGTTTGGGAGAGCCAATGACACTGCAACAGTTACAGCAGGTTTTTAAAGATCTTGAGGGTGACTGTCATAGGCAGCGTCTAACAGAAGCTCAGACGCCAATAAAAAAAGTTACGATGGATATCGATATTCTATTGATAGAAACGCTATTAATAGAAGTTGTTTCTGATAAAAATAGCCTAAGCAGCAATAAGGAATTTGAAGAGTCTAATTGGATTGTAATGGCAGATCGTTACCCATTCAAAGCGCATGAAAGAGCAGGGGTTGAAGAATTAATTTCAGATATTCCGTAGTTTTATGGATATTTAATATCAATTTTGAATAAAATGGAGTATTAAGAGCTGTACTAGTTAGCATAAAGCTTAACTAGTACAGTTCGTTTTTTACACTGAATCTATCTGTTTATTATATCGTTATGCTTTTTAGGAAATCTATTTTTGATATTTGATTATTAAAAATTGTTTGTTTTATTAACATCCCAAATATGCTCTACGTAGAATTTAAAATGATACTTTCTACCTTGAAAAAATACTTGATAACCTAGCCATCCATAAATCTGATTCTACACCACTACCTAGGGAAAAACTATGTAAGGGCTGAGAAGGGTCTTTAATTTCCACCTTAATCACATTCATTTGTCTTGTGCTGGATTGATTTGTGCTGACTTGATAGTAGCTAATTATATCACTGTAATCACATATGGTGATATGAGGTTCACTACTGGGATTAATAGTAAAAACAATTTTTTTAGCATTATCGTCTATTATTATTCCGGATGCTTCATAAGATGGATTAATCCCATTTCTTATAGCCAGTTTCTTATAGTGATCATGAACATTATTATGAAATACCCCTACATTACCTGTGAGATAACGTTTTATTTTATCAAATACAGATAAGCCAATAAAAACGAGTAAAAAAATTAAAATAAATGCTAAAAGTGCTGCACCGGCATCCCATTTTATAAATGCAATATAACCAAATATAAACGGTAATGTTATAGCTATTAAAAATGTTTTTTTGGATAATAAAAATACAATTTTTCTAGCTTTAGGTGGATTGGAAGATTCTGTTCTGATTTTCTATATTGACATTTCGACGCTCATTCAATGTAAAGGTTAGGAAAAGTATTTATGTATTGGAGTATACATATTACTATCTTTGAACAAGAGTTCATACTGAAAATTAGTTTGTAAGCTAGTGGATTGATTAAAAGCTGTGATACCTATAAAATAGAATATCGCTGCAATCGAAGTATTTTATGATTTTGGGTGGAGTGGATAGGAAAATTGCTGTTAAAGGTAAATGAAAACTATCGAAAGATTTTTCTGAAAAAATCTCAAAATAAAAGCTAGGCAAAATGCCCAGCTTTTATCTAACTCACATGGTTTAGCTTAAAAAGCCTTACTGCGCCGTCAAACCACCATCAACGACAAACTCTGAACCTGTCGAGTAGCTTGAATCATCTGACGCCAAGAAGAGCACCATGCCGCTGACTTCTTCGGGCTGAGCAACACGTCTCATCGGAATAGTTTTGGCAAATGCTTCAACCGCATCTTTGGTATCACCTTGCATAATCATCGGTGTGGCGATGACGCCTGGATGAATGGAGTTCACGCGAATGCCATGAGGGGCGCACTCTAATGCTGCCGCTTTGGTCATACCGCGTACCGCAAACTTAGAATCGGTATAACCGATAGCGCCGCCAACCAAGCCATTAATTGATGAGATATTGATGATAGAACCTTGTTTGGCGGCTTTCATGGTTGGAATAACCGCTTTCATGCCTAAAAAGACCGACACCTGATTAATTTCTAGAATCTTGCGATACGCTTCTACTGACGTATCTAAAATAGATTTGTGCGTAGTGATACCTGCATTATTTACCAGGACATCAATTCGACCAAATTTTTCCTGTGTTTCTTTAACGACTTGCGCCCAATCATCTTCATTGGTGACATCATGTTTGATAAATAACGCATCAGCGCCAAGCTCTTTTGCTAATGCGTCGCCTTTATCAGAGTTGATGTCGGTCAAGACCACCTTAGCGCCTTCTGCCATACACAAACGCGCATGCGTTTCGCCCATGCCTTGAGCGGCACCAGTAATAATGATAACTTTATCTTGTAAACGAGCCATGAGTTTTCCTGTTTTTTTAGTTATGAATAATGAAAGAGTATAGGACACAATCGCTAAATACTCCTTAGTGATTATGAAACCAAAAGTGAATACTTGATATTTTTAAATGATAATTTTAAACATAGCATTTGAATAATGCTTTTGGCTGATTTTTTTAAATAATGTGGTGAGGAAGTAATGTACAACGACATATTAAATTTCTGTTTTAATGAGGTGGGTAGTGAGAAGTTTTTTGAGAAAGACATAGCGTTTGATAAATTACTAATAGAGCGATACAGTGATTTGCTTGAGCAAGCAGCGGCGTCAGAGCTATACGAATGGCGATGTAATATTCAGGGTAGGTTGGCTGAAATTATTATATTGGATCAATTTTCACGCAATATTTACCGTGATACGCCAGCGGCTTTTGCCCAAGATGCGATGAGTCTCGCGCTCGCGCAAGAAGCGGTTGCTGCTGGTATATTAGAGGCGCTTGAAACTATAGATGAGCGCAAGTTCTTATTGATGCCTTATATGCACAGCGAATCGAAACTGATTCATCAGCAAGCAGAAAAGCTATTTAAGCAATATACCAATGCAGATACCGTGGATGCTGAGCTTAAACATAAAGTGATTATCGATTGTTTTGGTCGTTATCCGCATCGTAATGACATTTTAGGACGGGTTTCGAGTAGCGAAGAAATAGCGTTTTTGACGCAGCCTGACTCAACTTTTTTATAAATATTGTTTGTCAAATGGCTAGTCAGTAAAGCGCTATTTATCAATTGGTCAAAATAGAAAAAAGAGGCTAAATAGCCTCTTTTTTATTCAGTATCGACGACAGCTAGAAGATTACTTCTGCTCAGTGCCTATCTCATCTATATCGGCACGGCCAATCACATCGATATCCTCTAAGCATAATTTATCATATTCTTTTTTACAAAAGTCAGGATCGATTTTGCACATCGCTGCTTGTAATTGATCGAGACGATTTTCTGATTGTTGAATATGCTCTAGCATTTTAGCAAAAGCTTCAGCCACAGGATCTTGTGAGGATGGGTCGATACCATAAGCTTGAAACGCGGTTTCGCGTGCTGAATGATTGGTGGCTTTTTCATCTATTGGTTTTTTATCTACTGCCTTTTTATCTTTGCCCTTATCTGTAGAAGCAGCTTGCGCTACTTTTTCTTGCTGGTTGGCATCATCGACTTTTTTGACAAGTGGATTGCCCTTTTCATCATGATGGTCTGATATCATTCTCGCAGAACTCCCGACCATGGTCGCACCTGCTGGTACTGCCTTTACTACGACGGCATTTGAGCCAATTTTGGCGCCTTTACCGACAGTAAATGGCCCCAATACTTTAGCACCAGCACCAACGATAACCCCATCTTCCAAAGTAGGGTGGCGCTTGCCATTATTCCAAGAGACGCCGCCAAGCGTTACCCCGTGATAAAGCGTCACATCATTGCCAATCTCTGCCGTTTCGCCAATAACGATACCCATACCATGATCAATAAAAAACCGTCGACCGATTTTGGCAGCAGGGTGTATCTCAATACCTGTGATGATACGTGAGCCATAAGAAATCACTCGCGCCGCCAGTTTTTGTTCATGATTCCAAAGATAATGGGCACCGCGATGTAGGACGAGCGCGTGGATGCCAGGATAAGTCAAGATGACTTCCAGACTATTACGCGCAGCAGGATCACGGTTAAATACCGCATCGATATCTTCTTTTAGGTCTTTTTTGATGCGTGAAAGTGATTTGAATAAGGCAGTTGGCAATGACATAAATTGTCCTATCGTATTTTTGATTACAATCAATTTAGTTATAGCAGCTTTGCAGCACAAAATATAGCGATGAGCGATAAATAAAAACAGACGACTGACAGATAAAATGCCAATCATTGACAATTCATCTAAAGGCAATTATTTATGATTTAGCTATCACTGACAACATATTTTAGCAGCTCAACAACTTGCTCTGGCGTTTGCGCCCAAGCCATTGCCGCCGCATCGACTTCTTTTAGCGGATGGATAATATCTTCAGCATGAAGGGTAATGTACGGCTTGCCTAAAGCCGCGCAGTAGCCAGCATCGAATGCAGCGTTCCACTGCTTATATTTATCACCAAAACGAATGATAGCAATGTCGCACTTTTGAATCATGTTTTTGGTGCGAATCGCATTTACCTTTGATGACTGATGGTCGCGCCAGAACCCATTATCTTCTTTACCGAGTACGTCACCGGCGGCATCACTGGCTTCATGTTCAGTGACTGCGGAGGTAAAGATAATGTCTAAACCTTTGTCTTTCGCGCCTTGCATGATTTTTTGTCGCCAGTCGCTGTGTATTTCTCCGGACAAATAAACGTTCCAATTCATCATCAATTCCTTTTTATTATTGAATCATATCATTTTTAAAACCATAGGATTTGTAAATGCTACTGCTGTTATTGCAACAGAAATTCAATGCCAGAAACTTTGCATATTAAAAGCTTTAGTCTTTTGCAAGTTTGGCAATCAAAGCGCTTAATAGCTGATATTCTTTTTGATCAAGCTGTAAGCGTGAGCCCAGTCGTGACAGCCGCGATGGTAATGACTTCAAGTTTTCACTATCGGCTAAACCTCGTTGAACCATCAGTTCAGTGGTGCGATGAGTCAGCTGTTGCAATTGCTGCTGGGTAATGGCGGGTTCATCCCATTGCTGACGTAAATGTACATCGAGCATTGGCTGAGTAGTAGTGCCCAAAGCAGTATCTAAACTATCCGCTGTCTGAGTGTGTGATTGCGCGTAAGCAAAAATAAAGCTAGCGATTACTTGCACGGCTGACGCGACATTGAGTACAGGATAAGCAGGGTTGGCATCGATTTGGATATGATAATCGGCATAAGCCAACTCTTCATTGGTTAATCCACGATCTTCACGCCCAAATAGGATAGCGATATTTGGTTTACTAGCAGTAGCAGCCGATAGGGTATCAGCGTTGCTCGACGCCGACTGTTTATCGATAAAATCAAACATAATCTTAGCAGCTTGCGTGGGTGTCACGACAGGGCGGGGCAAATGACGACTGCGACTGCTGGCAGCAAATACCAATTGGCAATCCGCAATAGCAGATTCTAAAGTAGGTGCAATCAAGGCTGATGATAGCAGCTCGCTGCCACCTGCTGCATGAGACACACTGGTTTCATCAATTGGTAGCTTGGGATCGACAACCGTCAAACGAGACAAACCCATTGTGTGCATTGCGCGCGCTGCTGAGCCAATATTGGCAGGCAAAGTGGTATTAACCATGACGATTTGCACACAAGACAAATAGTCGCTCACCGTATGATGGACAGTAGATGCTGCTAATATAGGGGTAGAATCATTACTCATTATAACCCCAATCTTAGATTGATTTCTTGTTCTGCGCGTTGCAATGCGACGGCGATATTTTCAATCAGTGCCGCTTGCTCGCTGATAAGACGCTCGCGGCAGCGCTCTTGTAATTGGCTGCTCAAGTTCATTAATTGGGTCGTGCCCAAGTTGGCGCTGGCCCCTTTTAGCGCATGAGCAACCTCAAAACCATTGGCATTGTCATTTTCTTGCTGAGCGACTCGCAGCGCACTTACTCGCTGCTGACTGTCAGTGATATACACTTGTATCAAATCAGCAAAGTCTTCTTCTAACAAATCACGCATGTCTTCAAATTGCTCATGATTAATGATTTCTTCAGCTTGGTGAGCCATGTTTTTATTTGGGGTTTCATCCATGGTTTTATGTCCAATTCTAAAAGTTAAAACGGTAAAGGGTTTGTAATAAATACGTCAATGTTCTTCAGGTATTAGGGCGTGTCCTCAATTCAATCAATTACTCTCTAAATGGGCTAAATTTTGTTAAACATCGTCAATAGCTTATCAATATCTCGATATTAACGGCGCTATCTTCCTTGTTTGACGGCAACTTATCTCATTTTTATCACCATTTTTAAAATGAGGATACGCCCTAGCTATAATGGAAATGCAAATTGTCTTCACTAACCATATTCTTTAATTGCTGTAAGTTATCATCGTTGGGGTAGATGCGCCAGTGCTCAGATAGCCCTACGTTAGCGATGCCAAATTCCTCATAAATGCTCAGTCCCAGTGGCAGACAATTATCATTAATGGAGGTGTCGGTATTGCTCAAAGCATTATTGGCATAACTTTGATTAGCACTATTTTGATTCATGTCATTTTCTAGCGCCAATAAATCATTGCCATTTTCATCATATAAACTTCCGCCCATCGCAGAATCGTAGCCACTATTGCCATTAAAGTTGCCACTTTGCTCGTCTTGCTCGTTGTCATGAGACAGTTTTGGTGCCGGAATAATGCTGGCTTGTGCAGACTTGAGTAACGGTTGCAGTCGCGTCAGCAGATTGATGTCGCTGCCATGAATTTTAATACTGATTTTTTTCATCCATCTTAGGCGCGCATCGACCATGCTCATGGCACTATCAAGACGGGCAAATAAACGCCCATCACGCTCACGAATGCTGCCTTTGATGATGACGACTTCATCAATTTTCAACTGTTCTTTGACACGATTGAAACGCTCGGCATAGCAGCTTACTTCCAGCCTTGAAGTGCCGTCATCTAAGATAATGACATTGCGATTACCAAAGTTGGCAATATCAATAATCAATCCGGCGAAATAACAGCTACCGTTATAGCCCGTGTCAGTCAGTTTATCGAGACGAGTGCCTGAGGTATAGCGTTTTAACTCATCCAAGTATTCATTGATTGGATGACCCGTCAAATACAATCCTAACGTGTTCTTTTCTGCTTTTAAACGATGTTTATCACCCCAAATCAGCTCTGGCGTCATAACCAGTGGCGGCGCGGCGACGACACCATCCATTTCACCAAACAAATCCATCATGCCGATTTCACGGTTCTGACGGTCTTGTTCAGCAGCTTGTACGGCACTTGGCAGCTGGCTCATTAATGCGCCGCGAATCTCGTACGCTTCATCGGCTGGTAAATCTGGTCGTAGGGTGGCTGCAAAGTCATCAAAACAACCAGCGTTTATCAGTCCCTCTAAAGTGCGTTTATTAACCTTTTTGATATCAACGCGGCGACAAAAATCATAGAGATCTTTAAACGGTCCTTCACGGCGGCGTGCATCAACGATAGACTCGACCGCGCCTTCACCAACGCCTTTAATCGCACCTAAGCCATAAATAATATTGGTTGGGGTATCGGCAACGAAATGCCATTCACTGCGATTTACCGATGGATTAACCACGGTCAAATCAAAGTTTTCACGGCAATCATTGATAAAGAACACCACGTTATCGGTATTGTTCATATCGGAAGTTAATACCGCCGCCATAAACTCAGCAGGATAGTATTGTTTTAGATACGCAGTCTGATAAGCGAGCACGCCATAAGCAGCCGAATGCGAGCGGTTAAAACCGTAACCGGCAAACTTCTCCATCAAATCAAACACACCGCCTGATGTCGCTTCATCAATACCTTGCTCGGTTGCACCAGTAATGAAAATATCGCGCTGCTTAGCCATTTCCTCAGGTTTCTTTTTACCCATCGCACGGCGAAGCATATCTGCGCCGCCTAAGCTATAGCCTGCCATCACCTGCGAGATTTGCATGACCTGTTCTTGATAAACAATAACGCCATTGGTATTTTCTAAAATCGGCTCAAGATTGGGATGGTCATAAATCACTTCCTCGCGACCGTGCTTACGGTCGATATACATCTCTACCATGCCAGCATCAAGCGGACCTGGGCGATAGAGCGCACACATGGCGATCACATCTTCGATGTTGGTCGGTTGTAATTTCGCCAGATACTTTTTCATGCCCATACTTTCTAGCTGAAAGACGGCAGTGGTCTTAGCATCTTGCAAGAGCTTGTAGGCTTTTTTATCATCTAACGGTAGGTCTTCTAACACCAACGCATCTTTGCCTTCTTTGGCACGGCGCAGATTGATATTTCTGACAGCGGCATCAATCACGGTCAAGTTACGTAGACCCAAAAAGTCAAATTTTACTAGCCCAACCGCTTCAACGTCATCTTTATCAAACTGGCTGACACGGTGACCTTCGTCATCACAATAAATTGCGCTAAAATCTGTGATTCTGTGCGGCGCAATCAATACGCCACCAGCATGTTTACCCACGTTCCGGCAAATGCCTTCAAGCTTAATCGCCATCTCCCACACTTCAGTGGCATCTTCATAATCCATATTGTCAGGATTAGAGATTAAGTCTTTTAACTGTGGCTCTTGCTCTAATGCTTGACTGAGCGTAATTCCCGGTGTTTTGGGAATAAGTTTCGACATTTTGCTGGCAAGGAAGTATGATTTACTTTGCGCGCGTGCGACATCTCGAACTACCGCTTTTGCTGCCATCGTACCAAAGGTAATGATTTGCGAGACCGCTTCACGACCATAGGTTTGCGCCACATAATCAATAACGCGGTCGCGACCTTCGATACAGAAGTCAATATCGAAATCGGGCATGGACACACGCTCGGGATTCAAAAAGCGCTCAAATAATAAGTCGTAATGAATAGGGTCGAGGTCGGTAATATTGAGCGAATAAGCAACGAGTGAGCCTGCACCAGAACCACGACCAGGACCGACTGGTACGCCATTGGCTTTTGCCCAGCGGATAAAGTCCATGACGATGAGGAAGTAACCAGGAAAGCCCATTGAAAGAATAACCTTTAGCTCATACTCTAAGCGGTCATCATATCTTTGGCGAAACTCGATCCAATTATCGCTACGTTTCTCGATGGGGAATAGTTTATCTAGTCGATTATTCAGACCCCGTATTGATTCTGCGCGGAAAAACGATTCAATGGTCTCACCTTCAGGCACAGGAAAGTCAGGTAGTACGTTGATACCAAGCGTCAACGTCACATTACAGCGGCTTGCTAAGCGCAAAGTATTATCTATAACCTGCGGAATATCAGCAAATAGCTGCTGCATTTGTGCTTGGGTTTTAAGATATTGCGCATCAGAATAAGTTTGCGGGCGATTTTGGTCGGCAAGTACGTAGGAGCCTGCGATACAAACCCGCGCTTCGTGAGCATCGAAATCATCCTGCTCTAAGAAACGCACGTCATTATGAGCAATGATAGGAATATGATGCTTAGCACCCGAATGAATAGCCGCTTTAATAAAGGCGTCTTCACCTGAGCGATTGGTACGCTTAATCGCAAAATATAAGCGATCAGCAAATTGCGCTTGCCATTCTATTAGCAGCTCATCGGCTTTTTCTGGCATAGATCCAACCAGTGCCTGACCGACATCTGATTTTTCAGTAAATAAGACAATCACGCCTGCCGCATGCGCTAAAATATGACTGCGCTTGACGACTGGTACACCATGATTGGCATCGTCGGCGCGTCCTTCGGTAAAGCCGAGCGATACGATACGAGTGATGTTTTGATAGCCCTCGTTGTCCATCGCGAGTAGGGTGAGCCGAGTGTCTTCATTTTCCATGATGACTTCACTGCCGATAATGGGCTTGATACCCGCACCTAGGCAAGCACGATAAAACTTCACCGTGGCATACAGATTGGACAAATCGGTCAATGCCAGCGCGCGCTGATGGTCAGCCGCCGCAGCTTTCACTAGCGGCTTGATACGCACGATAGAATCAGTGATTGAATATTCGCTGTGGATGCCAAGGTGTACAAATGCCATAGAAGACTCTTACTAGTACGATCAAAAGCTATAAGCTATCGATAAAATAAAGGATATGTATCCGTTATTTATATGGATGTTCAAAGGTAAATAAGACCTCGATAGCCATGTTGATACGTTTTAAATGGGGTCGTCAATAATAGCATTATTTGCCGTAGACAGCCACTGATTCAAAGGGTTTAATCTGAGTGAGAGGATTTGTTTTTCTTATTTATAAAGGTGAAATTTTGCTGTGTTTTGTCTTAATATTCGATAAAATAAACATTTGTTTTTAGATGGTGTGATGTACTGCTAGTTTTACTATAGTAGATCTTTTATAAAAGTGGTACATTAGTTTTAAAACAAGCGAAAAGTAAAAAGATTATGAC
>NZ_JABASQ010000025.1 GCF_016107535.1 Psychrobacter cibarius | reverse complement strand
GGTGAAATGCAGATTTTGCTAGCCCATCATCATCGTTATGGACAGCAAAAAACAGCGCCTCATTTATTACAGTCGCCACCACCGTTACTATACGGTTTGATTGCAGGCTTTGTAGAAGTGGGTGAAAGCCTAGAACACGCGGTGGTGCGTGAAGTGGCAGAAGAGGTAAATATCAGCCTATCAGATATTCGTTACGTCAGCAGTCAGCCATGGCCATTTCCGTCTAATTTAATGCTAGGCTTTCGTGCTTCTTACGCAGCTGGCGAAATTGTTATCCAAGAAGATGAGCTGTCGCACGCCGATTTTTTTGATCTGTCAAATTTGCCAAAAATACCCTCAAAAGGTAGCATTGCTTACGAGCTGATTGCACAAATTGCCAATGAGCAAGGTATTCTGCTTTAATCTATAATATCAATGCAGCATTTATCAATATCGTTATTATCCTATTATTCTAATGTCAGCGCTCAGAGCACACTTAGCACTTAGCACTGATATTAAGGTTTTAAAGCATATGCAAAGCACCACTAATAAAAATAGTACCCACATCCGTCTCACCAATTTGCCAATCTTGTTCGACACTTTGGATATAGAGCGCTTACCTGCGGACATACAAGCGAAAATCTCATATATTGATGCTTGTCTACCGCAAACACAATGTGGGCTTTGCGAGCACCCAGACGGCTGCTTACCTTATGCCGCCGCTATCGTGTTAGACAATGAGCCATACAATAAATGTGTACCCGGTGGTCAACCCGTTACCAAGGCCATTGCCCAAATTATTCATATAGATAGTCATGAAGCGATACTTAGCGCTGCGCCTTCTCAGTGGCCAATAGATGCGACCTCTGAACGTCCGACTGAGGTACGTGCGGTGATCCGTGAAGATGACTGTATCGGCTGCACCAAATGTATACCTGCCTGCCCAGTCGATGCTATTGTCGGTACTGGTAAGCACATGCATACTATCTTTACGGATTTATGCACCGGCTGCGAGCTTTGCATCGCTCCTTGTCCAGTTGACTGCATCGATTTGGTCACTGTTGAAAGGGAGCTGTCTAGCTCTGAACGTACCACAGAGCAAGAAGATTTAAGACAGCGCTATCATACTCATTTAAGACGCGTCACCGAGCAGCTGGCTGATAGTAGCAATAGTAGACCTGTGGTCAGCATGGTTGAAGCAAAACTGAACAATGCCGCTAGTCAATCGTTGAATATCAGCGAAGCGCAGGCAAAAAATACTATTGCCGCAGCGAAGCTTCGTAGTAAAATTAAAAAGCTAGAAAAGCAGCTAAGTGTCCGTCCAAATGAGAGCAAACAAGTAGAGCTTGACGCGTTGCAAGTAGAGTTAAGTCAGCTTTAATAGCGTAATTATCATTTGTTAGACAGTCTACCCAACATCGCTAAAATGCATTTATCCCGATATCTTGTATCAGTTATTAACTATCAATAGCCAAAAAATAGTAAGAATACTATGAGTAAAACCGTCAAACATAAAACTGCCGATACCCCGCCATCGAGACGAATGCCCAATCGTGACGTGCGTCCATTTTTTGAGAAACTGGCAGTGACGATTGATGAGCCAGTTACGGAATTGAATTATAAGAGTAATTTTGAGCTGCTGATCGCGGTCATCTTATCTGCGCAGGCGACGGATGTGAGCGTCAATATTGCTACCAAGCAATTATATCCCGTAGCAAATACACCTGAAGCAATCTTGGCATTAGGTGAAGACGGTCTAAAATCTTATATCAAAAATATTGGCTTATACAATGCCAAAGCCAAAAACGTCATCAAAACTTGCCGAGACTTAATTGAGAAATTTGACAGCACCGTCCCTGATAACCGCAAAGATTTAGAATCACTCGCTGGCGTTGGGCGCAAAACTGCCAATGTGGTGTTAAATACTGCCTTTGGTCAGCCAACCATGGCGGTCGATACCCATATCTTTCGGGTGGGTAATCGTACGGGACTTGCTACTGGCAAGAACGTCTTGATCGTTGAAAATAAGCTGGTCGAGCGTATCCCAGATGACTTCATCGTAGATGCGCATCATTATCTTATTTTACACGGGCGCTATACCTGCCAAGCCCGTACACCCAAATGCGGGGCGTGTCCTGTTTATGACGAATGTATGTTTAAAGACAAAGCCAAGTTTTTGGAGCTATAATTTTTAGAACGATCGCTTTTAGAACGATAACTGCTTTAGGGCGTGTCCTCAATTCAATCGATTACTTTCTAAATGGGCTAAAAATAGCTAAATTTTGCCAAACATCGTCAAATAGCTTATTAATATCTCGATATTATGTGCGCTATTTTCCTTGTTTGACGGCAATTTATCTCATTTTTACCACCATTTTTAAAATGAGGACACGCCCTAGTTATAGAAGGTTTAATTTATCTACTTTATATAAATAAAACATGAATAGCGTGGTTAAAAAAGCAGTAGACACCCACTTACTTTTGTAAACATTATTTAAAAACCAGGAAGCCAGATGCAGACACTGACCGCGCTATTATTCGATGATTTTGAGACTTTGGATCTATTTGGACCTATCGAGATGTTTGGCTGCTTACCTGAGCATTATCGTCTGCAATTTGCCTCCTTAAACGGTGGCATTATTCATAGTAAGCATGGCGTTGCGATGCAGACAGTCGCTGTCAGCGAGTTAGCGCACCAGACTGATATCTTGTTGATGGTTGGCGGCATGGGTACTCGCCAACAAATCAATCACCGACCATTTTTGCAGACGTTAACAATCTTGGTTGACCATGCTGATTGGGTACTTAGCGTTTGTACGGGTAGCGCATTGTTGGCTAAGGCTGGCGTCTTAGATGACAAGCGCGCAACGTCTAATAAACTGTCATGGCAATGGGTGATAGCGCAATCTGACAAAGTCCATTGGGCAGAGCAAGCACGCTGGGTTGTTGATGGTAAATTTTATACGTCCTCAGGTGTCAGTGCAGGTATGGACATGGCGCTTGGTTTTATCGCCGACAGACATGACATCGATACAGCGCGCCAGATCGCTCACTATACTGAATATTGCTGGCAAGAAAATAGCGAGATTGATGACTTTTACCATGGTTAATCCATGCCTAGTTACTTCTTAGTATTATCCATCGCTAGAGTTTTACCTCGATACACGGTAAAATGTGCTAATTTTTTTATTCGTTTTCGCCTTTTATTTTTATATACATTTAATAATGACTGAGTTCGTAGAATACAGTCCCTGCAATTAAGCGATCCCATTATGCGTGAATACAACTTATTTACCTCAGAATCTGTGAGCGAAGGTCATCCTGATAAAATGGCTGACCAAATATCAGATGCCATCCTTGACGCCATCTTACGTGAAGATTTGCATGCACGCGTGGCATGCGAAACCTTGGTTAAGACAGGTGCTGTGATACTAGCAGGTGAAGTCACCACGACGGCAAATATCGATGTTGAACGTATCGTGCGTGATACTGTAAACGGTATTGGTTACCACCACTCAGACTTAGGCTTTGATGGCGAAACATGCGCGGTCATCAATATGCTCGGCAAACAATCTCCTGAAATCGCTCAAGGTGTCGATCGTAGCGACCCTGAAGAGCAAGGCGCAGGTGACCAAGGTCTTATGTTTGGCTATGCCAGCAATGAAACTGATGTCTTGATGCCAGCCCCTATCGAATTTGCTCACCGCTTGATGGAACGCCAATCTGAGCTGCGCCGCGCAGGCGAGTTGCCGTGGTTACGTCCAGATGCCAAGGCGCAAGTGACGTTAAGATATGATGGTAGCAAGCCTGTTGCCATTGATGCTGTGGTGCTATCAACGCAACACGATCCAAGTATCTCGCAAAAAGATCTGCAAGAAGCCATAATGGAATCTATCATTAAACAAGTATTGCCTGCTGAATTATTGCATGCTGGCACGCGCTATCATATCAACCCAACGGGTAAGTTTGTGATTGGCGGTCCTGTTGGTGATGCTGGATTGACAGGTCGTAAAATTATTGTTGATACTTATGGCGGTATGGCGCGTCATGGCGGCGGTGCATTCAGTGGTAAAGATCCATCGAAAGTAGATCGCAGTGCTGCGTACGCCGTGCGTTATGTGGCTAAGAATATCGTTGCGGCAGGACTTGCTGAGCGCTGTGAAATACAGGTCAGCTATGCCATTGGTGTCGCTGAACCAACCTCTATCTCGGTCAATACTTTTGGTACGAATAAAATCAGCAATGATGAAATCATCCGTCTCATTCGCGCCCATTTTGACCTACGCCCTTATGGCATTACCCGTATGCTAAACTTATTACAACCAATGTATCAGCAAACGGCGACTTTTGGTCATTTTGGTCGTCCTGGCTCTGAAACTGCTTTTACGTGGGAAAAAACAGACAAAGCTGAGATCTTAAAAGCAGACGCTGGTTTGTAAAAATATAACGTTGCACCCCTTACAAACCTTCTTTATAAATTTAAAATTACCGACACTTATTAGGAGTCGCTTATGTCTAAAGACAATATGCAAGACAACAGCATTCAAGAAAGCAATGTTGACGCTAACATTGAGATTACCCCTGAAATGCAAGCATTTTACCAACGTGCTGATGCCATTATTGGTATCGCAAACAGTCAGTTGGGTTCTGAAGCGCATTCAGGACAAGTAGGTGCATCACTACTTTATGCAGCCGCACGTTATAGCGCATCTGTCGCTTCTATCGGCTTTGTCAAAGGCGATGACTTTGCCAAAGAAAAAGATGATATCGTTGAATTTTATGTCAAACAGTATCGCCAAATGCTGAGCGACAACCTGACTGATTATGCGCAGAATTTTGATAAATATGTTCAGCTTAATCAAGATGACAAAGCAGCCAAATAGTTCTATCGCCTTTAGCTGATATTTATAAAACGGCTGGTATAGTCATTTCAATTTAAAAGTAGTACAAGGCAACCGAGTGTAGACGTATATTTAATACTTCAAGCGAGATTAACGCAGTAATATTTTTATAGTGGAATGACTATAGTGATGCTCAAACCCAAGCTTAATCATAGGCTTGGGTTTTTTATTAATCATGATTTGGTAGATGACTGCTGATAAATAGGCTACTATCAATTAAAACTACCTTGTTCATCACATGGTTGCAACCAGCTATCGATAACAGGGACTTACCGAACACTATTTATAAGGACATATGATTATGAACCACTTATTCAAATCATGGCGATCATGCCTGTCATTATTAGGGTTATTAGTTACTATGGCTTTAGCTGGCTGTAATAATATCCAAAGCATCGATACGCCTGACACCGCCCCTATTCATAGCACTGGGCACAGCCAACAGAACAGCGACAACCCTTTCATCAAATGCCCACCTTACAACCCTGAGCAAACGATGTGTACCGCGCAATATGATCCTGTGTGTGTCAAAGTAAAAACCAGCTCAGGATTTAGTTATCGCACTGCGGGCAACTCATGCTCGGCATGTGGCACAACGGCGGCAGTAGGTTATGTCAAAGGACAGTGCTCATAACCTTGCTTTATAACTTTGGCTTCATAACTTTGTGTAAATACTTTATATCAAACTAAAAAAGACAATTAAATCATATAAAAAAGCACCCGCTTAATCATAGGCGGGTGCTTTTTTATGATCTTTTAGATCGATAAAATCTAACCTTCAGGTTTTTCAATATCAGGTGGACCTGTCAGCAAATCTTCATCACGAAACTCATTGGCCGAATTATGCTCTGCTGACTCTTCGGTGACAAACCATTGCTGGTTGCGATACAGTATCAAACGATCTCGACTCAAGCCGCGTAATAAGGAGTACATCATAACGACTATCACAATCGCAAAAGGGAAACCTGACACAATGGAAGCCGCTTGTAGCGCACTCAAGCCACCTGCTGCTAATAGTACGGCAGCGATGACACCCTCTGTACCCGCCCAAAATAGGCGCTGAATTTTTGGTGGATTGGCATCGCCACCTGAGGTCAACATATCAATCACAAAACTGGCAGAATCCGATGACGTGACAAACCAAAGCACAATCATCACTACGATAAGCAAGTTCAAAGCTGACGTAAATGGATAAGATTCCATCAGCTTAAAAATGGCACTGCCAGTATCTGCTTGGACAGCCTCAATCAAGCCAGGACTGATGAGGTTGGGATCAGCGGCTGCCATTAATTCCATATTAACGGCTGAACCACCGAAAGCCGTGAACCATAAGAATAAGATGGTGATAGGAATTAATAACACCCCTAAGATGAACTCACGAATGGTTCTACCACGAGAGATACGAGCCACGAACACACCGACGAAAGGCGACCAGCTTATCCACCATGCCCAATAGAAAATCGTCCATGATGCTTGCCAATTTTCTTGACCATCATACGATTCTGTCCAAAGACCTAATGGCACAATTTGATGCAAATAATTGCCAATATTTTCTACAAAGCTATTAAAGATAAACTGGGTCGGGCCTAAAATAATCACAAAGCTGAGCAATATCACAGTAAATAATATATTGGTATCACTTAAGCGCTTAATCCCTTTATCTAGCCCCATAAATAGAGACAGACCTGCCAACATAGTGATTAAGGCAATCAAAATAATTTGCACTGTAATATTATTGGGTATGCCAAATAAGGTCTCAAGACCTGAGTTAATTTGCAACACCCCAAGACCTAAAGTGGTCACTACTCCAAACATCGTACCAAATACCGCTAGTGTATCGACCGTATGACCCCAGCCACCATAGATCTTTTTGCCCAATATAGGATATAGTGTCGAACGGATGGCCAGCGGTAAGCCCACTCGGTAATGGAAATAAGCCAATGACAACGCGACCATGCCATAGAGCGCCCACACATGCAAACCATAGTGCAAGAACGAGATATTCATCGCTTGCTTGGCGGCAGCCACTGTTTCAGCTTCTCCTAACGGCGGCGCCATAAAATGGTACAAGGGTTCAGCCGTCCCCCAATAGAGCAGTCCAATACCGATACCCGCTGAAAATAGCATGCCAATCCAAGAGACTAGATTGTATTCTGGTTTCTCATTTTGATGACCAAGCCTGATATCGCCATAACGACTAAATATCATGTAAATACTCATCACCAACGTTAAGTTGACCACCACAATAAAGAACCAGCCAAAACGCAAAGACACGAATGCTTTAGCATGACCAAACAACAATTCTGCTTGCTCATTAAAAAGAGCACCAAAAATAATGAACACAAGAATTAATAATGCTGAAGTTAAAAACACAGGTTTACTTACCCGTGGAAAAGGGCCTAAGCGGCCAACTTTTACATGATCCATTTAGTCATCTCAATTTTTGAAGGGGCTCACCTTAACAAGATACTGCACAACTATCAAATCGAATCAGACACTTTATAACCTTGCTATTGGTCAACAAATAAAAAAATCCTAAGATAACGATGCATCTTAGGATTTCAAATCACAATTGTTATATTGTATTTTTACGTAAAAAAGAAGAAGCTAACTGCCTGATTCATTTCATAAAAACAGTATTAAGGCTGATATATATAATCTGCTAATCACCTTTCACGATTTTAGGTGGTCCTTTTAATAAGTGCTCATCAGCAAACTCATTGGCTGAGTTGTGATCTGCGGATTCTTCGGTGATAAAGTGCTGCTGAGCGCGATACAGTATCAAACGATCTCGGCTTAAGCCACGAAGTAACGCATACATCATCGCAAATACTACTAAAACAAAGGGTAATCCTGCAACGATAGCCGCTGCTTGTAATGCACTTAGTCCACCAGCAGCAAGCAAAACAGCAGCAATGATACCTTCCGTACTTGCCCAGAATAAACGCTGGATTTTTGGTGGGTTGGTATCACCACCTGCGGTCAACATATCAATCACAAAGCTTGCTGAATCGGATGAAGTCACAAACCAAAGGACAATCATAACGACAATCATTAAGGTGACTGGTTGTGCCAATGGATAAAATTCAACCAATTTAAAAATTGCACTACCAAAATCCGTTTGCACGGCTTCTACCAATCCTGGGCTGGCCATAGCGGGATCAATAGCAGCTAAGAGCTCCATATGGATAGCAACGCCACCGAAAGTGGTGAACCAAAAGAACAAAATCAGCATGGGAATCAATAAAACACCCAATATAAACTCACGAATAGTACGACCACGACTGATACGCGCGATAAATACGCCAACGAACGGTGCCCAACTTACCCACCATGCCCAATAAAATATCGTCCATGATGACTGCCAATTTTCTTGACCTTCATACGATTCACCCCACAGACCTAGCGGTACAACTACCGAAAGATAATTGCCAACATTTTCAAGATAGCTATCAAAGATAAAAAGCGTCGGCCCTAAGATGACCATAAACCCGAGTAGGATTGCCGTCAGTCCGATATTAATATCGCTCAAGCGCTTAATACCTTTGTCTAAGCCCATCATGACGGAAAAAGCAGCTAAAATAGTAACGAAAACAATCAGACCGATCTGTATCGTTAGATTATTAGGAACACCAAATAGTCGCTCAAGTCCTGAATTAATCTGCATAACTCCAAGACCAAGCGACGTTACCACACCAAACATCGTACCAAATACCGCTAAGATATCAACGGCATGTCCCCACGAGCCATAGATTTTTTTGCCCAATAGAGGATAAAGCGTTGAACGAATCGATAACGGCAAGCCACGGCGAAAGTGAAAATAAGCCAAAGACAATGCAACAATCGCGTATAGCGCCCATGCATGTAATCCCCAATGCAAGAATGTAAAATTTATGGCTTGCTTGGCGGCTTCTATCGTTTCCGCTTCTCCGAGTGGTGGTGCCATAAAGTGATACAAGGGCTCAGCCGTCCCCCAATACACCAATCCTATACCAATACCAGCAGAGAACAACATCCCTATCCATGAGAACAAACTGTACTGTGGCGTCTCAGTTTGTGCACCTAGACGAATATCGCCATAACGGCTCATCGCGAGATAAATACAAAGCAACAATGCTAAATTTACTAAAATAATAAACATCCAGCCGAACTTATCCGTAATAAAATTCTGCAAAAAGCTAAATAGTGCACCAGCGGTTTCAGTGAAGAAAGCACCAAAGATAATAAATCCAACGATAAGTAGCGCTGAAGTAATAAACACAGGTTTACTTACCCGTGGAAAAGGGCCTAACCTGCCAACTTTTACATGATCCATTTGTTTGTTAGCCTTAGTTTTTTAGGAAGAATACCTTAACAAGATACCTCTCAACTATCAAATCTAATTAGCTATTTACGTTTTTCTTATTGATAGAAATAGACCAAAACCATTTAGCAGCCTAACCTACAATAGTGCAAACGCTCGGAAAGTTGAAGAGCAATGGCTACTAATCACTACTGCGGAATCAATTGTAATAATCCACTATTATCGCCATCTTCTAATACCCAAACTTGTCCATCTACATTTAACACACTACGAATACGCTCGCCCATATCATAGCGATAGCGCTCAGTCGCGCGGCTATTTTCATCAAAATCGACGACTATCAGCGCTTTAGATGATAAGCCACTAATGAGCGCATTACCTTGCCACGCTGGGAAATCATTATATTGTCCAGCGTTATAAATACTCATCGAGGACGGCGATATCACTGGCGTCCAACTAATTTTGGGCGACGTAAACTCAGGACGCGTCTCATGGTCAGGAATATCCGTTCCTGTATAGTTACGCCCATTTGAGACGATTGGCCAACCGTAGTTATGACCTTTTTCAATCAGATTAAATTCATCACCACCCCGTGGTCCCATCTCATGCGCCCAAAGCCTACCTTTTTCATCGAATGCCATACCCAATACATTACGATGACCTATACTCCAAAACTGTGCGGCAATGTCATTGCTATTATCTACAAAAGGATTGTCTGCTGGCACTGAGCTATCAAGATTTAATCTAATAATTTTGCCCAAATTGACGCTCATATCCTGTGCCGGTGTTTTTTCTTGGCGCTCACCTGAACTGATATATAAATATTTTCCGTCAGGCGAGAACAGCAAGCGATGACTATAATGCCCCTGCCCTTTTACTTTCGGTATTTGCTCCCAAATGGGCGTAATATCCTGCAAACGTGGCGTGGCTGTATCCAATCCTATCAATGTCGCTTTGATAACTCTGGCACCAAATTTATTATTATCAGTGCCATTCCCTGCTTCAACGTAGCTCATATAGACATGATTAGAAGTAGCAAAATCTGGTGCAAGAACGATATCGCCAAGACCACCTTGCCCACCATAAGCCACTTTCGGTATACCACTGATGGTTGTCTTAGCCCCTGTTGCCGTATCAACAATGAATAACCCGCCTGTCTTTTGGGTGACAAGTAATTTAGGGGGCTCATTATTAACGGTAGGTAATGCTGTCATTGCCCAAGGCTCATCAAACGTGGCTATTTTTTTGGTGATAAAGGTAGGTTTTTCGGTACTTGCTAGCGATTCACTAGCAGAGACTTGCCCTTCTTTATAGTCTGTTAGGTCTTCATGGGTATCGACGGCAGTTTGATTGGAGCAAGCAGGAGCACTAAACAGCAGTGCGCTGATCATTATCGGTAACATTAATGGCGTGCTTAGGTGCTGCATACTGATGATCGTCATTTTGTCGTCTCCGTAACTGTTGATGTCTTATTCCTAGTGCTTAATTCCTATTGCTTAGTTTTTAGTGCTTAGTTTTTAGTGCTTAGTTTATTTATAACATAGTCAAAGCACTCAAACCGTAAATAATAATAGCGCACAAAAAAACCCCTTACCTGCCTGTAGAAAAAATAGGCAAGTAAGAGGTTGGTTTTAAACCACGGTCAGTTAGGGTTAGATATTAATTCATGCTACGTTTCTCAAACACCAACTTATCATCCGCGCCGACATCGACTTTGATGATATCTCCTGCGCCAAAATCACCAGCCAATAGCTTCAATGACAATGGGTTTTCAATTTCCTGTTGGATCGCACGTTTTAGTGGGCGTGCGCCATAGACAGGATCATAACCAATCGCAACCAGTTTGTTCATCGCATCAGCTGATAATTCAATATCCATCTCACGCTCATGCAAGCGCTGACGTAAGCGATCCAACTGAATCGCAGCAATACCTGACATCTGCGACATACCGAGCGGATGGAATACCACAATCTCGTCGATACGGTTGACAAACTCTGGGCGGAAATGCTGCCCAACTGATTCCATCACCTCAGCTTTGATGTCTTCGTAACTTTCACCGACCATCTCTTGGATTTTGTGCGAACCCAAGTTACTGGTCATAATGATGACCGTGTTTTTGAAGTCCACCACGCGACCCTGTGAGTCCGTTAAGCGACCATCGTCCAATACTTGTAGCAAGATATTGAACACATCAGGGTGCGCTTTTTCAACTTCATCAAACAAAATCACACTATAAGGCTTACGGCGTACCGCTTCCGTTAATGCACCACCTTCTTCATAGCCCACATAACCTGGAGGCGCACCCACCAAACGACTGACACTGTGCTTCTCCATATACTCACTCATGTCGATACGAACAATCGCATCCTCACTATCGAATAAGAAGTTCGCTAGTGACTTGGTCAATTCAGTCTTACCCACACCCGTTGGTCCTAAGAATAAGAACGAACCTGAAGGGCGATTCGGATCAGACAGACCAGCACGGCTACGGCGTACCGCATTGGCGACCGCTTCGACTGCTTCATCTTGACCGATGACGCGTTCATGGAGCTTTTCTTCCATCGCTATCATCTTGTCACGCTCGCCTTGCATCATTTTACTCACAGGAATACCTGTTGCTGCCGCTACGACTTCGGCAATTTCATTATCCGTGACTTTATTACGTAGTAGTTTTACACCACTACCTTCGCCTGTCTGCTCTTTTTGTTCTGCCAAGTCAGACTCAGTAATGCGGCGCTCTAGCTGCGGAATCGTTTCATACTGCAGCTTACTCATGGTCTCGTAATCACCTTCACGACTGGCTTTGTCATAGGCGATTCGTGCTTTATCCAGCTCATCTTTTAGCTGCTGACTGCCTTTGACCAATGCTTTTTCTGCTTGCCAAATCTCATTAAGGTCAGCGTACTCTTTTTCTAGCTCTTCAATTTGTGCATCAAGCACTTTACGCTCGGCTTGCGCACCAGCGTCTTCTTCATTTTTGAGTACTTCGCGCTGCATTTTCAACTGAATCAAGCGACTATCAAGCTTACCTAAGGCTTCAGGCTTACTGTCCATCTCCATACGTAAACGACTTGCCGCTTCATCAATTAAGTCAATCGCTTTATCTGGCAGCTTGCGATCGGTAATATAACGATGGCTCATCCGCGCAGCAGCAATAATCGCGCTGTCTTGGATATCAACACCGTGATGCAGCTCATAACGCTCTTTTAGACCACGCAAAATCGCAATGGTGTCTTCGACCGTTGGCTCATCGACCAGTACTTTTTGAAAACGACGCTCAAGAGCCGCATCTTTTTCGATGTACTGGCGATATTCATCGAGAGTTGTCGCACCGACACAGTGTAGCTCACCACGCGCAAGCGCAGGCTTTAGCATATTACCAGCATCCATCGCACCATCGGCTTTACCAGCACCTACTAAAGTATGCAACTCATCGATAAATAAGATGACATTGCCTTCTTGCTTTGATAAGTCGCTGAGCACCGCTTTGAGTCGCTCTTCAAACTCACCACGGAATTTTGCACCCGCAATCAATGAGCCCAAATCTAACGACAACACTTCTTTGCGGCGTAGTCCTTCTGGTACGTCACCATTGATGATTTTTTGTGCCAAACCTTCAATGATAGCCGTTTTACCAACACCTGGCTCACCAATCAGTACTGGGTTATTTTTGGTACGACGCGACAGTACTTGAATGGTACGACGAATCTCTTCATCGCGACCAATCACAGGGTCAAGCTTACCAAGTTCCGCCTGCTCAGTTAAGTTAATCGTATATTTATTCAGCGCATCACGCTGATCTTCAGCATTTTGATTATTCACGGTATCATCACCTCGCAATTGCTCAATGACTGTTTTTAATTTACTCGCTGTTACGCCCGCACTCTCAAATATCTTTTTGGTTTCGCCTTGCTCAGCGAGCGCCAACATCACCCATTCAGTAGCGATAAAATCATCGCCTTCTTTCTGCGCTTGACGGTCTGCCAAGTTCAAAATTTTAACCGAATTTGGGTTTAAATTCACATCGCCTGTCGGCTCGCTAATCGTCGCTTGATTGTCGAGCGCCTTTGCCACACCATTCTTTAGCGCAGGGATAGACGCGCCTGCTTGTTGGCAGATAGATAAATTAGACTCATCCTGTAGCAATACTGCAAGCAGATGCACAGGGTCAATACCTGTATGGTCACGCCCCAATGCTAGGCTCTGTGCTTCTTGAATGGCTGATTGCAATTTCTGGGTAAATTTTTCGAACCTCATAATTGTGTCCTTTTATAATTAGTATTATCAGTCAGTGAATGCAACATAAAATACCGAACGCGCCGCATTTAAAACATAGCGCTTATCGTCAATTTTATCGTATTTCAATCACCGTTAGTTGTTATATATATAGGGTATAACATACAAGATTTCAACCTACTTGTGCAAGTTGTCAATCAATATCTATGACTTATTAGTAAATACTGAAAAATAGTAAGATTTTATATAGGTAAAAACCTTACCTATAGCAATGATATTATCACAAGCTATCAATAGGCACACTAAGAGAGTATTTCAAGAGGATAAATAAAAAACAACTAAAAGAGAGGCTTGCTCAACAATGAAAGGCAAGCAAGAGACAGCTATAGCAGAGATTCTAATGCGCTAGTAACTGCTAAAAATTTACTACACGATAGTCAGCATTAACATAACACTCATTCTACAATTTCTATCGATGTACCAACCTTAACTGCCGCCATAATCTCATCCATCTCATTATCAGTGACCGCAATGCAACCATCGGTCCAATCACGTTGTTGGTTAATCCACGCTAGGTGACCGAAGCCGTTCATCTGCCCATGAATCATAATATCGCCACCAGGATGGACACCGCGTGATCGTGCCCGAGCTTTGTCAGCAGCATTGGGGTAGCTTATATGGATGGAGCGATGGGCAATAGAGTTCTCATTCTTATAATCTAAGATGTACGCCCCCACTGGTGTGCGCTCATCGCCTTGCTGCTGTTTATGACCAACCGGACTATCTCCTAGCGCAATACGATAGGACTTAATGACTTTATCACCACTCAACAGCTGCAAAATACGGTCGGATTTATCGACAAAAACTTTATCGATAACCACCGTACTAGAAATAGGCTGACCATTATTGCCTGTACTTTTTGCATCCGAGGAGGCTGTTTTGACATACCCTATCGCACTGGTGCTCATAATGGTGGTCAGTCCCAGTCCTATCACGACAAACAATCGACGCGGCTTTTTGCTGAAATTCAGAGAAAACAATGACATAGGCTTTAATAACTCCGTTTAGCGTTAGAGAGTGAAATGGCAACATACCACGCTATTAACTTACCAAAGCACCATGCCAGTTTTTGTGAAAATTTCATGGATAACATTAGGATCTTTTGGACATAAAAACTTCGTTAATACCATTACACCATACGAATCGCGCCATCTAAGCGAATGACTTCTCCATTGAGATAGGCATTATCAATGATATGCATGACCAACTTGGCAAACTCATTGGGATTGCCCAGACGCTTAGGATAAGGTACGCCCGCCTCTAGTTGTTCGCGCGCTTTTTCAGGAATGGTCTCCATCATCGGTGTGGCAAAGACGCCCGGCGCGATAGTCATGACGCGAATACCGTGACGTGCCAGCTCACGTGCTAGCGGCAAGGTCAGACCGACGACCCCTGCTTTTGACGATGAATAGCTCGCTTGCCCTACTTGTCCATCAAAAGCTGCGATAGAAGCCGTATTAATAATGACGCCATTATCAGCGTTCTTCTCTATGGAGCCGTCTGCGTTATTGGCATTTGCTACACGCTTTGCAATACTGGCTGCGACCAGACGCGCGACATTAAAGGAACCGACAAGATTAATATTGACGCCGCGACTAAAAGCATCGAGATCTGCTGGGTTATTATCACGGTCCAGCAGCTTTTGTACAACGGCGATGCCCGCACAGTTGATAGATCCTTGTAAGCCGCCAAATTCTTTTTCAGCCGTATCTACAGCCGCTTGCACCTCATCACTACTGGTCACATCACAGCGTGTAAAACGCGCATTGTCACCTAGCTCGTCTACCAGTGCTTGCCCTGCTGATTCATTAAGATCTGCGATGACGACGTTACCGCCTTGCTTGACAATAGCGCGAACCACGGCCTCTCCCAGACCTGACACACCGCCCGTGACCAAAAAGCTGTGTTGTTCAATTTGCATAATTTTTCCTTTAATTAATATTTATACTGTTATTTTTATCAGTTATCGATTTTTATCTTAACCTGACGATATAAATGCATTGCTTTATTAAGCCGCAGATAAACTGCGCAGCAAAAAGCGCTGAATTTTACCACTTGGGGTTTTTGGCAACTCTTTCACAAACTCAACCTCACGTGGATAAGCGTGAGTTGATAGACGCCTGCGTACCAAGTCTTGAATCTCTTTGGCAATCTCGTCTGTGCCTTCGATACCGTCTTTTAGCACCACATACGACTTAATGGTATGACCACGCACTTCGTCTGGCACTCCAACTGCCGCTGACTCTGCGACTGCCTCATGCTCCAGCACGGTATTTTCGACATCGGTTGGTCCAACGCGGTAACCTGCGGTAATGATAATATCGTCATCACGCCCTGAAAACCAATAGCTGCCATCACTATGACGCTCAACCACGTCGCCTGTTAAATAGTAATCATCAGCGAAAGCGTCTTTTTCGTTCCAGCTATAACCGCGGAAATAAAACGCGGACGATTGACTGACCACTACGGCAAGCTGTCCTTGTTCGCCATCAGGTAATATATTCATATCATCATCTAACACCACCAATGTGTGCCCCGGTAGCGCCATGCCCATCGAGCCAACCGGACATTCATGTGCCAATGCATGGTGCTCACAGCAAGTCATTCCTGTCTCGGTCTGTCCGTACTGATCGCAGACTTTACAGTTTAAATAGGTTTCAACCCAATTGACCACTTCGGTATTTAAGGTTTCGCCTGCTGAATTGGCACAGCGCAGTGATAGTTTAGCCTCATTATCATTACTATTGTCATTGTGAGCAGCTTCAAACACGCCACTCGATTTCATCATCCGAAACGCTGTCGGTGAGGAGGCTAAATTACTAATCTTATGACGTACCATAAAGTCGCGAGTATTTTGTGCATCAAAGCCCGCTTCATTAAAATACGTGGTGACGCCCAATAATAGAGGTCCTGTAATCGCATAATAAAGACCGTATGCCCAGCCGGGATCAGCCATGTTCCAGTAATTATCATCCGCTCGCAAGTCAATCGCATAGCGCATGTAGAGATAAAACGCTGAGAGCGCACTTAGCGGCACACTAACGCCTTTTGATTTGCCAACCGTACCCGAGGTAAACATTTGCAGAAAGGGTGCATCGGTATCTAATGAAACCGCGTCTACCGTTTGCGACTGCGTTACGACCTTTTCAGCGTAGCTATCATCACCCCAGCTTTGCGCATCTACCTTGCTACCAACCAGCACCATTTTGGTTTGCTTGGCTAAATCGTCAAACTTGCCACGATTTTCTTGATTGGTAAAAACCACTTTGGTATTGGCTTTGTCCATCCGATACTTAATCGAATCATAGCCAAAAGCGGTAAATAATGGCTGATAAACTGCACCGATCCGCCAAGTCGCGAGTACAATGGTAAGCAGCTCAGGGGTGCGAGGTAACATGGTCGCCACTTGGTCACCAATTTGCACGCCATAAGACAGCAATAAGTTGGCGACTTGTGCACTTGCCTTATCAAGCTCAGCAAAGCTCATGCGCGTTACATTGCCCGACGTATCTTCATGCACCAGTGCAATATTATCACCGCGACCATCACGCACATGACGACCGCAACACGCCATATAAGCATTCAAGCGATCCTCTAAATGCTCGCCAAATATCTCTGTCAATAGCGCGTTCATATCAAAATTATGATAGTAATCGCTGTAGCTCATTGGCGGGTGTGCAGTATGATTTGAAGTGGTATTTACAACTGATGGGTCTGTAGAGGAGGTGTTCATAAGCTAATCCTTTAGCAATAGCAGGTAACGGGCGAAATCAGAGAATTGTCAGCAGAAAAACAGGCATATCCTAGCAACTGTTTTTTCTGCTTGTTCGCACATATCAATGTGAATAGACTCTATTAGTAACGCATTTTAATATTTATTTCAATACATAACGTATCATTTTTATAATTCAATCACAAACTCTTGATGGAACTTTATTTCAAAGCACTCAGCAGCCACTTAAAAATCCCAGCAGCGCCTTTTCTCCATAACTTTGATGCTGTTTAGTACGTCCACGGCGCGCTTGTTTATAAGGTTCAAAGAACTGCCCCGCCAAAAAGCGCTCTATAATAATGGGATCAATATAAGAAGATCGGCACACCGTTGGCGTATTGCCAAGCTCATCAGCGACGCTTTTTACCATATCAGTCACCAGTTGCTGACGTTCTTTGCTATCAGGTTCACTGGCTAATATTGCTTTGCCCTGAGCGCTCTGTAGCTCATCATGCAGGTAACTGGCGGCAAGGACACTGGCCATCCAAGTACGAAAGTCCTTTGCGCTATATAAATTACCGCCATACATCTCACTGTCATGACTATGACTATGACCGCTAGTATGCATGCGTAGATAGTCATTGATATCGCTACTGTCGACGACTTGCTTGTGACCATCGTCATCTAAATATTTAAAAATCTGATAACCAGGTAGCTCAGAACATGCCTGCACAATCTCAATCAAACGCTCATCTTGCAATTCAATATGATGCTCTTTGGCACTTTTACCGACAAAATCAAACGCCAGTCCATTATCAGTTTCGCTCACGTGCTTACTGCGTAAAGTACTCAAACCATAGCTCTTATTAAGCTTGGCATAGCGGCTGTTACCGATACGAATCAATGTCGTTTCTAATAGTTTGATCACTGCTGATAAGACATTTTCACGGGATAATGATTTAGCCTTCAAGTCTTTTTCGACTTGTGCACGTAGATTCGGCAATGCTCTAGCGAAGCCTATCATGGCATCAAACTTGGCTTGGTCACGTACGCGATCCCACTCAGGGTGATACAGATACTGTTTTCGTGCTTTGTCATCGCGCCCCGTCGATTGCAAGTGCCCTTTATCATCTTGGCATATCCAAACCTCTGACCACATCGGCGGTATCACTAGCGCATTAAAACGCTGACGCAAGGCTTTGTCTTTGACCGTTTTGCCTGTGGCGTCCTTATAAGTAAACCCGCGCCCCCAACGCCTACGCGTAAACCCAAGCTCATCATCACTGACATAGCGCAGATTAGCAAGGCGAGCGAGTTTTTCATAATCATGGCGTATGTCTTGCGTGGTTGTTTGGTCATTTAGCGTCGCCATAATAGATACTCGATTGATAAAATAGTCGTTTTAGCATAATGAATTGCGATGGTTTTTGCTGTTTATTTGCCACGAGCAAAGTGTAATCGATGTGTAAAAAAAACATGCTTAAAAGGGTTCTAAATAATGAGCTTTTGAGCCATAATTTGACAACAATTACAATTTAATTTGAATAAAACACAATGAAAAATACTTCTATAAAGATAGCAGCATTATCTAAAGACGATTACGAATTTTGGTTACCTTTGTGGCAAAACTATCTAAAATTTTATGAGACCAGTTTGCCATCAAGTACCATCCAAAACACGTGGCACAGTTTGCTCGATAGTAACGTGCCGATTTATGGTTTTGGTGCTTGGCAGGACGACAAGTTAGTAGGTATTACCCATGTGGTGCTACATCCAACGACATGGAGCAGCATGGCATGTTGTTATTTACAAGATCTTTATGTCGATGAGTCTGTACGTGGACAAAGTATTGGACGAATTTTAATTGAAGGCGTATATAATTTTGCCGATGAGAAATGCTGTAATCACGTTTATTGGAAAACTCAAGAAAGTAATACCGACGCACGCCGATTGTATGACAATGTCGCAAGCTTAACAGACATGGTGCAGTATCGTAAAAACCTATAATGGTCGTTCAATGCTTTATGACTCAAATTTATCTCAAAATGCAATCATAAAAAAACACCAAGTGTTTAACACTTGGCGTTTTTTTATCAATACGGCTTTAGATTAAAGCAGCTTAGACATTATTTACCGTAAACGCATAGATATGCTGTTTCTACTGCCACTTTTACTTGAAACTTCTGATTGGCTTCAACCGTAAATTGGTTACCCGCATTAAAGGTTTGCCATTCATCACTCTCTGGTAGCTTGACCGTCAATGCACCACTGACCACGCTCATGGTTTCAAATTCGCTGGTGCCAAATTCGTACTCGCCAATTTCCATCACCCCAACTGTTGCAGGCTTAGTTGCCGTTTGAAAGGCAATAGAAGTGACTTTATCATCAAAATAACTGTTAACGCTCGGCATAATTTTCCTTAATTAAATATTAGTTACTATTGTATTTTATAATCCTGCTTTTAGGCTCGCTTCGATAAACTGATCGAGGTCGCCATCGAGTACCGCACCAGTATTAAAGGTTTCAACGCCAGTACGCAAGTCTTTGATACGCGAGTCATCAAGTACATAAGAGCGAATTTGACTGCCCCAACCGACGTCTGACTTGCCATCCTCGACCGCTTGCTGAGATTCCATGCGTTTTTGCATCTCAAGCTCATAAAGCTTAGCACGTAACAACTTCATCGCCGTCGCTTTGTTCCCATGCTGGCTACGCTCGTTCTGACAAGTGACCACCACGCCACTTGGCTCGTGGGTGATACGTACCGCAGAATCGGTCGTGTTTACATGCTGACCACCTGCGCCAGATGAACGATAAGTATCGATACGCAAATCTGCTGGATTGATATCAATCTCGATATTATCATCAATTTCAGGCGACACAAAAACGGCAGCAAACGAGGTATGACGACCGTTATTGCTATCAAATGGCGATTTACGGACTAAGCGATGCACGCCGATTTCGGTACGTAACCAACCAAAAGCGTAATCCCCTTTAATCTCAATCGTTGCTGATTTAATACCAGCCACGCTACCAGAAGACACCTCAATGACCTCAACTTTGAAGCCATGCGATTCCGCCCAGCGGGTATACATACGCAACAGCATCTCCGCCCAATCTTGCGCTTCGGTGCCGCCACTACCCGACTGGATATCTAAGTAGCAGTTATTAGGATCCATCTCACCACTAAACATGCGACGGAACTCTAAATCCGCAACGCGTTTCTCCGCATTGTCGAGCTCTGCTTGCACATCCGCTAGCAAGGATTCATCCTCTGCTTCTACCGCCAGCTCCAGCATGGCAGACGCATCTTCCAATGTGCTCTCAAGCGACACCACAACATCGATGACGCCATCAAGCTGGCTTTTTTCTTTATTAATTTTAGTCGCACGCTCTGGATCATTCCATAGCTCGGGGTTTTCTAACTCTAAATTGACTTCTTCTAAGCGTTCTTGCTTACCATCGAAGTCAAAGATACCTCCGCAAGTCCTGCCCACGCTCTGATAAATCTTTGATTCGTTCTTGATACGGATTGATTTCCATAAAGTTTCCTGTCTTTTTAAATAAATATCTCACTGATATGGCGCTATTTTAAATGAGATTGACGATAAATAGTTGGCTAATTATGACTGGCTTTATATTAAATAACGTTAAACAGCCTAAATCGACCAATCCTCTACTGCCCAGCGATGCGACAACGCATGAGCATGTAGCGCATCGTCGGGTGACACACAAATAGCCACATCCGCCCACTCAAGCAGTGGAATATCATTTTTGGAATCTGAATAGGCATAAGTTTTATTAAAAGTCGTGCCTGCTGATTGCTGCTTCTCTAGCCATTTATTCAGATGGTAAATCTTACCCTCTTTAAAGTTTGGTTTGTCGGTAAGTTTACCCGTATAGCGCTCGTTTTTTATTTCAAGTGGCGTCGATAGCACATTGGCGTCTTCAATACCGAAACGCTTGGCAATGGCTGATACTACAAAATCATTGGTTGCAGAAATAATCACCACTTCATGACCTTTTTCAACATGCTGACAGAGTACTTCCATCGCTTTTGGGCGTATGTGCGGCTCGATTTCCGTCTTAATATAATCTTCGCGTAGCTCATGTAATCTATCCATTGGTAAGCTACTCAAAAACTGCGCCACAAATTCATTATATTCGGTCGCATCAAGCGTACCTTCGATGTAATCTTGATAAAACTTTTGGTTGGCGGTGCGATATTCAGCTTCGTCAACCAGATTATACTTGACGATATACTCGCCCCATAAATAGTCGCTATCGACGTCGAGCAAAGTATGATCTAAATCAAAAAGTGCCAGCTCTTTTGGAGAAAGTTTTGCTTGTGTTGCCTGCATAATGAGACCTTATTTTTTTTTGTTAAAGGACAGAAATACAACTGTTTTTTAATAACTTCCGCTTTGGAGATAGATAATGATATGAAAAAATTTCTCAATAATTTTTCGTGAATGCTACTGTTTACCAAACAAAATTATGGTAACTTTATTTATATAACTTGTGGTTAGGCTGTGTCCTCAATCTGAACGAAAGTGCCTAAATGGTGCTAAAAATGGTGATACGCCCTAGTATCTGTTTTACTTACTTCATCATAAAAATAGAGAATCGCATGGAAACGCCTGATGTCAAAAATGTTTTGCCAAGTAAAACGCGTCGCCCTGCCCGTTCGATCAAAGAAATCAGACAACGTCAGCTGGGTAAAAGCTATCAATCACCTTTCGACCGTATACTGTATGCGCTCTTAAATGGTGTGATGTACGGCGTTGGCGGTTTACTGATCGATCTTGCTATCGTGGTTATTCGCTCAATAGCTGGTATAGGTAATGGCGACGTTTTTTGGTTATTCACCCCATTTATGTTGGTCGTAGGCGCAATCATGGGTTTTATCGTTGGTAAAAATGCTGGCGCTGAAAGCGTCAATGCACTCAACATCAACGAAACAACCAATCATAACGCTTACCTTAATGACTACTCTATACGCCATGATATTTTTCGTGGACTGATTATTGGTATTATCATTTTTGCCATTATTTGGCTGGTCATGATGCTGATGGTATAAAACCTCTCTATGTAAAAAACGTTTGCCTTATTTATTTAAAAACAATAGATCAATATCAGACAATTCAAGGATTCTTTATAAATTTCTACTTAATCAGGCATAGCTACTTCTGTTAAGCCCGTTTTAAATTTTTGACAACGCTCCGCATAATGCATCGCTGATAATTTCAACATCGCTGCTTGCTCGTCCGTTAAGGTTTTGACCACCTTCGCAGGCGCACCCATGACGAGTGAGTTGTCTGGAATCTCTTTGCCTTCAGTGACCAACGCCTTAGCACCAATAATGCAATTTTTACCAATTTTGGCATTGTTCAATACCACTGCACCGATACCAATCAAACTGTTATCACCGACTTCGCAGCCGTGCAGCATCGCTAAATGACCAATGGTAACATAATCACCTATTTTGACCTCAATGCCTGCATCAGTATGAATGACGCTGTTTTCTTGCACATTACTATAATCGCCGATATGAATGCGTTCATTGTCACCGCGAATCACTGCCCCAAACCACACATTAGCTTGATGACCCAAATAGACATCACCTATCACTCGTGCTGAGTCTGCGACCCAACCACTAAAAGGTACCGCGAATTCGGGCACCTTGTCTAAATATTGATAAATCATAACGGCTCCTTGTTATATATAGTAATGAAATAGGTCAGTCATGAAAATTAGTCATGAAAGCGAATCATAAAGACCAGATATCTCGATTTGATGTCCATTGTGGCAAAGCCAAAAGGGAAAATCCAGCGCTATTAACGGCTAATAATTAAAGGCATACTTTTCAATCTAAAAATCGGCTGGCTATCTGCGGGCAGATTGTATATAATGCGCAAAATCTGTGCCTAAGCGAGCGGACATGATGCAAGTTACCTATTCACTATCTAGTGGGTTTTGTAGTTTCCATCAATAATGTCTTCTCGCTTTTTTGTGGAAAAATTTTGGGTTTAGGTGTTTTTTAGTATCCATTAATAGCAATTTTTGCGATACAAAAAAGCCGCGTTCAATCCAAAATTTAATCATAAAAAATTATGGCACTCACCAATAACAGCGGAGGCAAACCTTGAATTCATCGGCAGAAATACAAGCAATTTTGGCATTAGCAGACGGTACGATTTTTCGCGGTGTGAGTATCGGCAGTCTCGGTCATCGTGTCGGTGAGGTGGTGTTTAATACAGCCATGACAGGGTACCAAGAAATCCTAACCGACCCAAGTTATGCGCGCCAGCTGGTCACCCTAACCTATCCGCACATTGGCAATACCGGTACCAATAGCGAGGACACTGAGTCTGGCAATGGTCATCAGGTATGGGCAGACGGTCTTATCATCCGTGATGCCACCATGGTTACTTCTAACTTCCGTAACTCAGAATCATTAAGCGACTATTTATCACGTAACGATACTGTCGCTATCGCTGAAATTGATACCCGTCAATTGACCCGCCTACTACGTGATAAAGGCGCACAAAATGGCTGTATTATGACCGCATCCAACGGCGAAACAATTAGCCATGATGACGAGCAACAAGCCATCAAATTGGCACAAGAGTTTGCTGGTATCGAAGGCATGGACTTGGCAAAAGAATGCTGTACTAAAGAGACGTTCGAATGGACAGCAGGTACGTGGGACTTATCAGATACCCTACTTAACCGTGATGCCATTGGCAGTCATGATAGCGGTACAGGCGGATTTTTCAAGCAACTAGGCACGCATATCGAAGCAAAATACAATGTCGTTGCTTATGACTTCGGTAGCAAAACCAATATCCTGCGTATGCTGGTTGACCGCGGCTGTCATGTAACCGTCGTTCCTGCACAAACGCCTATCGCAGATGTGCTGGCGATGAATCCAGATGGTATCTTTTTATCAAACGGTCCTGGCGACCCTGCAGCCTGCGACTATGCTATCGATGCCGTACGTCATATCATTGAAAAAACTGATGTACCAACCTTTGGTATCTGTTTAGGTCATCAGCTGATTGGTCTAGCTAGCGGCGCAAACACCATTAAAATGAAAACCGGTCATCACGGTGCCAACCATCCAGTACAAGATGTGGCAGCTGGCACAGTTATGATTACCAGTCAAAATCATGGCTTTGCGGTTGATGAAGACACGCTGCCTGATAACGTTAAATCTACCCATCGCTCACTATTTGACGGTACCAACCAAGGTATCGAGCTGACCAACAAGCCAGTCTTTAGCTTCCAAGGTCATCCAGAAGCCAGCCCAGGTCCGCATGACTGCGCGCCACTGTTTGATAAGTTTGCAGATATGATGGCAAAGTCTAAGATAGCGAAGGCTTAAATAATGAAAAGTAATAACGGTAAATTACGATTTCTTTTTTTAAAGCATACTGTTATTACTTTTGCTTTATCGATTGCTGCTAGTCAAGCTGCATTGGCAGATTCATGTAAAGCAGTTGATAAAAACTTAGCAGCGCATTATAAGTCTATGAGGAATTATTCTAATTATTATGGGAATAATGATTGGGATTTATTCAAGAAGGCTACAGCTAACTTTTATGATGTGGTCGCAAGCTATATTAGCTTACCTAATAGTATATCTTGTGAGCTGAGCCTTGCTAGCGCTACTGGGGTAAATATTCAGACTTCGATGGATGGCAAGTTTCGCACTCTATCTTGGGATGAGCTTAATGGCGGTACTATGCACCACTTTGATGGTTTGATTCAATTTCAAAGTGAACAGACAGATCATATATTAACTAATGCCATAAACCGTGATGTTATGGCAGTGAAGACTATCAAACTGCCTGATGAAAAAGACAGTGAGAAAACGATCTATATGCTTATTGAGCGCGGTATTTATTCAAATATTGCTCGTAGCGAATCTATCAATCTCTACGAAATTAAAGGTGATAAGCTTATTTATCCTAATATTATTCAAACTTCATCAAGAACTACTAATGCGCTTGGGTTTGAGTATAGTGCTCATTCTCCAAATGGCCCTATAGAAATGCCGTTCTTTCGTTACGAGCCTAAGAATAAGGTAATAAGCTTCCCAGTTGTGATTAAATCAGAGGAATACATATACAGTGAGATGACTAACCGTCTGATCAAGTATCAGTTCAAAGACGGTTTGTTTAGAAAACTTACGTCTTAGTTTTAATACTGCTAGTCACTAACTAAAAAGGTTGAAACATGATGTGTAGTAAAATGATAAAAAGCATATCAATTAAAATTCGATTACTTTTCTTATCTTTAGTGTTAGTCATGGCGACATCATCGGCTCACGCACAGATTAATACAGTTGCTGCAGTTACCACCTTGTCGGATAATAGTGAATACAATCAATTCGTTGCGAAATATGGCGATGATCTTGATGCCGAAATGTATAGCGAGTTTTCATTGCCCGATTTAAGTTTTGATGAAGCACAACTGGCTGAGTCCATACTCGATCGTATTTACAATTTATACCCTATCGCTTTTTACAACTATGCCTTTGATCAAGATGTGGCTGGAATAACTGAACAATACGATACTTATAGTCAGGCTTTAAGTACTGGAGACCTTGAAAACGAAAAAAAAATGATGGCTCAATGCCTAACGTACGCCAATCAACCTTCAAGGTATAAAAGATTTGCTCAGTATTTTGCCTACGAATATGTTGATGATCACTCTATTGAAGAGGTGAAAGATGGTATAACAATGCTAAACCACTTTTTTATAGACGATCTTGTAATGGCATCTCAAATAGGTGATATCAACGACCTAGATAGTGATTTTAATTATAAATTAAAGCAACAAGGCCTTGAAGACGCTTATGAAGATTTCCTCAACTCAGCAGATTATAAAGAGATTAAAGAACTGACCAATCTAAGAGTTGGAGAAAGAAGTGGAGAGCCTGTGATGCCTTTATTTATATATGCTAATTATATGACTTGCGGATATCTAGCTAGAGGAATTATGCATAAACGTATTAATTAGCAATAGCTGTGGAGCAGCACTTTTATTTCTTGGTCTGTCTATTTGTACGTTAAACTAACTTTTAATATGAACAATTTTTCGCATTCATTACCATAGAATCAAAAGTGTTGTTAAAAATATATAAATGAAGCTCGTACACATATTTTTTTATCGTGAACTATCATCACTTTGTAACGAATCAAGCTATGACTGAACTACCGCTATATCAAAATGCTATTTCTCTAAATTTTCTTTAAATACTTAATAAATCCCAATCCGCCAAAATAGGACTTAAAAACATTATGCCAAAACGTATCGACATAAAAAGCATTCTTATCATAGGCGCAGGTCCTATCGTCATCGGTCAAGCATGTGAGTTTGATTATTCGGGTGCACAGGCCTGTAAAGCGCTAAAAGAAGAAGGCTACCGCGTCATCTTGGTCAACTCAAACCCTGCGACCATCATGACTGACCCTACCATGGCGGACGCGACTTATATTGAGCCAATTACTTGGCAGACCGTTGAGCAAATCATTGCCAAAGAACGTCCTGACGCGATCTTGCCAACCATGGGTGGTCAGACGGCGCTAAACTGTGCCTTAGAATTAGACAAGCATGGCGTCTTGACCAAGTACAACTGCGAATTGATTGGCGCGACCAAAGACTCAATCGAGATGGCAGAAGATCGCAACTTGTTCGATAAAGCGATGAAGCGTATCGGCCTTGAATGTCCGCGCGCTGAAACCGCTGAGACCATGGAAGAAGCATTTGCGACCCAAGAAAAAATGGGCTATCCGTGTATCATTCGTCCGTCGTTCACCATGGGCGGCTCAGGCGGCGGTATCGCTTATAACCGCGATGAATTTATCGAGATTTGCGAACGCGGTTTTGACTTATCACCAAACCATCAATTGCTAATCGATGAATCATTAATCGGTTGGAAAGAATACGAGATGGAAGTGGTTCGTGACAAAAACGACAACTGCATTATCATTTGTGCGATTGAGAACTTTGACCCAATGGGTGTGCATACTGGCGACTCAATCACAGTTGCGCCAGCACAGACCTTGACCGACAAAGAATACCAAATCATGCGTAATGCCTCATTGGCAGTACTACGTGAAATCGGCGTTGAAACCGGCGGCTCAAACGTTCAGTTCGGTATTAACCCTGATACTGGTCGTATGGTCGTCATCGAGATGAATCCACGTGTGTCACGCTCATCAGCATTGGCATCAAAAGCAACGGGCTTCCCGATTGCTAAAATCGCGGCAAAACTGGCAATTGGTTACACGCTAGATGAATTGCAAAATGACATTACGGGTGGCAAAACGCCAGCCAGCTTTGAGCCTGCGCTTGATTATGTGGTCACAAAAATTCCACGTTTTAACTTTGAAAAATTCCCACAAGCAGATAGTGTTTTATCAACCCAAATGAAATCGGTTGGTGAAGTCATGGCGATTGGTCGTAACTTCCAAGAGTCGATGCAAAAAGCATTACGTGGTATGGAAACTGGCAATGATGGTTTTGATGAGCAAATTGACTTTGCTGCTATCAAAGACGGTAATCTGAGCATTGAAAAAGCACGAAGCGAGATTACCAATCGCTTAACCATTCCAACGCCTGAACGTATTTATTATATTGCGGATGCTTTCCGTATTGGTATGAGCGTCGATGAAGTATTCAACTTAACCAAAATCGATCCATGGTTCTTGGTACAAATCGAAGATATCGTGAAAACTGAAGCTCAAGTCAAAGCCTTAGGCTTCGGTGGTTTAAGTGAGAAGAACTTACGCAGCTTTAAGCGTAAAGGTTTATCAGATTTGCGTTTAGCAAAACTCCTTGGTGTCTCACAAAAGCAACTACGTAAAAAGCGTTGGGACTTAAACGTCTATCCAGTCTATAAGCGCGTCGATACCTGTGCCGCAGAATTTGCCACCAGCACCGCCTATATGTACTCAACCTACGATAGCGAATGTGAAGCCAACCCAACGAATAACAAGAAAATCATGGTTATCGGTGGCGGGCCTAACCGTATCGGTCAAGGTATCGAGTTTGACTATTGCTGTGTCCACGCAGCCCTTGCTATGCGCGAAGACGGCTACGAGACCATCATGGTCAACTGTAACCCTGAAACCGTTTCGACCGATTATGACACCTCTGACCGTTTATATTTTGAGCCAATCACGCTTGAAGACGTATTAGAGATTGTGCGTATCGAAAATCCTGATGGTGTGATTGTACAGTTTGGTGGTCAAACACCATTGAAACTGGCCCGTGCCCTTGAAGCTGCTGGCGTAAAAATCATTGGTACTAGCCCAGATGCGATTGACCGCGCAGAAGACCGCGAACGCTTCCAACATATGATTCAGCAGCTGAATCTTATCCAACCAACCAATGCTTTAGCGACGAGCTTAGAAGATGGTTTGGTCAAGGCAAAAGACGTTGGCTATCCTCTAGTTGTACGCCCATCATATGTACTGGGTGGTCGCGCGATGGAAATTGTCTATAACGAAGACGAGCTAAGACACTACTTGCGTACCGCGGTACAAGCATCAAACGAAGCGCCCGTACTATTAGACCGCTTCTTAGACGATGCGATCGAAGTCGATGTCGACTGTGTTAGCGATGGTACTGACGTCGTGATTGGCGGTATCATGCAGCATATCGAACAAGCAGGCGTGCACTCTGGTGACTCTGCCTGTTCATTGCCACCTTACTCATTGTCTGATGAGCTGTGCGATGTGATGCGCGCGCAAACGGTCGCCATGGCAAAAGAGCTTGGTGTTGTCGGCTTAATGAACGTACAGTTTGCCGTAAAAGGTGAAACGATTTATATCTTAGAAGTGAACCCTCGCGCTGCCCGTACCGTGCCGTTTGTCTCTAAATGTATTGGTACTTCTTTAGCACAAATCGCGGCACGCTGCATGGCTGGCACCTCACTAAAAGACCAAGGCTTTACCACTGAAATTGTTCCAGCATTTTTCGCGGTCAAAGAAGCGGTATTCCCGTTTGCTAAATTCCCTGGAGTTGATCCAATCTTGAGCCCTGAGATGAAATCAACGGGCGAAGTGATGGGCGTCGGTAAAACCTTTGGCGAAGCATTTTATAAAGCCATTATCGGTAGTAATGAGCGTCTGCCAGGTCTACCGACCGAAGGCGAAACCAAAACTGTCTTTATCTCAGTACGTGATAGTGACAAAGCACAAATCGCCCCTATCGCTCGCCAGCTTGTCGACTTTGGTTTTAACATTGTATCAACCACTGGTACGCAAAAAATATTGAGCGACGCCGGTATTGAGTGCAAGCAAATCAATAAAGTTACCGAAGGTCGCCCGCACATCGTCGATGCCTTGAAAAATGGTAAAATCGACCTTATTATCAATACCACTGAAGGCAAACAGGCACAAGAGGATTCATTCTCTATCCGCCGTAGTGCCCTGCAAGGTAAAGTATTTTATGTGACGACTTTAGGGGCGGCAGACGCGGTTTGTAAATCTTATGCCATTGACCTACCGTTTGAGGTCTATAAGCTACAAGATTTGCACGAACAAGCAAAGACTATTGCTTAGCTCTATTGACTTAGCAGCATAATTTCAGTAGATTAAGCATAACGGCAACGCTCGTTTAACAGCGGATGCAAAACTTGTTATCGATTTTTATATAACAGTAGTGCTTTAAAAAACGTACGGCTTAAAAAAGCAGTACTTCAAAAAAATAAAGTTTTAAAAAGATAGACCTAAAAAGCATAGTGGCTAAACTGCGACTATGCTTTTTATTACGTAAGGTTAATGTGCCTTGTCTGTCAGTGTATCCATGCTCACAGATAAGCGCGTGTTTAGTTGTTACTCAGTCTAAACCTCATTCTTTTTATATCTTCACATACTCATTGCAACAACACTGACACCATCTCACTATTCACTAAGAGTAGGAGATGGTGTGGTGTTATTGGTTTAAGGAAAAAACATGCAACGTTATCCCATGACTCCGCAAGGACATGCGGCTCTAGAAGCCGAATTAAAACAGTTAAAAAGTATCGACCGTCCACGCATCACTGCTTCTATCGCTGAAGCCCGTGAACACGGCGATTTAAAAGAAAATGCTGAATATCATGCAGCTCGTGAGCAGCAAGGTTTTTGTGAAGCGCGTATTCGCGATATCGAAGCCAAACTTGGCGGCGCGCAAGTGATTGATCCTGCAACATTACCAAAAGATGGTCGTGTGATATTCGGCGTGAGCGTCGTTATCGAAAACATGGACACCGGAGAAGAAAAACAATACAAAATCGTTGGTGATGACGAAGCAGACTTTAAAGCGGGTAAAATCTCAGTCAATTCACCGATCGCACGTGGTTTGATTGGTAAGTCTGAAGGCGATGAAGCACGTATTGAAACGCCAAAAGGCGTGGTCGAATACGAAATCATGAAAGTGATTTACGATTAATTTTTCTTATTTGAGAAATATCTGGATAGAAAGCCTTTAATAGCAATTCTTTGATAAATAAAAAGCTTTTGATAACAGAAGCATTTTAACGCGAATCAGCTGGCAATTTGCTTAGCAAATGAGCGTAGAAAGTAGTACACAACCTCATTATGAATAGAGCAGAAGTTACACAACGCTGCTTTTTTAGTCTGTTTTTTTTAGCGCATAATTGCTCGAGTATAGATGCTGAGCCTTGTAACTATTACAAATGTCTCATTATAAACATTAGACATCAGTGCTTAGCAACTGACTAAAATAATGATGGAGAGATAGCGAACGTTGGCTATCATTAGTATCTTTACCCTCGTTATTTGACATGGTTTACATGCTCATTTGACGGGGGTTTTTCTTTTCTAGCTGTTGTTTTCTAAGCGTTATTTTTTACGCTTTGCTTTCTACTACTACATTAGCGGCTTTATTTACTGTTATCTTAAAGGAATCTATTATGACCATACACATCGATATGCCAGCGTTACTGACTATAAATAAGAAGGCATTTACCCAGCACAGCCTCATCAAAAAAAGCGTGATAAGCACTTCTATTCCAACAATCTTAGCAGGCGCTTTATTGACGGTATCTACCGCACATGCTGCGCCTGAGATCGCCATCACTTCGTCTGCTGGTATTAGCACTACCGTCGTTGAGCAGTATTCTGACGGTAAAACCGCGACCATTACAGCGACACCACACGGCATCACTATGCAAGACGGCATGCCTTATGCTGTGACTCAAGTAACTAACGTTCCACGCTATACGGTTCGCCAAGTAGCCAGTAATGGTGCGAGCAATACGGTCGTCACCCAAGGCAGCACCACGGTTACGAGCGTACCTGTGACTAACCAGATGACCAATCAAACAAGCAAGGTTGATGTCATAGCTGTGCCGACGACTAGCGTGACACAAGTATTGCCTGTGACGACGGCTACCCAATTGCCAGTCATCAATACGCCAACGACAACCGTAGTGACGAACCAACCTGCAACGACGCAAATAGTATCTACGTCTTTAGATGCTCTGCAACTGACACCGACCTTTAGTACGCCTGACGTGGTGAATGCACAAACCAAAGTGATGAAAATATTAAAAAACAAAGATGGTCGCGAAGTGGCTGTACCTGCGAACCATATCGCACCTGGCGACATCATCGAATACCACACCACTTATACCAATACCACGGCACAACCCGTCACTGACATCAATGCCATGGTGTCACTGCCAAATGGCGTGCAATTGGTATCATTGAATAGCCCACTACCAACGCTTGCGACAACAGGTGGCGACAGTTATCAGACTATCCAACAAGTTGGCAACACTGTAGTCATCACAGAAAATTACTCTGGACTCAAATGGAACTTGGTAGATCTTCCTGCTAACGCACCGCAAACGGTTGTTATACGTGCGAAGGTTCAGTAAAAATTAGATTTGAAAGTTTAGATTTGAAAGTATTGTTATTTAATTAATCTTAAAATTAATAAAAGGTCTTGCCGGCTAATTTCCTAGTCAGCAAGACCTTTTTGATGAGTGTACCTTATTCCTTAACAACCAACCTTTTGCTATAGTGCTATTAACTCAAAACAAATATCCGGTCATTATTTCCATGTATAAATTTACTCCTCTCTATTCATTGGCTTTTATCACTTATGGCTGTATTTTGAGTTCTATATCTTGGGCTGAAGCTGCCGAACCAGAATTTGACGCTAGCTTTTATATGTCAAAAATTTGTACTGCCTATATGAGTAAAGACGGTCATGAATATTGCGATGATGGTTATATCCTTAAAAGCAAAACGTTAAATAATGGCGAAGTAATAGAAACTGTGCTTATGGATGACATGGGTAGCTACGGCTGGAACCATACTTCGCTCAAAAAAATCGATAAAGATACTTATCATGTCTATATCGGCTGTGGTAGTCCGTGCGGCACTAATATACTATTTGGTCGTGGGGATAAAAAACAAAATTTCGACCTATACTTTGACTTTGATACGAAAAGTCAGTGTAGTGTTGAGTATAACAATGACCAAAAACTCTGGGTTGCCCGTCATTTTTTCTCCGATAAAGAGGTAGCTTTATCTTCAACTCATGGCAATAGTGAATCTGCGATTTATCCCAAGTACGATGCTGAGTTCGATAAAAAAGGACGTCTGATTATCAAAAACCACTTCTCAGATGAAGTGGTTCAAATCTTGCCTAACCCCTGCTCCTCTCATTAAAAACTTCATAAATCGCACGACAGCAGTTGTCGCATTTAATCTATTTTTCTCTAATAATTACAGTGACTTACAAGCCTATTTGCTAAAATAATAGCCTATAAATGAATTGGTAATCTCCTATTATGGCCACCATCAATTATGAACGACTACAAGGCAAGCTTAATATTTTAGCGGATGCTGCTAAATATGATGTTTCTTGCTCATCCTCCGCTGGTACGCGCAAAAACCAAGGCGGTGGGCTTGGCGATGCTTCTGCAACTGGTATTTGTCACAGCTACACTGAAGATGGTCGCTGCGTCAGCTTGTTAAAAATCCTCTTAACCAATCACTGTATTTACGACTGTGCTTATTGCACCTCACGTAAAAGTAATGACACCCCGCGCGCTGCTTTTAGCGTCGAGGAAGTCGTTGATTTAACCATGCAGTTTTATCGTCGTAACTATATCGAAGGGCTGTTTCTGAGCTCAGGTATTTTTAAGAGTGGCGATTATACGATGGAGCGACTGGTTGAGGTCGCTAAGATATTGCGGACACGTGAACGCTTTAATGGCTATATCCATTTAAAGACCATTCCGGGTGCATCAAAAGAGTTGCT
The DNA here is from genome assembly GCF_016107535.1 of Psychrobacter cibarius. GTDB lineage: Bacteria > Pseudomonadota > Gammaproteobacteria > Pseudomonadales > Moraxellaceae > Psychrobacter > Psychrobacter cibarius. The sequence continues at coordinate 5,081 of NZ_JABASQ010000025.1, read as the reverse complement.
GTTAGAAGCGGGATTATACGCCGATCGTCTCAGCGTTAATATCGAGATTCCAACGATATCTGGCTTGGCTTTACTCGCACCAGAGAAGTCGCATGATGAATTAAAAGCACCGATGGAAACCGTTAAAACTGAAATTATTACGATCAAAGAGAGCCGTAAAACCCATAAAAAAGCACCGAAATTTGTGCCAGCAGGTCAAACCAGTCAAATGATTGTTGGCGCGAGTAACGAGACTGACTTGCAAGTGATTCAGCTATCGAGTCATTTTTATCAGCAATATGATTTGAAGCGCGTCTACTATTCAGGCTATGTGCCGATGTTGTCTGACAGTCGCCTGCCAGCGATTGGGACGCCTATGCCAATGATACGTGAAAACCGTCTGTATCAAGCGGATTGGCTGATGCGTTTTTATGGTTTTGGCGCGCATGAAATCGTTGAACCAGACTCGCCATTTTTAGATTTAGACTTCGACCCAAAGCTTGCTTGGGCAATCCGCCATCGCGAGCATTTTCCGGTCAATATTCAAACCGCAAGCTATGAGATGATTGTCCGCATTCCCGGTATCGGCACCAAAACGGCTAAAAAGATAGTGAAGGCGCGCAAGTTTAACCAGTTGACACTTTATCATCTCAAAAAAATGGGCGCGGCTGTCAATCGCGCCAAATACTTCATCGCAACTACCGGAAAAAACGAACATTTAGCGCATTTAACGCGTGATAACTTCCGGCAATATGTATTGGCACAGACGCAGACCAAGTATAAAGATCAACGTAATGGGCAGCTGGCGCTGTTTTAAATAGCACTGTTGTAATTAGCATTGTTTCAATGATTACTATTTTAAATAGGAATATAGATGTCACAACTGCTGCAAAGCCACGACTATACTGTCGGTCACTTAACACCCAGCATCGTGCTTTATGAGCCAAGTTTTGAGGGTTGGCTGAGTGCGGTATTTTATGTCTATGCCAATAAACTGCAAAACGATGATTCTCTACAGTTAATCGCCCAAGACTGCTATGTACCTTCATTAATCGCACAAGCGACTAGCGTTACTACTGATGAAGACAATGCCGAACGCGTACTGACCAAGCTTAATCAGCTCTTAGGTCGTTCCGGTATGCGTAATATCCTTTGGGGATTTTTATCCGAAAAAGACAATATCGGTACGATTTTATTTCAGGTAGTCAAATATGCCATTGACTACCCTAATCGCTCTATCATGGAGGATTTGGGTAATCTTAATGTTTTAGAGCTGGTGCAAACTGTCAAATCAGTCGGTCGTGAGAAACATCGTATGGAAGCCTTTGTACGTTTTGAGCATACCAATGACGATATCTATTTTGCGCGAGTAGAGCCTGATTTTAATGTCTTACCGCTAATTGGCGAGCATTTTCGTCAGCGCTACCAAGACCAACACTGGGCGATTTATGATTTATCCCGTGGCTATGGCATTTATTATGACAAGAACCAAAGCACGCCTAAACGCCCCGCTGCCCTGCAAACCATCACTGATTTAGATGATACCGTGCTGCGCAATCCTGCCAGTATTCATAGCGAGGATGAGCAGCGCTATCAAAAATTTTGGCAAGGTTACTTTACCAACGTCAATATCAAAGAGCGTAAAAACCCACGTTTGCATAAGCAATACTTGCCGCAGCGCTATTGGAAATACTTAAGCGAAAAACAAGTACTGCCAAATGCTGAGCATTTACAGAAACGTCGTTAACGGCTTTTATCCTTCGATTCAAGCCTTTATGCGTCTCTCTCTTAGAAACTCGACCATATAACCTTATCTTTTTATCTTGATGGTTGAGTTTTGGCGGCTTTTAACTGACAATAGCCACTTGTTATTATCAACTGGTCACCAATGCCATTATGAAAGTTATGCGCTTATTATCGTCTTTAAAGCATGATGAATCCGAGCGCGGTATTTTTCATCTTGGACGCGCATTGGTCAAAAATGGCCATACCTCCATCATCGTCTCTAGCGCCGATGAAGATAATGATCTGGTCAAACGCCTAAAGCGTGATGGCAATAACTATCATCAGCTGCATATGAATAAAAAGTCTTGGCTGTCGTTACTACAAGTCACGGCGCTGCGGCGTTTAATTGAAGAGTACGATCCTGACGTGATCCATGTGCACTCACGCACACCTGCATGGATACTGCATTTAGCATTGCGCCGCGCCCGTGTCAAGCGGATACCAAAGCTAGTATCAACCATGTATGGTTTTTATCCAATCAATAAATACTCTCAAGCCTTACTCGATGTCGATACCATCATTACTGTCTCCGATAGTGTGACCAATTATCTAAAAAAAGGCCTGCGCCGAGAAGATGCAGACCCCAAAGTCATCAAACGCATCTACCGTGGTATCGATACGCGCCGCTATCCTTATCGTCATAATCCATCTGTTTATTGGTTACGGCATACTTTTGCTGAATATCCTGAGCTTGAGCATAAAAAATGGCTGGTATTTCCAACCATTATTGGCAACGAATATGGTCAGGAATGGCTGATTGATATTTTGGGCAACTTGCAAGAGCAGTTCCCTAACATCCACGTCATTATCATGGATGATGATTATAGAGATGGTGACGTCGCGCATGAAGATTTCCGCCAACGCACTAATACATTAGGGTTGGCTGATCGAATTACTTATGTAGGTAGCAAACGTAATGACATGCGTGAATGGCTCTCAGCCGCCAATATCGTGATGGCGCTTGCGAATGAACCTGAATCAATCGGCATCAACGCCTTACAAGCGATTCATTTAGGCACGCCCGTTATTGGTTGGGATCAGGCCGCATTTAGTGAGATTTTACAGCCGCTATATCCTCAAGGGCTGGTCAAAAAATACAATGCCAATGCGCTATGTAAAGCCGTGAGAAATCAATTAGAAAGCATCACACGCCCTGAAATGACCAACAAATTCACCATGCGTGAGATGATTGAAGAAACCCTCGCTGTCTACCAAGGTTTATACGACGACTCGCTCGCAGAGGAACAAGCTGCAAGCGATGCCGCTGCTGTCAAAAGAATTAAAAAGACGCTAAAAAAGTCCTCTAAACCCACTAGTAAGAAGCCTGAGTCTGTTTATGTCGCGCTTGCACCAGCCGATAAACAAACTAAAGTAAAGCTTATCAAAGAAAAACCTAAAGCGATGAGTACTTCAAATCCGCTTACTGACTCAGAAACGCTTCAAGATCATAAAGACCTGTAAGCCTACTACTTTGTTACTTAGGCTAATATCTAACAGCTTGCTGGGGCGTGTTTTCAAAATGAATTAGTTCATACAAAAAAACGCGGCTTCTATTTTTAAAAGCCGTGCGGGAAATCACTATGGTTATTTAAACATCAAATTAAATGGCTATTAAAATGCTCACCTAATAAGTCGTTGGGGTGTGCGCACTAACAATGCGAGTCACGCCATCAGTAGGGTTGATAAAAGTATGCGGGCGAATGGTATCAATCACGTAGCTATCACCTTGGTTTAATAAATACGTCGTCTCATCGATACGGATAAGAATCTTGCCTTCAATAACGGTGCCAATCTCTTCACCTTCGTGGGCGATTTTTTCTTCCGTTGAGCTGTTCGGTTGATACACCTCAATCAAAAAACCCAAATTCTTGGTAGTGCTACAGTTATATACCTGTCTTAGCGACACTCTGCTACTCGGTTCGCTCAGCTCCAACAAATCCTTCGGCGTTACCACGACTCTCGCCTTTGGTTCCTTCCATTCATCACTAAAAAACGTGGTTAAATCAGAACCCAATACCGCCAAAATTGCCTTTAGCGTATTCACTGCTGGACTGACTTTATTGCGCTCAATGGAGCTAATAGAAGTATTGGTTAATCCCGACAATTTCGCAAGCTTACGTTGCGAGTAGCCTTTTGCGAGGCGCAGCTGATTGATCTTTTTACCGATATCCTCTTCTGGCGACTCGTCATTTTCGGCTGACATCGCTGTCTCAGAGTCTGTCAGCTCATCTTCATCATCACCACTGATGTCGTCATCTGTATCGATATCAGCCGCCTTATCGCTGGCAACATCAGCGTCAATGCTGTTATTAATATCAATGTCAGTGCTGGCATTGTCTACATTGCCTTCAGTAGTGCTATTCAGTTTGGGGTTTGCTGGCATAGTGAATGAATTCCGTGAATAGAAATTTGGACAAGTCGTCTTGTGCATAATTTAACTCAGGATGCCATTGTACACCAATCATAAATGGATGTTGCAACAAGCTGATGGCTTCGACCAAACCATCAGGCGCTAGAGCCTCAACTGATAAACGCGCGCCTACTTTATTAATTGCTTGTTTATGTAGCGAGTTAACGTGCCATTTCTCACCAAAGGCGGCAAGCCTGCCATTTGGTTGAATAATCACGTCATGAACTGGCTGATACTGCACTTCAAGTGGCTGAGTATTGTCCTCTAAATGTGGCTCATAAAACCCCTTTACTTCCCGCCAATCAGGATGTAGCGTGCCACCAAAATGCACATTCATCTCTTGCAAACCTCGGCAAACCGCCAGTAATGGAGTGCCAGTCTTGTCTGCATAATCCAACAATTTAAAGCTCAGCTCATCACGACCCAAGTCTTGTTTCGCTTCGATATGCGTCGCGCCATAACGCGTTGGTGCCACGTTACTATAACTGCCCGTTAACAAAATCCCATCTGCGATATTCAGTAGCGCCTCAAAGTTTTCGCTATCGGCAGCAGTATTTGGCAGCAGTATGGGGTTGCCACCATAAAAATTCACGGCATCGATATATTTTTGATACACCGCTTGTGCTGGCTGCCCATCAACCATCTTATGACAAGAAACAATAGCAATAATAGGTCTAGAATTTTTCATACCGTCTTCCCTAGTTATAACAAATAGACCTCATCGTCTATATTGCTCAATCCTTTATTTAGCTAAAATTTAACACAGCATCTCATAAAATGTAAACTATAAATCTCAATATTGCCGATATTAATAATAAAATTGGAAAAATGCATTAATTTAAGATAATTTTAGGGGCTGTAGTAGATAAGCACTATGCTAGACTACTTTTATGAAGATAACCCGTTG
>NZ_JABASQ010000024.1 GCF_016107535.1 Psychrobacter cibarius | reverse complement strand
CGGTTGCTTTATCATCGGTGTAGCCTTTGGAGGCGGTTAAAGTCTCAGTTGCTTTGCCGTCGGTGTAGCCTTTGGAGGCGGTTAAAGTCTCAGTTGCTTTGCCGTCGGTGTATCGTTTATTTACCGCATCTGTATCATTTGTTGCATCTGCCACGTTAGTGATACGTTTTTCGAAACCCTTGCTACCAACTGAAATCGTATCTCTTTCATCTGCAATGGAGAAACTACCTATGGCGGTTGCGCCTGTCGCAGTTGCTTGGCTATTACTGCCAAACACGCTGCTGTCTGTACCTGATGCGGTATTCTGATAACCAACTGCAACACTATAGTTACCCTCTGATGTATTTTCAAAACCGATGGCACTACTGTCTTCACCTGATGCTGTATTATTATAACCGACGGCACTGCTATTTACATTCGAGGCGGTATTTTTATAGCCAATTGCACTGCTATTTATGTTCGATGCCGTGTTGTTATAACCAAATGCACTACTATAACCCTCTGAGGCGATATTATTAGAGCCTACCGCACTGCTATTGATACGCGCTGCGGTATTGTTATAACCAACAGCACTACTGTACTTAACTGATGCTTCATTATTAGCACCTAACGCACTACTATAATCACCTGATGCCCTATTAGTATAACCAACCGCACTGCTATAACTACCCGAAGACTTATTGAAAAATCCCACTGCATTGCTAGAGTTACCTGTTGCTTCATTTGCATGACCTAGCGCACTAGTCGCTTCATTTGAAGCTTTATTGTCAATACCTAAAGCACTGCTATTGAGACCGTCTGCTGCATTATTTATTCCACAGGCTACTGCAATTACACCTGTTGCCGTACTTCCTCCCGAAACAGGATCCGTTACGCATACCACGCCTGCCCACACTGTCGAGCCACTGATCGCTGCGATACTGAAGGCAAGCCCTTTTAGAGTCAACATCTTATAGTCATTTGAGCGATCTATCAGGGCGATAGTGCCAGTCGTGCCGCTAGTCTTACCAGCGCTCTTAGTATTTTCAGACACCACCACTATACAACCTAATGATTGACTCCAAATCTTTTTAAATACTTTATTCATAGCTCGCTCCATAAGTCCAAAAACTACTCGTTGATAAAATCAAGGCTATCTATGTCACTTACTATGCCACTTACATTAACCATGCTCATAAATGACAACTGTCATTTATTAAAACATAAAGCTAACATACCTGTATATTTATATTAAAGGATATTTAATATTCAGGGCTGTCTTAGATAAGTAAAATAATCTGGGATAGTTTTATGGAAAAAGAGCGTTATGAGCAAAATTCGCCCACCCAAACGCTCACAGCACAGTTAGCATAACGATTGTTATATCGGTAAGAGTGAGCGCGTCCGGTAGGATTGCAAGTGCCGTTCTGGCACTCGCAAGGTCTGGCAGCAGATCAACCTGATGGCGTATCTAAGGAAATTTGGAATGGCATAGAGAGTGTTGAACAAGTAATCCTTGAGTGGATGGACTGATTTCATAACCCAAACAATCCACCTAAATGATTCACTCACGTAAATCATCCACGACTGCCAACATAGCCACTAATGAGGCTTCCCCTAATTTCATAGAGCGCTCTGGTGACCAACCTGTATCCGCATCGGGGACATTATTGTTGTCTATAAATGGCATCTCCAAGGTATTGGCAAGGCAGTCAAAGCTTTCGGCAACCCAGTGAGTCGCAAGCGTCATATTCGCTGTACCCGGTGCATCTACGTCATAGCCTTCTTCCGTCTGAAAGTCAGCACTGGCGATCTTTAACACTTCTGAGAATCTATCGCGTAGACGTGCGAGGCGGTCACTATAATTTGGTGTACCCTGCGAGCCAGCAAGGAACACAAAAGGTATTTCTTCATCACCGTGTACATCATAAAACAAGTCAACACCCGTCTCTTCCATTTTATTAATGACATGAAAGACTTCTGGGCTGGTTTCTAAACTTGGATTTGACCAAGCACGGTTTAGGTTAGTCCCAACTGCGTTAGTACGCAAATGACCTCTCACGCTGCCATCTGGGTTCATATTGGGCACAATATAGAAATTAGCTTTATCTAATAACAGTTTACCCGTGGCATTATCACCATCTAACAGGCTATGCAGTAGACCATCGACCAACCATTCGGCCATCGTCTCTCCGGGATGTTGACGTGCCGTAATCCAAATATTGCGTTTAGGCGCATCGTTATTGCTAGCGCCATCACTAATTTTGACTAAGGTTAAATCGCGCTTATCAAGGGTTTCTCCCAAATGCTCTAACGTCACTAATGGATGCATTTGCACCGCTGCTAATAAATCTTGATGACGCTCATCACTGTAAGGGGCAAAAAAAGCAATTTGAATGGTTTCACATTCCAACTCTGACGTTATGGTTAGTTTGCCGTCTTTATAAGAAGTTGGCAGACGAAACCAATAGTCGCGATCGTACGACGCCACCGCTTGGTAATTCTCCCACCCTGCAGGAAATGCTGCATCCCCTGCATTCATAATATTGAGCACATATTGCTCACCAACCTCACCTGTCAAGCGAAAATTAAACCACTGAAAAAACTCGCCACCGACGTCCGGACGAATAGCCAATTGGATATTTTTTTTATCTTCTAAATTAATAACCTCAATATTACCAGCATCGAAATTAGCAGTGATATGCATAAATTTTCCTTAATTGTTTTTTAGATATCTTAGTGAGTATTTGTAAAGTACCTCAGCATAAACGATTAAAAACAAGCACGATAGAGACGCTAACAAATCATCTTAAAAAATAGTAAAAATAATTAATGATTGTAGCATCGCTGCTTTTTTTAATTAAAAGAACATAAAAACATTCCAAGCACTATGTCAGATATAGCATTAGCCAATTTTCTATATTTATCACATTGCTGAATGAATATGCCAGATATTGGATATTATAGCTCATGATCCTATATAGCACTGTTCATCATATATAGTACTGTTGTCTATAGCTACAAAAGCCACTTAACTGGTAGCCATCCTACTATCGTCAAGATAATGTTAAGCAGGGCACTTTGCCCAGGCTCCGAGACGCTCATCGATCCAGACGAGCCTTCCATTACGCTGCTCTACTCGCCAAGTAAGACCAACTATGCCCTTATCAAATGCTTTGTGCAGTTTCTGTGCCATCTGTTCACTGTTGATCATTAAACCCATTTCGGTATTGAGCGCAGTCGAACGGGGGTCAAAATTGAACGAGCCAATAAAAATGCGCTTTCCATCTACCGCAAAGGTTTTCGCGTGAAGACTGGCTTTTGACGATCTGAACGGTTCTAGATGGTCAGCGGGTGCACCAGACGCAGCTTGGCTACGTAGCTCAAAAAGGCTGACGCCACTTTCAAGCATGGCCTTGCTTTGTTGTTATTTTATTAGCTAGCTAGCTGAAGCTTTTTTACGTTACCCATAAGTGCGCTAAGATTTTTCTCAAGTTTACTTTTTTCTAGCTTCATTCTAACGACAACCTTAATAATCTCATCAGCTATCTCTTTATTGCCTTCAGCCACTGCCTGCTGCAATGCTAGGCCTTCACGCATAATAGCAACCCTTAAAGGCTCGATCTTATAAATAATACGGTTGATAGATTTATGCAGATCCGACTGTCTATAGCACTCTTTTACCTTAGATGATTTATATAAGAGACTGTTTTTATCACTTTTTGCGCGGGCTAACGTCTCGATATAATCAGCCGCTATCTTGTCAGCATAATCATCTTGAATACCAATCTCTAAAATATTTTTTACTAACATGATATCGATTTTTTCTAATTCAGTCTCTTTAATGGCACTTTTTAACATTTCAAACAGTCCTTCGTAAATGTTGGGATTAGGGATGAATTAAGTGGTTATCGCATATAAAAAGCAAAGCCATCGGCGTCACTATAATTAGCACGTGGATTCGTTGTTTGCGCACTCTTATATTCATACTCGTATAAAAGTTACTTTCACAACCATGCCAATCAATTCGTAATAGAGGTCACTCAAGAATATTTATATAATGATACACTTATGTTCATTCTAACCTAAGAGTACAAGTGTACACAATAGGCATTCAACCCTTTTGATATAAAGGTTATGAAAAGCGGCTATCAAACCACCATAGATTGATATTTATTTTGAGAATAGTACTGTTGAGGTCTATCAAGATAGTGAGGGTAAACAGCTCCCTCATTATTAGGAATTGTTTAATGACGTGTGGGTGGTTGCTGGACATATCTAAAATAGGTTGATGAAATATTTACAAAGAAATGAGTGAGCTACTTTTACTAAGAAGGGAAAATCAATGGCTCATCGCCATCTTGCCAAGGTTGAAACTTGGTCATGGCTTGTATAAATAATGGATGCGCTAGCCAGTTTTTTAGCCATATTTGCAGCTTCGGATAAGGTAAACTGTAAAAAATGTCGCGATCTACATGAGCAAATTGGCGGACAAATGGCATAATACCGATATCAGCAATGGTCACACTGTCTCCTAGCAAATAAGTATTTTTAGTAAGCAGTGCTTCTAAAATCTGTAGAAACGCTTCACCTTTTTGCCGATATTCTGTTTGGGTCATTTCAAGATGACGGTCAGCATATTTATAGCGATCTAGCCAATGCTTAAACTCCTGATCGTTTTGCTCAATTAACGTATTACCTTGACGCAAAGTCTTAGGGTTCAACAGCTCTTGTGGATCTTGCTGTTCAAGCGCCCACTCCATTATTTCCCAACTCTCTTCAATCACAACACCATCAGCGAGCTGTAAAACGGGCACGGTGCCTTTTGGGCTAATCGCTAGCATTTTCGCAGGCTTATTTTTTAGCGTGATCTCCCGTAGCTCTACTGGCAACTCAGCAAACAACAGACCGAGACGCGCGCGCATGGCATAAGGACAGCGACGAAAAGAGTAAAGACAAGAAAGGGAGTAAGCAGTCATATATTTTTTCACAGTTAAAACGAGATCAGTAGCCTTAGAGTTACTGACATCAAGAGTCATTTAGTTTCGTTACTGATCTCTATTAAGGGTTGGTGAAATTAATACTTCAAAGCATTGAACAAAGCCAGTATCATAGCGGCATTGAAAAACCTTTACCTTATTTATTATAAACAAAAGGAAGATATAGTGTCGCAGGCTCAGACAACTATCACAGAAACACCTCATCTCACAAAAGATCAGAACTCTGTATTAAAGATTCTTACGATCATGGGTTACTTGGAAGGTACGTCCTTTTTATTACTACTTTGCATCGCAATGCCGTTAAAATATATGATGGGTATTGCAGAAGCGGTCACCTACATAGGGATGGCTCATGGCGGATTGTTCATCGCGTATATTTTAATGCTGTTGATAGCCACCACCAAAATCAAAATGCCGCTTTGGGCGATGCCAGCAGGGGTACTCGGATCCTTTTTGCCCCTTGGTCCGTTTATATTTGATCATTTATTAAAAAAGAGCTTGAATAAAAAAGTTTAAAACCCCTTCAAAGCAATGTCAAATGACTTACTGAATATGACGAACATTGGTGATTTTAAGATATAGCGCTATTTAAGCGCTGGACGGTATGTATTAATGACTGATCATGATGGCTGATTATAGTTATTCATCAGTCATTAATTTCCCATAAAAACTATCCACTCACTGCGACTGGCACTTTACGAATCAGCCATAAAAAGTACGCACCGCCAATGATAGCCGCAATCGTACCCGCAGGCAGCTCATAAGGGAAAATGACATAACGCCCAATCCAGTCTGCTATTACCATCACCCCTGCGCCTAACAAAGCCGCTAATGGCAATTGGCGCTCAAGCCTTACCGCACCGAGTGACGTCGCCAAATGTGGCACCATTAGACCAATAAAGCTCAATGGCCCAACCGCAAGCGTACTGGCAGTACTTAGCGCCGCCACTAACACCAATAACGCGAGTGTCACTGGTGTCACTGCCACCCCTAAATTACGAGCGACCCCTGTACCCAAACCAAGCACTCTTAAGGGTTTGATAAGCAATAAGCTGAGGGCAAATAAAATGAGGGCAATGCCGATAAGATACCACACCGTACTAGGCTGAGCGCTATAAGTCGTTCCCGATAGCCAGCTAAGCATTGCTTCTAGGCGTGGATCACCAGACAGCTTGACCATGTGCATTACCCCATCCATCATCGCGGCAATACCGATACCGACCAGCAGCAGATAGCCAGAACTTACCTTGCGGGCCAGCCAAATCACTAGCAATAACACAGCCATCGCTCCTGATAATCCTGAGATTAATAAAGTACCAGCTCCGGCAGATAGCCCTAAGCTTGGTAGCAGTAAAAACCCTAAGATAACCCCAAGCGCCGCGCCCGAGCTCACACCCAACACTTCTGGACTTGCCATCGGATTGCGGGTGAGCGTTTGCAATAATACACCAGCGATGGCCAACATCAGACCCGTTGCCGCAGCGCTCAAACTGCGCGGTAGCCGATACTGCTGGGTGATCGCCCAATCGGTACTTAGTCCCCAACCACTGACGTCTTGGACAAAAACACAGGCAAGTATGATTATCATTACCACACCAATACCCCAGCGCCACCATGCCACAGGTGCATGCTTGCCCGTTAGCATCGGGGTTACTGTTTCTATCCGCTCACGGCGCTGACGCAAAATCAGCCAAATAATCAGTGGTGCACCAAGAATACCCGTCATCGCCCCTGCTGGAATTTGCATATTTAGTATGGGTTCGAGTAATAAAGCAACATTGCTAGTCAGCCATAAAAGCAGCGCCCCTAAGACAAAGGCTGCAAGCAGACGTTTGCTAATAGAAGCGACACCCAGTGCATTGACCAGACTGGCAGCGCCAAGACCGATAAAACCGATTAGACCAACTTCGCTGACCACCAAAGCGGTAACGACCGCCACAATAAGCACCACCAATGCACGGATACCGTTAATCGGCACGCCCAAGCGCTTGGCTTGTGAGTCATCGAGACTCATCAAGGTTAATGGTTTTAACAAGGGTAGACAGACAACCGCCATCACGACGGCCGTTATCGCTAGCATCGTACTGGTATGCCAGCTATTCTGTGCCAAAAATCCCGCCGCCCACGACAGCATACCATTACTACGTTCAGCAAAAAACAACACCAAGACATTAGCCACGGCAGCAAGTAGAATGTTTACCACTAAGCCCGCCAATATTAAAATGAGCGGATTAAAACGACTGGGTGCTGACAACGCAAAGACTAGTCCCATACTAATAAGCGCGCCGACAAAGGCCACATAAAGTCCACCATAAATCGCTAAGCTTGGCAAAAACAAGGTCACAATGAGCATGGCTAATTGCGCACCAACACCGACGCCCAATGTGGTGTCTGACGCCAATGGATTTTTGACCAATTGCTGTAGCAAAATACTGACAACCCCAAGCAGACCACCTGCCAATAGCGCCACTATACTGGTCGCCACTATATGCAGCTGCGTCGCAAGACTGATAATATCCAATTGCGAGCTTGGAATAAACAAATCACTGATCGGGCGTGTCCACTCCTGAGCGATTAATACCCACGTGCTCCATACTGACAACACCACCAGGATAATCATTACTGCCCAGATGCGCCATGTACCCGCAAATACCGAAGGTGGTTGCCGAGGTGGTTTTGGTGCTGGATTGGGAGGTTTTTGCATGAGCTTAGAGTGTTGCTCTGATGGTGTTTTCAATATGGGCGACTGAGACGCTGCAAGTGAAGTCATAGGTTTGACATAATCAGTAGTATTATTGGTATGAGAGTGATGAGTCTGTGCGGCAGTATTGATAGTCATGATGCTGCCCCACCTTTTAATGTCACTGTTGATAAATTATTTGCTAAGCCGACCAGTGACGACATGCCACCATAAATCCATATGGGCGGCAGCTCACCCACGCAGCGCTCATCGCCATAGCCTAGACGCTGCCAAACCAAACTGTCTTTAATCTCAGCTCGGGTTATCGGGCTTAAAGGGTCGATGATTAATAGGCAGGTCTCATTATCCAATTGAGCCAAGTCGCCCATTCGAATAGGGACAAACCCCCATTGATTGCCTTTGCCTAATACATCCAGCTCTCTGCCCATCTCTTTTAGCACGGGCTGAAACAAACTATTTTTGACATACATGCGCATGTTATTGGCATCAGCAAACTGCACAACGGCAAATCTCTTTACTTTTGGATAGCGCTGCTGCAGACGCTCACTTGCCAGTTTGATATCTGTCTGACTTTTTGTAATATAGCTTTCAGCCAAGGCTGGTTCATCAATTAGCTGTCCCAACTGACGAGTTGGCTCAGTATAATCTGCCCAAGTTGCAGTATCACCTTTAGCGGCGAACATGACTGACTCAGAGGGCACATCTCCATAGAGATTGCGGGCATGCTCATAAAAAAAGTTATCGACGACCAAATCGACAGGCAATTGGGCAACCAATTCCGCATTAGGCTGATAGCGAATGCCCAAATCAATGATTGATGTTGGCAATTCAGGCGTACCTACCCATCTGTCCCACACCCTCACATCACCCGTCGCTATCGGGGGGTAACCCATAGCGGTCAAGGTTGCCGCATTGCCCCAATCAGGTGAGACTATATTGATGTTAGCGTTATCTGAATTGCCCACTTGAGCGTCTTTTTGTGCCGTTATTGGTTGGTGACAGGTCGTCAGCATAGTGGTCAGTGTTAAGCTTGCTATGAGCGGCAACCACTTATATTTACTGATAGTGAGATTTGAGCCAGCTTTTATACAAGGTTTTATGAAAGATTTTATGGCTATTAAAGAGAACAGAGCTTTATAAAGAGCAGGAAACATGGCGGCCTATCTTTTGCGCGAATAAGAGAAAATAAGAAATGAAAAAGCTGAGGTAAATACTAGGGCATGCCCTCATTTTAAAAACGGTCATAAAAATTTAACCATTTTTAGCCTACTTATTCATTTTCGTTCAGATTGATGATATGCCCTACTAGGCAACGGCGACTGGCTGCCCCGTTATAGGATGACTAAGCAGCTGCATATCGACGTTAAAAATCTTGTGCAATACTGTCGGTTGCATGGTGCTTCCGATATCACCATTATGGCAAATACGACCGTTTTTTAAGGCGATAACTCGATCGGCATACTGCGCGGCCAAATTAATATCATGCAAAATAATAACCACACTCAAGCCCTGCTCATCCACCAAACGACGGATAAGCTGGATAACTTCAAGCTGATAGTGCATATCAAGCGCGGCTAATGGCTCATCAAGTAATAAATATCTGGTGTCTTGTGCCAGACACATAGCAAGCCAAACGCGAGCGCGCTCACCACCTGAAAGAGTGGCCGTAATGCGGTCAGCGAACGCCTCTGTTTGGGTGATGCGCATGGCTTCTATTACTTTATCTTTGTCCATTTGGTTGGGCTTTTGCAGCCATTTTTGATGCGGATAACGTCCTAGCATGACCAGCTCACGTACTGAAAACCCAGCGGCTTCTGGTAGTTGCTGTGGCAAATATGCCATTTGTCGCGCCAGCGCTTTGCTACTGTAATCACTGATACGGCGATCATCCAAGATGATGCTACCGCCATTACTCATCATCTCGCCTGCCAACGCTTTGATTAAAGTCGATTTTCCTGAACCATTATGTCCAACCAAAGCGACCAATTGGTTGCTATCAATCTCACAGCTTACATTGTCTAGTAAGGTATTTCCTTGGCGACTGATGGTCAATTGGTTTGCACGTAACATATCGGTACTCATCATGAATTTAAATCGTTGTATTTATATTGGACAGCCAATAAAAACTGATTTTACTCGTAAACGATAATAAAAACAATTATCATTAACTTAAAATGCCATTCTTTTTATTCCCGTTCGCTGTTGCTTGTAAGTATCTAGACGCCCGATTTTCTTTTATCTGTGACACGTAACCCTTAAATACAAGTATAATTCTTAATCCCCTTAATCATTTTTGAACTCGCACAAACCATTACTCATATCAATAAAGAACACTTCGATGAGTTGATATAAGCTGATTGGATTTTTAGTCGCTTTTATTTCTTTAACCACCGAAGAGCTGTCGAATACCAACGTCAGTAACGGCTATCTATGCCGAAGCGATGACTGTACAAGTACTATCCAAAAACACAAAAAAACGTCTGCTCACTCTCTTGAACAAACGTTTTTAATCCCACGTACAGCGCCTACTACACAACTTAGCGAGCTGCAAATCTGGTATATCGTACTCAACACCTATCAGCTTGTCTCAAATGATTGCAAGGGTATAAATAAAAACTAGGGCTTGTTGTATTGTCTTAGAAGACACAACAAGCCCTAGCGTTTTAATGCAGAATTTAGAGACAAAAGTTTTTCGGGTCACTGACTCTTGAGTCGGCTGATGGTAATTCCCGTAAAGCCAAACAATATCGTTAGTAACAGCGATAAATAACAGAAGAACGCATAAGGCAGATAATCAAGCACGGGCACGCCTAATGCTTGGCTGATAAACACGCCGCACACACTCCAAGGCACTAGAGGATTGATGACCGTACCTGCATCTTCAATGGTACGAGACAGATTCTTAGGATGTAAATTCAAGCGCTCAAACGTCGGACGAAAGGCAGTACCAGATAATAAAATACTCAAATACTGCTCACCAATAAGCACGTTAATACTCAGAGCAGACATGGCAGCGGCAAATATGGCGCGTCCTGATGTGGTTAATGTATCTTTAATCCCTGATAACAGTGCTGGCAAGATACCCAATGCTGTGAGCAAGCCACCAAGACTGAGTGCCAATATCACAATCGCTTGAGTGAAGAACATACTCTGCACACCGCCGCGCGATAGCATACCACCGACTTCACCCAGCTCTAACGATTCAGCTGGTGCATAGCCTGCAAATAAATAGCCGCCTAATTGTCCAAAGCTCGGCGAGCTGTGCAAATAAGTAATAATCAATGCTGCCACAATGGTACAGATAATCGTATAAATGGCATTGACACGAAAAACCGCCAACCCAACCAGTACCACAAATGGCAATACCGCATAACCATGTACCAAGCCACTTTCAATCAACTGACCTTGCAATACGGTTACTTGACTCAAGTCAGAGCCTGCGGTCTGCCCAGAGAAAAACCAAAAAATAATGACCGTGAGTATCCACGCTGGTACCGTGGTATACATCATATTGCGAATATGCTCAAACAAATCAATACCCACCACCGATGAAGCAATGGTACAGGTGTCTGATAACGGCGACATTTTATCACCGAAAAACGCCCCTGAAACCACCGCACCAGCCGCAATCGCCACGTTGGCATCAAAGGCATTACTCATACCAATAAAAGCCACGCCCAATGTCGCCGCGGTGGTCAAACTACTGCCCAAGGCAATACCAATAATGGAGGTCAATACAAAGGCTGAAATGTAATAATACTCTGGCGATATCAACTGAAAACCAAAATACATCAGCGTTGGAATAGCACCAGACATCATTAAAGCAGCGACCATCAAACCAATAAAGAAGAATAGATAGATCGCACCGATACCGCGCATGACACCTGATGCCATTTGCGCTTGCATATCGTCAAAGGTCAAGCCTTTAAACAGACCAATGCCCAGCAAGACACAAATAGCGAGTATCAATGATAAATGCGGTACCCAGCCAAAACCTATCATGGTAACGCCCATAATAGCGATGACAATGGTAGAAATCATAAATGCCAGTTGAGGTGAAATTTGGGTTAATATTTTTGGAGGCATCACACATCCTTAGCTTGCCAGTCAAATCTGGCGTTAGGGTTGGCTTTGAGTCGGACAAGTTTAATGAGTTGCAATAGCGATTGCTAGCCTCATTATTGATCCAGCAGACTATCGGTCTTAGCTGCCATGACAAAATCATTGCGATGCAGACCTTTAATGCTGTGTGACCACCACGTAACCGTCACCTTGCCCCACTCTACCAATATGCCAGGATGATGCCCTTCTGCTTCGGCGATGTCTGCTAATTGATTGGCAAACTCCATCGCCTTGACGAAGTTTTTGAATTTATATTGACGTTGTAATTGCTTGATGCCATCAACCTCGATCAATGACCAATCTGGAATTTGCTGTAATAGCTCTTGTGTTTCGATGTCGCTGACCGTTGGCGCGCCAATGCGGCAGGCCTCACAGCTGGCTTGTGATAATGTCGTCATTATAATGTCCTTTTATGTTAACTATTCATTTTTTTAATACTGTTATTATTAATACAGTTACGTCCATGTTGACGCTGTCATTTACGGCTACATCATTCAAATGATGCCGTTTGTCTTAACCATGCATTAGGCGTTTTTTACTGCATAACTAGGCTCGAACAATCCTAGCGACATGGCTTGTTTGACCATTCCCATGATATCGCTATTGACGATATCAAATAATGTATCCAAATCATCAATGACATAATAAATCGGCTGGATATGATCGATACGATAAGGGGTACGTAACACATCAAGCAAGTCAAAGGCTCGATGTTCTGGTTGAGACTGCTTTTCTGTTTTATTTTGAGACTCATGACTGAGCGCATAAACCGTCTCAGACGGTGAGCTTAAGATACCACCGCCATAGATTCGGCGACCGCCCTGATTTTGTCCCACCAAACCAAACTCGATGGTAAACCAATAGAGCCGTGCCAAAAACCACCGCTCTTCTTTAGTGGCATTAAGACCCAACTTGCCATAAGTTTCATTGAACGTCGCAAAGGCAGGATGGGTCAAAAGCGGACAATGTCCAACAATTTCATGAAAAATATCAGGCTCTTCGATATAGTCCATATCATCAAATCGACGGATAAAAGTTGCCACCGGAAAGGATTTATTGGCAAGCAATTTAAAAAACTTACCAAAACTGATTAATGCAGGGACAGCGGCAGTTTGCCAACCTGTGGTGGCTTGTAATACCTCATCAATATCCCGTAGCTGAGGAATAC
Organism: Psychrobacter cibarius; assembly: GCF_016107535.1. GTDB lineage: Bacteria > Pseudomonadota > Gammaproteobacteria > Pseudomonadales > Moraxellaceae > Psychrobacter > Psychrobacter cibarius. The sequence goes on along the minus strand of NZ_JABASQ010000024.1, from coordinate 27,312 downwards.
GTGTGGTCGGTAGGTCTAGTTTTTTTAAACCATCTAGATAGGCTGGGCAGGCGCGATTAGGTATTTGCTCGGCTTGACGCTCAAGCAATGTCTGCCACATACCATTTTCATTATCACTATAGTGAATATGACCATGGCTATCTGGCTGATGCGACACGTAAGGTTGTTTTTTAGGCATAGAATCCTGCTTTTTATGAGCAGAATCATCGTGACTGGCAGCATCAGTGCCTAGCGTTTTGCAAGCAACGCTGTTGGCACCGATAGCTTTATTAACAGAATTCGTATGTGGTAGGCGTTCCATGCCTGTATTCCTTTTATTGCCATTAGCGCTCTGAATTTTTGCTAGTCGTTTTCAATCATGACTGAACCATAGCTCAGTCATCGCATTGAACACATGGTATTACAGAGCGCAGTGGTTATTAGGGACAAGACAAACTCCTTTTACCCTGCCCGTTTATTTTATGGATTTTTCCCTAAATATAGAGGCGCTTACGTTGTTTCAGTTTCTGGCTGACCAACCGTGCCACGACGGACTTGATCGCGCTCGATGGATTCAAATAAGGCTTTGAAATTACCTTCACCAAAGCCATCTTCGTAATCACCTTTACGCTGGATAAACTCGAAGAAAACAGGGCTACCTAAGATAGTTTCAGAGAAAATTTGTAGCAGCAGACGCGGTGTTCCGCCTTCAGTGGTGCCATCTAACAAGATACCGCGCATCTGTAGCTCAGAGACATTTTCGCCATGATTTGGTAGACGCTCACTCAGCATTTCATAGTAAGTCGCGGTTGGAGCGGTCATAAGCGGGATACCTGCTGCTTTTAATTTATCGATGCTGGCAAACAAATCATCGCTGGCCAAAGCAATATGCTGAATACCTTCACCGTTGAAATGCATCAAGTATTCTTCGATTTGACCGCCGCCCTGCTTTGACTCTTCGTTCAATGGAATACGAATTTTGCCATCAGGCGCTGTCATGGCTTTACTGGTCAAACCCGTATATTCACCTTTGATGTCAAAAAAGCGGATTTCGCGGAAGTTAAAAATGCGCTCATAAAAGTTTGCCCAATAAGCCATACGACCACGGTAAACGTTATGGGTTAAATGGTCGATAACTTTGAAACCATGCCCGACAGGACGACGGTCTACATCAGCAAAAAACTCGAAATCGACGTCATAAATAGACTCACCATCTTTATAACGATCGATGAGATAAATCAGTGAGCCACCGATACCCTTGATAGCAGGCAGGCGCAGCTCCATCACACCAGTGGGTACGTCTACTGGCTGCGCGCCCATTTCGATGGCACGCTCATAAGCTTTTTTGGAATTCTGCACACGAAAACCCATGCTACAAGCGCCAGCACCATGCTCTTCAACGAAATAGCTGGCTTCGCTTTTTGGTTCACGATTGAGAATAAGATTGATGTCACCTTGACGGTATAGCGCCACATCTTTTGAGCGATGGTTGGCGACATGGGCAAAGCCAAGCTGTTTGAACAATGCGTCGACCGCATCCGGTTGAGGTGAGGCGAATTCAACAAAATCAAACCCATTCAGGCTCATTGGGTTGTCAAATAAATCTGCCATTGTAATCATCCTTAATTTCAATTGGTGGTAAAAATGCGATAAAAAATGTCTTCAATCAATAATTCTTATTGACGATGTATTTATATTAGATTAGGTTTATTTATAAGACTAATTGTTTTTTATGATTTATTTATCAGGTTTACTTATGAATATCAGCATTCGCCAATTAACCGCTTTTATCCAAGTCGCTGACAATGGCAGTTTTACCCGTGCCAGCGATCAGATGCATTTGACCCAATCTGCCGTTAGCGGCTTGATTAAAGAGCTAGAGTCCAGCCTCGGTATTGTGCTGTTCGACCGTACTACCCGCCAGTTGTCGTTGTCGGTAGTAGGACGTCATTTATTGCCGCAAGCACGGCGTATCTTGAATGAGATGCAGCTGTTTGAAAATGAGGCGAGCAGCTTAACAAGCTTGGCGCAGGGTCAAGTACGACTCGCTGTTTCGCAGTTTGCAGCCTCCTCTATGCCAGCGGTCATCGCCCAGTTCTCCAAACAACATCCCGAGATTGGCGTGTCGTTATTAGATTGTTCGGCAGAAAACTTACTCAGACATATTCAGGACATTGAAGTAGATTTGGGTGTCGGTACTGAGCTTGGTTTTATGGAGGCTGAGGACGACATCAATGCTGATTTGTTATATCAGCTGCCATTTTGTGTGGTGATGCCTGACAACCATGCGCTGGCACAAAAACATGAAATAACGTGGCAGGATTTATTAGACATTCCGCTCATCACGCTGCAAGGCCCTTTCATTGAACAAGTGACAGCCGAGTTGGATGACCAGATCGCCAGCCATATCCAACAGGCACGTTACAAGGTCAATTTTATGTCCACCGCGCTTGAGATGACCCGTCAAGGCTTCGGCATTACCTTATGTTTGCCCTATATGCCCGAAGTCATCGACTGGGTTAGCGCCAATGGCTTGCAAATGAGGCCGCTGGCACAACCCGTTAAAATGCGGCAGTTTTTTATCTATCAGCGTGCTTCTCGTGCGTTATCGCCTGCTACCATTGCTTTCAAAGACTTCTTGCAGAGCTATTTTTCCAGTCATTTTAATGACTTACAGCATACTTAAGTATCGCTGATACAGACATGATCGGTGCTTAAAAAGCCTTGAAACACAATGGTTTCAATCAACTATTTTATTAATTATGCAAGATAATTGAATCTCATATTGAGTTAACCGTCAATTTGCTCTATGATTTTTGGCGGCTTGATTTATATTTCATAAGGAAACAACATGTTTGAACGTATCGACTATTACGCTGGTGATCCAATTTTAGGGCTGATGGAAAAATATACAGCAGATAACAATCCTAAAAAGGTCAATTTAGGCATTGGTATTTATTATGATGAAAATGGTGTATTGCCTGTACTTGACTGTGTAAAAACAGCCGAAGAACGCATTGCCGATCCTATTGCGCCGCGTCCATATCTGCCGATGGCAGGCTTGCCAGGACATCGTAAAGGCTGTCAGGAATTACTGTTCGGTAAAGACGCGCAGATTTTAAAAGACGGTTTGGTCGCCACTATCGCTACGATTGGCGGTTCTGGCGCGTTAAAAGTTGGCGCTGAGTTCATCCATGAATGGTTCCCACAATCTAAATGCTATGTGAGTGACCCAACATGGGGCAACCACATTGCCATTTTTGAAGGCTCTGACGTCGAAGTGGGCAAATACCCGTACTACGACAAAGCCAACAGCAGCATCAAGTTCGATGAAATGATTGCGTTTTTTGAGACGTTGAATAAAAATGATGTGATCTTGCTGCATCCTTGTTGCCACAATCCAACAGGTCTAGATTTGACCCGTGAGCAATGGGATATCGTGCTGAACGTCGTTCAAGCGCGCGAACTGATTCCATTTATGGATATTGCCTACCAAGGCTTTGGCGAAGACATGGACAGCGATGCTTATGCGATTCGTAAAGCTGTCGATATGGGCTTGCCATTGTTTGTCAGCAACTCATTCTCTAAAAACTTATCGCTATATGGTGAGCGTGTCGGCGGTCTATCAGTTGTTTGTCCAACGGTTGACGAGACAGAGCGCGTCTTCGGTCAGCTAAATGCTACCGTACGCCGTATTTACTCAAGCCCGCCATCACATGGTGGTCGTGTGGTCGATATCGTTATGAACGACGAAGCACTACATAAGCAATGGGTTGGCGAAGTTTATGCGATGCGCGACCGTATCAAAGCCATGCGCTTAAAGCTAAAATCAGTGTTAGAAGCCAAAATCCCGAACCGCAACTTTGACTATATTACCCGTCAAAACGGCATGTTTAGCTTTACTGGTCTAACGCCTGAGCAAGTCGAACGCTTACAAAGCGAGTTTGGCATTTACATGGTTTCCAACTCACGTATGTGTGTGGCTGGACTGAACACCAGCAATATCGACTATGTGGCCAATGCCATGGCAGACGTCTTGAAAGACTGAGTGAGCACGCATTAAAACGGTGCGGTAGTCAGTAATAGCGATTCATAAGAAGGTTGAGCGAGTGCTCAGCCTTTTTTTATGTCCTGCATTTTTCCTATTTATTTTACCAAATAACATCAACGTCCCTAGTATCACGTCTGTTTTAAGAAAACACTGCACAAAAACCCTTGCAATCTCCACTTTGATAAATTACATTATGCGTAAGTAGTTAATTATAACGTAATTCATTATATGCTTTAGCAAGGAGCACCCTATGTCAAAGATTGACAACACCCTCACATCCTTTATCGATATCGCCGCTGATTCTGACTTCTCCATTCATAACCTACCTTATGGTATTTTTAGTAACGCCAAAGACGCTGCTGATAATAACAAGCGCCGCGCTGGTGTGGCTATCGGTGAGTACGTACTGGATTTGGCTGTGCTCGAAGCAGAAGGTTTACTGAGCTTAGAGGGCGGTCCATATTTTGATCAACCAACGCTAAACGCTTTTATTGACTCAGGTCGAGACAATTGGACTCAAGCACGCTCAACCATTCAAACCCTACTATCTAGTGTCAGCGACACCTTGCGTGATAATCAAGACTTGCAGAAAAAGGTATTGTTGAAGCAAGCAGACGTCACCATGCATCTGCCTGTTCACGTACCAGGTTTTACCGATTTCTATTCGTCTAAAGAGCACGCCACCAACGTCGGTACTATGTTCCGTGATCCAAACAACGCCCTGCTACCTAACTGGACTGAAATGCCAGTCGGCTATAACGGACGCGCCAGCACCGTCATCGTCAGTGGCACTGATGTGATACGCCCCTCTGGTCAATTAAAGCCAAACGCTGACGACCGCCCTATTTTCTCAGCCTGCAAGCGTTTAGATTTTGAGCTTGAGACTGCTTTCGTGGTTGGTAAAGGTAATAGCATTGGTCAACCAATCGCAGTAGACAATGCCTCTGAGCATATTTTTGGCATGGTTTTGCTCAACGACTGGTCAGCCCGTGACATTCAAAAATGGGAATACGTGCCTTTAGGGCCATTTAATGCTAAAACCTTTGCTTCTGAAGTCTCGCCTTGGATTGTGACTATGGATGCGTTGGCACCTTTTAAAACAGCATGCCCGATTCAAGAGCCAAAACCATTGGCATATCTAAACGAAAAAGACAGCAATAATAGCTATGATATCCATCTATCAGTTGAGTTATTGCCTGAAAACTCAGATAGCGCCACTGTGGTTTGTGAGACTAACTTCAAACATATGTATTGGTCAATGGCGCAGCAGCTCACCCACCACACCATCACTGGCTGTAAAGTGGAAGTTGGCGATATGATGGGCTCAGGTACGATTTCAGGACCAACGCCAGATTCTTATGGCTCAATGCTAGAGATTGCTTGGAATGCGACCAAACCTGTCACTTTAAAAGGCGGCAAGACCCGCAGTTTTATTGAAGATGGCGACACAGTAATCATGAAAGGCTATAGCGAAAAAGACGGCATTCGTGTCGGATTTGGTGAAGTACGCGGCAAAGTACTGCCCGCGCTTAACTTTGATTTTAACAAATAGTCTAGAAAAAATGTGAGCACAGTGGTTTTGAGCTGCTAAGCAACCATCGACCTATAGTCAATCGGTACTAGCAGCCTATTACTCACTGCATTCCCTATCAAAAGGAGTTTGATATGAGCTTTAAAATTGAAAAAATCCATCATGTGGCTTATCGCTGCAAAGACGCTAAAGAAACCGTTGAATGGTATCAAAAATACCTAAACATGGATTTCATCCTTGCATTCGCTGAAGACCACGTGCCTTCGACCAAAGCCTTTGATCCTTATATGCATGTATTTTTAGATGCTGGTAATGGCAACGTCTTGGCGTTTTTTGAAGTGCCCAATCAGCCTGAGATGGGTTTTGATCCGAATACCCCGAATTGGGTGCAACACTTAGCCATGAAGGTAAAAGACCGTGATGCCTTAATGGCAGCAAAAAAGCATTTAGAAGAAAATGGTATTGATGTGGTCGGCGTGACCAATCACGGTATCTTCCATTCTATCTATTTCTTTGATCCTAATGGCCATCGCATGGAACTCACCTACGATGATATTACCTCAGAAGAAAAAGTCTCGATGATTACTGAAGCCATGAAGTATGAGATGTTAGAAGAATGGTCACGTACCAAACGCGCACCAGCTCATACCCAGTTTTTACATGCAGAGGAACTGGCTGGAGCAAGAGAAGTCGCGCCTGTCGGTGAGTAATTGACCTGTTATTGTGTTCGCTATCTCTTTTTATATGATTAATTAGGGCGTGCCATCATTTTAAGACTATTAAATGTATCAATATACTAATTGATGATACGTCCTAGGTAGCGAACAATATCTAACCATCATGAAAGGATTCAATGATGAAAACAAAAACCCTTTTAGGAATACTCTTAGCGACTTCGATCGCGATGACTGGTTGCTCTAATAACGACCCAGCAATAAACGCTGATGTAGATACAGGCGATGTGACTACTCTAAGATTCTCACACTTTATGACTGCCAATGACAACATAAACACCGAAGCATTGCAGCCATGGGCAAAGAAAATTGAAGAAGAATCAAAAGGCCGCTTAAAGATTGAGATCTACCCTTCTGCTACTCTTAGCAAACCGGGTGCTACCTATGATGCTACCGCAAAAGGTATCGTTGATATTGGTATGCAAGCGCAAGGATATACAGCAGGGCGATTTCCTTTAACTCAAATTGTAGAGCTGCCAGGTATCACAAATACTGCACAGCAGCAGAGCTGCATACTTCATAAACTGTATGATGATGGTGTCATTAAAAATGAGTACGAAGATACTCACCTGCTAGCGCTGATAGGCACTGGACAAGGTGCGCTGCATACCGTAGATAAGCCTATTCGCACGCCAGCTGATATGAAAGGTTTGCGTATTCGCCAACCTTCTGCCGTTGCGAGTCATATTATCGAAGCGACTGGCGCGGCGCCCGTTGGCATGCCAGTGATACTTATACTTCCCTTCAACGCGGTGTCATTGACGGACTTAGCTTTACTTGGCAGCCCATTCAAGCATTTCGTCTTGATGAGTTAATCAATACGCACACCAACATTCCTTTTTATAATTCTACTTTTGTTATCAGTATGAATAAAGAGAAATATAACAACTTACCTGATGATCTCAAAAAAGTGATTGATGACAATTCAGGGGCGGAGATGGCAGCACGTGTCTCCAAAGTATTTGACGTCAGTAACGCCAAAGCAATGGCTGCCGCTAAAGAAAAAGGCGATATCATGATCGATATCTCTGACCCACTCAATGACCCAGACTGGAAGGGGCCATTAATGGAAGGCTCGCAGCACTATCTAGATGAAGTGAATGCCACTGGTCTAGACGCTGACAACGTGTACGAAAAAGCAAAAGCTGCCAGTAGCGCCTGTATGGTCTAAAGGATGAATATCATTAAACGATATTCGGACAAAAATTCCTTTACGCGATAGTCGGTCAGTTTATATGATTAAAACTTATATAGTAAAAAAACCAGCTACGCAATTTGATAACGCTGCGCGATTGCTAGTATTTGCTCAACCACGTTGTGTTGCTCACTCATGGGCAATTGCTCTGTCGTTCCGATGATAGTGATAGCGTATTCTAGTAGTAGTCCTTTGCTAGCAGTTTTGCCACTAACAGCAGATAGATTAACAGCGCTATTAGCAAGCTGCGGCAATATGACAGGAATCGTAATGGCATTAATACCCATGAGCATATCACCCGTCACTGTCGCATAGCCTTGGGTACGAATCTTGGCTTGCAAGTGACTGAAATTCTGCCATTTTTCTGTGATTATTGCTTCATTGTCTGTCTGCCATTCAGCTGTGACCAATGGCTGAGTGACGGCATCTGGCTGATAGCTGGCAAATAATTGCCCCGTCGCCGATGTCGTCAGCGGCATACGTGAACCGATACGAGTGATAATACTAATCGGGCTATCTGGTTCAACGGACTGAATAATAATAGGACCTTCGCTAAACCATTTGGCAATCTGCACACCGCAATTCAGGGTGTCTTTGATTTCATTAGCGATGTGCGTCAGCCTCTCTAAAATATTGTTTTGACTAAATCCAGAGTGCCCCAATGCTGCCAATGTGTTAACCCTATCGCCTAGCCCGTAGCGACCATCATCAAGCTTACGCGCATAGTTTTTACGAATGAGACTGACCAAATAGCGGTGACACTTTGCTGGATGCATTTGCATCACTTGCGCAATGTCTTTTAGCATCATCGGCTCGTTATGATCAATAAGAACGTCTAATACCGACAATCCAATCTCCAGTGACTGGACGCCACTTTGACTTTTATTGGTTGTCACAGGATTTTCTAAAGGGCTTTCAGCTGCTGGCATGTTTTGCTCAATGGGTAATTTACTTGGCATATTAATCTAATATATTCATAAAAACTGAAATGGAGAGGTAACGTCATAAGAGTTTTTTACTTGTATAAGATACCTTTGGTATCACTAATTATAACCGCTTATCTCATTCACAACCTACCATAATAAAAGGAATTCACAATGATGACACTTTATGGCTACTTTCGCAGCAGCACCTCGTATCGTACTCGTATCGCGATGAATCTCAAAGGCTTAGATTATGATTATATTTCGGTCAATTTAGCAAAAGATGAGCAGTTGGCAGATACGTTTAAATCACTCAATCCACAAGGATTGGTGCCTGTTTTACAGACTGATGATTTATTACTATATCAAAGCCCAGCCATTTTAGAATGGTTAGAAGAGGTTCATTCCGAAAACCCGCTATTGCCTAAAGACGCGGCTGGACGGATGCAAGTACGAGCCATTAGCGCTATGATTGGTTGTGATATTCATCCCATTAATAACCGCCGTATCTTACAATATCTACGCAATGAGCTGGCGGTAGACGAAGAAAAAGTCATGGCGTGGTGCAACCGTTGGATGAGTGAGGGATTTGCGGCGTTAGAAAAAATACTAGCAAAAGACAAAAGCCGTGGAAAATTTTGCTACGGTGACAGCTCTACTTTTGCAGATTGCTATTTGATTCCTCAGGTCTCTTCGGCGCGACGTTTTAACGTGGATTTAAGTGCTTATCCCAATATCGTCGAAATTGACACGCATTGCCGTACGCTCAAAGCCTTTGCTGACGCTGATCCTAGCATGCAGCCTGATGCGCCCAAGTCTCAATAAATACTCAAACAGGGTGCTTTCAGTAAGGGTGTTTTGCTATTAAATGACTAGGGCGTGTCCTCAATTCAATCGAGTATCCTCTAAATGGGCTAAAAATGGCTAAATCTTGCCAAACATCGTCAAATAGCTGGTTAATATCCTGATATTATCTGCGCTATTTTCCTTGTTTGACGGCAATTTATCTCATTTTTATTACCATTTTTAAAATGAGGACATGCCCTAGAAAATTAAATGATTAGAGAATTAAATAACAAAACGCCCTTATAATTTCTGGGCTCAGGGCTCAGACAAAGCAATCAAAGCGAATGACTGCCTGAAAACAGGCAAAGCATTGATACTCTTAAGCCAAACATAGTATTTAATATTTCATCGAATCATCACTTCTACTTTTCATCTCAATATAATATTTCATATATGCAAATTATTGGTTGTATAGCAGTCAACTGTTGGCTATTCTTGGTATAGGCGTTGTTATATCTCAAATTTAGAATTAATTTTAGATAAACATACTGTTTTATACATTAAAATAAGGTTGGATATTATGAGTTATACACATCTATCAAATAACAAAGACGCTCTACCATCCCATGCCGCTCAAGATATTTATGATTTAGCCCTATCGGCTAGAGAAGAAACAGAAACCTGTAGAAAAATTGCACCGACAGTGGTCAAAAAACTGTCAGAGTTGTCGTTATTTAGGATGGGACTGCCAAAATCGTTGGGAGGATGGCAAGGCAATCCTGTGGAAACGTTAAAGGTTTATGAGACGCTAGCCAGTGCTGAAGCCTCAGTTGCTTGGATCGTTTGGAACAACCATTTGGCCTGCACATTTGGACGATTTTTAGACGAGCCTAGTATGAAAGAGATATACAGTGACCCCTCTCATGTCTATGCCAACTCTGCACGCCCTGAAGGGATTGCTAAACAAACCGCTGAAGGATATACGGTCTCAGGTCAATGGACATTAGTATCAGGTTGTGAATTGGCAGACTGGTTTGTGCTGCGCTGCTTGGTAATATCCGAAGGCTCGCCTACGACCCTTGGACCGGGTGCAAATTTAAAGCTGTTCTTTATTCCAAAAAAAGATGTGGAAGTGATTGATACTTGGCATGTTGGTGGACTAAATGGTACAGGCAGTCACGACATCGTCATCAAAGACGCGTTTGTGCAGGAGCGTTATGCGGTCGATTTTGATAGCCCTGTCGCCATCGATAATGCGTATAGCCGCCTACCAATCGGTTGTATTAATGCCGTTGGCTGTGCAGCGATGGCACTGGGTGTCTTAAAAGCGGCGACAGATGAGTTAATCGAAATTTGCCTTAAGAAAGTAACGCCCGGTAGAAGCCCAGATTTGCGTGATCGTGCAGCAGTACAAGCGACTATCGCTAAAAGCAAAACCTTATTAGCGTCTAAGCGCGCACAGTTACACAATAGTGTCGAGGTATTATGGAACGAAGCACAGCAACAGAACACCTTTACCGATACACAGCTGGCTGATGTGTGGGCAGCAGCCTGTGAAGCAGCGAGAGAAGCCAGAGCCATGGTATCGGAAATTTATGCGGTCGCTGGTACGGTCTCGCTATATAAAAAACATAGAATAGAAAGAGCGCATCGAGACATTCATGCTATTTTACAACATGGTATCGTGCAGCCACATTGGATGGAGCAAGCTGGCATGGCTTATGTCGGATTGACCCCAAATGCAGCCATGTTCAGAGTATAGAATTGCTTTTATAAAAATAAATAAGCCCTCATAGAATGAGGGCTTTTTATCGATTGGCTATTGAGCCAAAGAAAAACAAATCATTGGTAAAAGTCATTTGGTGACTACCAAATAGTGACTACCAAATCATCACGCTGAAAACGTCTTCATGCTCATGTTACAAAAAAGCAAGACATCTGATGCCTTGCTTTTTTATGACTAATTTTTATAACTAACAAATCACTTTACTTGATAGTAGGCTTGATTGCTTTAATCAAAATGGAAGCCTGCACCAATCGAGCCGCCAGCATTACCTTGGGTATCAGCGGTGCCGTTTACCTTCATGACCCAACGACCATCATTGGATAACTTCGAGAAGCCAATAGCAACTGCACTTTCCCCATTGTACGTTCCTATACCGCCACCGATTAAGGATTTACCAGCGATGTAAGCTTGCGGTAGTGAAGACATTGCCATGGCGGCTGAGATACCAGCATTTGCATCGTCTTCGACTTCACCAATTTTATAACCTAGCTCATTCATGTTGTTGCCAAGTCTTTGACTAACAGCATCTAATTGACCCATATTCACAGCGTCTCTGGGTGCCATGCCATCAGCCACATCAGTGATCTTGTTGCCAGCGGCATTGATACCGCTTGCGGTCATACTAGGACCACCGACAATGCTGACACCATTATTATTGATTGTCGTATTGCCAGTTTTGACGCTATCGATATTAATATTACCGTTTAGATCAAACTTAATACTACTGCCTGCTGCTGTTGTGGTGATGTTATTACCACCTGTGAAGGTGAGGACACTGCCATCGCCTACTGGTTTGTTGATGGTAGCACCGCTATCAGCACCAAAATTGAGACCCGCATCTATTTTATCCTTGTTCACTTTGATATTGGTCGTATTAGTATCGATGTTTGTTTTATTCGTGGCAATATTCGTGGTATTGGTTTGGATATTGGTAGTGTTGGCTTGGATGTTTTCATTGATAACGACTTCTCCTTGCTTAATAGAAGCAATCGCACCGTCGATACTATTTTGACCAGTACCACCAATATTACTATTGGTAAAGGTACCATCTACAGGATTGTAGACTGTCTCACCGCCAATGATACTACTGATGCCACTGCCTTGTGCATAGAGCTGACCACCATTGATGGCATCTTTGCTACCTTCAGAGACATCGCCATTCACAACGTTTGTAATCTTAGTGTCAGCAGCATTGATACCCGCTTTGGTGATACTAGGTCCACCTGTAATAGTCAGCCCATTGTTATTCATAATGGTATTACCCGTCGTTACGCTATCTAAATTCAGGTCTGGATTTAAATCGAAGCTAATGTCATTGACGCCTGCCAATGGTGCAGCAGCACGTAGGTCAGGGCTAACATTATTGTCCGCTGATCTAGATACTTTAATATTACCATCTGTACTGTTCAAATCGATGGCGCTGCCTTGTTTGATCATAGTGGCAACATCACCCTGAGCCGTTAGTCCCCAACCTTGATCAAGGGCAAACGTCGTGGCGTTCAACTGTCCGACAGTCGCTGCATCTGTATCTGCAATACCAGCAGCTACATTGGTGATTCTGTTAAAACCATTGTCAAGACCACTACTGCTCAGTCTAACCGTTCTACCGGGACCATTACCAGTAAAGGTAAAGCCATTACTATTCATAATGCTATTACCAATCTGCATGCTACCCTCATTGCCTAAATTCAACTGGTTATTCAGTTTCACCTGAACACCCGTTGCTGAGGCCATCGTCGTAATGTTGCTATCACCAGTGACGTTGATGGTATCACCTAAAGCAAACTGCTGGTCGTTGGCACTATTGCCATCACCGATTTTGATGCCTTTGGCCACGAGACTATTGGTTGCTGACAATTGGTCGAAGTTTACCGCATCCTTACCTGTGGTCGCTTCTGCAACGTTAGTAATTTTATTGCCACCATTGTTCAGACCATTGGCTGAGATGCTGACACCGCTACCAAAGTTTGCGCTGTTAAGACCAGTTAAATCTTTCGCAAGTTTCACGGTCAATGTGCTGGTACCGTCAGCAACGACGCCAATGTTGTTGCCATTTGACAAGTCACTTGCCACGGTCGCGCCACCTTTGATTGTCAGCTTGTCACCAAGCTGACGATTAACGGTAGTACCCGTGTCACCATCGAAATCAAAACCTTTATCGATGGTCGTGGTCGTGGCTTGTAGTTGACCAAAGTTTACGGCATCGCTGGCTATTGTACCGTTAGCGACATTAGTAATTTGATTGCCACCATTGTCCAGCCCACTATTACTAAGTCTGACCGTTTGATTAGTCCCACCCGTGAATGTGACACCATCAGCGTTGACGACTGTAGTTCCTGTGGTCAAGCTGGTTGAGACTAAATCGGCAGCAGTAGCAACTTTGATACCACCATTGTCAGCGGTCAAGACAATATTGTCACCAGTAATAAAGTTGGCTGTATTATTGTCTTTATCCAAAGTCTTGACATCAGCACCATTGATTTGTGTCACTACCGTTTGCATCGCACTATCGGCTTTTACCAAGCTTGCCTTACTACCTTCGCTTAGATCAACTTGATAGTCGGTGATATTGGTATCAGGATCTTTGACACTAGTGCTAACTGTTAGTGCATTAGCATCTGCAGTAGAAACACTGGTGCCATTGGCATTGACAGTATAGACATCCTGTCCAGTATCGCTATCGTTTGAAAAGTCAACACTGGCAACATTCGTACCTTTAACTACTTTGGTTCTCGCTCCTGCGGCTGCCATCTGTACATCACCGATGTTTGCTGCATTGGTTTCCGTATTACCACCGCTTTTTACTCCCTTGATCTGGGTGTCGTTGGCATTGATACCAGTAGTAGAGATACTAACACCACCAAAATCTGCACTAGTGAGGCCCGTTAAAGTTGGAGACAGACCGAGAGCAATTCCATCGCCCGTTGATAAGCCAGTGGTGGTTAAATTGCTGTCTGTATCAAACTTAATTTCTTCACCCAAGGCAAAGGTTTTTTTGAGAGTACCGCCGCTGCTTGCATCATTCACATTAAACTTGATGCCTTTAGCAATATTGTCAGTGTTGGTACCAATATTGGTGGTATTGGTTGAGATGTTGTTAGTATTGGTCGTGACATTAGTATTAGTCGTTTCTAGCTGACTAAAATTCACCGCATCTTTTGCGTTAACCCCATCATCAACGTTAATAACTCTCTTATTACCCGCATTGACCCCGCTTTTGGTGATGCTTGGACCATTTAAAATGGTCAGACCATTGCTGGTTAACGTGGCATTGGTAGGGTTAAATATGCTTCCACCCGTTACTGTAACACCTGCACCACTAACGGTAGTGACGCCAGTAAGCACGCCGCCAGTGACAATACCTAGACCATTGACCGTTGTGCCGTTTAATAAGTTGCCAGTGCTAACGCTGCCTGTTGTACCTAGGTTTAAGTTGTCATTGAGCTCAACTTCGATTTTGCCATTTTTTACTCGGGTGTCGATGTTGCTGTTAGAGCCAACCACCTCAACGGCTTGTCCCAATGGTTTCTGTACTGTGTTACCATCAGCAGCTTTTAATGCAAAGCCTGAGGTGGATACACCAGTAATGGCACTATTCAAATCACCAATATTCGCCGCATTGGTTTCTGTTGTGCCACCGCTAGCCACTCCTGAGATGACTTTATCACCAGCATTGATACCAGTAGATGAGATACTAACGCCGCTATTAAAGCTTGCACTATCCAGACCTGTTAAGTTGTTGGCTAAACCAAGTTTGATTCCATCACCCGTTGATAAGCCAGTGGTGGTTAAATTGCTGTCTGTATCAAACTTAATTTCTTCACCCAAGGCGAAAGTTTTTTTGAGAGTGCCACCGCTACTTGCATCATTCACATTAAACTTGATGCCTTTAGCAATATTGTCAGTGTTGATGCCAATATTGGTGGTATTGGTTGAGATGTTGTTAGTATTGGTCGTGACTTGTTGGTTGGTATTAAATAACTGACCACCATTGATGGCGTCTTTGCTATTTAGACTGACCGTACCATTAGAAACATTGACGACCTTCTTATTACCCGCATTGACCCCGCTTTTGGTGATGCTTGGACCATTTAAAATGGTCAGACCATTACTGGTTAACGTGGCATTGGTAGGGTTAAATATGCTTCCACCCGTTACCGTGACACCTGTACCACTAACGGTAGTGACGCCAGTAAGTACTCCTCCAGTGACAATACCTAGACCATTGACCGTTGTGCCGTTTAATAAGTTGCCAGTGCTAACGCTGCCTGTTGTACCTAGGTTTAAGTTGTCATTGAGCTCAACTTCGATTTTGCCATTTTTTACTCGGGTGTCGATGTTGCTGTTAGAGCCAACCACCTCAACGGCTTGTCCCAATGGTTTCTGTACTGTATTACCATCAGCGGCTTTTAATGCAAAGCCTTTGTTAATAGTCGTGGTATTATTTCCGACCGCTTCATTGGTCGCATATAATTGACTACCATTCACGGCATCTGTACTAGCCGCAGTGACAGCTCCACCAGCGACGTTTTTGATCTGACGCTCAGATCCTACTACGCCCACGGATACTTGCGCACCCTCTCGTAACATACCCTTATCATCAATGACATTACCGGCGATATCATATACCACGCCACCAACTGTCATCGTCTTTTCAGAGCTTGCACTTGTTGCTGTTGTTGAGCCTGCACCTAAAGAGACTGAACCATCTTTGCTCGCTGATGCGCCAACACCGAACGCTGAAGAAGCCGTTCCCGAGGTATTGGAATGAACACCAACGGCTGTAGACAGATCACCTTTAGACAGCGATTTTGCACCAATGGCTATCGAGGCAGCACCTCCAGCTTCGGTATTGACATCATATTGATTGGTTTCTACCAGATCTTTACCTACGTAGGATTTGAAAACATCGTTAACTGTGCCACTATTTAGTGGTGACAATGGACTACCATCGATATTGGTTCTCGATGCAAAATCTAGATCATCACCGCCTATCGCGATCGAGGATGCCCCTCTAGACACGACGTTAGCACCGATAGCAATCGATTGCTCACCACTTGCCATCGTCTGTTGCCCAAATTCTGAGCTGCCAATCGCAATGGTTTGGCTACCAGTGGCTTTTGCATTTCCGCCCAGCGCCATGGCGTTATAACCTGTCGCTCCGTCGTTATTAGCATTACCGACAGCAGCTGAGTCCACGCTATAATACTTGGTTTTATTATTAGCGACAGTATTCGACAGCCCCGTTAGCTGAGCCACATTGACAGCATCACTGTCACTACTACCTGCTGCGACGTTTACAATCTGACGGTTGCCACCCGCTGCTCCTGTTCCTACAGAGACCGCGCCAAGCGTAACGCTATCCGTTGCTTGGATGACTGAGCTATCTGCTCCTACTGGCACAAAACCACTGGCACCACCAGCACGATTTGCAATAGAGTTTGAACCTAATGCGATGCCATTTACTGCGTTAGATCGAGAGCCGACACCAAAAGCAAGGCTGTTATCAGCAGTCGCTTTTGCATTACTACCAAAGGCAATCGTATCACTGCCAACTGCTTGAGTCTGTCCATCCGCTCTATAACCTACATTTGCTTGATCAGCCACTGTACCTGCATTTTCAAAATCAGTTGAACCAATCGCAATACCACGTTTGCCTGAGGCAAGTGCTGAATGACCAACAGCAAGAGAGCCTTGACCCGTTGCTGAGGAGACGTTACCAATAGCCTGAGCAAAGTCAGCAGTCGCTGCCGATTGACGTCCAAGCGCTAACGAGGTATTCCCATTAGAATACGCTGCCGCCCCAATTGCCACAGATGACCGACCAATGGCTTTTGCTTGAGTGCCTAGAGCAGTAGCGACGTCACCGGCTTCTGTCCCAGTGCCAATGGCGGTACTACCAGAGTTGTTTTGTGAACCACCCGTCCAAGTAAATGACGGATTGCCTCTATCGACCAGATTGAAGTTTTGCCCAGCGTCCGCTTCACAGCCAATGGCAACCGAATAGCTGCCTTCAGCATTCGCTTCAGTACTGTTTGTATTACAAGAAGAAATTGCCGTACCAGATCCCGTACCACCGCCGACATTCACTTGCGCAAAAGCTTGCGGTGACATTGTAAATCCAGCCGCCAGCATCCCTATGGCGATCGTGGATAGTCGGAAAAATTGGGTAGAAGAAAGATTAGAAGTCGTATTGATGGTCGCGTTTGCGCTCACGCTAGATTTGGAAGATTTGCCGCGCCCCTTTGCATATTCACCAACTGCGGTAAAACAGCTCAAGGCTTCATTCCATATTACTTTATAGATGCGGTTCATAGTGTGCACTCCCTTACAGACTGGTCAGATTTAAAAATCAAAGATAATATCCATCTTGCAGAGAGTCGATATCACAAAATAAAACACGTTATCGGCGGATAACGATTAAATGTTTTTTGTTCATCATTTATCTTGTTAACCAACAACTAACACTTTTTATCTTGAAAAGCCCTAATCGCTCTCTCTATATATTAGTATTACCGAATATATAGAGAGAGACAATGCCGCTCATCGGGCATTTATTACCGCTCATCCAATTATATAACAAAAAATGAATATACAGATGTTTTTTGCTCCTTGCTTATATTGAATGCTCCCACTTTTTTGAAATAATCCGCTTTGAAACTTAATAAAACACACGCTTATACACACACTTTAGAGATGTTTTAAGCGCGTGTTCGCCACTTTATGCTGCTCTTAGTCCCCTTCAGAGTTAACAGGCAATGTTATTTGCATCACCAGCCCTTGGATATCATCTTGGCGATTATAGACATGAATCTGACCCTTGTGTGCCATTACCACGGCATGAACGATTGCCAGCCCCAAACCATACCCCCCCGTTTCACGATGGCGAGCCGAGTCAAGCCGTACAAAGGGCTGAAAAATACGCGCCAAGTCCTTATCCGCGATGCCACCACCCTCGTCTGTGATGCTGATTTGAAGTGCAGGCTTATTGCCTTCCATCTCCACTTTTTTAATGTCAGCAATGACTGTTGAATCAGAGGCCGTATGCATAAAAGCATTACGAATGACATTTTCAAGCGCACTATGCAGCTGTTCTTGGTTGCCAAGCACAGTCCAAGGCGTTGTTGAATCAGTGGTAGATGAAGCGTCTGCCACCAATGCATGACTCGGCTGCCATTGCCAACGCACATTTTTATGCTGAAACTCAAAGCAAACGTCTTGTCCAATTTCACTAATGATGTCAGAAATATCAACCGCTTCGTTTTCTATATTGTCGATGGTATATTGCTGCATTTGTAGAGATTGAATATGAATGATTTGCTCAATCAACTCATTCATCCGCGCCGACTCTTTATCTATACGGTCGAGATAACGACTGGCATTCGGTGCAAAGTCGCGAGTCAGCTCAGTCGCAACGTCTAGACGCGCCAGTGGCGATCGTAGCTCGTGCGAGATATCACTGAGCATCTGTTTGCGTGCCAGCTCACTCTCAGCCAACCGTTTTGATAGTTTAGCCACGTCTTTTGCGAGTAAACCAAGCTCATCATCTCCCATTTTTGATAGGTCTGGGTGGGTCTGATAATCGCCATCAATCAGACGGTGTACGGTATTTTGTACACGGCGGATACGCTGAGTCATTGTACGGCTCAGCCAAATACAAACCAAGACGCTAAAAACGAGAATAAATAGCAAACGTATGGGAAAATTGCCACGTTGCAGCGCCATAACATCAGCAAAACGCAAATGCGGACGTAATTGTATAATGACAGACTGCTCATCTGGTAAGACGACCGTCACATCAGCCAGCTCAGGGCGACTGTCGAAATCAGCTAGCGTAGCGCTATTTGGCATCATCGGTTGCAGAATATGGTTTAAGAATGATGACTTATCATTCGACATTTTATTATTATCATCGTGACTATTAATCCTGTTATTGTCCACATTGGGCTGAGCTGCCATTGATTGCATTGATGGTTGCCCTACTTCACGCCGACTACCCTGCATACCTTTTTGCCTACGCTCATCTCTATTGCGATAACGCGGAAATATAATCGCCCCTTCTTCATCGTAAACACTTATCTGATTCATGAGTTGACGGTCCTGACGATACATCTGCTTAACTGTACTTAAATCACCCGCTCTTAATGCCTCAACCATTTCTTGACGCTTAATCAATAAACTATCAGTTTGTACGTTCATGCGAACCGTTAGTGCTTTTTCGACCAGCCAACGCTCCACCATGATCGATAAAATAGAGGTGATTATAATTGTTAATAATAGACTTAGAAACAAACGCCAAAATAGTGTGATTCGCACTTTAAACTTTGGGGTTTGCTTAAGCGTTTTATGGTTAATAGCTTTCTTGGAAGCGTTCATCGATGAGTCCGTCATTACAATACCAGCTGATAGCCTTTACCACGAACCGCTTTGATCGGCTCATCATGAAAAGGTTGGAATTTTTTGCGCAATCGCGAGACATGCACATCAAGGCTACGGTCGAACGGCTGTAATTCACGTTGTAAAACATGCTCTGACAGCCAGGCTTTGCTCACCACCTCGCCTTTTTGTTTCAGTAGCGCAACCAACAAATCAAACTCTGTCCCCGTCACTTGTAGTTCTATGCCATCTATCTGACAAAGCCGCTGGTTTTGATCCAGATGCAAACGACTCTCTGGTAGCGGCGTATGCTCTGATGTCGCTGCGCTGGTGCGTTTGATGACGGCATTGATACGTGCCAGCAGCTCTCTAGGATTGCAGGGTTTGGTAATATAATCATCAGCACCAAGTTCAAGCCCAATGATACGATCAATCTCCTCCCCTTTTGCCGTCAGCATAATGACAGGGATATCACTGATATTGGGTAATTGACGCAAGACACTCAATCCATCGATTTTTGGCATCATAATATCTAGCACTAACAGGTCGTAAGCAGCAGTACCATTAAGCACATTATTGCTCGCAGTTTTGAGTTTATGTATGACAGCCTCACCATCGTGAACGCAGTCGCATGTCACCCCATGATTGTGCAAGTATTCTTGTAACAATTGGGTCAATTCTTCGTCATCATCGCCTAGTAGTATGTGTGGCACATCTTTCTCCTTAAGCGTTAGATCGCTTTATGAGCCATATTATCAGTCAATTGCTTATGGATTCGCTATAAACGTTACCTTTCTTAATACTTCATAAATGTTCGTAACCTCTAACTGTCGTAATATAGCGTCTATCAGCGACAAATACTGATAACAAGCTGTGATGGATAGTGGCTATCCGGGGCACTTACTGTTCATAAGCTGATCAGATAAAAACTGACTTTTTCGCAACCAATAACGTATGCACCATAAATTAAGGTAACGATGATGAAAAAATTATTAATGGGCTCAGTATTAGCAATGTCTAGCATTTTCACCGTAACAGCTTGTACCAGTGTTAATGCAACCACTGATACCACACCAACGACCAGTAAAATGCAGCATAAAGATGGCATGAAAAAAGGTGGTATGAAAAAAGGCGGCATGAGAGGTCCAATGTCGCAACTAGATCTAACAGCAACGCAACAAGCGCAAATCAAAGCCATCATGCAAGCACAACACGGCGATCGTAAAGCTGACCGTACAAAAAACAAATTGGAACGGGCGCAAATGCAGCAACAAATGCAAGCATTGACCAATGCCAGCACTCTAAATACAGCAGCAGTCAATCGCTTAGCTGATCAGCAAGCGGCTAAAACCAAGCAACGCTTCATTGAGCGAGTACAGACTCAACATGCTATCTCTCAAATATTGACTGCTGAGCAACGAGCAAAACTTGCTACATTAAAAGCTGAAAAAATGGCGAAAGGTCATAAAGGCTCAGAGCACGGTAAAATGCATGGCAAACCACATCAAGGCATGTAATTCGTCATTAATAGACTATTTTGCATTCATGCTGAATGTCCTATAAGACTGATTATTAACACATAAAAAAGCGCATCGTATAAACGGTGCGCTTTTTAGTTTTCAAAATTTTTCTTTATATAATTAATTACAACCAAACTGGTTGCATGAGTAATTAAAACTATTTCCATCACTATCGCTACCATTATGGTAAGTATAAGACCCAATCTGGCGAGAAGTTTTGTTCCAAGAACTCCCATCAGCACTAGCACCATTAGTATAAGAGGTATCACCAATTCTATTAGTATTTTGGTTCCAACTGCTTCCCGTACTACTATTATAGCCAGATGTATATGTTGTATTTCCTACTCTGTTATTTGTATATGAATTTCCACTTGCATCAGAACATGTAGAAAAAGATGAGCTACCAATACATCCTGCTTGGGCAGATCCACATGCAACTATAGTGAAAATAAATCCTACTAAAAACTTTTTCATAACCTTCCTTTTTTAATATCAATATCATTCAATTTTTGAAGTTTCAGAACATAGCAATTTAAAACATAAAAACATTACTCTAATCAACCGAACCCAACTTCTCTTTAGCCATTGGCATGACACTAAACATCATTTTGCCCATCGCAGTACCATTGCCATCACGATAATACTGCATCAACTCGCTGCCATACTCGCGCACATCAATACTATTACTGGCATTAGGCACTTGTACATCACTTGGTAAATTGGGAAATGCCATGTTTTTGGCGCTTACAGCGGAATACTGCTGCAAAACATCTATGACCATATTATTAGAAGTAGTTTCACTCGGAAGCTCACTGCGCAGATGCTGCCATTTGAGCTGACCACGCTTATCAAATCCATACAACTCTTGCGTCTCTGCATTTGATAGCATTGCACTTTCTGCCGTCTTTTCTTTTGCCTCTGCCATTGTTTCCTCTATTGTCTCACTGCCACTATCCACATCACTATCTATGTCACTTTTTATCATTGCCAATATTTGCTGCGCCAACGCTTTACTGGTAAATTTCCTAGCATTTGTGTCGCTTGCCTCGTCAGCCGCGCTTTCTTTGACCAGTTCTGGATATCGCTGACTCATCCGCTCGTAGACGATGCGCATATAATCTTGATAAAACTGCTCATAACTCTCAGCGCTTTGTACACGGCGAATAACTTGGTTACTTGCCAGCATTGCTGGTAGCTGATGCGCGGGCAGCTTGGGAGAGAGCGAGGCTAGCGTATTAGGGGCGACATAATCAAACTGGCTAATCGGTGCGGCATCAAATGTGGCGTCTAAGGCTGCAAAGTGGCTTTTTATCAACTCACTACCAAAGCCTTTGGGTAAGGTGCCGTCATCAATGGCCAACTTTAACCACTTATTGCGCCACTTTATGCCGAGCTTGTCATCTAACAGTTCTGAATTAAACATCGCAAAATTATCTGCCCATAGATAAATATTACCGTTTTTCAAATCCAGATAAATTGGCTGATTAACACTGCTTTGATGGTTGCGTGCTTGATACTGCACGCTCGCCAGCATCGTCGCCTTGCCAACCATTGGCTGATAAACACCTTGCGCATTGATAGACAGCGGCTTTAGCACATAAGCATCTAGCAACTTTGCTTTTTTGATATCTTGCGCTGTCGATCGGTCGTCGTAATTGTCAAATAACTGTTGGTAAAACGCTGGCACATTGATTTCACTATCATATTTACTCTCTACCCATGCCTCATAGGCATCCGTACACTCAAGATAAGTGTCTTTGAGCACCGTTCGCTGAGCATCATAATCTGCCGCCAAAATATCTTTATTTTGCGCTTCTGCTTGGGTAATTAAGGTGGCATACGCTTGATCGTGTGTGTCTTCGCAGTATTCATCGATATAAACTGAGGCGACTGGCGCTTTGGCATCTATTTCCATATTTATATCGCTAAACTGCTGCTCGTTACTGATCTCCAGATTGCTATGGTAACTAAAAGACTGTCGGCGCTGTTTCTGTAACGCAGTCGCCAACGCTGTCTTTGCTGCCACTGGCGTTTGCTTGGCAGTCATAGCATTAGATTGGTCAAGACTGGTAGATTGGCAGCCCGTTAATAATAGTGCCCCTGTTACCAATGCACCAGCAAATAGGCGATTGCCATTAAGAACTGACGCAAGGCTCGCTGACGAAAGACGACTTGCAATGATTTGATGTGATTTTTTCATTTTTTATCCTTAATAAATATGGGCTTGAACATGACAAGATAGCGTTATTGATCATCTACCCTGTTGTCAGCATCGTCTTCAATACCAGTGTCATCTTGACTATCAGCACTGTCATATTCTGCTGCATCATAGCCGCTATCACCATCTGCATAATCGCTACCATAGTCATCATCCCTGCTCCCACTATAGTCATAGCGGGCATCACGTGCCGTTTGCAGTCTGTCTTTTTGTTGACGCTGCTCTGCCATCCATGCATTGCCATCGATAGCAGTTTTAGCATTTGCGCCAAAAGACTCAGCCAATAAAGGCGTTAGTGCATGTTTACTAAAACTGCTTTTATCATAGCGTACTTGATTCAGCACGCTGGTTGTCGAACCCATCAAGTCACCACCGATATTTACCCGCTGCTGCTTAGCAAGCAGGCGATCGGCGCTATCTAAATAATAGTAATTTATCTGATTAAAAGAGATTGGACCTATGGCTTCAATTAGCTGCAAAAGCGAACCTACATCCGCACTTTGGTAGCCTTTATTGTATAGCTGCACTTTCGCAAGCGCGGTTTTTAGCATAGCGCCATCAGGATATTTCTGTGGATTGGCATCGACATAATCCTGTAGCGAATTTGTCATGTATTTTAGGGTTTTGCCAATCATCTCACCGCTTTGCTTGCTGCCGAAATAGACTTTTACCGCTCGGCTCGCACCGACTTCTTTAGCAAAAGCATCACTGCGAATATCTACCGCGCTAAAGTGCTCAGACGCTAGCTCTGCCATGCTGCTCTGTACGGCAGCAATGGCGGCATCGTAAAGCACTGCTGGCGGCAGCTGCGCGGTAATACTCTCAGGCAACCCAAAACTAACAGTATGTGAGGTCATTTGGTTAGGTAAAGGGGTGTTTTCAGGATTAACCAATGCCACAATAGGCATGATTGCTGATGGGTCTACCGTAACTGTACTATGGTTAAAATCGAACGCTAGCGGTATCTGTATAGATGAGCTAATCGTTGGTGTCACATAATCATAGCTATAGACGCTTTGCAGTTGTCGCTGTTTGGGTTTGTACTGACTGACACTATTGAACGTTAAATTTTGATATTGATAAGCATTTGACGCGGCTATCTGTTCAGGCGTGCGATGGAACATACTCAGCATTTGACCAATGACGCCCGTAGATGTTGCTGATTGGCTACCTTGTTCTACATCCTCTGGTTGTTGTTTAGCCGTTTGTATGGCTTCATACTGCTCTATCATGCTTTTTGGGTTTAATTTTGATAACTTTGAAAAAGCACTGTCTGATTCATAATCATCGGTGTCATAGTTCCCTTCGCCGTAACTCTCTGATTGATAGTCACTGCGACTATAACCGTTTTCGTCATAGTTAACATCCTCTACAACACAGACTTCATAAGCGTCATCGTCCTCATTGTCATTGCATTTATTCGACTCTGCACTTACCGCTGCTAACTCTGCCATAGCCTCAGTTTGCCTGTCCTCATAATCACTTTCATCATAGTCACCGTCAGGCTTATAAGCATAGGCTTCTATAATTGTTCTAAGCAAGCTACTAGAGCCTGCATCAATGCTGTCTGGAGCAATAAAAGGAACGGCTTGATAATTGGCTTGCGAGACTGCTACGTGTTCTGTTGCCAGATGCTGACGAATAGCTGCCAGTAAATGTGACTTTGCTTGATTGTCAGTATTGGGATATTTTTCTTGGTCAAATAATTGCTGATAACGCTCAGATTTGGCTGTGAGGCTGGCATTAAATGCGCGTCCTTGTGCTTGGCTCTGTGCACTATCGGCGGTACTAAAATCAATCATACTTTTTGATGCCGCAGTCGACGATACCGCTGGGCTTGATTGACAGCCCAAAAGAGCCAGAGACGTAGTGCCAACCAGCAAGGCGATAGACGTCAATTTACCTACCTGAGATACATGGTCGTTATTATTGATAGACGAATGATGACTCGTCATCTCAGAGTAGCGCTGTCGATTATGATTATTAATATGATTTGATGACATAGTAATCTCTTTGTATAAATAGCCAGTCTATAATTAGTGTACATTAGTACCGTTATTTATATCACAATGCGTTACAATTTAGTAAAATTAGAACCTATTTATTAAGAAAATACTTAGATTTTTTTATACAAAACAACTTTCTCACTATGGCTTTCTCGCTCAAGTAAAAAGGACTTTACAATGCCAACCTCGATATCAAAAAACAACATACGCACTGCTGACAATAATCCTCAAAGTAGAGCAAATATTAAAGCGGCTATTTTGTTAATCAGTAGCACATTTTTAGTATCACTATCTGCTCACGCGCTTGAGCCGACAACCAATCAATCAACTACTATCAACCAAACATCGATTAACACTAGCGCCATCAATCTCGCGATTATGGCTGATAATCCTACTGTAATATCTGAAACTCAGCGTGTGACAAGAGCCAAAACCACTACCCTCACTTCCACGATTAACAATGCCAATGCCGATCAAGCCATCTATTCTGAAGATGCGATTCACCACCCTGTTTGGGCAAAAAACGGCATGGTCGCCACCCAAGAAGCCCTCGCCTCTGATATTGGACTCAAGATTTTAAAAGACGGTGGTAATGCGGTTGATGCTGGAGTCGCCGTTGGCTTTGCCTTAGCAGTAACTTTGCCGCGCGCAGGCAACATTGGCGGTGGTGGATTTATGATGATTTATGATGCCAAGCAAGGCAAAACGGTGGCACTCGATTACCGTGAAAAAGCACCGAGTAGCGCCTCGCGTGATATGTATCTCGATGAGGATGGCAATGCGGTCAGCGACTTGTCTCGTTATCACGGTCTAGCAGTTGGCGTACCGGGAACGGTCGCAGGATTACTTAAAGCATTAGAAGATCATGGCACCATGAGCCGAGGACAAGTGATGGCACCAGCGATTGCACTGGCTGAGGACGGTATAGAAGTCACAGCAGGTCTGTCTGAGTCACTCACAGCATTAAGCGATCGCATGCAAAAATGGCCAAGCACCAAAAAGGTATTCTTTAAACATGATGGCAGCGCCTATCAACCCGGTGAGCGCTTAAAACAGCCTGAATTGGCAAAATCGCTTAAGCTGATTGCCGCAAAAGGCGCCGATGGATTCTATAAAGGAGAAACCGCAAGTAAGTTGGTCAAAGCGGTCAATGAGGCTGGCGGTAGCATGAGCTTACAGGATTTAGCCAACTATGAAGCCATAGCCCGCGAGCCAGTCAAAGGCGATTATCGTGGTTATGAGATTGTCTCGATGCCACCGCCGTCTTCTGGTGGTATTCATATTGTGCAAATTTTAAACATTTTGGAAGGTTATCCGCTAAAAGACTATGGGCAAAACAGTGCGCAAACCATTCATTTAATGGCTGAAGCAATGCAGTTGGCTTATGCGGATCGCTCAGAGTATTTAGGTGATTCTGACTTTATCGATGTGCCTGCCAGCGGTTTAGTTTCTCAGGCTTATGCGGATAAACTGCGCACCTTAATCAATCCAGACAAAGCCACGCCAGCGTCTACCATCAAAGCCAACAACCCTCTACCCTATGAGAGTGATCAGACCACGCATTTCTCTATCGTTGATAAAGATGGCAATGCAATAGCCAATACTTATACGCTGAACTTTTCTTATGGCACAGGTCTTGTCGCTGAAGGTACGGGGATATTGCTCAATAATGAGATGGATGATTTTTCTGCCAAACCGGGTGTGCCTAATGGTTATGGATTATTGGGCGGTGAAGCAAATGCCGTTGAAGCCAATAAACGCCCATTATCTTCTATGAGTCCGACACTGGTCTTTAAAGACAGTAAACCATATATCGTCACGGGTAGCCCTGGTGGTAGCCGCATCATTACCACTGTCACCCAAATAATCTCGAACGTCATCGATCATGATATGAATATCGCTGAAGCCACTCACGCACCGCGTATCCATGACCAATGGCTGCCTGATGAGATTCGGGTCGAAAAAGCACTGAATATTGATACGGTTAAAAAGCTTGAATCAATGGGTCATACGGTCAGTCCAAAATCAGCCATGGGCTCAACCCAGTCGATTATGATTACCCCAAATGGTGTCTATGGCTCGTCTGATCCGCGTATCGTTGATGCGGCAGTCGTTGGTTATTGATATAACTTTTTTATGATATAGTAGAGCCTTTATAAAAGTGGTACATTAGTTTTAAAACAAGCGAAAAGTAAAAAGATTATGAC
>NZ_JABASQ010000023.1 GCF_016107535.1 Psychrobacter cibarius | reverse complement strand
TTCATTGTCGTATTCTCTCAGAATATTAGGTCTCCGACAATCCCGGGGCGGTTCAATTCTAACTTTATCAGCATCTCTTATTCATAGTTGATTGCAGTTTTTATATTGCATGGGACGAAGTCAAGATTGACTTGATAATAATGGTTTAAGCAAGGAATACGATATGAAAGGTTTTAATTTTTTACGCAGTGCCATATTAGCAAGCTTAGCGTCGGTAATAGCACTAAGTGCTGCTCACGCCAATGATGCCTTAAAAATGGATTTAACAGCCAATCAAGTCATCAAAAACGCCGAAGGTAAGGTCTCTTATCTACCAGTTCGTAATGCTCCAGCAGGTACGGTCATTCAATACAAAGCAACCTATAGCAATATTATTAACAAAGATATCCAAGATCTGGCGGTCGTATTGCCTATCCCTGCCAATATGGCTTTCACTGGTGACGCTAATCCTACCAGTGCTCAAGCCAGTATCGATGGCAAGAACTATGCCGATATGCCACTGATGCGTAAAGTCAATGGCAAAATGGTCAAAATTCCGTTTTCTGAGTACCGTACCCTGCGCTGGAATATCAAGTTATTACCAGCACAGAAGTCTGCCGCCGTGGCGCTTAATACAATCGTAGAATAATCACCCTTTTAGGAGAATGACCGTATGAAACCAAATTTATTTAATTACTCAGTATTAACCGTTGGAATTATAGCTGCTATGGGCGTGACTACTGCTACTAACGCTGCTACACCGACTGGTACTGGCAGTGATATTACAGTTGATGTTACTAACCAAGCAACAGCTACTTATTTTGTTGGTACTAATACGGCTGATAAGCAGAGTGCAACATCGAATACCGTTACTGTTAAAGTAAATGAGCTAAGTTCATTTGAACTATTAACTGATAACACAAATAAGATTATCAATCCACAAGCTAACCAAAATGTAAAGTTCAATCATACGCTACAGAACAAAGGTAATGTCACTGATGAATACACCATTGATATCGCTAACGTGACTAACGGGGCTGGTACAGGACAAGACGATTTTGATTATAGCGGTTACGTTATAACCTATACTACAAATTTAAACGCTACCTCTAAGACAATTGCTAATGGCGGTAAAATCACTTTAGCGCCTAATGAAATTGCTACTATCAACATAGTTGCAACTTCTAACAGCAAACGTAAAGTTGGTGATGATGGCATCCTAACAGTTACTGCATCTAGTGCTTATTTGAAAACTAAGAATCCAGGTACTGGTACTGAAGCGACTTATACGGCTATAAATACTGACAACGCCATTACCAAGACACCTATCTACGCCATTACTAAGTCTGCAAATACTAATCTCGACAATAATATCTTCGATACTGCCAATACAAGCGCTTATATCGACTATACCATTATTGTCAAAAACGAAGGTAATGCTGATGCCAAAGCCTTTAATATCGTAGACGCGTTACCTACTGGATTGATAGTCCTTACTACAACTGCACCTACTTCCGTTGTCACTGGCTCTACTTCTGGTACTGCCTCTACTGCTGTTACGCCTACTTTCACCGGCAGCAATAACAACAAGATAGTTAATGTTATCGGTCAAAACTTGAAGCAAGGTGAGACGATCACAATTACTTTCCGTGCTATCAAAGATTCTAGTGTTACAACAGCTAGTGGTGCAGATTTAGTCAATTACGCTCAAGTAAATGACGACACTCTTAACGATACTGGGATAACTAATGCTGATTTAGTAGATAGATCAGATGACAAAGGTACTGAAAATAATTACGAAGATACGAAGTTACCTGTAGATAAAGATGGTAAGGATGATAACACTGACGCTACTGTTTCTACCCGTAACCAAGTACGTAATATCACCATTTCTGATGATCTTAAAAAAGAAGTAGCGTTAGTTAGTACTGGTAATATATATCAATACACCATTAAAAACGAAGGTACTGATGTTACAGAAGCAGATGCCCTTGGTGAAGTACTATTTTCAGTTAACCCAACCACCCCTATTGCTGCAGTCGATATCGTTCGAGTATTCGTAGATGGTGGCAAGAGCGGCACCAAAGACGGTGTATACAATGTAGACGATGATATTTTATTAGATCCTACAGTATCTAACGGAAATCAATATGATCTGAACAAGGCAGTGATTGTTGGGCTAGCACCTAATGCAGAAGTTATCATTAGTGTAGAAGTTAGCAGTAACGGTGTAAGTAGTAATGTTAATGGCGCGACTACTAACATTGATACTTCTGAAGTGATGACTATCACTGTATTACCACAAACCACTGTAGACGGAACAGCAGCCCCTTCTAATAAAAACACTACCTCTACTACGACATTAAGAGGCCTAAACCTACTTAAGTCTCAAGTTATTGCTGCTTGTACAGGCGTTACGGCAAATTCACTTACCTATATAAGCACTGAGCTTAGTGGTAAGCCTGGACAATGTATCTACTACAAAATCACTGCTAAAAATACTTTTACTGAGACCAACAAAACGCTAAATACTGTTGTTGTGACCGATATCTTTGATACCAAAAAAGTTGCGTACAACACCACTAGCTTTTCGTCTGTAACAGATAATGGCTCAGCTGTTGCTAATGGCAATTATGCATCACCAACGCTCACTGGTACATTTAGTAGTCTAAAGCCTTCAGAAACAGGAACGGTTTATTTCTCAACTAAAGTTCTTGAAACTGGTGCGGCTAAATAACCTCAATATTTACATGATATATCTCGTGTCAATTTCTATAAGAGTCAAATACTTATAGATCTCCTCTAGCTTGAATTAATCACTTTTCATTATTCAAGCTAGAGAATCTCTACACTTACCCTCACTGATATTTTATTGGATAAGCGACATATGACTCTATCTACCATGACACCGTCTAATCGTACTGCATTGTGTTCAGCAAAGATCTCTGCGCTGTCATTGGCAATGTTGCTTATGCAATCAAATATCGCGATTGCAGCTGATGCAGCAAACCCTAATCTGCAAATCATCAACAATATTGCAAATGCTAGCTATAACGTCAATAACCAGACTGACGTCACAATATCTAGCACCTCAAACCAAGTACAAGTCAAAGCCTCAGACCTTCCTGAATACGGTATTGAACTCACTCAACAGCCGTTACTCACCGTTATGCCTAACGCCTTGGTTAACTGGGTAAACGTCCTAAGCAATACCAGCTATAGCAACCAGACTGTTGAGCTAACATTAGCTGTATCTCCAACGCTCTCAAACTTAAAAGTCTATCAAGATCTAAATAAAAACGGCGTCGTTGATAATGGTGATACTGAAGTTATTTTCGATAATTTAAGCGCACAAATCAAACTTGGACACAGTGAAAGTATCCAGTTTATCGTGCAAGCTTTATCAGATGCTAACGGCAAAAGTGGCGATACTGCAGATATTAAAATTGGCGCTGTCGTTTTAGAGGACCCATCCGTATCGAGTGTCAACGCGATTGATAGACTGATCATCGTTGAGCCTGAAATCAAATTTACAACGCCTAAGTTTGACGAAAACAAAACCACCTCGCAAATCGATGACAACGTCTATATCGATGCCAGCTATGCGCAGTGTAACGTTCAACTAGATAAGCCAGATCAAGTATGGGTCACGATTACCTCTTTGTTGACGGGTGACAAATACGCATTGAAAGCGATTGAGACGGGCAATAGTACTGGTAAATATCAGCTATCAGCACCAACACAAAACAATGCCAATGCTATCAATGACAAATTTATTCAGACTCTAGCAAATGACACGTTGACTGCGAGTCTAGACGCCTGTATCGCGCCTTCTGTCGGCACTGGCGCTGAGCAGCTACCAAGCGAAGGTGACTTCACCGTACGTATAGATGACTTAAATACACAAATCAATATCGTCGATGATAGCCCAAGCTTAGTCGTCACCAAAGAAAGCGACGTTAAAAGCGCTGAATTTGGTGATTATGTTAGTTACACCATCAATATCACCAATAGTGGCAACTCTACCGCTTACGATGTACAACTAAAAGACGCCCTACCACGTGGTTTTGCTTATGTAGATGGTAGTGTACGTATCAACCAAACTGCTGATATCAATATCGACCAAGCGCAAACCACTGAGTTTAAAGCTGATGGTAAATATCAGGTGCTAAATTTAGGTAATATGGCAAATGGCGACAGTAAAAAAATTACTTACCGTGTCTTAATCGGTTCCTCATCATTGGGCGGTGATGGCATCAACCGCGCGACTGCCGTTGCTAGCAATGAGCAAGGTAAAAGCTTAGTTTCAAGAGAAGCACAGTGGAAGATTGAAGTAGAGCGCGGCGTCATGAATACTGATGGCATCATCATCGGTAAGGTCTACCACGATATCAACCGTGATGGCATTCAACAAAAAGAAGATGGCGAACTTGGCGTTGCAGGCGTGCGTATCTACATGGAAAACGGTAACTTTGTCGTGACTGATCCTGAAGGTAAATATAACTTTTATGGTGTCAGTGCCAAAACTCACGTCTTAAAAGTTGACCGCACCACCATCCCTCACTCAACCGAGATGGTCACCCAAAGTAATCGCAATGCGGGCGATGCTGGCAGCCGTTTCGTTGATTTAAAATATGGCGAATTACATCGTGCCGATTTCGGTATCGTGGTCGGTATGGGCGATAG
Source organism: Psychrobacter cibarius (assembly GCF_016107535.1). Lineage (GTDB taxonomy): Bacteria > Pseudomonadota > Gammaproteobacteria > Pseudomonadales > Moraxellaceae > Psychrobacter > Psychrobacter cibarius. The sequence goes on along the minus strand of NZ_JABASQ010000023.1, from coordinate 43,124 downwards.
CACTGAGCGTTTGAATACAGAGCTTGTCGCTCGTAGCAAATCAGTAAGCGCTAAGAATGATAGCCTTGAGCAAGCAGTAAAAACCGAGCTAACCCTAGATCCTGACTACAATCGTGACTACGATGATAATGTAGACGCCAGTGGCTGCAACATCAATGGCGACTTAGATCTGGGCAGCAACTGTGACTCTGCTATCGTCAATGAGATGATCAATCCAGCCGCCAATCGTGTTGATATGACCGTCACTACGGTAGCACCGCCAGTAGAAAAAGAGCTGGAAGAATATCTCAAAGAAGTGGCTAACAATGACGTGGCTTTTATCAATTTAAACGAAGGTCAACAGCTCAGCACTTATAAACAAATGGTACAGGTGCAAGCGCCACTAGGTTCAATATTTACACTATATGCCAATGGAAAAGCAGTATCAGAACAACAAATCGGCAAAACAGCTGAGCAAGAAAAACAGAATGTGACTGCCTTTGATTACTATGCCGTCGACTTAAAGCGTGGCAACAATATCTTGCGCGGTGTCGCTACTGACGTGAATGGCAAAATTATCTCTGAGCAAACCATTAAAGTATCAACGCCAGACAACTTACAAGCCATTGACTATCGCACTCAAGCGCAGCTAGTACCGGCAGATGGCGTTAGCGATTATCAAGTCGTTATTAGCCTAAAAGACCGTGATGGCCGTCCTTATATCGCCTCAACACCTATCACTATCGATACCAATATCGGCCGTATCAATCTTAATGACAGCAGTAAAGATCAAGCTGGTACGCAAGTTATTGTCTCAGGTGGTGAGCTACTCATACCCGTGACTGCACCGAGTGTACCGGGTAAAGGTGAGTTGGTCATCGACACTGGTAGCAGTAAACAGATTATCCCGTTACAATTTACCGCGCAATTACGTCCTCTCATTGCCGTCGGCATCGTCGAAGGCGCGATCTCACTTAAAGACTTTGATGGCAGCAGCATTACTGACGCCCAAGGCGCTTTTGAGCAAGAGCTCAATGATTTCGCTGGTAACGATGACTATACCGCTTCTGGTCGCGCCGCGATGTTTCTTAAAGGCAAAGTACGTGGCGATTATCTGCTCACTTTGGCTTATGACAGCGACAAAAAAGGCGAGCGTCTGTTCCGTGATATCGAGCCTGGTGAATACTATCCTGTCTATGGTGATTCATCAGCCAAGGGCTTTGATGCGCAATCTACCAGCAAACTCTATGTGCGCTTGGACAAGGGCCGCTCATTTGCTATGTATGGCGACTTAAAAACTCAAATCGATAACGATGAAGGTATTAAATTAGGTCAATATAACCGTACGTTGACTGGCCTAAAAGCCCAGTATGAAGATAGCAATACTCGCATTACCGCCTTTGTCGCGGAGACGAGTACCAGCCAGCGCGTCAATGAGACTCGTGGTCTTGGTATCTCAGGCCCTTATCCATTGGCTGAAAACTTTGATGCCGTATTAGAAAACTCAGAAACTGTCGAAGTGATCACTCGTGACGCCAACAATCCAGGCTTGATCATTAGCCGTGAGACCCTTACCCGCTTTGCTGATTATGAAATTGACCCTATCAGTCGCAGCTTATTTTTAAAAGCCCCTATCGCTAGCCAAGACATCGATGGCAACCCTATTTATCTACGAGTCACTGTAGAAGTAGATGAAGGCGGCGAAAAATACTTGGTCGGTGGCATTGCTGCCAAGCAGCAGTTGACTGATAAAGTCGCCATCGGTGGTAGCTATGTCAACAGTGCTGATCCTCTTAACAAAGAAGAGCTGGCTAGCGTCAACAGCGTTATCAAGTTTAACGATAAGCTAAAACTGGTCGCTGAATACGCGATGAATAAAGCTGAGAATCCAAATTTTCAGCCAAGCAATCAAATCAATGCGACAGAATTAGACGGTCAGGACGCAGAAGGTAATGCCTTGCGTATCGAGCTTGACTTTGATAACAAGAAAAACACTCGTGCCAAAGCTTATTATAACGATACTGACGAAGGTTTCGTGACTGGTGCCTCGCCGCAGACTGCTGGGCGCGCTGAATCGGGCGTCGAAGTCACTCATTTAATTAATGATAAAAAGACCGCGCTAAAACTAGAAGGCGTGCGCACTAAAGATCATACCACTGATGCTAGCCGCCAAGGTGTCTTAGCCAGTATTGAACAGCGTTTGAGCACCAACATCGTTGGCGAGATTGGCTTACGTTATTATAAGCAAGATGCGACAGCGGCTTCACGCAATATCCAAGCGGTAACAGACGTCGTAGATGTGACTGATAACACTATCTTTAATGACGATATTATCAATCAATCAGCGCTAAATAATGTCAGTGATTCTGAAAAAGATATTGAAGGTACTACCGCCCGCGCTCGTATCACGGCACGGTTACCCAAGCTCAATGACTCTTTAGTATTTGCAGAATATGAGCAAGATATTGATAACAGTAATCGTAATGCCACCTCCATCGGAGGCGAGACGCCGCTAGGTGGTTTAGGTCGCCTATACGCCCGTCATGACTTGATCAACAGTCTATCTGGTAGCTATGGTCTTGATGATACTGAAGAACGCCAGCGTACCGTATTTGGTTTTGACGCCAACTACATGACAGACGGCAAAGTCTATAGCGAATACCGCATGCGCGATGCTATCAGTGCCCGCGAAGCTGAAGCGGCCATTGGGCTTAAGAACAAATGGTATGTCCAGCAAGGTTTAACCATCAATACTTTATTTGAGCGTGTTGAATCATTAGAGGGCGATACCGAGAACACCGCAACGGCAGCTGGCATTGGTGTAGAGTATCTTGCGAAAGAAGATTATAAAGCCTCGGCGCGTTTTGAGAAGCGTTGGGGTGAGACCAGTGACACATTGCTAGGTAGCGCTGGTATTGCTTATCGCTATACTGATGATGTGACTCTGTTGGCCAAAGACATCTACTCACGCGTCGATTATGACGATGGCAATCGCACGATTAATCGTTTCCAGCTAGGAGCTGCCTATCGTGATTATGATAGCAATCAGTTAGACATGTTAGCCAAGCTTGAGTATCGCTTAGATGATAACAGTACGGGCGATGACGCCTATCAAAAAGACGCCGTTATTTGGTCATTGAGTGGTAACTATCATCCAACGCGTCCGTTGACGTTATCAGGCCGTTACGCGGGTAAATATACTCAGTTTGATGCTGATAATATCAGTAGCGACAATACAGCCCATGCGCTTTATGCTCGTGGTCTATATGACATCAGTGAGCGCTGGGATGTGGGCTTGCAAGCAGGCACTTATTGGAACAAACAAGCAGATGATATGTCTTATATGCTGGGTGCGGAAGTAGGCTATAGCCCGATGACCAATCTTTGGTTGTCACTAGGTTATAACTTCATGGGCTTTGAGGATGAAGACATCGCTTATGACGATAGCACTATGGAAGGCGCTTACTTTAGATTACGTTTCAAGTTTGACGAAGACCTATTCAAACGTGATGATCCACGTAAGAACCAGCGTTTGACGACTCACTCTACATTGTAATTTATCCCCATTGTCGTGTTATCATCTGACGACAATGCGGGCGTTATCGCGCTGTTCATCATATTATATGACAGATATATTTTAATAAGCGATGAGATCAGCGCCAAAAACCGCAAGTACCAACACCAATATTGATACTGCTCCGCTTAATATGAGGTTTTGCATCATGCCTAATCCTGCCGACAAAGCAGCCCATTATAAACAGCCTATAAAGGCTTTATTATCAACCGTTTTCTTCCTAACAATGACCTCGGTTGCATCGGCGAGTCATCATACTCCTGAAGTGGCAGTAACCCATGACGCTACTCACTGTGCCAATGATGTCCAAACTCAGTCTCACCACCCAAAATACCAAAGTACGCGCCAACGTGCTATGAACTGTATGTTGACAGAGTTACAACCATATCAACAAAAAAATATGAGCGCACGTCAACAATACTTTGCCTATAAAGCTCAGGCCTGGCTTAACTACGCTATCCATCAAGATAGCATGAATAGTCGTTCACCTGCTGGACAGCAAGCAGCACAGGCAGCAGAGACGATTTTGACTACCTTAAAAAATGGCAAGGAACAAGATCTCAACCTTATTCAAGACATACCATCAAACTCTGCTCTCATGCGCCCCGATCTATGGGCAACCTTAAGCGCGCTAAAAGATAGCGGTGGTATCGAGTCAGCACCACGAGAGATAGCTTTCAGCGAGGTCGCTTTAATTTGGGCTGATACGAACCAATGCGAGCGCGGCTGGCGGGAATCAGGCATCCATTTTCGCATGGCAGATCGTTGGCTTGAACAAGCCCGCGAAGCATACGTCAATACCCATGATTCACAGACCAACGTCGCTTTGGAAGAGCTGATCGTCAGCTATTATAAGCAATATGAGACATTAGATGCGAGTGCTGATAGTTGCCGTGGGCAAGTATTGACGCCTATCCGTTAAGTCCATTATTATCACTGCTCAGCAAGGCAGTAAATACAAAAAAGCCGACATATTATGTCGGCTTTTTTTGTATTTACTTAGCAGACATTAGAGCATGTTAATCACACTCTAATGTCTATGCATCATCTAAATAGCGAAAAAACTAGCGATTCTTACGCGGTAGCTTTTCTGGTAGATAGCAACGCAAATAAGCGATAAATGCAGTGTTTGCTTCTTGGATATATTCATTGGTAATGCTTTGATGACGACGATAAGACAATGTGAATATCGCATTAATAATGCTATAAGCAATCAATAGCGTGTCTTGAATATCGTGGAAACTCGGCATCTCATAGCGCTCTGATAAACGCTTATAAACCAAATCGACGATTTGATGATCGATATCTTCACCAAAACTATCACCTTCAAAATCAGGCGTGTTCGTGTCATAAATGAGCTTGGCTTTGGTTTCGTCGTTATGGAATATCGTCACACAATTATCAATAAGCGCCGTCAAATAGCCCTGCCATCTGTCATAATTACCAATATCGACTGTTTCTACTATTTCTAATATTTCGATAGCATTCAAAAAACGCAATGCTAAAAATATTGCTTCTATGTTAGGAAAAAAGTGATAAGCAGAAGCTCTTGGAATGCCTGCTTCTTCACATACAGCTGCCAAAGTAATGTCATTGATAGGTTGTGTTTCACTTAACTTCTTGGCACCAGCCAAAAGTTTTTGACGGCGCGCACGGCCTTGTTGGCTGGTAAACTTAAACTTATTCGGGACCAGTTTTTTTGCCAGTTCCGAATCTACCAACACATCTTCAATCTTTTCGTCTTTATTTTCGCTCATCATAAGTCTCTTAATGTTACACCCTATTTTATAAATATAATCTTCAATAGATAGTATTCGCCCTAAATTGAAGAATTACATCCTATTAGCTAATAATGTAGCACTGATATTAGCGCTACTATGTCTAATGGAGAGGCATCATAAACGCTTGTACACTATCAAGCAAGGGAGATAAATGGGTTAAAAATTAATGTATAGGTCAATCATTTAATAGCGTTAACCACGTAATGTAAAAAATTTAATCATTGAGTTTAATTTTCGCTCTTATAATACCATGATCGATGACCCTATCTGCATAGTCCCACTTTAAATGGTCATTGAAATAGTCTACTCTTTCAACCTGACCCAGTGAAAACTTGCTATCAGGAAGAAACTCTTCTGAAACAAATAATTGATCAATCACTTCTGGCATACCTTGATATATATGGGTATATGCCACATCTTTCATCCAACCATAGCGTGCTTGGATACGGGCAGCATCGAATAATGCAACATCGCGCATGCCTTTGTCATAATTAACTTCACCAGTCTCAGCCATCAATTGGGTGGTGACGCTACCGGTGACATCATTCATATCGCCTAACAAAATCAATGGCTCACGAGTATGACGTAAGCGCTCTATAATAGACATGCGAATAGAAGCTGCTTCTGCGGCGCGCATACATAAGCTACGGAGCTTGGCACGGACTCGAATATTTGGATCGTCCATGTCTTCTAACAAATTGCCACTTTCATCACGCAAGAAAAATGCCCGTTTGCTTTTTAGATGCGCCGTAATAATCGTTATCGGTTGACCAAAGGCATCGACCCGCACTACCAATGGTGGACGATTAAAGCGCTGGTAAGGACCAATATCAGGGATATCAATCACCGCTTTTGGTGCAATATCTTCAAGCAAGCGGCTTTCTAATTGCTCAAAACGGCTAATAATACCAACGGCAGGAGTGTTTTGTGCCCCTTTGCCATGGGTATAAGGGCTTGAACGGTCGTTACTTGCCAACGGAACAACAACATGCTCGGGCTTAAATCCCAACGACACCGCCAACGCTTCAAGCGCATTACTATCCCAGACTTCTTGTACCGCAATAATATCAGCATGTGCTTTTGCTAATAAATCGGTGATGCCGCTTAGCTTGTGCTCGTATTCATCGTTACTGTAAGCTGGCGCATTGTCATAATAAATTCGGTTAGGGTTGGCAAAATTGAGCAAGTTGGCAGTGGCAATATAAAATTGTCTGGCGCTTTTAGCTTCCGCATTATTGTTCATAGATTACCTATTATTTTTATTCTAGAATATTGCTTCCAAAGATGATTGGCTGTTTAATATATTCATACTTAGTAATATACAGCAAAAAAGCCTCCAAAGAAATCTTTGAAGACTTTAAAATAGCATAAATTGAAAGTATTTAGTCTATTAGCAGACCCAAGTCTACAATCAGACTAAGCCCAGTGATAAGGTAGTAAGCTTATATACTGTCTACTTACTTAAATCAAATGTGCTGTTAGTTTCGCTTATTACGATACACGATTCCATGCGTCATACGATGCTTTGCGTGCTTCTTCCCACTCCATGCGTGATTCACCTTTTACTTCATGCCATGAGCGCTCTAATTCAGCTTCATGGTCTTCAAAACGTGCATCCGCAGGATAACGAGCACGGTTGGCGTACCCTACTGCATAAGCTGGATGTAGATCACGGTCGAAGTCATAACCTTCTTTGTAATAATCAACATTTGCATATTCTGCACGCCAGTAAGCTTCTTCACGTGTTGGATCAATCGCTTCTGCTGCTGCATGTCCTGCACCGCCACCAACGATAGCACCAATCGCACCGCCAATGAGTGTGCCAAGTGGTCCTGCCATTGTACCGATTGCTGCACCCGCTGCTGCGCCGCCAAGACCACCAATAGCTGTGCCTACTGGATGCGAACCTGGCTCACCTGTGATGATATCAGCATTCAGATCCTGCTTAGCTTCTTTTGACATATGCTTTACTTCACTGCGATCAATACCGTCATAGTTACTCATAATTTTATCCTTAAATTAATTTGTTATATTTTAGATTTATTAAGTGCTAAAAATTAGCAGTCTTGTTTGATTCATGTGTTACTTGAGTCGCCTAAAGTATAGAAATTTATGGATAACAACAGATAGATAGGTTGTGTAAATTGTGTCCAGATTGCGATTGCCTTGCGTTACAGCCTGTATCTTTATAATGATTTTGTAGGACAGTGAAGCGTTTTAAGTAATTTTTCATTGAGTTGTTACAATATTTTAATGTGTCTGTTCAATACTTATAAGGATGTCAGTGCTCTATCGATGGCTCGTTGCCACTTATTAAGATGTTGTTGACGGATATCACTGGACATTTGGGGTTCAAAAACACGATCGACTTGCCATGATGCTTGCATCGTCCCTTCATCATATAGCCCCGTTTTTAAACCTGCGAGCAATGCTGCACCTTTGGCAGTAATTTCTGTATCTCTCGGACGCAGGACAGGCACATCGAGTAAATCAGCTTGAAACTGCATCAATAAGTCATTATTGGCCGCGCCGCCATCTACTCTTAGCTCAGTTAATGGATGAGGGCTGTCTTTTTGCATGGCAATGAGCACATCATAAGTTTGATAGGCAACCGCCTCTAACGCAGCACGAGCAATATGGGCTTTAGTTGTGCCGCGGCTCATACCAGTAATACTGGCGCTGATATCGGAGCGCCAATAGGGTGCTCCTAGCCCTGTGAATGCAGGCAGTAACACCACCTCTTCACTACTATCAACTTGGCGGGCTAAATCTTCGACTTCACTGCTTTGTTGAATCATACCCAGATTGTCCCGTAGCCATTGGACAATAGCACCTGCCATAAACACACTACCCTCCAAGGCATAAGTGACTTCCTTTCTGGGTGGCTGCAACATGCGTTTGCCTGACTGTACAATTTGATCGAACGATAAATTGTCTGGACGAGTCGGTGTGGATTTTCGTTGCCAAGCGATTGTCGTTAGTAGTTTATGCTCGCTCAGTTTGGGTTTTTGACCAATATTCATCAGCATAAAACACCCAGTACCATAAGTATTTTTAGCCATGCCAGCATCGAGGCAGCCTTGTCCAAAAAGTGCCGCTTGCTGATCGCCCAATACCGCTTGAATAGGAATTTGTTTGGCAAATAGTCCTTTTTTGGTTTTACCAAAGTCACCATCAGATGGTAGGACTTTAGGCAAAATACTCATAGGTATCGCAAAACGGGCGCACAGCTCTTCTGACCACTCAAGCTTGTGGATATCATATAATAAAGTACGGGAAGCATTGGTCACATCAATGACATGCTCGCCACCGGTTAGCTTATATATGAGCCAACTGTCTATAGTACCAACCGCTATTTCTCCTCTACTGGCTCGTACGCTCAATTTCGGATTGTGCTCTAATAACCAAGCGATTTTGCTGGCGCTAAAATATGGATCTAAACGTAGCCCTGTAATGCGTTGCACTTCGCTTGTCACATCATCATCGCTGCCATTCATCATGCTACTGGCACTCTCAGCTGCGAGTGTTTTACAGTAGCTCGCCGTACGGCGATCTTGCCAAATGATGGCAGGGGCTAAAGGTTTACCCGTTTGCTTATCCCACATGACAATAGATTCACGCTGATTGGTGATCGCGATACTGGTGACGTCGGTAGCAAGTAGCCCTGCTTGATTAATCACATCATGGGCACAGCTAATCTGCGTTTGCCAAATTTGTTGCGCGTCTTGCTCGACAAAGCCCGCTTTTGGGGTTTGTAAAGTGGTGGGCTGCTGTGCCATTTTTATCGGACGCGCACGATCATCGTACAATATCGCTCGACTCGATGTCGTCCCTTGATCCAAAGCCAAAATATATCCTGCCATTACTCACATCCTATTTTGTCGCATTCATTTTTTACAATTATATTTTATAGCCGAGTCTTTATTGATAGCACATACTTTTTGTGAGTAACGCTTATCACAATAGCCAGTTTTATTTACATTAGCACTGCGCCAATGAGCAATTGCTGACAGTTAAAATAAATGCTGTTCATTTTAATCTTACTCAATGCTATAAGGTGCTGAAATATAGCACACACCACTATTATGTATAGTTTATAAACTGCTTTGTAGTACAACAATCATCACTAACCATCATTATCGCTGACAGCTTTTAAAAGTGATCTAAAATCGATTTAAATGCTAATGACTTGATAAACCTTTTATTATTAATTAACAAATGATGTTATTATTTGTCTTAACACCCGACCTCTAACATAAAACCATGGCTTATTCAACGCACAGTAAGCAAATACTGAGCATTGACCCGTCACTATTGTGCCACTACAGTGTAGCGCTTGTTATCCATAACAAAATATTGACTTCTGTTAATGGTTGACCATATTGAACTGTTTGGACAGGGTTTGACCACAACAGTTGATACTTTTTTGCCTGACTCTAAAATACTTTGCATTCTAATTAATGGCTTATGTGACTTATGAAATTTGCTTTATCGACTCTGTCTACTGCGGTGATGACGATTACGTTCATGGGTTTAGCGGCGCCTGCTTTGGCAAGCGCTACTGATCATAATATCGAGTCACCGAATGAGGTCACAGCCGTTGCAGTGACGCAAATTATCGACGCTGACACTCAATACAGTACTCAAAGCAGCATTCAAGACAGCGCTCAAAACAACGCTCATAAAAATGAGATTCAAAATAAAAGGTCAACGATAGATACAGATATGGGTCAAGCCGAGCAAAAAACTGGCTTAACAACGCTTATCGATCCCATTACCCATAAAAGTATTGATAATAGCTATCCATTAGCAGTATCTAGCCTGTTAAGCCTTGAGCAAGCTCAAAATATTTTATTGCAAGTGTCACCGAAACTGGCCGCCAATCAAGCGGCGATTGCTGCTAGTGAATACCAAACAGATGCGCTCAAAACCTTAGACAATCCATTGGTGTTTGCCCAATTATCAGCCAACGCTTACAACTTAGACGCGGATCTTGACTTATCATCATTGAAAAACGGTATTGTTAATGACGTTAATAATGGTATCGATAATGTGATTCCGCCTATTCCACCGCTACCAGATTTGCCAAATTTTGGTGAATTGGTCGGTGAGCGTATCCCAGACTCTTATGAGTTAAAGCGCTCAGGCTCAACGGCTGGTGCAGGTCTGGGCGTGGTTTGGCCCATCTATACTGCTGGACGTACCAACGCTTTGACAGGTGCTTCCAATGCCCGTACCCAAGAAGCCGTCGCAGACAGTCTATTGGATAAAAACGAGCTTTATAACACCCTGATTGAGCGTTACTTTAAGGCACAGCTGGCCATCATTGCCGCTTATTTACGCGAAGATGCTTATGATACCTTGCAGCAGACTGACCATATGGCGCAGCGGCTTTTTGAAGAAGGTTTTATCTCGCGTGTTGATCGCTTAGAAGCACAATCTGCGCTTGCCGATGCAAAAAGTGAGTCCGTCAATGCCAATAACGATGCTCGTCTTGCGATGATGGCTTTACAGCGGCTATTGCGCACCGACTATCGTATCAAACCCACGACACCGTTATTTGTCTCTAGCCGTCCTTTACCCGATGTAAACTATTTTCAAAATTTATCACTCACCAATCACCCAGGTCTACAAAAAGTCGCCGCCAAACGCGCACAAGCTGAGCAGCTACATGCGCTATCAGATACTGGTCACAAGCCTACCGTTATGCTCTATGGCTACGGGCAAATTGAAAAAGACCCCAGTTGGGTAGCCGGTATATCAGCCAGCTGGAAGCTGTGGGGTGGTCTTGATAAAAATGCGTCACTCGCGTCGAGCAATGCCAAAATACGCCAAGCGGATCTGTCTGAAATCGAAGTCAGTGACAATTTATTATTACTGGTCGAAAAAAACTGGCACGATGTTAACAATGCCCAATCTCGTTATCAGGCATTACAAAGTAACGTAGATCTAGCCGCAGAAGTCTTACGTTTGCGCCAGTTGGGGCTACAAGAAGGTGTAAATACACCGATTGAGGTAGTCCAAGCACAAACGCAGTCGCTTAAAGCACGTACTGAACAAGCGCAAGCGGCAAACAGCTATGTACAATCGCTGGCCGCACTCATGCAAAGCTGTGGTACGCCTCTTGCCTTTAATGCCTATCTTAATGCTGCTGATATTCGATTACCGACTTTGTATACTGAGTAATGATTTAATTTGAAAATGATAGATAGTGTGGATAAGCGTTTATATAGTTGATTCGATTTGAAAGTATGACAAGGCAGCTGAGCGAAGAGGTATATTTGATACCTCAAGCGAGGTTAACGCCGCAATACTATTACAGTAGCCTGACCATACTAATTATCATGAAGCTGCCATTAACCATACTATTGCTAACTCTATTGCGAATACTGTTTTATGAAAAACCCGACTTCTAAATTAATAAGTAACTGGCTGCAGCCTTCATTAAAGACGTGGCGTATTGCGAACAACTCTAATGTTTGGGCACATTGCGCGAGCGTGGGATTTTTTGGTTTCTTATCAATTTTTCCAGTAATGGCGGTGTTTGTGCTGCTTTATGGTCTCGCGTTTTCACCAGCTGAGATGCAAGAGCAAATCTCGATTTTGCGTCCATTTATACCCGATACGGTGTATGAAGTCCTCAACTCACGCCTAAGCGCATTGGTCTCTAATACCACATCCACGCTCACGTTCAGTCTTGTCTTATCGACCCTACTCGCCCTTTATGCTGGCTCTAAAGGTGTTAAATCTTTAATTATTCTTATCAATCTTGCCTTTCATATCACTCAAGAGCGAAGCTTCATACAAGGTAACATTTTAGCAGTCAGCTTAACCTTTGGCGCGGTAGTAATCTTGATTATAGCGGTCTCTTCTATTGCTATTATTCCTGTAGGGGCAGCCTATTTCCCCTTCCCGCAAATAGCTAAAACGATTGCGCTTTGGAGCAGGTGGCCTATATTGGCTGGTATCATATTTTTGAGCTTTTTAAGCCTCTATCGCCTAGCCCCAAACCGTGACACCGTCGCGCTAAAAAAACTGGTGCCAGGAGCAGCTCTGGCGACCATTCTTTGGATTGTATTGTCTGTGCTATTTTCGATTTATGTGCAAAACTTTAATAACTATAGCGCTGAGTTTGGCGCGCTTTCAGCTGCCGTGGTCATTATGCTTTGGCTTTATTATTCAGCATTTATCGTCGCTTTTGGTGCGATTTTTAATTCTGAAGCCTTAGAAAGCGCCAAACCTTATGCTGTCAGAATGTACTAATAACATACCCTTTATCCTCAATTTTGCTGCTTTAGGAATCTCACTGTCATGACTGAATCTACCAACGAATCAGACGACTCGCGCAAGTTAAACGACTCAGAGCAATCTACCGACTCAGTCAATAACCATAACGATCAAGCAACTGATGCTGAAAATGAGCAAGAAGTACCTACTTATAAGCGCCATGCAGAAAAAGTGGATAAATCTGCCATGATAAAAAAGGCACTTCTGGCGCTATTGGTTCTGATTGTATTAGGTGTTATTGCCTATGGTCTATATAAAAGCAATCAGCATAGCGAACCTGAAGTCGTGACTTTGCAAGGGCAGATGCAGATGCAGCAAACCTCCATCGCTGCAAAAGTGCCGGGACGTATTGCCAAAATTCTGGTCACAGAAGGTGATGCAGTGACAGTCGGGCAACAGCTGATTGAAATGGACTCGCCTGAGATTAACGCAAAGATCAATCAGGCGCTGGCTGGCAAGCAAATGGCACAAAGTCAGTTAGATAAAGCCGAAAATGGCGCCCGTCCACAAGAGATTGCTCAAGCAAAAGCGGCGTGGCAAGCCAACAAAGCTGCTTCTGATTTGGCAGAGAACACTTACCAGCGTGTCAACCGCCTTTATGAAGAAGGTCTTATGGCACGGCAAAAACGCGATGAGGCATATGCGCAATATCTGGCCACTCAAGATCAAACTGAAGCGGCGCGCTTACAATACGACTTGGCAAAAGAAGGCGCACGCAGTGAAGATAAATCAGCGGCGACAGCACAAGTAGCACAAGTCGATGCCCAACTAGAAGAAGCACTGGTGGCAAAAGAAGAAGCCAATTTAAAAAGCCCTATTGCAGGCATTGTGGACAATGTCATTGTCAGCGCGGGTGAAGTCATCGGACAAGGCGTGCCTATCTTGACGTTGGTCAATACCGATGAGCAATGGGTCGTACTCAATGTCACCGAATCCTACTTAAACCAGTTTGCGATTGGTCAGCAATTTACTGGTACGATTCCTGCGCTGTCATCAGCAAATAAGCCTTATACCAAACAGTTCACCGTTTATGCTACGTCAACATTGTCTGACTTTGCCACTTGGCGGCCGACCAATAATGATGACGGCTTCGATGTACGTACCTTTGAAGTAAAGGCACGTCCGACGACTCCTGATGCACGTATTCGTTCAGGTATGAGCGTTATTGTACGCGTCAATCCAGCACTTACTAATGCAAGCCAAGAGTAAGCCATGCACCTGATGAAGTTAAGTAAGGCTTTTTTACGTAGTGCTGCCTATGAGCGACGGTTTTTGACCAAAAACCCGTGGGACTTTAGTATGGTGGTATGGATACCACTGGCAACCGTTTTACTGATTTGGTGGATATTTTCACAAACGCAGATTACGGATTTGCCCATTGGGGTGATAGACCAAGACAATAGCCCGATTGCCAATACCGCGGTACGCTATTTGGAAGCCAGCCCTACTCTAACGGTTAGACAGCTTTATTACTCAGAGGCTGAGGCAAAAGCGGCTATTTTGCAGCGTGATATTTACGCTATTGTCATTATCCCTGAAGATTTTTCTCGGCATATTTTATCTGGTAAGCCTGCTCCATTGATTTTACAAGTAAATGCTCAGTACGGCACACATTCGGGCATTATCCAGACCAGCGTTCAAGCAGTCGCTGGAACGTTATCGGCAGGCGTTGAGATACAGCGTTTAGTCAAACAAGGCATGGCACCGTCGCAAGCTGCGATTGCTTACTCGCCGATTGGTATACAGCGCATCAGCCTATTTAACGCAGCCACCGATTATCAGCAGTTTTTGGCTTCAACCGTCATACCCGCGCTGCTGCATATTTTAGCGATGGTGATCGGTGCAACGACGATTGGTCGCGAGCTGCGGGATAAACGACTCGGCCACTGGTATCGCTTTATCAGTACAGGTCATCCTGATTTGACGCGAATCACAAAAAACGAGTCAACATCAGGGCAAATATTAAATGCCGTAGAAAACAACCAATACTTGAGCAAAAACGATCAAATCTCTGTCTCTAGCCTTGCCAATGAAAATATGATGGAGAGTGCAAACGTTTTAGTATTATTGTTTGGTCTGTTAGGCAAATACTTTTGGCCGACATTGGCCTTTAGCATGTGGGCGATGTTGGCTCTATGGCTTGCCACGCCGCAAGAATCCATTGCCATGAGCTCAGTGCTTGCAACTTATGCTGGTTTGATATTATTAATAATGCTATCGTTTTGGCTGGGTGCTATCTTTACCTTAGGCTCATTTTCATTACGCATGGGCTTGTCTGCTACTGGTTTTATTTCAGCACCTTCTTATGCCTTTGCTGGTGTGACCTTCCCTTATATTGCTATCAGTGACAGTGCTCGGCATTGGTCAGATGCACTGCCACTCACTCACTATCTAAAACTACACATTGCACAATTACAGATGCAAGCGCCTGTTGCTGTGTCATTGCCGATCGTCTATGGTCTGGCTATTGCCACGACGATTGCGATGAGCTTGACTACTTTATTAACCAAACGCGCGCTGGCGCATCCTGAACGTTGGGGGGCGCGCTAATGTCATTACCACCAAAAGACCATTTATCTTCGACAACGTCAGATTCAACCAAGCAGTCTTCAACACCTAGTTTCTTCGGTAGTTTTTTACAGACCATTAAGGACATCTTTTCTGATAAAGGTGTGCTATTACTCTTACTGATTGCCCCTATTATTTATGGCTTTTTTTATCCTTGGCCGTATTCGACAGAAGTGGTCAACCATGTACCTGTTGGTATCATTGATAACGACAATAGTAATCTATCACGAACCATCGTTCGCTATGCGAGTGCCAGTCCGCAGTTAGACACACAGCTTTTTCTCAACGAGCAGCAGGCTAAAGAGGCCATGTGGTCAGATGAAATCGCTGGGTACATGGTCATTCCAAGTGGGCTTGAGCAGCAAGTACTATCAGGAAAAGCGGCAAGCGTCAGCGTATTGGGTAATGGCGGCTACTTTCTGTTAAATAAAAACGTACAGATGGGGTTTTTAAAAGCAGTCAGTACGGTATCAGCAGGGATTGAAGTCAAAAAAAATGTGGCACAAGGTGCTTATTCAGCAACAGCGGCTTCTAATACTCAAGCGGTGCCATTAGTAATTGTTCCTTTATACAATCAAACGGAAGGTTATGGCGCTTACGTGGTGCCAGCGGTCTCTATTCTAATTTTGCAACAAACCTTATTAATCGCCACAGCGATGCTGATTGGTACGTGGTATGAGCAGCGGCGATATGCGACGAGTATCCGTGGTTGGCTTGGGCGAATTGCTGCGCTCAGTATGTTTAGCTTCATTATTGGCTGCTTTTATTATGGCTGGACATTTGAGCTACACCACTATCCGCGTGGGCAAAACATGCTTGGTAGTTTACTGTTCCTTTTGTTATTTTGTCCAACCGTGGCGACACTTGGCTGTGTGCTTGGACTCTGGTTTCGCCAGCGCGAACGTAGTATGCAAATCCTAATTTTTAGCTCACTACCGATGTTTTTTGTCAGTGGTTATCCGTGGCCAGCAGATCAGCTGCCCACAGTTTTACAAATCATACGTTGGTTCGTACCCACGACACCGGGTATCAACACCTCCGTTCAGCTTAATCAAATGGGGGCTAGTATTTCCCAAGTTTCTACTGGGTTTTATGCACTAGCCGCCTTATGGGTGTTTTACTTTGCGCTACTTATGTGGGTGCGCTGGCATGACGCGAATAAAGCACTTAAAACAGTGTCCTAAAGCAAAAAACGATTGCATGTCATTAACGCCTGCCATCAATAAAAGCCAAATCGATGATCTTGAATCAAAAAAAGCGCCTGCTAACATAGCAGACGCTTTTTTATTTATAACGTTTTAAGATTCTATCACTTAAAAAACACGATTAAGACCATTTAGTGCCGCCACGCGATAGGCTTCTGCCATCGTTGGATAGTTAAAAGTAGTATTCACAAAGTACTCAAGTGTATTATTACTCTTACACTTCATCACGGCTTGTCCAATATGGATAATCTCTGATGCATGGTTACCGTAGCAATGGATTCCTAAAATCTCCAACGTATCACGATGGAACAAAATCTTTAGGACACCTGAGCGTTCACCAATGATTTGTGCTCGTGCCAAATGCTTAAAGAATGCTTGACCCACTTCGTATGGGACTTTTTCGTCGGTTAGCTCTTGCTCAGTTTTACCAATACAAGAAATCTCAGGAATCGTATAGATACCAGTTGGCACGCTTGACACTGGTTCCGCATCGCTATCACCAACCATAAAGGCCGCCGCACAGCGTCCTTGGTCATAAGCGGCAGAAGCCAAAGATGGCCAGCCAATCACATCGCCTGCCGCATAGATATTTTCGATTTCAGTACAATAGGTATCATCAACTTTTAATTGACCACGGCTGTTTGCTTTTAGACCAATCGCTTCTAAGTTTAAGCCTTCTGTGTTACCTGAGCGACCATTTGACCAAAGAATGGCATCAGATTTGATGCGCTTACCACTCTTTAGATGTAAGACGACATAATCGTCATGCGTTTCAAGATGATCAATCTCTTCGTTACTACGAATCAGTACGCCAAATTGTCTAAAGTCATGCGCGATAGCATCGCTAATCTCGCTATCGAGATAACTGAGCAATTGATTTTGGTTATTAATCAAATCAACCTTATAACCAAGACCCGTAAAGATAGAGGCATATTCACAACCAATCACGCCCGCACCATAGATGATAATTTTTTTGACCACATAATCCATTTGCAAAATTTTATCAGAATCAAAAACGCGCGGATGGTTAAAGTCTAAAATTTCAGGGCGATAAGGACGACTACCAACCGTTACGATGGCTTTATTAAAGGTAATGGTTTCAAAGACATTGTCATCGGTTTCAACACGCAAAGTATGAGCATCAATAAAACTTGCCCAACCTTGAATCACTTCAATGCGATTGCGTTCATAGAATCGTGTGTGCGTACTAACCTGATTGCGAATGACTTTTCGAGCATTGGCAAGCACTCTATTTAGAGGAACTTGCTTGTACTCCATCGCCTTGGTAAACATAGGATCACGGCGAAAGTTAATGAGGTTAAATACCGATTGGCGCAGTGCTTTACTTGGAATCGTACCCACATGAGTAGAGTTACCACCCACCTGATCACGTGGATCAATGACCACCACTTTTTTGCCAGATTTAGTCAGTTTCATAGCCGCCGCTTCGCCAGCAGGACCTGCTCCTAAAACGACCGCATCATATTCATACTCGTGGTTATCGCCTTTTAAGCGACGTGAATCTTTTGTATAACCAGACTTGATATCGATTCGCGTATCATCGAGCGGATTAATAAGATCAGGATGGTGCATGACATCATCAGTGACCTGCTCATGGGTTTGTTCAATATTTTGTTTTTTATTTTTGCCTTCAGTATGCTCAGGATTCGGTACGCGACCGCTTTCTTTATTCGATACTTCGGTATGAATGTCCTTACCAATATCATTGGTCGCGTCGCTTGGTTTTTTAGTTCCCATCGTGTCCTCTTTACATTTACTTATTTATTTGATTTTCAGACTGTGTATGAATCAATAATTGCTTGAGTCAAAACCACACGACTAAGGCGTGCCCACCATACGTTGTGACACAATATTTTGCAATGTCCAATGCCCAGTCGCACTTTTCTGGCCCTCATCAATCTGCGGACGCGCACTAATCACATATTCTGTGCCAAGGCTTGGTTTAAAGTCATCAATCCAATCATAAGGTACCTGAAACACACTGCCATCTTTGCTTGATTTGGCCAGTAAACATTGCATCGGTAATGCTGAGGCGCAGGCCACACGATTAGGCATAATTGTTAGCGTTTGCGCTTCACCCAATACAATGGTTGGGATATAACGTGGCTCAGGCACTGGCTCACGTGAAAAAGGTGACGTTTGGCAAGCACTCAGTAAACTGACCGCACTCAGCAAGCTGGCCAATAATAAAGGGGTCTTGCTAGACTTATAAGATGAACTCATAATATTCTCTATGTGATAATGAGATGGTATTAAATGATGGTTATTAATAGTGATGCTTTAAATACTGGTTCTTTTTGGAGCAATCGTTATTGCTAAATCGTTAACTGATTCAAGCAATTCATTGATAGCTTATACTTTATTAGCCGATACGGCGTTTGAGACCCGTCATCTGCAAGATGCGCGTAGCGATTTCTTCAACAGACATCTCAGAGACATCAAGGCTTGGAATACCATGCGTGATATAAATCCCTTGTATTGCCCGCTGCTCTTGCTGACATTGCTGATAGCTCGAATAACGACTGCCCGCACGGCGCTCTTGACGGATTTTCACCAAGCGATCGGTATCGATCAATAGACCAAACAGCTTGTCTTTGTGCTCGCGCAATGCTTTTGGTAATTGATTATCGTACAAGTCATCTTCGGTCAAAGGATAATTTGCTGCTCGAATACCGAACTGTAAGGCTAAGTATAAAGAAGTCGGTGTTTTGCCTGAACGCGATACGCCCACCAAAATAATATCGGCCGCATCGTAATGACGCGTACGCGCACCATCATCATTGTCTAAAGCGAAATGCACCGCGTCGATACGTTCTTTATAAGTCTCAGAATCCACATCGTCGTGTGCATGACCCGAATGTCCGTCAGGCTCCACACCCGTTTCTTCAGCGACGCGACCTATCAAACCCTCATACATATCCAAGTTACAGCTTTGGGCAGAATTTATCTTTTCACGAATATCAGGGTTAACAATCGTATCAAAGACCAATGGCAACAAACCATCTCGTTGATACGCCATGTTGATTTGCTCAACGGCGTCTTCTGCACGCTCTAAGCTATCGACATATGGCAACACTCGTGTTTCAAAAGGTACTGAAGCAAACTGACTCAAGATAGCGCGGCCAAGCGTCTCCGCCGTAATCGCTGTGCCATCTGAGATAAAAAACGCGGTTCGAACGGCTTGAGAGCTGTCTAAGTTTAATGCGTTGCGATTTTGAATAGTGGGATTCAGTTGTTCAGCTGGATTACTTGAGTACATAACGTTGGCACCTCGATTAAAAACACAATGGTAATCTTCATTTGGCTTTTATTTTTGATCGGCTTTAGACTTGATTTTCAGACGTAATTTTCGTTTTGTATAAGCGCTAATATTGCACATTTATATCAGGATAAACCGCTACTATTTGTGCTCTACATTATACGCATAATAGCGACCTAATAGAAATCAATGTTACAGGCGTACACTTAGAAAGCCACAGTGCCCTTAATCTTATCATGCCGATTAATAACCATCATTGTGCTGACTAGTTACTCATACTAGCGCAGCATTACCTGCTATATATAGTCAGTTTAATATAAAATCGATACAGCCCATATCATGAAACAGTTTAGGCAGATTATTCTCCATCCACCCTTGTCGTAGAAACTTCACCTGTGCCCATTTTTTCTCAATAGGGTTCAGATCAGGGCTGTACGGTGGTAAAAATAACAGGCGATGGCCGTGTCTATTAAGTAGCTTTTGCACGCGTTTATGAAAGCTTGTCACTCGAGCACAGCTCTCGCCTTGCGCTCGGGCAAAGCAGTGCTTTGCTTTCTCCTCGCTCATATCCATTACGATTACGCACTTGGTTTTCAGGCTCGGTATTAGCGTGTACTTGCACCAGTTATAGAATACATCTCCATTGATGTTTTTCTCGAAGTAATCAAGTGCAAATAGTAGGCTTTCGTACAGGGCACCAATGACGTTGGTACGTTTTTTACCTTGCCAGTTATAGCGATCGATACAAGGTCTACCTATCGGTGCGTAGCCATAAGGCCTGATTGTCTCATGCTCAAAGCCACTTTCATCCATATAAACAATGGGATAGCCTTGAATCATATAATCACTCAAATGATTGAGATACTTAGCTCTTTTTATCGGACAGACCTTTGGATGTTCTAGTGTCTTTTTTTTGACTGATGTTTAATCGTTTTAAGGCATGATGAATGCCGGTTTTACTACAGCCAAGACGATTTGCGCGCTCATATTGATAGTCATCAGGATACGCTTTAACATCATGAAGCAAAGCGTTATCAGGTATTTTAGTCGGGGCTTTATCTCGCCCTTTCTTAGGCTCTAAGCTCTGTCTCCAGCTATGTATAGTACTGGTGCTAAGCGTGTAAAAAGCAGCAGCTTCTCTAACAGTCAGACCATTATCGATGCTAGAAAGAACCTGTTTACGATAGTCGATTGAATAAGTCATGGTTTATCTAAATAGTTGATTAGTTTTTATGTGTTGTATCGGTTTTATCTGAAATTTACTATATAAAGGCAAATATTATAAGAATATCCTAAAGCTCTTCTGTTATTTATTTTAAACCCTCTATTTATCAACCGATTTATAAACATATCTTGATAATTAGAGTGGTCTTTACTCGCATCTTTACGTCATCTCAAAAATAGAAAAATGAATAACCTTCTACTAATTATGTAGCAAAGCCCACAATTTGTATCTTTTTGACAAAAATATTGGTTCAACCCCTCGAAATTCTCCAAATATAGCGGTATAATTCACCGTTATAATCTTTACTAAATAACCTTATTTTCTGGAGTTATCATGGCAGCGCAATCTACAGCACTTGTAATCAATCTTGATCAGCTAGGAAAAGACGACATTGAAATGGTCGGCGGCAAGAACGCCTCATTAGGTGAAATGATCAGCCATTTGTCTGATTTGGGTGTTAGTGTTCCAGGCGGATTTGCCACCACGTCAAATGCATTTAACCGTTTTTTGAACGAAACTGGCTTGCTTGACAAAATCAACAACGAACTAAAAACATTAGATGTTGATGATGTCAAAAAACTTGCAGAAACGGGTAAAAAGATTCGTACTTGGATTATTGAGCAAGAGCTGCCAAGTGATCTTGAGCAAGAAGTACGTCAATCGTTTGAAACGATGAGCGGCGGCGAAGACATCGCGGTTGCTGTCCGTTCTTCTGCGACTGCCGAAGATTTGCCAGATGCCTCGTTTGCGGGTCAGCAAGAGACTTTCTTGAACATTCGCGGCATTGATAACGTCCTAATTGCGATTAAAGAAGTATTTGCGTCTCTTTATAACGACCGTGCCATCTCTTATCGTGTCCATAAAGGTTTTGAGCATGAAGGCGTTGCCTTATCTGCTGCTGTACAACGTATGGTTCGCTCAGAAACTGGCGCAGCGGGTGTGATGTTCACGCTAGATACCGAAAGCGGTTTTGATCAAGTGGTCTTTATCACGTCAAGCTACGGCCTAGGCGAAATGGTCGTACAGGGCGCGGTTAACCCAGATGAATTCTATATTTCTAAGCAATTGCTAGCCAATGGTAAACCATCGGTGATTCGCCGTAACCTAGGCAGCAAGCATAAGAAAATGATTTACGGTGATGAAGGTAGCACCACTAAATCAGTGAAAACTGTCGATGTTGAAAAACAAGATCGTATGCAATTCTCATTATCGACTGAAGAGCTAACCTCACTTGCCAAGCAAGCCGTGACGATCGAAAAGCATTATGGTCAAGCGATGGATATCGAATGGGCAAAAGACGGCGATACCAACGAAATCTTTATCGTTCAGGCACGTCCTGAAACCGTTAAGAGCCGCCAAGACAGCAATGTCATGGAACGTTATATCATCGACACCACCAACGCTAAAGTATTGTGTGAAGGCCGCTCAATCGGTCAGCGTATCGGTTCAGGTAAAGTCCGTATCGTTAGCAACTTAAATGAGATGGACAAAGTACAGGAAGGCGATGTATTAGTATCAGACATGACGGATCCGGATTGGGAACCAGTCATGAAGCGTGCTTCTGCTATCATCACTAACCGTGGTGGTCGTACGTGTCACGCAGCGATTATTGCTCGTGAGCTAGGTGTTCCAGCCATCGTTGGTTGTGGTAATGCAACTGAGCTATTGGTTGATGGTCAAGACGTCACTGCTTCTTGTGCCGAAGGTGATACTGGCTTCATTTATGAAAGCCAAATTGATTTTGAAGTGCAGACCAACTCTGTTGAGTCTATGCCAGAGCTTGCCTTCAAAGTAATGATGAACGTTGGTAATCCAGATCGTGCCTTCTCATTCACGCAAATGCCAAATGAAGGTATTGGTCTTGCGCGTTTAGAATTCATCATCAACCGTATGATTGGCGTGCATCCAAAAGCACTACTGAACATGAACAGCTTACCACGCGAAATTGCCCAAGCCATCCAAGAGCGTATTGCTGGTTATGCGTCACCGGTAGATTTCTACGTGGATAAGTTGGTCGAAGGTATCTCAACGCTAGCCGTTGCCTTTATGGATCAGCCAGTTATCGTTCGTATGTCAGATTTTAAATCAAACGAATATGCTAACTTGCTTGGTGGTAAATTATACGAGCCATCAGAAGAAAACCCAATGCTTGGTTTCCGCGGTGCCAGTCGTTATGTGTCTGACAACTTCCGTGACTGCTTTGAGCTTGAGTGTAAAGCACTAAAACGCGTACGTGATGAGATGGGCTTGACCAACGTCGAGATTATGATTCCATTCGTTCGTACCGTTGGCGAAGCCAAAGAAGTCATCGAATTACTTGAGAAAAACGGTCTAAAACGTGGCGAAAACGGTTTACGCGTTATCATGATGTGTGAGCTACCAACCAACGCCCTATTGGCAGATGAATTTCTAGAACACTTCGATGGTTTCTCAATCGGCTCTAACGACTTGACTCAGTTGACACTTGGTCTTGACCGTGACTCAGGTATCGTCTCACATCTATTTGATGAGCGTGATCCTGCGGTTAAGAAACTATTGACCATGGCGATTGATGCGTGCCGTAAAGCAAACAAATATGTCGGCATCTGTGGTCAGGGTCCATCAGACCATCCAGATCTTGCGTTCTGGCTGATGGAACAAGGTATCAGCTCAGTGTCGTTGAACCCTGATTCTGTACTAGATACTTGGTTCTTCTTAGCTGGTGAAGAAGCGAAGTAAGCCCTAACGTTCAGTCACAGCAGTAATTCACACAGTCATTAAAGAAACAATGATTAGGGTCTATGTGAAAAATATTAAATAGACCCTAATATTATGTATCATATATAGTGACTTAAGATATGACTAACTATGCAGGCAATTATGCAGATTTTCCTTGCTCGAAATAACGTACAAGCTGGTCCTTACAATTTGGAGCAGCTGAATATCATGTTGGCATCTGGTGAAGTACTGCTGGATGATTTGATGTGGCATGAAGGCTTAGACCAATGGCAGCGTGTCGGTAACTTGACCAATAATCAAACGGTTTATCGACCTACCAACTTTGGCAAGCCTCAGGTTAATGACTCTATTATCAATAATGTAACTGTTTTTCCTGAAGACAACGCTAGCAATAGCTCGGATAGCAAATCAGTTTCATTAGATAGATTGTATGGCAAGCCTGAACGTCCAAAAGACACGGATAAAAATGTGAAAGCTGACATGACCACCAATCGTCAGCAAACACCGCACAATAATGTGTCACTAAACAAGGCTAATAGCAATAAGACTGCGTCTAGCAAAGACAAAGTCGTCGGCAATGTGGTACTTGCACCGATTATGTCGCGAGTATTAGCAACAGCCATCAATGGACTACTCTATCTACTGGCTATTTTTCCGCTAGTGATGGCATTGACCAAAATGGATGTGGATTATACCAAATTCCAAAATATCCAAGATATGGATGCGGCTTATCAGTATTCAATGACACTGATGGAGAGTCTTCCTAGTAGCACATTGATGATGTCGCAAGTGATGGTATTTGGCTTATTTGCGCTGCAATTGGTATTTATCACACTGCGTGGTCAGTCACTCGGTAAGCTGATTACGGGTATTCGCGTGGTGGATCAAACCACCCATCGGTTGCCCTCTTTTACCAAGCTTATTGGTGTGCGTACTTTGTTATTGTTTATAATCTATAACTTATTGTTCTCGTTTACCAGCTTCTTAGGGTTCGTGATTATTGCTATTCACTATTACATGGCATCAAAAAGCCCTGAAAATATCGGCTGGCATGACAAATTGGCCAAAACTTTGGTGGTAAAAGCAGATAGCAGTCAGTTAGTGAAAGAACCAAAAATAAAATAGCTTGTTTATTAACAATCCATCTTATTATTTTGATAAAAAAGTAGCGTGATATCGTTGCTTTTTTATGAACCGAGCATTTCTAATTATTGTTATAATTTATTAACGGTGGCTTAGTGATTAACCTTTGTGTTAGTTGCTAAGTACTGTTATAATATGGCGCTTTATAAACTAAGCTTATTTCTTATTATTTATTCATAATAATAAGAAATCGGGCTTACCTTATAAATCTCCTTGCTATTAACATAGGGTTAATAGCTACTAATCCGTAAGGAGTCATAATGCGACATTACGAACTGGTGTTACTTGTACACCCAGACCAAAGCGACCAAGTGGTCGGCATGGTTGAACGCTATATCAAGTTGGTTCAAGACAACAACGGTGTTATCCATCGTTTAGAAGATTGGGGCCGCCGTCAATTGGCATATCCAATCAACAAGATTCACAAAGCTCATTACGTTCTTTTCAACATTGAAACTGACGGTGAAACTTTAGCTGAACTTGAAGAATTATTCCGTTATAACGACGCGATCATTCGTAGTCTAGTTATGCGCCGTGACGACGCTGTCACTGAAGAGTCGCAGTTAGCCAAGAATGCCGATGAAAAACGCGCACGCAAAGCAACTACTCGTCGTCCAGACAGTCGTGAAAACGATAATGACGACAACGACAACAGTGAAGACTAATTAAAGGAGAATACTCATGGCACGTTTCTATCGCCGTCGCAAATTCTGCCGTTTCACTGCTGAAGGCATCACTCACATCGATTATAAAGATGTTGAATTGCTAAAACAGTACATCAGTGATAATGGTAAAATCGTACCAAGCCGCATTACCGGTACATCTACTAAATATCAGCGTCAACTAGCTACTGCTATCAAGCAAGCTCGTTATTTATCGCTACTTCCATACACTGATAACCATCAGGGTTAACCGTTAATTTTAACTAGGAATGACTCATGCAAATTATTTTGTTACAGCGTATCGTCAACCTTGGTAAACTCGGTGAAACTGTCGATGTGAAACCAGGTTACGGACGTAACTTTCTTATCCCTTTGGGTAAAGCACTACCTGCTACTGCAGCTAACATTGAAAAGTTCGAAGCACGTCGTGCCGAGCTTGAAGCTGAAGAAGCGAAAGAAGTAGCTGTTGCTCAAGAACGTGCTGATGCGCTAACTGACGTTAATGTCATCATGCGTGCTAAATCAGGCGACGAAGGCAAACTATTCGGCTCTATCGGTACTCGCGATATTGCTGAAGCATTGACTAACTCAGGTCTAGAAGTAGACCGTGCTGAAATCAAGCTTCCTGAAGGCACTTTACGTCAAGTTGGCGAATACAATGTTGATATTCAGCTACATCATGACGTTACCGCTACTATTCTAGTTACCATTCTTTCTGAAGATGGCGACAACGAAGAGTCAGCAACAGAAGTTGAAGACGAGAACGAAGATTATTCAGAAGAGTAATTTTTTGAATATCTAGATCTAGTCTAAAAAAGCCAGTAACGTCATGTTGCTGGCTTTTTTGCGTTTTGCTATCGCGCTTAATTGATGATTTTATCAGGTATCTTGAACAGTGATATATTCTAGCAACTATTTGTAATAAATAGCTTGGAAAGCCTATACTTAACAATAAGATACTACCTATAAAGTCATCTTTATTATTGTCACTTGAGTTGATATCCTCGTTGTATTTGATTGATAGATTTTATTTAGATAACGATAGGCTGCAATGACATGATAAATACTGACGACAAATTACGCTGCACCCAAGGCAATCATTTTTATAGCGAAGGTGAAATTTATAAGGTGGGTAGAATCGTTAATAATAAATACTTTCAAATCCTAACCGATAATTATGCAGACCACTGGTATGCAACACTGGATGATAGAGGCATTTATGTGAGCTTTGATTCGAACCTAGGCTTAGCAGAAAACGAGAGAGCTTACTTTGAAAAGATCGATGAGCTACAAGCTGAAAGCTAGCAGCCTCCTGAACTATTCAAAAGCACTCAAAAGCATTCAAAATTTAAGAACGGTCAACATAATGGCCGTTTTTTTAATTAAATATCAATACGATTACAGGACAGATATGCGACAGAGCGCGGCCACTCAGCGGCTGTTTTCGGCACTTCTTGGTCAGCAGCTATTATCTTGGCTGCATTTATCCAGCCTGCATGACCGATGACTAATACTGGGCCATCTTTTTGTTCAGCTGAAACCTTAACCAACCAACCTTCAACACGCTCAAATAGCTGCTGCAAGCTCTCTCCATGACTGGGTGCAAAATGGGCAAAATTATGACACCACTCATCAATCTCTTGCTTGGTGATTTTCGCCCACCGACATCCATCCCATTCGCCAAAATGAATCTCAGCCAATTCAGGCGCGACGCGACACTCAAAACCACGTTGCGCTAATATTTGCCCGACTTTTAGTGAACGTTGTAAGGGGCTGATCCAAATTATTTTTGGTAATTGATGCAAACGCACAAAGCGCTCGATTTTATTGGCAAGACGTTTCAACTTACGTTTATCGACGCCGATATCAGTTTGTCCAATACAAATTCCTTCAGTATTCATCGGTTTGGGATGACGCCAAATATAGAGAATCATGAATGAGTATTGTCCTTGTTGACGATTTGATTTAAATAAAGGGTATAGAAGCAGCCAGTCCGATATAAATAGCAATTTCACTAAGCTGCTGCGTCGCGCCGAGCCCATCGCCCGTGTAACCATCCAAGCGCCTGCGCAATAAACGTCGCATGTAGTCAGTGGCTATCAGCGCCAGTATCATGGCTAACAACCATTGAGCAAGCCCAATCTGCTGCATCATATTGGGAAATATAAGGGCGACTAAAATAATAGCCAATATTAGCCAGCCACTGCTATATAGCCCTTGTATTGGCGTCAACTGCTGCGCCATCGGTTTGGCTTTTGCGTGTTCTATCTCTCCACCATAAGGCAGTAAAGACAGCAGGCTAATGCAAAGTAAACGCGACGCGGTATGTCCTATGATAAGCGCGATGACAGCCATCGGTATGGGCATCGAGGTAAGTAAGCTGATTTTGAGTAATAGCGCCGACACCAAACCTAATACACCATAAGTACCTAGGCGTGAGTCTTTCATAATAGTCAGTGTGCGCTCGCGAGTCAGACCACCGCCGAGACCGTCACAGCTATCCGCAAGACCATCTTCATGAAAAGCGCCAGTGAGCTTAATTCCAAAAGCTGTGCTCAGCACTGCAGCAACTAGCGGCGTAAATAACAGACTGCTAAGCCAAAACACGCCAGCACAGAGTAAGCCCACCAGTAAACCGACTGCGGGGAAATGGCGACTGCTCTGATGCAACCATTGCGGATTATAATGTTTAAATGGCGGTACTGATAATCTCGTTAAAAATTGAATGGCGACCAGTAACAATATCCATTCATGCTTCATAAATTGAGTAAGATTTCGTCTAGGCGAGGATGGCTGATTTGATGGCTGATTTGATGGTTTGTTTAATGATTGTAACATCAGTTGTTTTGCTCACTGATACCAGCGTCACTAAAGCTTGCCATCTCATTAATAATGGCGCAAGCGGATTGCAACAATGGATACGCGAGCGCAGCCCCGCTACCCTCGCCTAAGCGCATGCCCATATTAAGTAAAGGCTCAGCATTTAGTGATTTCAATAAATGCGCGTGCCCCGGCTCAACAGAATGATGAGCAAAAATCGCGTATTGAGCAACACCGGGCGCTAGGCGTTCAGCCACCAATAATGCGCTACTGGCAATAAAACCGTCAATCAGGAGAATACGCCGTTCACTAGCAGCCTGAATCAGCGCACCCGCCATCATCGCAATCTCAAGCCCGCCCAATGCAGCGAGTACATCAAACGGTGCTTGTGCCTGTTGATGACACTCTAATACTTGCGTCAAAATATCCGTCTTATGCTCTAATCCTGCATCATCAAGTCCTGTACCGCGACCGATACAATCAGCAAGTGGTACATCACCCAATCTCGCCAGCAGTAGACTCGCCGCTGAGGTATTACCAATGCCCATTTCACCAACAATCAGCAGATTGCCTGCCATGCTCTTAACTACGTTCATACCGCTTTCTAACGCAGCTAAGCATTCAGCCTCTGTCATAGCAGGTTCTGTTAGCGCATCGCGGCTACCATGACGAACCTTGTAATCGAGTAATTTTGGATGAGGAGCAAAGTCGGCATCCACCCCAGCGTCAACAACCTTTAACTCAATATTATGCTGGCGTGCCAGTACGTTGATGGCGGCACCGCCTTGCAAAAAGTTATGAACCATTTGCGCAGTGACAGCACTAGGAAACGCTGATGTACCATGCTTAGTTAAACCATGGTCTGCCGCAAACACTCGTATTTGAGCTTGCTCAATATGCGGTGTGATCGTTCCTTGAATCATGCCCAACTGCACAGCGAGTGCCTCTATTCGCCCAAGCGCGCCCAGCGGCTTGGTTTTTAGGTCTATAATCTGCTGTAGCTGCAGACGTAATTCATCATTTTCTATATTGGCTATAGTAGGCGCAGTAAATATGGTCAAGGTAGGCATCCTGATAATGGTACGTGTGAAGCAAAAAGCACATACTAGCAGAGTATCTAAGCTTTACCATGAATAAAATCAAATATGAGCCGAATAGATTCCCTAGCAGCTTGGATTTACTATAAAATATGCCCCTTTAAAAATCCATATACCTATTGATGCTGCTATTAATGAAATAATAGCTCAGTAGCAGCATCCACAATTATCGCTATCAACCCTACATGTAGAGACAGTAATGATCGTATTTTGGCTTGTGCTGACCATTCTTTTTATTATTTTTGCCACAGCAAAGTTAAAGTGGCATCCTTTTTTAGTATTGATATTATCAGCCTTTTTAGTAGCACTATTTTACCAAGTGCCGCTTAATACTGTTGCTAAAACCATCTCGGATGGCTTTGGCGGTATTTTAGGTTACATCGGTCTGGTTATTGTCTTCGGTACTATCATCGGGCTAATCCTTGAAAAAACAGGTGCCGCCATTGTAATGGCAGAAACGGTCATCAAAGTTTTGGGGCCCCGCTTCCCTACTTTGACCATGTCTATCGTTGGTGCTGTAGTTTCAGTACCAGTATTCTGTGACTCTGGCTATATTATTTTAAACTCATTGAAAGAAACATTGGCCGAGCGTTTACATGTATCCAGTGTGGCGATGAGCATAGCCTTAGCGACAGGCTTATACGCAACCCATACCTTTGTACCACCAACCCCAGGTCCAATTGCCGCAGCAGGTAACTTAGGGCTAGAATCCAATTTAGGCTTGGTTATTATGGTCGGTGTGGTGGTGACAGCGGTTGCTGTACTGGCTGGCTGGTGGTGGTCTAATCGCTTCTTAAATGTCGCTCCCGACAATATAGATGCACTGGACGCGCCAGCAGCGACTTTGCCTGAAAACATGAAGACACGTGACGACTATAGCAGCATGCCGTCAGCAACAATGGCGTTTTTGCCTATTATTATCCCTATCGTATTGATTTGCTTATCGTCTGTTGCGAACTTCCCAAGTGCACCATTTGGCAGTGGCACGTTGACAGATATTTTAGTGTTTATCGGCAATCCACTCACGGCATTACTGATTGGTTTATTCTTGTCTTTCTTACTAATTAACACTGAGCAAAAAACACAGCAAATTAGCGACAGCATCTCTCAAGGTTTGGTTGTGGCAGCCCCTATCCTATTGATTACTGGCGCAGGCGGTGCATTTGGTGCCATGCTAAAGGTCACACCGATTGGCGACTATTTAGGTACGACATTGTCCGCATTAGGGCTTGGTATTTTTATGCCATTCATTGTCTCTGCTGCGTTAAAAACTGCACAAGGTTCGACCACAGTCGCCTTGGTCACCACCTCTGCGATGATCGCGCCGTTATTGGATCAAATTGGTCTCGACAGTGAGCTTGGTCGCGTATTTTGTGTGATGGCCATTGGTGCAGGTGCCATGACTATCTCGCACGCCAATGACAGCTTTTTTTGGATTGTCAGTCAGTTTAGTCGTATGAGTGTGGCGCAGGCTTACAAAGCCCATTCTATGGCAACGGGCATTCAAGGCGTGACCAGCATCGTCTTTATCTGGTTATTAACCTTGGTATTTATTTAAAGAGATTCAAAGAGACATTCATGAAAATTTTAATTGCTCCCGACTCATTTAAAGAAAGCTTAGACGCACTGGATGTTTGCCGCGCCATTCAATCTGGCTTCAGTCAAGTGTTTCCAGAGGCTGATTATAAGCTATTGCCGATGGCAGATGGCGGTGAAGGCACCTCTGCGGTATTGTCTTATGTATTAGGCGGACGCTGGAAAGAAGTGGTGGTACACGACCCACTCATGAGATCGATAACGGCAAAGTATTTGTTATTGCCCGACGCTACGGCTGTCATCGAAGTTGCTCAAGCGTGCGGATTACATCTACTGACAAGCGATGAACGCAATCCTGTCATTGCTAGCAGTTACGGTGTCGGCGAGCTGATTGCTGATGCGTTAGAAGAAGGGGCTAAACGTATCGTGATTGGTCTAGGTGGTAGCGCAACCAATGATGCAGGTCTTGGCATGCTAATGGCATTAGGCATCACCTTTCACGATATCAATGACACTCTACTCACTCATGGTGGTGGCGCACTTGCCAGCCTACATAGGCTTGATAATATAAATCTTCATGCAAAGGTATTAGACACAGTATTTGAAGTCGCTTGTGATGTGACCAATCCATTATGTGGTCTTTTGGGTGCGAGCGCAGTATTTGGTCCACAAAAAGGCGCTTGTCCAGAGCAAGTAAAAGCCTTAGACAAAGCACTCAGTCACTTTGCCACCATGTGCGGTCATCACGGTTATGAGGACTGCCAACATGTCGAAGGCGCTGGAGCAGCTGGTGGTCTTGGCTACGCGATGATGACATTCTTTCAAGCTAAGCTAAAATCAGGTTTTGACACAGTTGCTGAGGTGGCTCATTTGTCGCAGCATATTGCAGAGGCTGATCTCGTTATCACTGGCGAAGGTAAGCTCGATGCGCAAACAGCCATGGGTAAAGTGGCAGGTGGCATCAGTCAGCTTGCCAAAGCCAGCCATACGCCGGTCATTGCTATTTGTGGTAGTGTTGACGGACTCAAACCTGCGCAAACTAGCCAGTTCGAGGTCATCATGCCCAGTATTCAAAAAGTAGATACCATCGAAAACGTACTGAGTCAGGCTTATGACAATATTGAAACCACGGCTGTAAATATTGCTGCTGCTATGCGCTTAGGTATTAAGATGAGATAGATGTTTTTATCATTTCAAAGCAGAACAGAGCCAAACCATTTAATCTGTTTTTTGGCTCCATTCTGTATACATATCACAATATTTCTGGATGCCAGTGTCACAGATACGCTTTAACCCTGCTAACCCACCTACTCTATTGCCATGGACACCATCACTTAGAATATAAATTTTTGCTAATTCGTTTTGCACGTCTTGATATCCTAGCTGACTATAGCTTTCAAACCAATGCGCTGCTTTGCTATAGTCTAATTTTACACCCTCGCCTTTATAATACATAAAACCAAGGTTAAACTGAGCTTCTGCCATGCCTTGCTTAGCTGCTTTTTCGAACCATTCAGCCGCTTTTACGTTATTTTTAGAAACCCCTTGACCCTGCTGATACAGAACACCTAAATTAAATTGAGCACCAGCAACGCCTTGTTCAGCAGATTTTTTGTACCATTTAAACGCTGTTATATTATCTTTAGGGACACCTTTAGCATCGGCATAAGCAATGCCTAAATTAAACTGTGCTAACTTGTTATTTTGCGCAGCTGCCTGTTGCCAATGTTCAAGGGCGCTGATATCGTTTTGAACGACACCTTCACCTTTAGAGTAAAGATTACCAAGATTATATTGGGCTCTGCTATAGCCTTGTTTAGCAGAATGGCTATAGTAGGTAAAGGCTTTTTCATGGCTTTGTGGTACAGCTATACCTTGATCGTACATAACACCGATATTATATTGCGCTTCAGCTAATCCTTGACTGGCAGATTTATTCAACCACTCAAAAGCTTTGACATTATCTTGCTCGACATCTGAACCTGCTGCATACATAACACCCAAATTATACTGAGCAATAGCATTTCCTTGCCGTGCAAGCGACTCAATAGTAGCCAAATCACTTATCAACACTGAATCTTCGGCAATAGCAGGTATTGGTAGTCCAGCTATCATATAAGTCATTACAATATTAAAGTATGTCTTTTTTAATAGCTGTATATTCATTATTAGTCCATAGATGTAGCATAAATCGAAAATATATCTAAATAAATTATGGCGTGTTTCACGTTCATATATAGATACTGTTGCTAGCCAAACTGTATTACAAACAAAATGTAAGGCTAATTATTCATGTATTAATGCTATAGCCATTTCGTTACTTCATCAATGACCGTGTGCATTCTATTAGAGAGTGCATGCCGTCGTCTTACCGCAAGATATAGCGTCTCGCTAACGGCAACAGGCAGATAATGGCTTTTAATAAGCTCAGGCTTTGGATAAGCAGCCACTGCATGTGCAGGTAGCACGGTAAAGCCTATACCCCTACTCACTGGCTCTAAGATTAAACCAATCTGATTAGAAAAGCCTTTTTTCTCAAAATCATTGATGTGTTGAAATTGCTCATAATTGGCAGTCAGTAGCATACCTGCATGATGTGCACCATCTGGATGATCAATAAAACCAAGCTCGGTGAGATACTCCCAGCTCGGCTTTACCGTAGTTGCAGGCGTCACTAATATTAGCGCTTCTTGAGCCATAGACTTACAACTGACTGTCTCCTCATCTGAGACATCCGTCATAAAACCAATGTCAATCTCATGATTGGCAAGTGCCCGCTCAATATCAGAATTTGGAGCAAAGCGATAATCAATCACTAGCTTTGGATGCTGCTGTTGTAAGGTCAAAAGCTGCGGATATAGCTTGAGTCCCACACTACCAGGCGACATCAAACGTACCAACCCTTCATAATGAGGATCTTCACCGATGCGCTGCTCCAGATTTGATAAGCGCTGCAATATCTCCCCTGCTTCTTTATAGAGCTGTTCACCTGCATTGGTCAGTGAAAACTGCTTTCCTTGACGAATCAGTAAGTCTGTATCCAATTGATCTTCTAGCTTACGTATATGCTGACTCACGCCAGATTGGGTCATGCGTAAGCGTTCAGCCGTACGAGTAAAGTGCCCGAACTCGGCAAGCGCACAAAAAGTGCGCAACCATGTGATATTTATCATTACGATACATAATTATTTATATAATATTTGATAATTTTACATAATAATCGTATGTTTGTATACTGGCCTCACGTTAAATAAGAGTACAACTAACAGGAGCAAAAGCTATGAACAACGTTTATCCAAGGAGTTTTTCGCACATCGGCCTTTCAGTTCCCGACCTAGAAGCCGCCGTAAAATTTTATACTGAAGTAATGGGTTGGTACACCATCATGGAGCCAACAGAGATTGTTGAAGATAATAGCCCGATTGGTGAGATGTGTACTGAAGTATTCGGTTCAGGTTGGGGCAGCTTCCGTATTGCTCACCTATCTACTGGTGACCGTATCGGTGTTGAGATTTTTGAATTTAAAAATCAAGAAAACCCTGAAAATAACTTTGAATATTGGAAAACAGGTATCTTTCACTTTTGTGTTCAAGATCCAAATGTTGAAGAGTTGGCTGAGCGCATC
This sequence comes from Psychrobacter cibarius, assembly GCF_016107535.1. Lineage (GTDB taxonomy): Bacteria > Pseudomonadota > Gammaproteobacteria > Pseudomonadales > Moraxellaceae > Psychrobacter > Psychrobacter cibarius. The sequence continues at coordinate 8,624 of NZ_JABASQ010000023.1, read as the reverse complement.
GTTGCAGCAGGTGGTAAAAAGCGTATGGAAAAACCACGCTATTATTACCCTGGTGAAAAACCTTACCGCATGATTTATATGGAAGACCCGTTTGGCAATATCGTCGAGATATACAGCCACAGCTACGAGCTTATTTATAGCGAAGGCGCATACTAAGCTCAGTGTAAAGACAGCTTAATACAGCCTTGCCTTGTATCTGACTGATAAACAAATAGCGACCCCAGAATATGAGATCGCTATTTTTATTTGTCTGCTTTCTACATGAGCAACCTATTATATAAGAGGTAAGCCATGCTACTATTTAGGTAGCTATACATAGCATCTACCAAATGAAACAACCCATTATCAAGGATGATAAATGACAAACTCTGACGTTGCCTTAGACATGGACGACTTTCTCGTTATTAGAAAAGACGATAGAAAAAGTGGCGTGGTCACTCTCACCTTAAACCGTCCAAAACAATTCAACGCCTTATCCGTTGAGCTACTCTCTGCGCTACAAGCGGAACTGGACAGTATCGCTCAAGATGACAATATCCGTGTAGTCGTCATTGCAGCAAATGGTAAAGCGTTTTGTGCCGGTCATAATCTAAAAGAGATGCGCGCACATTCAGATGAAGCCTTTCAGCGCGCCCTATTCCAACAATGCAGTCACATGATGCTCACTATTAATCGTATGCCGCAAGTCGTGATTGCAAAAGTGCAAGGCATCGCGACAGCAGCAGGGTGCCAACTGGTCGCCGCCTGTGATTTAGCCGTTGCCGCTGATGAAGCCAAATTTGCCAATTCAGGGATAAACGTTGGGCTTTTTTGCTCCACACCTGCTGTAGCCGTCAGTCGCAATCTACCTCGTAAGCAAGCGTTTGAGATGTTAATCACTGGTGAATTTATCGATGCACATACTGCTTTACGATATGGATTGATCAATCGAGTTTCACCAGCGGAACAATTAGAGCAAGTCTTGCAATCGTTGATAACGGCAATCACCGTCAAATCTCCAGTAGCGGTAAGAACTGGCAAAGATATGTTTTATAAGCAATTGAATATGAGCGTCGAAGATGCTTATGACTATGCCAGTGAAGTGATGACTTGTAATATGATGGCAGACGATGTGAGTGAAGGTATTGACGCCTTTATTGAAAAGCGTCAAGCCGTATGGAAAGGATGCTAACTGTTTGACGAAAATACTCTGACTAAAGAAAGATGACGTTGCTATTATTATGAAGCCATCAAAGCGCCCACAATCATAAATGCAACGGCTATGAGTGATCTCAAAAATGGTGAACTGCACTCTGCCCAGCGAGTGATAATAAAGTATAAATTGGCAAATGGAAGAAATAGATATAACAGCCCCCAGAGTACCGACTCTTGGAAGGCTATAATAATTAACTTAATGCTATAAATAATGCACATGATGCTTGCGATGACAAGTAAAATAACACCTATGAATTCCACGTGAATTTCCTCAAAATGTTCAATAAGAAACAAACTATTATTAATTTAAAAAGACATTGAAAATATAACTACCAGCAGTTTGCTTAGCCATCAATGCTAAAAAATGATGGTTTTGAGAGGCTGTTTATTATCTCAGAACTGTTGCTGGCGTATAATAACAGGTAACGTGAGAAACACATAATATTATAAAACATAAGTTGAATAAATATAGCTTAATCTACTTTGATAGCTTATAAAAATATACTCACAACCAATCTATGAGAAAACAGGAAAACAAAAAAAGGCCATGATAGCGATATCATGGCCTTTTTTAAACAACTACTACAATCAATCTGTTACTTACTCAGCGGCGATGGCAATCATCTCGACCAACAGCTCAGGACGTGCCAATGCAGACTCGCCACAAGCACGAGCTGGCGGCTGAATGCCTTCAAACCACTGGTCATAGACTTCATTCATAGCAGCAAAGTCTGCCATGTCTTTTATCCAAACCGTTACTGACAGTAGTTTTGATTTATCGCTACCCACTTCTTCTAATAACGTTTGGATTTTCTCCAAACAAGTCAATGTTTGCGCTTTGATATCGTCTTCTGCATTACCTACCTGACCACACAAATAGATAGTCTGGTTATGGATTACGGTTTTACTCATACGTTGATTGCTATGTAGCTTCTTAATCATCTTATATACCTTCAATTTATTAATTTAAGTCTGTGCTAAATCTGTCAAATGCGCTGTTAATTAGAAAAACGTTGAGCACTGAATGGCGCAACATCTACTAATAATGGCTTGTCATGAATCATTTCTTCAACCAGACGCCCTGTCATAGGCCCTAAAGTAAAGCCTTGATGACTGTGACCAAAGGCAAACCATAGTTTTTCATGCTTGTCTGCAGGACCAATAACTGGCTTCATATCAGGCATACAAGGACGCGATCCTGCCCATGCTTCGCTCTCAACCGCATCTTCTAATGGTAAGATTTTGCGAGCCAGCTTCAGAACCGTTTTTAATTGACCAAAGTTCTTTGGTGCATCCATCGTGGTCATCTCAGCACCGGTCGTGATACGGATACCCTGCTGCATTGGCCCCATCACAAAGCCTTTGTCCATATCAAACATACTATGATTGATGGTATTTTTTTCTGTCACTTTGAAATGCTGATGATAGCCACGCATTGGGAACAATGGCAGATTATAGCCAAGTGGCTTGATCAAATCATTAGACCATGGACCTGCTGCGATAACCAACTTATCACTATAATAAGTGTCATTATCAGTAATGATTTTCCAACCTTCACCGTCTTGTACGATTTCTTTTACATCGCTCTCTTTAATTGTACCGCCCATCTCTTGGAAATTTTTCGCATAGGCTTTTACTAGCGAGCTTGGGTTCGATACTTGCCAAGAGTTTTTCCAATGAATCGCACCAACGAAACCTTCAAAATTAGCGCTAGGCTCCATGGCTTTTAGCGCTTCAAGGTTTAGTACGTTATGCTCAACGCCTTGATTGCGCGCATCAATGGCTGATGCTTGTGCTTCTTTAAACGTTTCTTCCGAGCGATGCAATTGCAACCAGCCGTCACGAGTGATTAGTTCGTCAGCACCAGATGCTGAAATCATTGTCTGATGCTCACTGGTACAATGCGCGATCAGTGTCTGCCATTCTGATTCTATTTTTTTGACCGAAGCGGGCGTAGAGTATTTCCAGTACTGTAGCAGCGCTTGGTGATAACGCAAAATTGCTGGAATACGATAGCGAATATCGGTACCTTGGTTCGGCAATACTCGGATCATCTCAGTCAGTTTACGAGGAAAAGGATGGGTATGAATGGCTTCGCGCTGAATCAATCCTGCATTGCCATACGAGGTCTCTGACCCTGGCAACTTCTTGTCTAACATCAGTACTTTTGAATTATTTTTTTGTAAATGCCACGCGACTGACGTGCCAACCATACCTGCACCGATAACGATCACTTCATAGCGCATAACCTATCCTTTTCTTATGGTGTTAATACAAAGTATCAAATATGAGGGTCTAACGGAATAAGGTGGTAATAGTAACGCATTGAGCTGAATATTAAACCCCAATCTCATAAATATTTTTGCTATTAAATACTTTTGGTTATAGGGTTTTAAAGAAAGTATTTTTGATAGGAATAATGAGAGTTTGGTTTATAAAATAGTAATGATTAGCCATCATTTTTAAAAATACTAGATGCGACTTAGTGCTATCAATTTCTGTGCTATAGTTTGGTCTTTTTTTTAATTTAGAAATGATCAGCCGCCTAAGCATTTTAATTATAAAATCTGATAAACAGTATTTATGATGTGCCAGTGAGGTCAGGGCTAATATTTTGATGATTTGGAAGGTTTAACAAATGAGTATTTACGCACAAAGACTGGCCTCTCAAATTGAGTTCATCAAGCAGTGTGCTTTGATGAAAAAAGCGCCTACTCAAGATTTTGCTAAACACAGTGATTTCACTTGTACTGAGGAGCAATTATTAGGCTTGCCGGGTATCAACCTTAACATCACCGACGATACCCCAGAGGACGTTTGGCTTCGTTTAGAGCGATTGCGTGAAAACTCAGCACCTAAATCCAACAGCGCACTGTTAGCACATTGGTTAAAGTTTCCAGTTAAGTTTAGCGATCAACCGTCATTAAAAGAAAAAACATCTGTGCAACCATTCATCGATGATGGTCTGTTGTCCTCGGGCGCTACAGAGGTATTTACTCCGTTTGAAGTTGACAATAATTATACAAATGAATCATTAGAGGTAGAGGAGCCATTACAAGCAGAGGTTTACTTAAAAGACTTTCCTGCGAAAGACACTGTACGAGATGAATTCAATACATATCTCAAAGACGTTTGGAAACCTTGGCTAGCAGAAGAGAAACTCGTTCGCCAAAGCATTGCTTTGTATTCCAGTCTATTCATGCTTAACCAACAGCTTCAGGGCAATCTCGCTGATGCACAGTTAGAGTTGGTGTGGGGTGTGGGTATTGCCACACGAAAAAGCACGGACGATGAGCAGAGTAGCAAGCAGATAAAGTATCCACTATTGACGCAATCTGTTGAAATCACCTTAGATCAAAAGACAATGGCATTACTCATCAAGCCTACCCTATCCGCTCCCACGCTTGAAACGGAGCCTTTTTCTATAGAAGAAAATCAGGGTTTAGCGAAGTTATTAAAGAACAGCAAAGATTTTTATGATTCAGAAGATGTGTCCTTAAGTCCTTTTTTGCCAAGTAGCTATGAGCCTATCTTAAAGTCAGCCGTTACTTTGCTTGATTCCTCTGGCGTTTATCAACCAGATCATACCATTGCAGATGATCGAAAAATCCCTAAAGCGCAAAAAAACCTGATTGTTACTGACACATGGGTCATTATGGCTCGTCCTAGAAGTAACAATATCTTTTTGCAAGACTTAAACAACTTATCCATTCAGCTAGAATCGGTCACTGACATTGATTTACCGAGCGCCCTTAAGGCAATGCTGACAGAACCTGCTACAGAAAACAAAGAAAATATACTGCCTGCTTATCGTGGTTTGTCTATGGTGAGTGGCAGTGATAGCTATATCGGCACGCCAGCCGAGCTATATTTCCCCAAAGCGTTCAACGATGAACAAGTACAAATCATACAGCAGTTAGATGTCCACGATGGAGTCGTCGTTCAAGGCCCGCCCGGCACAGGTAAGACCCATACTATTGCCAATGTTATTTGTCATTACTTAGCACTTGGCAAGCGAGTACTGGTCACATCGATGAAAGACCCTGCGCTAAAAGTACTGCAAGGACAACTGCCTGAATCTATTCGTCCCCTCGCCGTTAGTCTACTAACCAGTGAAAACGAAGGGTTAAAACAGTTTGAACATACCATCAAAAAAATATCGAGCGAAGTATCTAGTATCAATCGTGAGGCCTACAAAAAAGACATTCTCATGTTTGACAATCAAATTGATACCATCCATGCACAGCTCGCAAGCACTGACCATAAAATTACGGCTTGGGCAAGATTAAATCTTGATGACATCACTATCGATAATGAAACGATCAAGCCCATAGATGCCGCGACTGAGGTTGCTCAAAACCAGCAGCTTATCGAAAGCTTTCCCGATAAATTGGGCATAGAAGAGATGTTTAAGCCTCGATTTACTCATGCTGATATCACAGCGCTAAAAGACGCAAGAGTAAACCTCGGCCATGATTTGAGTTATCTTAATAAAAAAATTCCTGCTGTTGTAGATATGCCGCCCACCAATGCTATCAAGCAACTTCATAAGGATTTGAGTTACCTCAATGAGTCGCAAGCAGCTGAGCAGCAAGGAGAATTACCAAGCTTAATAAATGACAGTGCTAGCACAATAAACATTGCTCAGGAAATCACTGCCAGTACATCTCGTTTGACTGACCTGATACAAAAGATTGTAGCGGCTGGCCAGAATTGGACGACGGATATTCAGCAGCATTTGGCTAATGAAACTAAGCAAGACATTATCGCTCATCTCACTATATTGAACGATGAGATCAAAGCCATTTTTGATGAGAGAACCATTTATTTAACCAAACCTATTACGATGACTGATGATTTTGATAAAAATCCAGAGCTCGTTGACGCGGTTAAAAACTTATCTGAAGGCAAAAAGCCATTTGGTCTCGCTGGTATTTTTGGCAAGTCTGCTGAAAAGAGAAGCCTTGAGTCTATTACGATAGTCTCATCAGCACCATCAAGTACGGCAGATTGGCAGTATATATCCAGCTTTATAACGTTTAGAAAAAAATCTCAAGCGCTTATCCTTCGCTGGAACGCCTTATCAAATGAGCTGTCCTTACCGATATTTGAGGTATCGCCCAATAATCTGTCTGCGTTACATTCAGCCGTTCATCTATACGATGAAATCGTTGCTAGTCACAACTTGCAGCACAGTATCAAGCAGGCGTTAAGCACTATATTTATAGATTGGGGTGTTATCTCTACAGCACCTTATAACAAAGATATTTTGACTGAGATTGAAAGTGTTCTTAAACAACATTTAAAGAGACATAATCTGGCTGAAAGTCTCACGTTAAAAGAGTCCTTACTGACTAATCTTGCCGACTGTAAAGGCTCTATTAGTGAAAAAATGACGGCATTTGTCACTCAAAAGATTGGTGACCCAAATCTATCTGATGAACAATTACAAACAGACTATCAAGAACTGTTAAATGAGTTGCAACGCGTGAATAACCTTGCAACAGATTTACAGACAGTCGCTGACGTTACCCAACTCATTGAAGATAACGGCGCACCACTTTGGGCAAAGAAATTGCGTTATGAACCTCATAATAATTCTCAAGACACCTTGGCATCAGATAACTGGCAGCAGATTTGGCGAATTGCTAGATTGACTAGCTTTATAGACAGCATCGATGGTCGCAAGGAATTGGTTCAACTGGCCAAAACTCGTGGCAATTTAGAAGTAAGCTTAGCCAGACTCTATCAAGAAGCCATCACCAAAAGAGCATGGCTAAAAGTTGCAGAAAATGCGACACCAAACGTGAGAGCCTCTTTAGAAAAATACCGCTCTGCCATTATGCGTATCGGTAAGGGAACAGGCAAAGGCGCGCATTATTATCGCCGTGAAGCGCGCGAAGCTTCTGCGGGAGCAAGTGCTGCTATTCCGTGTTGGATTATGCCGCATTATCGTATTTCTGAGTCCTTGCCAGCAGAATTTGGCAGTTTTGACTTGGTTATCATCGATGAAGCGTCTCAATCTGACTTAACGGCATTGCCAGCCATTATGAGAGCCAAAAAAGTGTTAATCGTTGGTGACGATAAGCAAGTGTCACCAGAAGGCGTCGGTCTCGATATCGAGAAAATCCGTAACCTGATGGCACAGTATTTGAGCAATCAAGTCCCTGTTTATCGCTCACAGATGTCACCTGATCGTTCAATCTACGATTTATTCAAAGTCGTTTTTGCAGATAGCAGTGTGATGCTAAAAGAACATTTTCGCAGTGTGGCACCTATTATTGAGTTCTCAAAACGTGAGTTTTACAATCATGAGCTGATACCTTTGCGTAAAGCAAAACCCTCAGAGCGCTTAGACCCACCATTGATTGATGTTTATGTCACCGATGGCTATCGTCTTAAAGGCTCTGATATTAATCCTTCAGAAGTCAGATTTATCGTCGATGAAATCAAGTTCATCGTTTCTGATCCAGCTTACAAAGGTAAAACCATCGGTGTTGTCTCGTTGCTAGGCAATAAGCAAGCACATAATATTATGGAAATACTCAACAAAGAACTAGATGAAGCGGTAATGACTGCTTTTGACATCGCTTGCGGTGATGCCAGAACCTTTCAAGGTAAAGAGCGCGATATCATGTTTTTGTCATTGGTAGTGGTACCCGGAGCGGCCCATGCACAAACGAGAGACACTTTCGCCCAGCGGATGAATGTCGCTGCTTCAAGAGCGCGCGATAGAATGTATTTAGTACGTAGTATTGAACTGGATGAACTAAGCCAAGCCGATTACTACCGAGCAGAGCTTATTAAACACTTTCAAGCACCATTCATGCAAGATGAGGAAGAAGTCTCTGATTCGCGTCAAAAATGTGAGTCTCCCTTTGAAACGGAAGTCTTTGATCTTCTGGTGGAGAGAGGCTATCGAGTGGTTCCACAGGTTAAAGCAGGTGCCTACCGAATCGATATGGTAGTCGAAGGTGAAAACGACAACAGCCTAGCCATTGAATGTGATGGCGATAGATATCATGGTCCTGACAAATGGGACAGCGATATGCAACGTCAGCGTATTTTGGAGCGTGCTGGCTGGAAATTTTGGCGCTGCTTTGCGTCCACTTTTGTCACTCGTAAAAAAGAAGTCATCCAAGATTTATTAGCAGAATTGGAACGCTTAGAGATTTATCCAATCACTACCGACACGGCACATAGCAGCTCGTATGTTGAATCTAGAGTCGTCACTACGGTTGAAGAACCCATACTCGATATTGAAGCTGAGACCTAGACATTTATAGCCTGCTAGATACTCAGTTCATAGCGACTATCATAATTATCTTAAGAAAAATCCGTCTTTTATCAAAGCACGGATTTTTCTGTTCTTAACTAGACCTCTTGCAAAAGTAGCAAAGAGATTTAATATAAGAAACACATCCACAACT
>NZ_JABASQ010000022.1 GCF_016107535.1 Psychrobacter cibarius | reverse complement strand
CCTAAACTATTTCATAATATGGGTTGTACTAATTTTATTGTGGATTGACTATAGCTTCTTGATTTGATGTATAAGCTGATAAAATTAGAGGCTTAAATGCTTTAAAACCTATGTTATTAAGTTTCTCTAGAACTTTAGATTGATCGTTCGTTACCTTAACGGTTTTAGATGGCATTGTTGGATTGTGAATATAAAACCAATACTTTATTGACTCTTGAAGGTTATAAATATATTTAATTATTTCCTCCCTTGTTAATGGATTTACTTTATCTTTTAAAACTCTTCTTGAAGTAAAGGCATCATCTAATAAAAAATCTATATATGCATTTTTCTTGTTACGAGAATAGTCGTAATACATAATCCAATGATTACGTAAAAACTGATCTTCATCTAAAGGTCGATCTTGATTTTTTCCTAGATACTTATAAATAGTCTTCCATACGTTATTTATATCATCACGCAAGCTACCATTATCATTCTGATTAGAGAATAACGTTGTCAAATAAATGAGTCTATTCTTTAATTTCTCCAAAGTAGTTAATGGCTTTCCTCGATTGTTCATCGTTTCAAATGCAACATTAATATCAATATCCTCCTCAATTTCGTAGATACTATATTTCATTTTTTGAGTTAATTTAGTAAACACATTCTCAATTTCACTACGGTCTAATTTAAGTAGCTCGTCTAAAAAGAACTTCTTTGCTTTGTATAAGTTTTTAGTGTAAAGAGTCAGTTCATGATTATTAGAGGTAGAATACCTGTTAAATATCTTAGTTCTTAGATATTCATCGCTTGGGTTATCTTTTTCATATCCAAATATATAACTTTGGAATAACTCATTCTCAGTTTCATGTTGAGTTATAATAAACTTCTCCTCAATATTTGAAATCGAAGAAAAGTTTAAGCTAGAATCTTTGGGTACTGATTGTAGGATTGTCTGTATCAGTATTAGCGCTGTAGTTAATCTTTGTTGACCATCTACCACATAATAAGGCTTAAAACCTCTATTCTTAACTAACCAAATATCTTCTACCCATTTTTCACACTCCCCTTTTTTCAAAGGCTCTAAAGTAATAACGCCTGTATAGTGCATACGATCTTCATGTAGTTGCAATATATCCTCCCAGAAGTCTTTTATTTGATGCTCTCCCCAAGCATATCCTCTTTGATAATCAGGTATACGAAATATTTTATTCTGAAATAAGCTATCTAACGTTTGAGTTTGCATTTCATTCCTCTTTTTTAGTAACCAAGAATATATCACATTAATTTGATAGCTCTAGTTGTTTCCATATAAATTCAAAAGATAGTACCAACAAGACTTAAAGAACCCTCCATGCTAGTATGATTTAGCAAGATACACTACGCCAAATTAAAATATTATCGAAACTTAGTCGAAACTATAAATGGTCAACTTGAGGATCTTTTTAGCCCTGATAGCAGCGGTATCCTAACGCCGACGATGGCGATGCGGACTATGGCTGGGGGTGGTCGCTCGAATGTTGGAACGCCACCAGACTAACCAGTCCGCACGCCATCGACAAGTTAGATACAAGCGAATAGCAGAATTAGCTCCAAAAACTAATTATTCCTCCAAAAAACTATAAATCACATTCTGCAGAATCTAATCAAAATACCCCGCTCTACCCAAATCCTTTTCCCTACCACACAGCCATTGAATTCCAGCCTTACATCGTCAACAATGACAATGTCTATTTATAAAAAATCATTCGAGAAAAAGGAAAAATAAATGAAACTGCGCATCTTAAAGTCTGCCGTGACCAACCCTTGGTTTAACCTCGCAACCGAGGATTGGATATTCCAAGCGCTTGACCCAGACTCGCACACACTATTCTTATGGCGCAATAGCGAGACCGTGGTCATCGGGCGCTCGCAAAACCCATGGGTAGAATGCAAAATCGATAAGATGGAAGCAGACGAGGTGTTTTTGGCGCGGCGTCAAAGTGGTGGCGGTGCGGTATTTCATGATTTGGGCAATACCAACTTTACCTTTTTATCGCCCAAAGCCGACTACGATCAAGCAGCGAACTTCACCATTATTATTAATGCGCTAAAAAAGTTAGGCATAGACGCTGATTTGTCAGGTCGTAACGATATGCAAGTCGGTGATAAGAAAATATCAGGTAGCGCCTTTAAACATGCCGCCGATCGTAGCTTTCATCATGGTACGTTACTGGTGAACGCTAATATGCAAAAGCTTGGTGAGTATCTCAATCCGCATCCACTTAAGCTCAAAGCCAAAGGCATCAAGTCCGTACGTTCTCGTGTCGCCAATTTGGTTGAGTTTAATGCAGACATCAATCACGAGATCTTATCCGATGCGATTATCGAGGCCTTTTGTGAATATTATCGTGACACTGATTATGGCGACACCACGCCGATAGAAGAATTGGATGAAGCCAGTCTCGCCAAGCAGCCGACGCTAAATAAATACTATCAGCAAATGGCAGATTGGGATTGGCGTTTTGGTAAGACCCCTGAGTTCACCCATCACATTGAGACGCGCTTTGATTGGGGCATCATTGATTTGCACCTTGATGTGAAGCAAGCAGCGATACGCGATGTGGTTATCTTCTCTGATGCGCTAAACGTTGAATTAATCGACCTATTAAAAGACACATTGACAGGTATTAAATATGATAAACATCAGATTAATGCCAAGCTTGCTGAATTAGGTAAGGCTCATGCTGAACTGGCAGTACAAATTGATGATGTGTCTAAATGGCTGACTAGTGAGATGGAAGGTTAGATTTTGCTTGTTATTGATAATTAGTAAAGAGTCTCAATTTCTTATTGACGTCAATATTTCAATCGCCTTTATACTTTGTACAGATTAGGCTTGCTGTCTAGGTCACACCCTTAGACAAACTTAAGTTTGATATTTTACGCTTTTGCCATCTATAATGTGATGCAAATAATAGAATCGCTATAACAATCCAAACTTTAAACGTTTAAGCAAGGTAGCACTATGGCAGCCTATATCACCGTTGGCGCAAAGACCTCTCACGGTGGGACGGTCATCTCCGGCTCACCGCACACCACTCATAACGGTATCCCAGTCGCGCGTAAAGGCGATAAAGTCATCTGTAAAAAATGTAAAAAGGTGACCACTATTCTTAGTGGTGATGCATCCTTTATTGTCGATGGCGCACCTATTGCTCGCGACGGCGATGTCACTAGCTGCGGCGCTAAGCTGATTGCGATTCAGCAAGCGTTTGCAGAGTCTGACTTTGATGTTGGCAGTATTGCACAGGCAGCGCCTTTGCAGTTTGCGAAGTCGGAGCCTGATGCTTTATTTGGGAATAGCTTTATAGAGGATGATGAGGAGCCTACTGAAGATGACTATGTCATTACTAATTTAGGTGATGACGTTGATAAAATTGCAGCTGACTCACCTACGTTGCAGGAAAATATCAAAGATTTGCAAGAAGCAGATTGGAACATAATGTATGGTCCTGATTCTGGAGGAACATATACTAATTATGAAGATAGAGAAATAGTAGTTTCTGAATATTATAGAGATAAGCCAGCCATGGCTATGCATGCGCTCACTCATGAGGTAGGTCATGCTACCTATCAAGGAGAGATCGACATATCAAGTAGAGATGCTTATATTGATAGCAAGCTAAAAGGAGAAGGAGGCGCTGCGATTTACAGTGTCATGATCAGAGAAGAGTTACTAGATAATGGTGCCATAGATATTATGAAACCGCATAGTGATCCAAGTGAGCTTAAAACTCTTGTATCAGCATATGAGAAATATGGTGATGATCATAGCGCTTGGAGTGAAGCGGGAAAAGTATATGGAAATCGTAAGACATCTACTACAGGTGAAAAATATAACGACTTTTACGGTCACCGTTATGATGAATATGAGAACGAAGGCAATTTGAATGAGCTGCTATTGAATTTTTAAAAATATTATTTACTTCAGTAAAATAAATTTTTACTAATAATAGTAGTTTATTAAAAAATATAGGTTGATATTTGTGACTAACGATAAAACAAAAAAAATTATTAGAAATATTTTACTATTAAGTACAATAATGTTTTATTGCACAACTGCCCACTCATCTATTACTATGAACAATGCATCCCATATAGATATTGATAGCTTAAATGAAGAAAAACGAATGCTTTTTAACACAATTGACTATTTTTCAAATAACTACCCCTATTCAATTCATCAAGTTGAAAATTTCTATAACCATCAGTTTCAATTAATTGAAGTAGCGCATGGTCTTAATAATTTTTTTGAAATTTCTCAGGACACAAACGAGCATCCTTTTATTCAGGACATAGACTTAAGGGTAAGTGATATAAATAGTAAGTTGCTTATTATTGATTTAAAAAACCCTATCTGCTTCAATAGTTCTGAATATAATAAATTAATATCTGATTACAAAAAATCTTATAACAGTCACTTTCAATCATACTACCGCGTTTTAGATAAAAAGAACGATATAGGAAAAGTTGTTCTGACCAATAGGTTAGTTATTGTTGGTATAAAAGATCACATAAGAGGCTACAGCTCCTCCTCAAATCAAAGCAACAACTCAAATCAAAGCAACAACTCAAAACCTTTAAAAATAATCAGTGATTTAGAGAAAGAAAATAATAGTCGATGTATTACTAACTTAACATTTAATATATTTGATTCGATAAAACCAAAACGTTATGGTCGTTACATTAGAAAATAAACGATAGATGGTTCTGTGGTTTTATACTCAATGATACATAGCGCCCAGAATAGCTTAAATATCAGGGACACATCTACCCAAGTCTGGCTTTAAATATAAAGCTTTTATCAGAGGTAGTAAGCTCCGGCACACCACACACCACACACCACACACCACACACCACACACCACATATAACGGCATCCCAGTCGCGCGTAAAGGCGATAAAGTTATCTGTAAAAAATACAAAAAGGTCACCACTATTGTTAGTGGTGATGCCTCCTTTATTGTCGATGGTGCGCCTATTGCTCGCGGCGGCGATGTCACTAGCTGCAGTGCTAAGCTGATTGCTAGTCAGCAGTCATTTGTAGAGTCTGACTTTGAGGTGGGCAGTATTGCACAGGCAGCACCTTTGCAGTTTGCGAAGTCTGAGCCTGATGCTTTATTTGGGAATGGCTTTGCGAGCACTAAAGGTTTATATATAGATTTAAAAGATAATAAGAGTACAGTTTACGATAGTGGTATTGATGGTAGTAAGTTTTCAGTTTTCGGTAAAGACTGTATACAAGCTTTTAATGAGATTAAATCTACCCCGCAAGGGCAACATATAATCTCTGTTATTCAGAACGATAGTAGTATTTATAGAGTTTCCATCGAAACAGTAAATTCTCGAGGCTTAGGATTAACAACAATAAAAAAAGAGCCTATGATTCTTAATCAGCATGAGTCTTGGAAACTGTGGGAGTCGGATGAAATGGTTGATAAAGATATGATTACTGTGAAAATCAACATGAACGTTTATGACCCTTACTTTGTTCGCGCAGATAGTAAAAGTATAGACAGTAAGACTACAGGTGTTTTTAAACCTACTTTAACAAGGATAATGGCTCATGAATTAGGACATATAAAAAATTATGTAGATACAGGCAAAACAGATTATAAACATAAAGCTATAAACTATGAAAATACAATTATGAGAGAGCTTGATGACAACTCTATTTTAAGACATCCAAGTGCAAGACACATCAGATACTAGACAATCCTACGAAGAAGCGAAATTCAACACGCTAGCACACTTATATGCTGAGTATTATAATTCTCATGTTGAATTCTATATGCTATATCACGGTGATACTTGTATTAATAAATCAAGAGAAGTTTGATATTGATTATGGTATTACACTATCTGATTACTTGATAAGTCATCGTCAAACTGATCTAAGATACGTAGGCAAGCTGATAATTAGGAAAATATAATGATAAGAGTCGCCTTTACTCTATGCGTACTAACAACGCTTGCCTCATGTACCTCTAACGATGATATTGATCATGAGCAGACACGTATTGTTTCTCAAGACCATGACAAGTCCATAATAGACAGCGAACTTTCATCATCAGAAAATTCGACAGTTTACGAATATGAAGATTCTAAAACCATTTTACGTCATGTTACTGATAGATGGGAGACCCCTATAAGCCCTGCTAAAAAAGAAAAGAACTATCAATCTTTACTCAATCTTGAAAAAAAGGGAGATATAGAGTTTGCTCAGCAGAACTATGGTACGGCATGGAATAGGTATAGTATGGCTTCTATTCATTATCCGTCGCCTAAAGTACTAGTGAAAGCTGGTGACGCACAGATGAGTCATATTTTAAATCACTTTGAAACTATATGTGATTGTGATAGTAATGATTTACCAGAAGAAATAAGAAGAAAAAATTTTCAGTTAGATTACTTGCAGTATATTATTAGAAGAGAATATGGTTTAGCACTTGATTTCAACCGCTACCCTAAGAAAAACTACAACAATGAACAGAGTCTAAATAAAGAACAAGAGCAACAATTAATCCAAAAAATTAAATGTCTAAATGAGAAACTTGATTTTGAAGGTGATTCAGCCGATGTTTCAATTTTAAAACCATGTCTTGATTGACCAATCGCAAAAAGAGGTCGATTGTATACCTGTAGCAGAAGGTAAAACTTATGAGCAAGTGAGTCCGAATCAGCCTGTTCAATAGCATTTTCTAACGAGGTTTTAATGCATCAAAGAAAAAATACTACTCTCATTCAGTCTTTACTATTAGCTACTTTATTATCAAATATATTAATCGTTTCCGCTTGTTCAGCTGAATCATCAAACGCACCAGTACTATCAAATCAAAGCACTCCTGCTGAGACCTATGATCTTGGCCTTGCCTATTATGAGGGTGACTCAGTCCCTGAAGATGACAACAAAGCTTTTGAACTATTTGAAAAAGCTACTGATCAAGGCTACGCACCTGCTAAACATTATCTAGGTATTATGTATTATGAAGGTTTGGGCGTAGAGCAAAACTATCAAAAAGCATTTGAGTGGATTGAACAAGCCGCCAACCAAGGATATGCTAATGCTCAATTCGATCTTGGAGTTATGTATCATGAAGGTATTGCTGTTGAACAAGATGAGATAAAAAAACTTGAATGGTTTCAACAAGCTGCTAACCAAGGATACACTGATGCTCAATTCAATCTCGGAATTATGTATCATGAGAGTATTGGTATTGAGCAAGATTATCAAAAAGCAATGCAGTGGTATCTACTAGCAGCTAACAATGGATCTTTTGACGCTCAAAATAATATTGGTAATTTTTACGAATACGGTTATGGTGTGACGCAAGACTATGACAAAGCTTTTGAGTGGTATGCCAAAGCGGCTGACCAAGGGTTAGATGTGGCACAACTTAATATTGGTGGTCTCTACGAAAACGGCTATGGCGTCCCTCAAGACTATGACACAGCTTTTGAATGGTACAAAAAGGCCGCCGACCAAGGCAATCAAGAAGCCAGCAATCGCATCGGTAGATTGGTCATGAATGGTAAAATTGACGATGAAGGTATCGTTTTTATAGCACCCAAGAAACTGGTCTCACATTAGGTGATATTGAAAACATGAGCCAATGATAATGATGAGCCAGATATTAACTTAGGTAACCTAACAGTCATATGTTTCGTGATACGCTATCTTAGACTTAATTATTTTTTCAATATGCTCAACAAATACTTTTGTCTCAGGTCTACTATCTTCG
Organism: Psychrobacter cibarius; assembly: GCF_016107535.1. Taxonomy (GTDB): domain Bacteria; phylum Pseudomonadota; class Gammaproteobacteria; order Pseudomonadales; family Moraxellaceae; genus Psychrobacter; species Psychrobacter cibarius. The sequence continues at coordinate 43,238 of NZ_JABASQ010000022.1, read as the reverse complement.
TCAATAATTAGCAGACCTCCTATCGAAACATAGCAGACACCAAAAGATTTAGTGGGTAATAGATTAGTCCACTTAGATGAAATATTATTCTCTAGTTTTACAGTTTGCCAATAGTTCGATAAATAATAATCTCCTGTCATAGATTAAACTTCAGATTCAGTTATGATTGATTGAACCGCTAATGGCGTTTGAAACAGTGCCTCTTTGTGAAATCCATCGAATGCTCGGATGACGAAAGCAGCAGGATGGTTCGGAAACTCTTCTCTTTCCTTTGACCGTCGCATACTCTGTGCTTGCTGTGTCTGAAAAGATTGGATAGTGCTGATATCAACCTCGTCAGCCATTTTATACTCTACATCACGTATAGGCTTTGAATACAATGAATCTAAAAGCTCTACATCACTTAATGATATAGATAAACAGCCAATAATTCTTTCGTCGTCTTCCTCTCGTACGCCGCCATACATGCTAACGCCAATGACACAATTATCAAATATCCATTCACAGTGTTCTACTACGTTGCCACTACAGTAATGGCTATCGGAGGAGTAGTTTGACTCTGATCCTAAATATGCTATTAGCTTTTTAATCACTGGTTGTCTATTAAATAGTTGTGCTGGGATGTTGATCCATATTGAATCTATCAATCGGTCATCATCTGCTGCACTAAAATGACAGTAAGCAACTTTAAGAGACCACATTTCAGACAGTTTTATAGTGACTGTTTCAGGCATATAGCTTTCTTCATAAGAATGCGTTACCGTATCTTTTTCAGGAAGCTGAGCTTTTATATCAGATAACTTATCACCCCATTTAAAATTTACGTCACCAAATTGAAAGTGTTCCTTTCTCATACCTCTTAGCCTTTATCCAAATAGTAATTTAAAGATACTTATAGCTTTTTACGATCATCTATACACTGAGCAAGTCTATATTATCTAACAAAAAAAGCGGCAAGATAATCTTATCTTGCCGCTCTCATTACTTCTGAACTAAACCCTAAATCGCTGCCGCAACCTCAGCACCATCTCTTATAGCACGTTTAGCATCCAGTTCAGCGGCCAGTTTAGCACCACCGATTAGATGATATTGGGCGTCTGGTGCATCACCAACATTTGGCATCAGCTCAACCACAGACTCTTGACCAGCACAGACCACGACGCTATCAACACGTAGCAACTGGCTTTGACCTTGGTTATTAGTGATCCAAATGCCTTCATTGGTGATCTTATCGTACTGAGCACCTGATACTTGGATGACGCCGTGTGATTTGACATGGGCACGATGTACCCAGCCCGAGGTTTTATTCAGCCCACTGCCCAAGCGACCTTTACTGCGCTGCATCAAGTACACTTGGCGGATAGGTTTAATAGCTTCAGGCTTAATCAGTCCACCCTCAGTTTGATAGTTGGTATCATTAGTCACGCCCCACTCTTCACGCCACTCTTCAATAGACTGCGCTTTTGGACGATAGCTTGGATCTTTTAAAAGTTCAGGACCTAGCTCATCAAGCGGCTGACCATGTTTGGCGGTCAGATATTCACTGACGTCAAAGCCAATACCGCCAGCACCGATGACGGCAACCGTATCACCAACTGATTTTTCACCAGAGAGTAATTCCGCATAGCTCATCACTTGTGGCAAATCCGCGCCTTCCAGTTTGCCAGCTAGGCTTCTAGGGACAACACCAGTTGCGACGATGACATGGTGGAATTTGGCTTTCTCAAGCATGGCTTTATCGACTTTGGTATTAAGTTTAATCTCAACGCCTAAATGCTCAAGCTCGTTGATATAGTAGCGAATGGTTTCAAAGAACTCTTCTTTACCAGGGATAACTTTGGCGTAGTTAAACTGTCCACCTAAGATATCTTTTGCCTCAAATAACGTGACCTCATGACCACGCAAGGCAGCAACGTGCGCCGCTGACATACCAGCGACACCACCACCGATGACGGCGACTTTTTTAGGTTTTTTAGTTTTCTTATAAACCAATTCTGTCTCATAACACGCTTGTGGATTGACCAGACAAGTCGAGCGTTTGTTTTCAAAGGTATGGTCAAGACAGGCTTGGTTACAGGCAATACAGGTATTAATGCGATCTGTCTGACCATCTTTGGCTTTATTGACCCAATGGGCATCGGCTAAGAACGGACGCGCCATTTGAATCATATCCGCCTGACCACTAGCCACGATTTCCTCAGCGGTGTCTGGCATATTGATACGGTTGGCTGCCATCATGGGAATGCTAATGTGCTTTTTAATTTCAGCAGTGAAATCAACAAACGCGGCACGCGGTACGCTGGTGACAATCGTCGGTACACGCGCTTCATGCCAGCCGATACCCGTATTCATGATGGTCACGCCCGCTTCTTCTAACGCTTTGGCAACGGTGATAACTTCGTCCATGACATTACCGTCTTTGACCAAATCAATCACTGATAAGCGGAACAAGATAATAAAATCTTCACCCGTTGCTTCACGAACGGCTTTGACGACATCGACCGCCAGCTTCATGCGACCTTGAATATCACCGCCGTATTCGTCGGTACGTTGATTCACATGACGCGATAAAAACTGATTGAGCAAATAACCTTCTGAGCCCATGATTTCCACACCGTCATAACCCGCTTGCTTGGCAAGTTTAGCCGAACGGGCATAATCCTTTACCGTTTGTTCGATGTTTTTAATGCTCATCTTACGCGGCTTAAAAGGTGAAATTGGTGATTTTATTGGACTAGAAGAGACGACAAACGGATGATAGCCGTAACGACCACTGTGCAAAATTTGCATGATGATTTTGCTGTCATATTTATGCGCTGCACGAGTCACACGCTGATGGTTAATCACGTCCGCTTTGCTATTCATAGTACCACCAGCAGGGAGTAACCACCCTTCGCGATTGGGCGAAATACCGCCCGTAATCATCATCGCCACGCCGCCTTTGGCACGTTCAGCAAAATACGCCGCTAGTTTGCCGTAATTATAAAAACGGTCTTCAAGCCCTGTGTGCATTGAGCCCATGACCATACGGTTTTTAAGCGTCGTAAAGCCTAAATCTAGCGGCTCAAATAAATGTGGGTAGTGTTCATTGGTGCTAGCAGTTTCGATGGTATTGGCAGTGCGGCTGGCGGACATATCATTTTCCTTATGAATGGTTTGTGGAAATGCTTGTTAAAGCTGGCTGGGCTTTTTAAAAGTTAAGATTTTTAAAAATGAGGCTTTTAGAAATAGTTAAGCGATAGGATTTAACATCACTGGTATCGTAACACACCGTCATTATCATCAGCTATGCAGACAAGCGACTGATGAGTGAACACTATGTGCATTAGACTAATTGATCATGCGATCCAATATAAGCAAGCACTAAAAACATACTCGCTTTTCACAGAGCATTGTCTATAATGGACGAACAAATATTTACCGTGAGTCATCTATCGGCGGGTTGCTACAAGGAAGATCAGCAAAAATATTAACGGTTTATCAAACAGTGATAAATAACGAAGCCGACTTTATAGCAGGTTTGTAGCGTATTCACCGAATTATAACAGCAAGATAAAGGACTATCCCCATGACAGACTTCCACACAGGTCTCGGCAAAAATGCTGCCAACCATCAACCGCTTACCCCTATCGACTTTATTATCCGTAGTGCTCAGGTCTATCCCGATAAAACTGCCATCATCTATGACGATTTAACACATAACAATCTAACGCAAACGTGGCAACAGACTTATGATCGCTGTCGTCAATTGGCGGATGGTCTGCGCAAATTAGGCATCGATAAAAATGACACAGTTGCAGTCATGATGCCAAACACCCCAGCGATGATCGAATGCGCTTTTGGCGTACCGATGTCAGGTGGCGTACTTTGTACACTGAACACCCGCCTCGATATCAACGCCCTGACCTTTTGTCTGCAACACTCAGAAGCCAAAGTGTTGATTCTAGACAGCGAGTTTGCTGAACATGCTGAAATTATCGACGAAGCATTTCCCAATCTCATCGTGATTCATGCGACAGATGCGGCGCTCGATACTGAACGTTTTGGACAAATGAGCTACGAAGCATTAATCGCCAGCTCAGACAGTTTGGATAATTGGGAAAAGCCACTCGATGAATGGGATGCTATCGCGCTCAATTATACCTCTGGCACGACGGGTAAGCCAAAAGGCGTGGTTTATCATCATCGCGGTGCGACACTCAATGCCGTCTCCAATATTTTAGATTGGGATATGCCCAAGCACCCGATGTATCTATGGACGCTGCCATTATTTCACTGTAATGGTTGGTGTTTTCCCTGGACGATTGCCGAACGTGCGGGCGTCAATGTCTGCTTGCGCAAGATTGACGCTGATTTGATTTTGCAGCTGATTGCCAAATATAAAGTCAGTCATTATTGCTCAGCACCCGTGGTGCACAATATGATTGCTGGCGGCAAAGCTGAATATAAAGACGCCATCAATCATGAAGTCAAAGGCTGGGTCGCTGGTGCGCCGCCGTCTGAAACCATGCTCGCCGCCATGGAAGCCATGGGCTTTCATATCTCGCACGTTTACGGTCTTACCGAAGTCTATGGTCCAGTCACCGTCTGCGCGGAACAAGCAGAATGGGATGAGCTGGATATCGCTGCTCGTGCGCAAAAGAAATCACGTCAGGGCGTAACGTCACATTTAATGACAGGCTTTGAGCTATTTAAAGAAGGCACCACGGAGCCAGTTGCCGCGGATGGTGAAGAGATGGGTGAACTGGCACTGCGCGGTAACATGGTGATGAAAGGTTATCTAAAAAGCCGTAAAGCGACCGAGGAAGCCTTTGCTGACGGTTGGTTCCGTACTGGTGATTTGGGCATTAAATACCCTGACGGCTATATAAAAATCATGGACAGGCTTAAAGACATTATCATTTCAGGTGGCGAAAACATCTCTAGTATCGAAGTCGAGAACGTCTTATATAAAATGCCAGAAATCCAAAGCTGTGCGGTCGTCGCCGCGCCGCATGATAAATGGGGCGAAGTACCTGTCGCCTTTATCGAAATTCATGAAGGCAGCACCTTGCAGCGCGACCATGTGATAGAACATTGCAAGCAGCATTTGGCGGGTTTTAAAGTGCCCAAATATATTATCTTTGCTGAAATTCCAAAAACCAGCACCGGTAAAGTGCAGAAATTTGAGCTGCGTCAAGCGGCTAAATCATTAGCACACGAAACGCCAAAAGTAACGGCTAGCGCTAAGTAAGACTTTATCATTAAGCCTTAATAATACGGAAGTATCGTTAATATTAATGAAACATCATTGATAAAAAAAGGTCAGCCTAATTGAATTAGACTGACCCTTTTATTGCGCTAAAAGAACCAAGCCAATGTTAATTAAGCTTTGGTTCTAGCCACTGATACACCAACATCCCGACTATCATCGCAGGAATAAAGACATAAGCCTGCCACTGTCCTGTACCGAGCAGCACAATACCAGGTCCTGGGCAAATACCAACCAAACCCCAACCGATGCCGAATAGCATCGCGCCAATCAGCAGTTTTTTATTAATGGTGGTTTTGGTTGGCATCTCAATTGATGACCCAATCCAACTGGTTTTTTGACGCTTAGCCAACTGCACGCCAACTATCGCCACCATTAGACCGCCACCCATTACCAGTGCCAGAGAAATATCCCATGCACCAAAGACGTCCAAAAAGCCTTGTACTTTAATAGGATCGGTCATGCCTGATATCAGCAGTCCAAAGCCAAATAATAACCCTGCCAGTAATCCAATTATATTTTTTAGCATGTTTTTTCTCGCACCTAATGTGTTAATCCAAGCGGTTGTAACCATCCGATATAAACAATAGTCATCGCTATCTTCGCAACGTACTGTCTATGTGGTTTTTAAATCAAACCCAAGACATGACGACCAATATAAACGGTCAAAATACCAAACAACATAAAGGTCACCGTCGCCGCCATCGAACGTGGCGACAGTCGCGCATTACCGCAGATACCATGCCCACTGGTGCAACCTGAACCCAAACGTGTCCCAAAACCAACCAGTAATCCTGCCCCAATAAGCAGTGGCAAAGAGCTACTAACCTCTATATCGGGCAACGGTTTTACCAGACCATAAAATAATGGCGAGATAACAAGACCAAGTATGAATAACACCTGCCACATCTCGACGCGCTTGGGCTTAAGAAGACTTGAGAAAATACCACTAATACCCGCAATACGACCAATGCCCAATAGCAAGATGACCGTTGCAACGCCTAGCATCAGACCGCCTACCAAGGAAATTGGCGTAAAGGCCTGCCAATCTATTTGTATACTCATAATATTTACCTAAGCCAATTTTTATCAAAACAGTTTTGAATATCGATTTACATAAATACATTATATTATAAAATATAATAAATAGGTAAAAAAATACTGAACCCTCGTTACAAGGGCTCAGTATTCTTTTTACTTAAAGAACATCTTACGAGATAAAGATATTATTTCGCCAATACTTCATCAAGTGCAGTTTCAAAACGCTGTACCGCTCCGTCTACATCAGTCAATTTATCTAGACCAAATAAACCTAAGCGGAACGTTTTAAAGTTATCCGGCTCACCAACTTTTAGCGGTACACCAGCAGCGATTTGCATGCCTGTTTCGGCAAACGCACTGCCTTTATGCATATCATCGCGATCGGTGTAAGCAACCACGACGCCTGGCGCTTCAAAACCTTTCGCCGCAACGCTTTCAATGCCTTTAGCGGCTAATACTTCACGAATACGGTTGCCCAATTGCCACTGCGCATCACGCAATTTATCAAAGCCAATCTCTTTTGACTCTAAAATAGTATCGCGGAATTGACGTAAGCTATCGGTTGGCATGGTGGCATGATAAGCGTGACCGCCATTTTCATAGGCACGCATGACATTTAACCACTGCTTTAAGTCTAAGCTAAAGCTATCTGATTCTGTATTGTCTACTTTTTCGATTGCCGCAGCGCTTAGCATGACTAAGCCTGCACACGGAGTGCTGCTCCACCCTTTTTGCGGGGCGCTGATGAGAACATCAATACCCAAGTCTTTCATGTCCAACCACACACAACCTGAAGCGATACAATCAATGACCAATAAACCGCCAACGCTATGTACAGCCGCGCTTAGCGCTTTGATATAGTCTGATGATAAAATAATACCCGATGAGGTTTCGACGTGCGGCGCAAAGACCACTGCTGGTTTCTCTGCTTTAATTTTAGCAACGGCTTCATCGATATCAACGGGGGCAAATGGTTTTGGTGACTCACCCTCTTCACGATGTGCCGTCAATACCGTAGACGACTTGGCGATTTTGCCTTTTTCTAAAATTTGCGTCCAGCGATAGCTAAACCAACCGTTACGAATAATGAGGCAATCTTCATCATTGGCCAATTGGCGCGCAACGGCTTCCATTCCATAAGTACCAGCACCGGGTACAATGACCACTGCTTCGGCGTTATATACAGATTTTAGGTCGCTAGATAAGTCATTCATCACTTGTTGAAAGACTTTTGACATGTGGTTTAAGGCGCGGTCAGTATAGACCACTGAGTATTCTAATAAGCCGTTTGGATCAATATCTTGACGTAATGCAGTCATAGGAAGCTCCTAGTTTATAGTTAGATAGTTTAATTTTCTCAAGCATTGGCTATAGCAAAATCCAGATACTCTCTTAAACCAACCTGCCTTAATAACGCTAACCAATCTAGAAACCTACTGTTCGCCAACTTAGCCAAATAATGCTTCTATTAGATAACATGGTTGTTAAATAACGTCTTTGTTAAATAATATGGCTGTCAAATAGCATTGCTGACCAATAGTATAGTTGTTAGATTGCATAGCAGCTAGATACTACTATGGGTAGTATTAACTGAATATTAATATTGGGTAATAGTCGAGAGCATGACGCAGGGTTGACGATATAGCACTTTATCCTAGCGCTATTGCCGTTGGTGATTGTGTTTTGCACGCCGTGTTTTTATTGATTTTAGACAAAGTCGTACAGAACAGGTGCGCCACTATAGGGGCTACGCGGTGGTAGGCTAATAATGGTCACTAACAACTGATGAGATGAATAGGCATCAAGCGAGAACATATACACTAAGGTTTTTGGAGAATAACCGCTCGCGTACAACAAAAGATTATCATCGCTTAATATACTCATAACAGCTTGATATTAGCACTGATAATGCAGGTTGACAACGATATGTTTGCGCAATAATAAGGTTTGCGCCACTTACGTTTTTTTGATCAGTCAATAATAACTATCGACGTCCGCGATAAGCATCTTGCAGCCCAGACACCACAAAGTCTAGCAGTTCACTATCCCCTTCACGGGCAGCCTTACGCATAAGCTTCGATGGTGCGTGGGTTAGCGTCTGCGTCAAACGGCGTGACAGCTCAATGATAATATCTTCAGGACTGGCATTATCCTGTTGTAGCTTGGCAATAGATTCATGCAGGAGTTTATCTACTTGGTCCTGCGTATGCGTGCGATACTGCTGAATGTCTTTACCGACTTGGCGCACTTGAAAGCTGCGATCCATCTCAACGACTAATTGGCTAACGAGCAGTTCCGCATCAACTGCTGCTTGTCTACGCTGTTCGATATTGCCAGCGATCACGTGTTGTAAATCATCGACAGAGTAGAGATAAACATCATCGATACGACTAATAGTTGAGTCAATATCGCGCGGTACGGCTAAGTCAATCATCAACATGGGCTGATAACGACGATGTTTCAGCGCCCGCAAAGTCATGGTTTTATCGATCAACACATCCATACTACCGCTACAGCTACTAACGATATCGGCTTCTGCTAAAACTTGTGGTAACTCTTGCAAAGGTCTGACTTCTACCAAGTGACCTGCGCGGCGCAGCTCCACTGCCAGCGCTTCAGCGCGCTCAGGGTTGCGGTTGCAAATAATCACGCGACCTACACCAAGCCCAGCAATGTGGGTGGCAACCAAACGGTTCATCTCGCCTGCCGCGACCACCAGCAATGTGCGACTGGGCAAATCATCAAATATTTGCGTCACTAATTTGGCGGCCGCATAGCTAAGCGATACCGCTTGAGCACCCACTTGGGTCTCATTACGGACGCGTTTGGCGGCAGCAAATACTTGATCGATAATCCAGCCAAGCTGATTACTCAGCGCTTTTTGTTCTTGCGCGAGCTGTACTGAGCGTTTGATTTGACCGAGTATCTGCGGCTCACCCAATATCATAGAGTCAAGCCCTGCGGCGACCCTAAGCCAATGGGTCAGCGCGTGAGTGTCACGGTGCACATAAAGATAAGGATCAATCTCAGACAGTGACAACTGCTTAAAGTCAGCAAGCCATGCTTTAATTTTTAAGATATGAGCACTAATGGCCGCCGAAGATGTCTGAGCACCGACCGCGCCATTAGAAGAAATAGAGGGAACATCTTGCGGCTCTGCTAGCTGCGGCACAAGCGCATAGATTTCAGTACGATTGCAAGTAGAAACAATCACACTGCCATCAGTAAAGGCCTCTAATTGTTTGAGAGCGATATTCACATCGTCACCCACAAGCGCCAAGCGCTCTCTTAGAGCGACTGGTGCAGTTTTGTGATTGACCCCAATGACCACTAATCTCATTATTGATAGACCATAAACATGACGCTCACCTGCCAGCCCACGCTATCTCATTATTTTTAAAAGACAGTTATAGACGACAGCGCTGAAAGGAAGACTCTAAAAGCCGCTTATTATATCATTATTGCCAGCTTTAATTAACACTCAGCTATCGATGATAGCTATTTGCTTGTATCTGGGCACATGAGTAACAAATCAACTACCGATACGATTGTTAAAACCAATATCTATGTTTTAGCGAGTACTTATAGAAATGGATAGAAATCATTCGCTTACTTGACGTTAACTTGTTATATTTTCACAATATTTAGGCTAAGATTTACAACCAATGAAATACCTCGTCGATACAAATTATCAGCCAATCCTACTTTGTTAGCAAAGATTTGGTAGAGCGGCTGCTATTAATAACGGAGTAACACGGGCACTATTGTTTATCCCATCGATCTGCTTTTATAATGTCAGGCATGGGTACTCGTTACCAATAGTTAGTTTGAAATGATTAAAATAAAATTGTCTTATCGATATAGATGAACAATGGGCGAATACGGTTATCTATGATTTTTTTTGGGTCATTATTTCGATCACAACTTGCGCATGACGACCAATCTAATCTGCGTGCTCTATTGCATGCGGTTATCGAACGTCTGTGCCAGCGTTATAAGCTAACCTTGTCATTGGCCTTTTGCCTATGCTTAGGATCGTCTTCTGTTCATGCCAGTCATCCTGATATCTCGCTCGAAGCCCATGTACCCAAACTATCCATTGCTGATAAGAACGACAAGGCTGTCAGTAGCGACGGCATTGATAATAGCCACTCAACGCTACCAGCAATTGCTCCTAACAACACACAACCAATAGAAAATGTCGCCAATATTAATGGGCTAGCACCAACTACCTTATGGCAACCTGAGCTCAAAGAGCCTAGCCTGTATGCGCTGCTTGATGCAGAATTTGCAGCAGATCGCGGTGATAGACAACGAGCGATTACCATCTATAAGCAGCAAGCATTTAAAGAAGATGCAACTGCCGTATTTGAAAGAGCGCTCAGCCTTTCTTTACGCACTGAAAGGGTTGAGAAATCGTTACAATTTGCCAAGTCATGGCAAGACCAAAATCCAGATCACGTGCCTGCTTGGTTCTATGTGGCGCATTTGGCCCTGAGAGCACACGATTATCTGTTAGCTGGTGAAACATTGAATCGTATTTTGCTTTATGACCCTAGAGCGGACTTAAGCGAAATCCTTATCGGTATCTATCCAAACAATGATGAAGACAAACGTGAATTACTTGCCGCTTTGCAACCACTAGATAGCGAGCAGAATGCCTCATTGTCGGTATTGAAAGCAGGGTTGCTTTACCAATTTAACGAGCCTGAGATTGCCATTGTCCATATCAATCGTGCGCTAGAACGCCAGCCTGACTATGTACCTTTTATTACGCTAAAGGCAGACATACTGCGCAAAATCGTCACGGCTGAAACCGTCGTCAATTATGTGAGCCAAGCGCGCCTGCGTAACCCCGATAGTAAAAGTCTCTATCTGTACGAGATTCGCTACTTGCTTGACTTAAAGCAAAGCCAAGAAGCGTGGCAATTATTGCTGGATGCCCATGGTCGCTTTGCTGATGATGCCGAGATTACTTTGTTGGCTGCGTTGGTGAGCTTAGACATCGAAGAATATAACAGTGCCGATGAGCTACTCAATATGCTCGCAAAAAACCCCGCTTACCTTGATCAAGCTTATTATTATCTTGGTATCAGTGCCGAGCGTCAGCAGCACTTTGACCAAGCCAAATACTATCTCAACGGTGTCATGCAAGAAGACTTGGTATTAGAGGCTCGTAGAAAAGTAGTGGCTTTTGAATTGCTTAACGATGATGTGGATGCGGCGATTGCTACTTTAGAAAAATTGCGTAAAGACTTCAACGTCTTTGCGCCAGATACCTTTGTGCTACAAGCTGATATTTTATGGCAGCAAAATGAGTCCGAAGAAGCCCTGCGCCTACTAACCAAAGCTGCTCGCAAGTATCCTGATAATGAAATGCTCTTGTTTGCACGCGCCCAGCTCCTTGATGACAAAGACGACTATATCGTTAAGCGCACCTTGCTCAATCATCTGCAAATACTTGACCCAACCAACCTCTCCTACCAGCTCAGTTACGCGCAGTTATTGCTAGCCAATGAACGCAGTTCGGAACAAGGATTGGCATTGGCCACCGCCATCATTCAAATTCGCTATGATGACCCACGTTATGACAATGAGCTGCACCTGCAAGCGCTGAATGTGTTGGCTGGCAATGCATTGGCCAATGAGAACTACCAACAAGTCATCGACTACCTACAAACCCCTTACGATGTGTTTCCTACCTTGCGCTCTGGCAGCTTACTGCTGCGCGCTTATCAAGGTTTAGGCAACAATGAAAAAGTCGAGGCATTACTCGCAGACTTGCAGCAGCGCTTCTCATTTGGGCAACACAATATCAATGACCGCATACAGCTTTACTGACCCGTCATTTTATAGTGGATAAATCGTTGCGTGCTATGATTACAAGGCACTCATAAGATACTAACAGCCACGCATAACTGAGTAACATACAACCATTAAGCTAATCTATTTTCGAAACAATGATTTCGTAAATTTGTCTATCTTTGAGGAAACATCATGTCAGTATTGGTCCATGCTAATAAGCCTAATAAATTGGCGCTATTCGCTGCCGTGACAACCGCGCTCGTCATCACGTCTGGTTGTCAATCACTAAAAACAGCCAACGCTACTAACCAACCCAGCGCGACCTTACAAGGTCAAAACGCTGAGCCACCGCAAAAGCTTGAGAACTTTAATATCACTGGCAAAATCGGTGTAACGATGCCCGCCAATGACACCACAGGCACTCAAGGTGGCAGTGCGTTCTATGCATGGGGGCAGCAGAATGATCGCTTTGCCATTGAGCTGATCGGCGCGCTCGGCATTGGTAAAACCAACATCGAGTATAATGGTCAAACCGCCACTTTAGTCAGCGAAAAAACAGGTACCTTAACTGCTGATGATCCTGAGACTTTGCTCAAAAAGGCCACAGGGTGGCAAGCGCCTATTTCACAAATGCCCTATTGGATATCTGGTCGCCCAGCGCCTTCCGATAGCGCACCACAGCTCGATGATCAAAATCGTTTAATCAGCTCAGTCAATGGTGAATGGACCGCAAGCTTCACCTATAAAGGATCCGACAAGTTACCAAATAAAATCAGTGCCGTACTGCCACAAGGCAATAAGGTAGTAATGACGATCAATCATTGATTAGTCACGTAAATACGATGAAAATTGCTGATTATTGATTACTATAGCCGTTTATGACTGAAACTTATGATTAAGAACTTAGCTGTGTTGCCTGCTTCTTCTATTTCTCGCTTATCGCCAGCAAAAATCAACTTGTTTTTGCACATTACTGGCAAACGGGCTGACGGCTATCATAATTTACAAACCGTTTTTCGCTTGCTCGATTGGGGCGATTATTTGCATTTTTCAGTCACGGATGATGTGGTGATTTCTACGGTAGATAATGCCTTAGATGCCAATGAGCTCTGTCACCAACTTATAATATTGGCTGGTGCAGAGACTATAACTGCCGATATAGAAGACAACTTAATTTTTAAAGCAGCGCGTGCATTGATAGCGTCTGCCATACAATCAAATACTCTACCTGAGCAGTTAGCACAGGTGCATATCGCTTTAGATAAGCATTTGCCGATGGGTGCAGGCTTGGGTGGCGGCTCATCCAATGCCGCAACGACATTGATGACACTTAATGAAATTTGGCAGCTTAATTTTGATCAAGATACGCTTATAAAAATTGCTGCCACTATTGGCGCAGATGTGCCGATTTTTATCTTTGGGCAAGATGCGATTGCGATGGGTATTGGCGAGAAACTGACCGCAATCAAGTTGCCCGACCAGCAATATTTAGTATTGACGCCCAATGCTCACGTTAATACTGCCCAGCTGTTCGCGCATCCTAAATTACAACGTGATATCGCTGTGCTATCGGTTGAGACAATTAAAAATAAACAAGCCGACTATGTACAAACTCTGACCACGCCCTATCAAAATGTCTTTACGCCAGTGGTAACCAGTCTTGCTCCTGCCGTCAGCGAAGCATTACGTTACTTACAAGGGTTAGAGGCGCAAGCACTCGGCACAGCACGAATGACGGGCTCTGGTAGCGCGGTGTTCTTGCCTTTGGATGCAAGCGTGGCTACTGACAAAGCACTTTTAGCAAAGTGGATTGAAGAGGCGCCTTGTTCTGCCTATTTAGTTCGTAATCTATGAGTTAGGTTTGAGCTGCAGTGTGCAAATAAAATGATTATAAATACAACGTAAAGCGTTTTATTGACCCGATATTCGTTGTTTTTGACCTATTTTTCAATAAACGCCATAAAAAGGCGCAAATGACTTGCAAATTCTGAAAATTTAATTATAATAGGTCGCCTCAATAGGGGTATAGCCAAGTTGGTAAGGCATCAGGTTTTGATCCTGACATCCGTTGGTTCGAGTCCAGCTACCCCTGCCATTTTTTAGTACGAAGCGTTTAATATGCAGTGATCATAGGTGGTTTATAAATAGCCGCTTATCTTATTGACATTGACAACGTTATCCCAGTTTCGGTATAGTTCGCAATGGACACCGCTAGGGAAAGTTATGTTTTAAATGGTTTATCCGTTTATAATATAGCGAACAGGTCGTGACGCTATTCTAACAATGACTTTTATTAAAAGTTGCTTTTAGATATCGACGTACACAGCCTAGACATTACAGGGGTATAGCCAAGTTGGTAAGGCATCAGGTTTTGATCCTGACATCCGTTGGTTCGAGTCCAGCTACCCCTGCCATTTTTTACTGTAATAGTAGTCATCAAAACTTTTCACCACTCTTTTCTGAATTTGAGCAGTTTGACACTGCTTAGCGGTCGCTGCTTGAGTCAATCAATAGGACTTCTGTCATGCCTTATTTGGCGATTTTTACGGGTAATGCCCACCCTGAATTAGCAAAAACCGTAGCCGATCATCTCCATATACCTCTTGGTAAAGCTGATATCACGCGTTTTTCTGATGGCGAAATCGCCGTAGAAATCAAAGAACACGTGCGCGGTAAAGACGTGTTTATCATGCAGCCAACTTGTGCACCAACCAATGACAATTTGATGGAAATCATGATGATGGCGGACGCTTTGCGTCGCTCTAGTGCGGGTCGCATCACAGCAGTCATGCCCTACTTCGGTTATGCCCGTCAAGACCGTCGCCCTCGTTCAGCTCGTGTACCTATCTCTGCTAAAGTCGTCGCTGACATGCTAAACATCGTCAGTATCGATCGCGTGATGACGGTTGATTTGCACTCAGATCAGATTCAAGGCTTCTTTGACATTCCTGTAGACAATATCTACGGCACGCCTGTATTGCTTAACGACCTACAAAAACAAGATTACGACAACATCATGGTTGTTTCACCTGATGTGGGCGGCGTGGTGCGTGCGCGTGCTATGGCTAAACAGTTGGGCGATACTGACATGGCGATTATCGATAAACGCCGTGCCCGTGCCAATGAGTCGCAAGTCATGCACATCATCGGTGACGTGCGTGATCGTGATTGCGTCATCGTTGATGACATGGTTGATACCGCAGGTACGCTATGTAAAGCAGCTGAAGCATTGAAAGCAAACGGTGCACGTCGCGTATTGGCTTATATTACGCACCCTGTCCTATCAGGCAACGCACTACAAAATATCAGCGAATCTGCGCTAGACGAAGTCGTTGTTACCGATACGATTCCATTGTCTGAAGCGGCAAAAGCCTGTAGCAAAATCCGCCAAGTGAGTATCGCACCGATGCTTGCTGAAAGCTTACGCCGTATCAATAACGAAGAATCTATCAGCGCCATGTTTGACGCTTAGACTTTTAATGAGCACTCGCTCTACTTTCTGTTGGCAATGCTCGTTATAAAACACTGCTTAAGTTTAAAAAAAAGCGTCAAGTATCTTTACTTGACGCTTTTTTTGCCTATTGGTGTTGCACAGTCATTTTGCGTAGGTCTTTATTATTACTACAAAATCACGTATAATGCGCGCCTGTGCCAACCATTTGTTCGATTTAATTAGGTTGGCATTCTCAAAAGTGCTGATCATGCCCAAAAGTAACGATTGTCATGATAATGACTATCCAAAAAATCGTTATGATGAGCAAATGGCTACATTTAGCAATTGTGAATTTTGTTAGCAATCATAAATGTTGGCTATCATCACGTATTAGTGGATTGGTCGCAAATCCACTTTTTTATGACCAGACACTTCATCATTCTTTTTATAGGATTATATCCATGAGCATTAATCATTTTGAACTAAACGCTGTTGATCGTTCTGCTGAGCAACAAGGTAAAGGTGCGAGCCGCCGCCTACGTAAGCAGAATCTAGTTCCTGCTATCATCTATGGTGGTAACGAAGAGCCAACGTCTATCTCAATCAAGATCAACGAGCTAGTAAAGTCACTTGAATTCGAAGCGTTCTTCTCACACATTTTGACAATCAATGTTGATGGCGTAGAGCATCAAGCGGTTATCAAAGACTTGCAACGCCATCCAGCTAAAGGCTTCCCAATGCATGCTGATTTCCAGCGCGTTGTGAAAGGTCAGAAAATCAACATGAACGTTCCTGTGCATTTTGCTGGTCGTGAAGAAGCGCCTGGTACTAAAGCTGGTGGTGTTCTATCAACGCTAGTATCTGATATCGAAATCGTTTGCCTACCATCACAATTACCTGAATACCTAGAAATTGACGTATCAGGCATGGAAATCGGTGATCTATTCCGTCTATCAGACATCAAACTACCTGAAGGCGTTATCATCTTTGATCTTGACATGGAAGATGCTCACGACCGTACTATCGTTAACATGCAGCCACCAACGGTTGAAGAAGTTGACGCAGACGCTGAAGAAGTTGATGCTGCTGACGTACCTGCTACTGAGCAAGGTACTGAAGACAAAGACGGCGAATAATAAACCACCGTTACATAGAGCACGCAATCTAGCGTCTGCTATGTAATACAAGGTTTGTTTAGTCAAAAAACAGCAGGTGATAAATATCTCCTGCTGTTTTTGTAAGTAAGGTTTGAAAAATAACAGATATGCTATGAATAAATAGCATAATCACAAACCTTATGCCTCATTTATTCAATTTAAGCAGGGTGTTTTTATGGCCATAAAGCTTATTGTCGGTCTTGGTAATCCTGGTCAGCAGTATATGTTTACACGTCATAATGCAGGGTTTTGGTTTGTCCATCACTTGGCTCAGCAGTTCAACATTACCCTCTCTCATGATAAAAAATTTCATGGAGTAACAGGACGTGGGCAGATTCATGGGCATGACGTACGTCTATTGATGCCGCTCACCTTTATGAATAAGTCTGGTCAGTCAGTGGTGCCGATGGTGAAGTTTTATGGCATTGAAAATGATGAGTTACTGATTGCTCATGATGAGCTCGATATTCCAGCTGGCAGTATCAAACTTAAGACGAATGGTGGTCATGGCGGTCATAATGGTCTGCGTGATATCACCCCTCATATCGGCAACGACTTCCATCGTTTGCGTATTGGTATTGGTCATCCTGGTCATAAGTCTAAAGTTAGTGGTCATGTGCTCTCAAAAGCTGCGCCCGATGAACAGATTGCCATTGATAGCGCTCTGACAGCAGCATTTGAAGCGCTACCATTATTACTAAATGGCGATATTGAAAAAGCACGTTCACAAATTAATGGCTTCAAGCTGCCGGAATAAAATCATGCTTTAACCATAATAGCCTTTTATTTTAGCAAGTTATCCCCCATTAACCTTTTGATTTGAATCATTAATCTCAGTTACGCTAAGGAAGCAACCTATGCTACTTAATATGCTTAAATGCAAATTACACCGTGCTCGCGTCACCCATGCCGAACTTCATTACGAAGGCTCATGCGGTATCGATGGTGATTTATTGGATCTTGCTGGTCTGCGCGAAAATGAGTCTATCGATATCTACAATGTGACCAATGGTAAGCGCTTTCGCACCTACGCTATCCGCGCTGAAGCGGGTTCTGGTATCATCTCGCTAAATGGTGCGGCGGCTCACATGGCAGATTTAGGCGATATCGTTATCATCTGTGCCTATGCTCATTTTGATGAAGTAGAAGCGGCAACCTACCAGCCAAAACTGGTGTATTGCAATGAAGACAACACCGTAAAAGACACGGCAAACATCATTCCGGTACAAGTGGCTTAAAGCACCGGAACACCGAAGATTTTTGGATAAAGCAAGGATAAATAATCGACTAAGCTGTTGAAGTTATTCTTATTATCCAACCAAAACCGCTATGCTAATATGAGAGCTGAATCTCCATTCTGATTCAGCTTTTTTTATGCCATTTTTATATGGCAAATTCACATTTTATACCACTCTTAAAAGATGAAGTCGTCAGAAAAATAAATGTCAGCGCTATGTTTTTAAGCTAAATGAATTTGACACGGCTAAGCGTATTTTTAGGTTTGGTATTAACACTAATAAGGAAACAGACTGATGTGGTTGGCAGTTATTGCAGTATTGATCGGACTAGCTATTCTTGTTTGGAGTGCAGACCTTTTTGTTGATGGCGCCACTGCCTTAGCAAAAAAATTCAACGTCCCTAGTTTCTTAATCGGTGTGTTGATTTTGGGTGTGGGTACATCCGCCCCTGAGATGGTCGTGTCAGTATTGGCGGCACTAGAAGGCAGCCCTGATTTGGCATTAGGCAACGCTTATGGCTCAAACATCATCAATATTGCGCTGGTATTGGGTGCAACCGTATTGATTAGTCCTATTATCATTCGTAAGGGCATCATCAAGCGTGATTTACCTCTATTAGTATTGATTACTATGGTCGCCGCATGGCAGCTGCGTGATGGGCAATTAGACCAAGCAGATGCGATTGTGTTGATAGCGCTGCTGGTCGTGACTTTAGGCATTCAGATTGTACTAAGCTTACGTGAAGGCAACCATGAGCACGAAGGAGAACCCATAGCAGAAAGCATCGATGCTGAACATATCGAGCAAACCCTAACACGGGGACTCATCAGCTTAGTTATCGGCATGCTTTTACTGGTCATTAGCTCACGAGCTATAGTTTGGGGTGCAGTAGAATTGGCAACGCTGTGGGGCGTGAGCGAACTGGTGATTGGATTGACGATTGTTGCTGTGGGGACATCGTTACCTGAGCTGGTATCGAGCCTATCAGCCGCCCGTAAAGGCGAACACGACATGGCACTGGGTAATATTATTGGCTCTAATATATTTAACACCTTGGGCGTTGTTGGTCTCGCAGCGCTTATAGCGCCAATCACAGTCAGTCCAATTATCTTATCGCGCGATATAGTGGCGATGGGATTGGTCACCTTGTTACTCTTGGTATTGTGCGGGTTTGCCTTTATGAGTAAGCGTCCATTCGGTCGCACTTCTGGGTCGACTTTGGTCTTATTCTTTGTCGGCTATACTTTATGGCTGATACAAACCGTCAACCTGTAACGCTTAAAGTGTATTAACAGACCTAAAAATGCATGAACAGACTATGGCGATGATAATGGGGTTTATTTTCCTTGCTTGCGATTTCTAATCACCCGCCATAGTCCTTCATTCTCTGTTTTTGGCATTTTTAAGGTAATGGTATTCGATAGCATATCTTGCACTGCGAGACCACGTGGGTTAAAGAGGCAAAAAGCATAGTTAAAGACAAAGCCCAAAAAGGCACTGGTCAATAAAACAGCACGCGAGCCATCGATGACACTACCAATGATACCAAATATAAGTGGCATGATACTGGCCGCTAAAATCCGCTTAAATGACTGTCCCCACGTTAGCAAATGACCATTACTATTGACCGTCTTCAACCGCCAAGTTTGCATACCTAATGTCTGCCCACCACGACGCCAAAATATCCCATAGAATCCGACTAACGTCAGTATAAAAGACGGCGTCATAATCACGTTTTGATACCACGTTGGCAGCGACTGCGCTTGAGAAGAGTCTGTACCGGTATTCATGGTCAGCAATGTACCAATCACGGTTAGCAGGGTACCGACCAAAAACAACAACGCTAAAATTAACATGCCATCATAAAGAATGGCTGCCATACGAGTGCCAGGTTTAGCAATCGTTAGCTCTTCAACGTCAGAGGCATAGTGTGCTGAGGCTTTAGTTTTAGCAGCAGATTTGGTAGGTCGTTTAGGTAAACTCTTTGACATGGTACAAGCTCATAGCAAGCAGTGAATAATGACTCTATTGTACCGTAATTCACTGTCTTATCGTACATTATCCTAAGATGCCGTAAGTCATATAACCATGTCGTATGACTCATCAGCTCATAAGACTATCACACAGAAATTGCAGACATAAAAAAATCGCCAAATTGTCATAAGACAGGCGATTATTTTAAGGTTTCTTTAACTGGGTTAAAGAAGTGATGATGCAAATGGTGCGCTTGGAGAGATTCGAACTCCCGACCCCTTAGTTCGTAGCCAAGTGCTCTATCCAACTGAGCTACAAGCGCGTACTTTGCACATCATTTACTGCGTTGTTAAGAAACAATTGCAGCAAATTAGGTTGGTTATTATATAGATAATTTCGCTTGTGTCAATATCTTTTTTTATTAAAATCAAATTATTTTTTGCTTTAATAAAACAGAAGATTATTAACGCTTTTATATCGCGTCACTACTCTACTAAAAACCGAATAAATGGAGGTGAAGGAGGGATTCGAACCCTCGATACGCGTAAACGTATGGTTCCTTAGCAGGGAACTGGTTTCAGCCACTCACCCACTTCACCAAACGACGTAAGACTTTTTAAGTTCTAAAAAATAGTATTATTGCTGATAATACGTCTTATCCCGTGGGCGAGTATTATAGCAAAGCCAAAACGAATTGCAAGCACTGTCTACAAATTTAATGCAGTTTTTATCATATTTATTTATTTATGGGGTTTCATAGCCTCTTGAGCAGCTCAAATATCAATAAAAACCAGTAAAAACGATGTTTAAGTTAGTCAGCACGCTCTGGGTTGTTGTTAATTGATGGATTAATGGATGGATTGTCTATGTATCATCTCTCACCTACTATGGCTTTTTTAGCAGTGGGTGTCTATAGTATTTGTTACTCATTTTAGGTTATGTCAAAGGAATTTTTATGCGACCAGTGGTACTGTGTTTTTCAGGATTAGACCCCTCAGGCGGCGCTGGATTACAAGCGGATATTGAAGCCATCGGTCAAGCAGGTGCGCATGCTGCCATTGCTTGTACAGCTATTACCATACAAAACTCGCAGCAAGTCTTTGGTTTTGAAGCTTGTGCAGCAAGTTTGGTAAAGGATCAGGCCACCGCAGTGCTCGATGATTTGCCTGTTGCAGTTATTAAGTCAGGTATGTTGGGTACGACTGATAATATCGCTATGCTGACTCAGTTTTTTGCCGAGCGCCTTATCACCGCTGATACGCCATTTGTATTAGATCCCGTATTGGTTGCCAATAGTGGTGGCAGTTTGGGCGATGAAAAGACGCTCGTTAGCGCATTTAGGGAACTGTTACCATACGCGACCCTCATCACACCGAATACTCATGAGCTACGCGCATTAAGCGGTGAGCAAGACTTACATATTGGCGCGCAAAAACTATGCGCCCAAGGCACCTATGCTGTATTGGTAAAGACCTCACACGACTTTGATAGTGGCGATATAGAGCAGTATTTGTACATAAAGGGTGAGATGGTACATAAAAGCACCTTGCCGCGCTTAACGGGCGAGTTTCATGGCTCTGGCTGTTCACTTGCCAGCTTTATCGCTGGGCGCTTAGCAATGGGTGATGCGCTTATCGATGCAGTAAGAGCAGCAGACAGCTGGATTACCCAGACGCTGCGAGCCGCTGATGCACCGCACCCTAATAATGAGCAAGCCCAATTAATACCCAATCGTTTTATAGACTTTCAGCATAACCTCTAAATAAGCAATAAAAAAAGGGCGCTCTATATCTCGTAGAGCGCCCTTTTTTAGATAGCTATTGGTAATTTTAGATAGCGGCTTTCAAGTGACCATTAATCCAGCTCAACCCAACATCGGCATGAAGCTCGCAGCAAAGCCACCAATAAACATCTCAAGCAAAATAAAAGCAATGAAGGCGACCATTGGTGATAAATCAATCATGCCCAAGTTTGGCGTGATTCGACGAAATGGTGCCAAGATTGGCTCCGCTAAATCGACAATAATACCAATAATCGGATGCTGAGATTGGGTAAATACCACAATCCAGCTGACAATGATGGAGCCAATGACGAGATAGCGACACATACGTAAAAAGTCTAATACCAAGCTGATAGTACCAGTGAAAAATAACGGTACAGGAGCGATACCTTTATGGGTCAGTGCTGCTTTTCCAGAGATATCGATCAAACGAATCAAAAACATCAGGACGATAGCCGCAATACTGATACGCCCTTGCCCGACGGTTGGAAAAATACGCCCAAACACATCGACAATGTGCGTGGCTTTATAAGCAGGCGCAATCATGGGGTTGCTGGCATCCATCCCTGCAAATTGCAGCATAAAGCGAATAAACACCAACATCATGACGAAGGTGGTGACCAAATCAAAGATTTGAAATAACATGTTGTTCATGAAGTGCTACTCAATGTGACATTATTAACAGGTTTTGGGATGACGACTGTCATTACTAGGTACTTGGTATTGGTGCTTAGTATTAACGCTCAGGCGCGTCATGCGCTTGTAGCAAATAACGCGCCTGATATAGGGATGATTATTTACTCATCTCTTCACTCAAGGCTTGGCTACGGTCATAGCAGGCCTGCATAGCCTCAACGATTTGACCACCGATATCATTGGCTTGCATTGACTCAACGGCGGCTTGGGTTGTCCCATTTGGAGAGGTAACCTTGCGACGCAATTCAGCAGGTGCATCCTCACTATTCATCGCCATTTTTGCCGCGCCTAGCATGGTTTGCATAGCGAGCGCTGAAGCCTGCTCTTTATCCAGCCCAAGAGCGACTGCCCCATCGACCATCGATTCAATGAAGTAAAACATATACGCTGGTGCTGACCCTGATACGGCGGTTACCGCATGCATGTGTTCTTCATTATCGACCCACATGACCAAACCTGATGCTTCCATCACCGCCGTTGCTAACTGCTTTTGTTCAGCAGAAATATTATCAGTACCGTACAGACCCGTTGCGCCCATTTGAATCATTGCAGGGGTATTTGGCATCGCGCGGACGATATTGTCATAGCCACCCAACATGTCAGATAGAAGCTCAGTTGACAAACCTGCTGCCACTGAAATCACCAGCTGCTTGTTTAAGATATCCGCAAAGCTACTGACTACCGCTTTCATCACTTGCGGTTTGACCGCCAGCACCACAATGTCAGCATCGATAACGGCAGCTTTTGCATCAGCAGTTGGATCAACCGTGTTCAATCCTTTAGCAGCCAATTGCTCACGCGCCTCACTACTAGGATCAGCAACGGTAATTAAACTCGGCTTGACACCGCAGCTGACAAGCCCGCTAATCAAAGCCTGCGCCATATTACCGCCACCGATAAAGCTGATTTTCTTATTATCTAATACTGACATACATGTCTCCTATTCAACAATCCAAAGGTACTCAAACTAACATAATGATAGGTAAAATGACACTCAGTTTACCATACTGCTACTGGCATCGTTTGATAAATTGACGGCATCTAGCCCGGCTGTAAGCTCCGTTGAACCACTTAATTACCATGGACTATTGCACAACCAAACGGTTAAATTAACAAGGGCATTATGTAAAATCAGTGACGGAGAGTAATATGTTTTTCATTCGTAAAGCTAACCCAGAGGATTATGCAGACATTGCTAACATTCACTTCAAAAGTTGGCATGTAGCCTATTTAGATTTGCTACCAGTGTCCTATATCAATGATAAAAACAACTTATGTAATAAGACAAAAATGTGGCAGGAGTTAATGGCGCATCCTGATGTTATTGTCTGGATAGCATATGATGCTCATCATCATAATTTGGGGTTTATTGGCTACTTCGTTAATAATAAAAATTATGAAATTACCACGTTGTATGTTTTGCCCGACTACCAAGGATTGGGTATAGGCACTCAATTAATGACAGTATCATTGAAAGCTCTCTTAGAATCTCATATCCATGCCCATTTTTATTTATGGGTATTAGAAAATAATGTGGCTGCTATTGATTTCTATCAAAAATTTGGCTTTGTAGCTAATGGCGAAAAGAGTGAAGAATGCTACAAAAGCACGCAAATAATAGATATCAAAATGGTTAGAAAACTTGTTGACCTAATGTCCTAGATAACCTGACCTTCCCAAAGATTTAGATCGCCAATATTAAAAAGCGTTATTGATGCTTAGACTGTTTCTAATAACACTATCTAAAACACCAGTATTGTCTATCGTGTCTATTAGCGATCTACTCGTCCCTAGTATCCAGCGCTCAAAAGGTGAAACCAGCAATAATGGCCACTCTTTATCCTGCTGTACGGATACGGCACTGACCACCACCAAACTCTCGCGCAACCATACAGGTACACCAAGCGTTTGATATAGTTTCTTGCCCGCTTGTGGACGTGATGCCAATGCAGTTTGCACACGCTGTTGACGACCTAATGGTGCAAAGGTAATCTCAAACTTCTCATCACCATCTTGGTCGCTGTCTAATAGCTCTGCCAAGGCATTTGGCATCATTTGCGCTTGCCAAGTCAATTTATTATCCCTGCGTAAGGTAACTGACACAGGCTGGGCAGCCGCTGAATCAGCATCAGCCACAACAAAATCAGATAAGGGTTGAATCTGTTTGGTAAGCGGTAATGCTAACCACTTGCGCCACTCACTGCTTAAACGATAAAGCTGCTGACGGTAGCGGCAAATCGTATAGGACTGCTTACGAGCTTGCCAAAAAAGCGCCGTTTGGTGATCAGCATCTCCACGTTGGCTTAGCATAAATACATCATCGACCAGCTGCTTAGCAGGCGGTAACGGTTCATCTTGACCGAGCCAATGATGCAATAGTTTCCGCTGACGATAAATGGGTAATGCTTGTAGCTTGTCTATACTTAGCACACGCTGGGCAGACGATAGCTGTAATGATGCTACCTCTATCTGCTGTAAATCTTCTGCCGCTTGTGCATTGATTATTAATTGGGCATCACGCAATAGCTGTGCGCTACGGGCGATATTGTCAATGACATTAGAATTATAGGTCGCCAATACTGGCATGATGTCGAGGCGTAGCCCACTACGTACATTATCGCCAGCATCATTGGTTGGGTCATCAATATAAGGGAGCTTTAGGCGCTGAGCGTAATTGCTGATATTGCCGCGTTTGACCATCAGCCAAGGTCGCCATAATGCCATACGCTGTGCGCCCTGCGTTTGGATACGCCACGGCTGCATACCCGACAGACCATTCACCCCAGCGCCTTGTATCAGCCGCATCAGCACCGTCTCTGCTTGGTCATCGGCATGATGTGCTAAGAGCAATACATCATCTTGATTGAGTTGCGCTCGCATGACATCATAACGAGCTTGCCTTGCGGCTTGCTCATCATGACCATTCACTTGCGCACGTAAAATCCGACACGGTATCTGCTGCACTGCTGCCCAATGAGCGACATGCATCGCCCAAGTGTCACTATCTGCTTGCAAACCATGGTTGACATGCAGCAATTGCGGCAAAAATGGCAACTTACCTTGGCGATAGAGCTGCAAACACAGCGCAGCCAATGCTAATGAATCACGACCACCACTACACGCCAGCCAAAGCCGTCGACCGTGCAGCTGTTCACCATATTCAACCATACTGCTCAATAATGCTTGTGCCAGATCGGCATCGACAGGCAAGTCTGCGATTGGCTTCATAGGATGCGGGAGGATTGCACTGCTGGTCATAATCAGCCTTATTTATTTAGCATACATACATGAATTGACATATAAATGAATCAGCTTATACGTCAGCTACGACATCAGTTACAGCGTCAGTTACAGCGTCAGTTACGACGTATATTAACAGCCACAAAAAAACGCGCCATAAAATGACGCGTTTTTATTTTAGCATTAAGACTCAGTCTCTAATATGAAAAGCTTTGTGTCCATGAATAGCGGCTTAGTAACAGAGGTGTGATAGCGACCAATTAGGCAGGCAACATCACTTCTGAGTTAAAGGTTTTCAGCTTCTCATAACGCAGCTCACAACGCGCTTGTGCGTCTAAATCTTTAATCTCATCTAACTGCTCAGCAATAAGTGCTTTCAAGGCGATCATGACTGGCTGCGGCTTGATATGTGCGCCTTCACCTTCTTCAATGACGGCATCAATCAGCCCCATTTGATATAAATTAATCGCATTTAATTTCAAGGCTTCACTAGCGTCTTGTGCTTTTTCAGCTGTTTTCCACAGGATAGAGGCACAGCCTTCCGGAGAGATAACCGAATAAATACTATTTTGTAGCATATTGACTTTGTCACCAACACCAATTGCCAACGCCCCACCTGAGCCGCCTTCACCGATGATAGTCACGATAATAGGCACTTTTAGGCTAGAAAAAACGGCGATACTTTCGGCAATGGCTTGCGCTTGTCCGCGCTCTTCAGCACCGATACCCGGATAAGCGCCTTGGGTATCGACAAAGGTCATCACAGGAATATTAAAGCGCTCAGCCATTTTGACCAAACGAATCACTTTGCGGTACCCTTCAGGATTGGCCATGCCAAAGTTATGGGCAATACGCTCACGGGTACTGCGACCGCGATGTTGACCAATCACCATCACAGGCTGACCATCAAAACGCGCCAGACCACCAAGTATGGCTTTGTCATCGGCAAAAGCACGATCACCGTGCAGCTCATCGAATTCGGTAAACAGCTGATTAACATAGTCCATAAATAATGGACGCTTGGCGTGCCGTGCAAGCTGCACACTATCCCAGACAGTGCTCATAGACGCTTCCCTTTAATAATTATACTTAATGTATTTATGTTTAAGAATAATATCGTTATCGATTTTCAGATAATGAAAGTACAGTTGTAAACTCAATAGAAGCTATAGTAGCACATCTTAAATGGCATGACATTACTGACAAAGCCGCTTTTGTTACGTTAATCTATAGCATACTCATTACAATAGTAACGGCATCATGTTGATCGTCAGTGCAAAGCAGCGCTGCCTAGCCCTCAACCACGCTCAGCGTCACGCCCCATTTGGCAAACTGCTCAATCTCAGTATGCAAATCGGGCAATAAGAAAGCATAATGCTCACTGTTATCGGCAACGGTGATTTGCCAGCAATGATCATCCATGGCTTGTAACTGTAATTCTGGTAATTCATGATCGCTGCGGCTGTGATGCGCCAGTACGGCTAAGCGTAGCAGCAGACAAAGATAAACGAGCTGATTACCACCAATATTACAGGTCTGCTCTAACATATCAGCCTTGAGCTTACGACGATGATTGAGCATCAGCTGTGCCATGCGCTTTTGATCGACTTGTGAGAATCCTGGAATATCAGAATACTCAAGCAAATACGCGCTATGCTTATGATAACTACTATGACTGATGGCCAATCCTATCTCATGCAAGAAAGCCGCACGTCTGAGTAAATCACAATCATCATTGGTAAGGGCGAGCTTCTCCTTCACTTGCTCAAATAAATGACGACTGGTTTTCACCACTTGTTTGGCTTGTTTTTTGTCCCCTGAATAACGCTTAATCAGCGCCAGCACACTGCGGTCACGAACATCTTCGCTAGCAAAGCGTCCAAGCATGTCGTACATCACACCTTCACGTAGTGCACCATCTGAGTAAGTAATGGTATCTACACCCAGCACTTTCATGACTGCACGCAGTACCGCAACGCCTGCTGGGAAGACGGCTTTGCGATGTTCCTTAACACCTTCTAAATCGATGTCATCGACGTTGCCAATTTTAAGCAACAGTTTCTCTAACTTTTTGACACCTTTATAAGTGATGCGCTCTTGCTCATCAGCCCAGCCCTTAGATACCAGCACATTACGTACCGCTTTAATCGTCCCACTCGAGCCAACCACACTACTCCAGCCCAATTTTTGATAACGACCCTGAATCGCTAACACTTCTTTGCGAGCGGCTGATATCGCATTATTAAAGGCTTCTTTCGTGATTTGACCATCGGCAAAGTACTTCTGGGTAAAGGCGACACAGCCCATCTGCAAACTCTCGGTCAATAGCGGATCGAACTCTTGACCAATGATAAACTCTGTCGAACCGCCACCAATATCGATGACCAAACGCTTGTCACTACTGGCATTGGTGTGTGAGACGCCCAAATAAATCAAGCGTGCCTCTTCTCGTCCCGCGATAATCTCAATGGGTTTCGGCAATATTTTATTGGCACGGGCAATAAAGTCATTGGCGTTTTTGGCTTGGCGTAAAGCGTTGGTCGCGACCACGCGAATGCGTTCGGGTGGTACCGAATCCAAACGCGCCACAAATCGGCTCAAACAGTCGAGACCTCGCTGTGCAGCTGCCGCACTTAAGATATTATTCTCATCCAAACCTGCGGCGAGCTGTACTTTTTCAGACATAGAAACGACTTTTCGCACCTCACCATGGTCAAGACGCGCAATGGCCAGATGAAAACTATTGGAACCGATATCAATGGCTGCCATCATTTCATCATCAGCAAGCGGCGGATTTGTAAGGTAGTCAATAGGCATAAGAGGAATCGTTACCGTGTTGGATAAAAGGGAGAGGATATGCGCTAAAAATCAGATGATTGGGTCATATAAACATCATAGCTGCACCAAATAGAGCCATTTACGCAAAGCGGCTCACGTATTTGACGTAATTTTCGCCATTAAAGCATTTATGCCAAACACTGGCAAGTGACCCAAATGCTAATTAAGCAGCAAGCGCATCATCAACAAAATAACAAATGCGCCATAAACATCCATTGCTTGTGTTAAGGATATCGTTTTGCTACATTAAAAACGACCAATATTATAATAAATAACAGTCACTTAATGAGCGCCAGCCGCTTTATTAAAACAGAAAGCCCCCTAATATCTATACTCAAGAAACGATTAGCAAGGAAGCTAAACAAATGAATCAAGCGACCACACAAAACACTACCAAAAACGCCGATGCTCAAGCGGTCAGCAATGCTAAAAAAAACATGATGACAACCGTCAGCCCAACAAAGCAGAAATTTTATGACTTCTATTTAGCTGAACATCAAAACATGGCTTGCCGCCGCTTACATTTTGCTGGTAGTAGCTTTGGCTTATTGGGACTCGCAAAGTCGGTCAAAACCGCTTCGCCAAAACCATTACTTAAAGGTATCGCTGCTGGATATGCTTGCGCTTGGGTCGGTCATTTTTTCTTTGAAAAAAACAAACCTGCCTCGTTCAAATTTCCTTTAAAAAGCTTTGCTAGCGACTTTCGTATGTACAGTGATGTCCTACGCGGTAGACTCAGCTTAAAAGACCGTAAATTTGATAAAATCGGACGATCATAACTCGCCACTAGCCCAACTAACGTAAAGACTTACGTAATATTTTGCCTACCGCAGTTTTGGGCAATTCATCGATAAACTCGTATGACTGCGGGCGTTTATAACCTGTTAAACGCTCGCTTGCGAAGCTTTGTAACTCTTCTACATTTAGGCTCAAATCCTTTTTAACCACAAACGCTTTGGGTACCTCGCCGCTGTGCTCATCTGCAATACCAACCACCGCGACTTCAAGTACTTTCGGATGCTCTGTCAATGCCGCTTCCACTTCGTTTGGATAGACGTTAAATCCTGAAACCAATATCATGTCTTTTTTACGATCCACCAGCGTCAAAAATCCATGTTCATCTAGCACACCAATATCACCCGATTTAAAGTAGCCATCCTTTGTAAAAGTATCTGCATTGTCTCGTTGCCAGTAACCACGCATGACCTGCGGGCCTTTAATACAAACCTCGCCCCGTGTACCTATTGCACAAGTTGCACCCTGCTCATCAATGATTTTAATATTCATCATCGCAAGTGGCAGACCAACGCTACCATTAAAACGATCTATACCAGGTGGATTAAAAGAGATAACTGGTGCAGTTTCGGACATGCCGTAACCTTCATTGATAATCATACCAGTGACTTGTTGCCACTGATCAGATACGGCTTTGATGATTGCGGTGCCGCCACCAATAGATAGTGCCAAGCGACTAAAATCAAGGTTGGCAAACTTTGGATGATGCAGCATACCAATAAATAAGGTATTAACCGAAGGAATAACATGCGGACGATGCTGCTCGATAGTATTGACTAGTCCATCGATATCACGCGGATTGGTGACCAGTATGTCTTCCCAGCCGCCATAAATGCCTAGTAAGCCGCAAACGGTAAATGAGAAGATATGATAGAGCGGCAACGGATTGAGTATTTTGATCTGCTCGCTACGATCTGCTTCAATCGCATGACCAAACATCGCATAACACTGACAGACATTAGCCATGACATTGTAATGCGTGAGCATCGCACCTTTTGGCTTGCCAGTCGTGCCACCCGTATATTGCAATAAAGCTAAATCTTCACGCTCGATAGTAACAGGCTGATATTGCTCAGCGTGGTATGCACTCATAATATGGGCAAAGCTTACACTCTGCTCTGAGATATTTTTTGCAGCATTATCGGCTGTGGTTTGGTTGGTTTGATTGAATTGACGAGTAGTATCGGTCGACGGTTCAAGTTGGGTAAGCAAAGCAATATCGTTATCAGCAGGTGCAGCATTCGGATTGACGGAACAATGTACGACGAATGAAAGTTGCGCTTTGACTGCATCATCTAACTGATCGTAAGCAGAGGTCATCCCATCGAGGACAATCAGCACACTAGCTTGAGCATCCGTCAGCTGATGCGCCAATTCATAATGGGTATACATCGGATTGACATTCACCAATACCGCGCCTGCTCGCAGACAACCAAGTAACACCACGGCATACTGCAATATATTGGGTAATTGCACAGCGACACGGTCGCCTTTATTGATTCCTTGTGCTTGCAAAAAAGCAGTAAAGCGGCGGCTGGCAATATCCAATTGTGCAAAGGTAAGGGTGGCAGGCCCCATACTAAAAGCTACAGAATCACTATGCTGGTTTATCTTGGGTTGCAATAAATCCAGCAGGTTGTGCTTGCCCTCTAATACATCTAAATTATTTCTTATTCCATATTTCTCATATGAAGCTTGCCATAACGGTGGCGTATTACTGCTGGGCATATCATTAGTGCTTGTAGTCATCAGTTAGCATCCTTGCTCAATTGTCTTGATTCATCTCAGAATAGCATAATTTATCGTTTATTTTGCAATCACCCAAAGAAGGAACTGTCTTAGTCTTAGTCTTAGTCTTAGTCTTAGTCTTAGTCTTAGTCTTAGTTTTTTAATTTATGCAGTCATCGTCAAAAAATCTTTATCTTTTATAGTAAAAATCACAAAAGGATAAATATTGGACACAAAAAAAACCAGCATGATTTCTCATACTGGTTCTTGTAAGTACATACATTTTAAACAGGTCTTAAATAAACAAGGTCCTGAATAAATAAGGTCCTGAACAAACAGTTACGCTTTTGCCATTTCTGCAAAAATCTCGTCAGCGGCTTTAATCGACGCATCAATATCTTCATTGCTGTGTTTAATTGACATAAAGCCTGCTTCATAAGCAGAGGGTGCCAGATAAATACCGCGATCCAACATGCCATGGAAGAACGTGTTAAACACCGTCATATCGCACTCTGTCACGTCATCGAAGTTCTTTGGCGTGTCAGTTTCATTGTTTTTAACAAAGAACATGCCAAACATACCGCCCAATTTATTGGTACGCATGTTGATGCCGTGTTTGTCAGCCGCTGCTTGAAAACCATCTACTAGACGATCAACTTTCGCTGCTAACTCAGCATAAAAACCATCTACGGTTAAGTCTTCAAACATCGCAATACCCGCACGCATCGCGAGTGGATTACCTGATAATGTGCCGGCTTGGTAGACGCCGCCGAGTGGCGCAATGCAAGACATCACTTCTTTTTTACCGCCGAAAGCACCAACAGGCAGACCTGCACCGATGATTTTACCAAAGCACGTCAAATCAGGATCAATGCCGAAATGCGCTTGGGCACCGCCCAGTCCAACACGGAAGCCCGTCATCACCTCATCAAAAATCAGCACTGAACCGTTGGCAGTACATTCTGCACGCAAGGTATCATGGAATTCTTGGGTCGGAATGACCATATTCATGTTGCCAGCGATTGGTTCTAAGATCACGCAAGCGACTTCTTCGCCCCATTTCTCAAAGCAATCTTTAATCGCTTGTGGGTCATTATAAGGAATCGTAATCGTATGCTTGGCAAAATCTGCTGGCACGCCTTTTGAGGTTGGCTCACCGATATCAAGCATGCCCGAACCTGCTTTTACCAATAAGCTGTCTGAGTGCCCATGATAGCAACCTTCAAATTTAACGATTTTGTCACGTTGGGTATAACCACGTGCCAAGCGAATCGCACTCATGGTCGCTTCTGTACCTGAGCTAGTCATACGAATCATCTCCACACTAGGAACGATTTCGCAAATTTTATCGGCAACAGTCGTTTCAAACGGTGTAGGCGTACCAAAACTTAAACCATCATCAGCTGCTTTTTTGACCGCATCAATCACTTTAGGGTGCGCATGACCCAAAATCATTGGACCCCAAGAGCCGACATAATCGATATAAGCATTGTCTTCGGTGTCATAAATTTTGCTACCGTTAGCACGGTGCATAAAAATAGGCGTGCCACCGACACCAGCAAAGGCACGGACTGGCGAGTTTACGCCGCCAGGAATATGTTTTCGGGCTTGCGCAAATAGCTGTTCGTTTTTAGTGCTCATAATTATTCTCTACTTATTATTTCTTTAATATTGGTTCTGTCTTATTTTATTAAAAATAACTTTGCGTCTTGTTGTTAATGCTTAGCAGATTTTTAAAGCACATTTAATAATTTATGCTTTTTTAACAACAGATGATTTAAGCTTCATTGGCCCAAAACCATCAAGTTTACAGTCGATATCATGACCATCAGACGCATCGGGCAGCAGGCGAATACCTTTTGCTTTGGTACCGACTTTAATAACGGTCGATGAACCTTTGACTTTTAAGTCTTTAATCACGGTGACGGTATCGCCATCTTGCAGCTCATTACCGACCGCATCACGAATGACCGCGCCTTGCTCTTCAGCTTGTGCCGCATCGGTTTCAGCCGCAGTCCATTCATGAGCACACATGGGACATACCAGTAACGCACCATCTTCGTACGTATATTCAGCATCGCATTTTGGGCAATTGGGTAAGCTCATAATTTCCTCGTCAGCCGTGATAAATTGGGTGTATTCTAGAGCTAACATTGTACCGTAACTCGCCAGCTTTAACCAATCGCTTCGCTTGTAAATGCGGTGCTGTGACTAATTGATAGATTCGCTCATGTCTTACAGCGGACGTTTTTTATCACACAGTGTTTTGTGGTACTCTGCTTTAAATAAATTTGGTTTGATGACCATGTATCTTTAGATGGTAAAAACCTCAATATTTACTTTAGCAATTACTTTAATAACTCAGTACTCACCACAATATCTGAGGCTATGGCTACTTATAACGATAGCGACTTATGAATAGGATAATAATAATGACTCAATCAAAAGTATCGACCCTCTCATCAACATTGCCACAATTTGTTCAACTAACGATTCAAGGTGAAGATGCAGAAAAATTCTTACAGGGTCAGCTAACCTCTGATGTCACCAAGCTCGGACTCAGTTATCAAGCAACGGCGCTTAGCAATTTAAAAGGTCGCATTGAATTTGGTATTTGGATTAAGAAGCAGGCAGAAAAGCATTACGATGTGGTTATCAGTGCCGATTGTGCTGAGGCTTTTCAAGCCCATTTAAAAAAGTTCGGTGCCTTTTCAAAGTTTGATACCAGTACGCCCGCGCCCATTTATCCTTGCGTGCTTGATGACGTGCCAACTTTTAGTCATCAGGAAGACCACAATACGCCAACCGATACCCAAGCGTGGATGCAAGCGAGTCTTGCCATTGGCAACTATTGGATAGTTGCTGCCACCCAAGGTCTGTTTCAGCCACAAGAGCTGCGTCTGCATCAGCGCGGCGGTATG
Organism: Psychrobacter cibarius; assembly: GCF_016107535.1. GTDB lineage: Bacteria > Pseudomonadota > Gammaproteobacteria > Pseudomonadales > Moraxellaceae > Psychrobacter > Psychrobacter cibarius. The sequence continues at coordinate 9,341 of NZ_JABASQ010000022.1, read as the reverse complement.
GACTATGATAAAGGCTGCTATCTTGGTCAAGAAGTGATTGCCCGTATTTATTTTAAGGCAGCACCAAAAGCGTTTTTACATTATGTCAGCGGCGCAGGTGACGTGCCAGCAGCCGGTGACAAGCTAGAAAAAATTCATGTGGTTAATGCGATTACCGATGACACTATTAATGGTAATGGTTTTAAAGCATTGGTCGTTGCCCGTCCAGAGCATTTAGCCGATAGTGAGCTTACGATATTAAACTTACCGCCAGCGCTGCAAGCCGATGTTGCGCGTCAAAAATAGTACGACATGATGAGTGACGCGTAATAAGCAGAACTCTTCAAAACATTTTTACTAAAAAAGCAGCAGAGTAATCTATGACCCATATTGCGGTACTCGGAGCGGGCGTGGTGGGCGTGACCACCGCATGGTACCTTCGCCAAGCAGGCTACGATGTGACCGTCATTGAGCGTGAGCCAGCGGCCGGTATGCAGACCTCATTTGCCAATGGTGGGCAAATATCTGTCTCGCACGCAACCCCTTGGGCCAATCCAGCGGCTCCAATGAAAGCGCTTAAATGGCTGTTTCGCGAGGATGCACCGCTGCTGTATCGCTTGCGTGCTGATAAGGCGCAGCTTAAATGGGCGATGCAGTTTTTGCAAGAATGCCGTGCAGATAGAGCCGATGCCAATCTGGTACAAATGGTACGTTTAGGCTTGTATTCACGAGATGCACTACAACAGCTGCGTGCTGATATCGGTATTGATTACGAGCAGCAAACGCGTGGTATTATGCATTTTTATACCAATCAAGCGGAATTTGATGCCGCGATTGCGCCAACGGAGCGCATGCAAGCGTTAGGCTGTGAGCGTCATGTCATCGATATAAATAATGCCGTTAACCTAGAGCCTGCGCTTTACCCTATTGCTCATAAGCTAAAAGGTGCTACTTATACCAGCCGTGATGAATCGGGTAATGCCCATTTATTTACCCAGCGCTTAGCCGAGCGCTGCATCGAGGCTGGCGTTAAGTTTTTATACGATACCGAGATTCTGGCGTTAAACACTGACGCCCATTCTGCTCGCCCGCATGTACATAGTATTACCATTCAACCTAAGGGAGAAAACGCGCAAACCTTTAGTGCAGACAGCCATGTACTAGCCCTCGGTAGCTATAGTGTGTCATTACTAAGACCTTTGGGAATACATGCGCCGATATTTCCAGCCAAAGGCTACTCAGCTACTTATCAAATCAACCCCCGCGCCCCGCATCTAGCACCCTTTGTCAGTCTCATTGATGATGAGTTTAAGCTGGTGACATCACGCCTTGGTGACAAGTTACGCGTCGCTGGAACGGCAGAATTTAACGGCTACAATTTGGATTTAAATAGCACGCGCTGTGCTGCCATTACCCGCCGTGTGCAGCAGTTGTTTCCCAAAGGTATCATTGCCAATTCTGTGCAATATTGGACAGGGCTACGTCCAATGACACCTTCTAATGTGCCGTTAATTGGGCGCGCACACAGGGGTCAAGTCCGTCATGGTAGTCATAATATGGATGCTAGTTTTGATAATTTATGGCTCAATACAGGTCATGGTACGCTTGGTTGGACCCATGCTTGTGGTTCGGCAAAGGCTATCAGCTTATTGATACAAGGTGAGACACCGCCAGTCGATTTTGATTTTGTTGGCTTAGGAACGTAGAAATAAGAAACGTAAGAATAAGAAACGTAAAAAAGGCGCTACCACTATAAGTCAGCGCCTTTTTTCTTTATATGGAAGACTTTTATTCTAGAACTATTTTATGCAGCGCTCCCTGATTCCATATTGAAATCAACATCAGAATCAGCCGTCTCCAAATCAGTTGCTTCCGGCTCAATCGCTTCCAATTGTACTGGTACACCATTGACTGCCGCATTGCCACTTAGCTGATCGATTAAGGTATCGTCTGTCAAATCATTGACACTGACGCCCGCATGCGCTTGAACGATTTTTTGTTTTACCCCTTTACGGCCATGACCCCACCCATGAGGGATACTCACGACATTTGGCATCAGCTCATCCGTCACTTCTGCTACGATCGTGACACTACCCACACGCGACGTTACTTTTACGTTTTGACCATCCTCAATACCGTACTGTTTCGCCGTTTCAGGATGCAGCATCAAAGTACAGCGCGGCTTACCTTTTACCAAGCGATAGCTGTTGTGTAGCCACGAATTATTGCTGCGTACATGACGACGACCAATCAATAGAATTTGCTTGTCATCATAGTCCTGCATCATCTCCTGCACCCGCTCTAAATCTGCTCGATAAAAATCAACATTAAGATGAATCTGCTTGTCTTTGTGTTTTAACGCTTGTGGCAGCATGGTTTTGAGCGATCCCAAATCAATTCCATGCGGATTTTTCTTCAATTGCTTTAGATTGAGACCCTTATAAGGCCCACGTTTCAGACCTTGATTAAGCACAAATTTCGGACCCAAAACTTTTATTGTTAGGCGTTCGACTTTGGTTGCAAGTACGGCTTTTTTATCCAAGCGTTTTGCTAACTCTAAGTAGATTTGCCAGTCATGTTTGGCACTTCTTTGCTTAACAAACAATGCCTTTGAATATTTGGCGACGTTATGGACAGCAAAATTGTTAAAGGTGACGTCATAATGATCGCGCTCTAGCGGCGATACCGGCGGCAAAATGATATGCGCATGACGGCTGGTTTCTGTGACAAAGTAGTCAATAGCGACCATAAAGTCTAAGTTGGCAAAAGCCGTATCTAACTTTTCACCATTCGGCGTGCTGAGTACAGGGTTGCCCGCGACAGTCATAAAGCCTTTTAGCTGCCCCGCCCCTTCTACCAACATCTCATCCGCCATCGCTACCACTGGATAATCGCCGTTAAAATCAGGCAAGTTACTCACGCGGCTATGGCGCTTACCTAAATAACCTGGGCCTGAGTTATTGACCACGTCGACCGCAGGATTGGGGAACATCAGACCACCCACTTCATCCAAACGACCTGTGACAATATTAATCAGCATGATTAGATATTGACTCAGTAAGCCAAACTCTTGCACCGAGACGCCCATGCGCCCGTAACAGACCGAACTTTCTGCTTCACAAAATTCTTTGACGAGTCGTTTAATCTCATCTGCCGCAATACCAGTAATCTCAGCGACGGACTCGGCGCTATAGTCTTTTGCAAAGTCTGCAATGCGTGCAATCTCTGGCGCGAGCGCCGCTGCTCTATTATTGTTAGCGCGTGCCTTGTCCGCATACCCTTGGAGATAAATTTCATTGAGCATGGCGAGCAAGAGCAAAACATCGGTCGCTGGACGAATAAAGTGATGCTCGCTAGCAATGTCGGCGGTTTCGGTGCGGCGTGGATCAATCACCACCACTTTACCATCACGCGCTTTGATATCTTTTAGTTTTTGACGCATGTTTGGTGCGGTCATAATACTGCCGTTAGACGCCAGCGGATTGCCGCCAATGATGAGCATATATTTGGTACGATTGACTTCGGGCACAGGGATGCGCAGCATATGCCCGAACAGATGCATGCTAACAATGTGATGCGGTAACTGGTCGATGGAAGTCGCAGAAAAGCGACTGCGCGTCTTGATACTGGTTAATAGATGCTTAATGGTTAACATGCTGCCCAAATTATGGACATTAGGATTGCCTAAATAAATACCGAAAGCGTTTTGACCATGTTTTTTCTGTACCGACTGAATACCGGCGGCAACCTTATCTAACGCCTCAGCCCAGCCAATCTCTTTCCAACCGTTAGCCGTTCTCTCAACGGGATGACGCAGGCGATCACTGTCTTCATGCAAGTCTTGCAAAGCAGTCGCTTTTGGACAAATATACCCTTTAGAAAATGGATCATCTTTATCGCCTTTAATCGATAATACCTTGTCACCATCGTGCTTGATGACAATTCCGCACATTGCTTCGCATAAATTGCAGGTTCTAAAATGTGTTTGTTCATCCTTGTGACTCTTTTCACTAGCCATGGTCGCGCTCCCTGTTATTTTTTACTATGGTCACTCCACTATAAAAGTATTACTGCGTTAACCTCGCTTGAAGCATTAAAGATACATCTACACTCGGTTGCCTTGTACTACTTTTAAATTGACTCGACTATATCGCTTTCACTATATAAATTCCGTTTTATAAGTTGAATATGGTTACTAAATTTGCTCATCTTAACAATCTTAAAAACACTGAGAATTAGCCAAAGTGCAACATTGATAAGCTGGATGACTAGCCATTTACTCTGCGCTTGTCTTTGGCGAAAAAACTGTTAAAAAGTCCATCAAAGTTTTTGCACAATATCTCAATGGCTTGCTGCCGTGAATAACGCTGTTGATGACAGCCCAATATCAATTCATGTACTTGGGCGGCAGCGATATCGACACAGAGATGAACGTCAGATTCGTCAAAAGAGCACTCGGCTGACTGCAATCCCTCTATAAATATCTTGGTCCACTCATGTCTTATCTCTATGATTAGACTTCCCAACCCGTTACATTTTATGTTTGAATCAAAGCGCAGACTGTCTTCGAGCAAACGTTGAAATAAAGTGATGTTTTGAAAAGCGGCATCAAAAATCAATGTTAGGCATTCCTGACAACGCTCATTGAAATCCTCTTTAGACAGCGTTGGATAGTCTTTAAGCATATCTACCCACGCCATGCGCATCGGCGATAAATAGTTGTCTTTAAGTTGCTTGCTTAACACCTGCTGCAACGCATCTAAACTATCAAAATGATTATAAAAACTTGGCTGAGCAATACCTGCACCTTTCGCGATTTTATTCATGCTCATACCAAGAGCGCCCTCTACGCTATACAGCTGCAAGGCACTTTTTAGCAATTTATGACGGGTTTTCGCTTTTGCCTGCTTGCGCTTAGTTTCCGGTTTTTTAGCACTTACGCTGTTAAGTACATTCACTATCAATCTGCCCCAACTTAATCTATAAAACAATTGTTATTTCAACTATAAGGCTATAGCCATTTAAACAAGAAGTCTATCACTAAATATTTAACCTTACTTATTCTTGATGATTCGTTTTAACCCATCCTAAAACAATCATAAAAAAATAGCCGCCACATTTATGATGACAGATACTTTTTTTATTCCTATATTTACAGCGTGTTACGACGTCATTTTTATAAATCATCGTCAGACTTGTTGATCCTCTTTACGTATGTCACTGATAAAACACTTCATTCATTACACAAATGGACGATGCATAACATAGCTGTGCAGATCTCCATAATGGAGCAACACTCTCAACATTGCATATACAGACATGGCGATGGTGAGCACTTATATTAGATATCACCAGTTAGCTGATTCATAAGTACTGATAGCAGCTGAGTAAAATGTCGATTAAAGACAGATGGAATAATTGTCTCAATAACCAATTTTATAATAAAAGAAGGAACATAAAAATGAACGAACATACTCTAAAAGGTGAATGGAACCAAATAAAAGGCTCAGTAAAACAAAAATGGGCTGATCTTACTGATGATGATTTATTACACGTTGAAGGTAGCCGTGATAAATTGGTCGGAAAAGTTCAAGAACGTTATGGTCACAGCAAAGATGATGCTGAACGTGAAGTAGACGCATGGCGTACTGAACATAAATACTAAGTTATTGTAATTTCAAAAAACAAAAAACCGTATATTGCCTATACGGTTTTTTTATTACTAGCACTTCATCTAAATTTCGACAAATATATTTAGCGAAGTTTCTAGAAGCTAAATCAAATATCGATTACTTTAGGGATTAGGCTTTTCTCAAAGTCTAGACACAATAAAACCGCATAGCAATTAACTGTTATGCGGTTTTATTATTAACCATCCATGTTACCTATCACCACTGTTTCCCATGCATCCTTGCATAATATTCAGCATATTGTGATACTGGGCATCCTGCCCTTTTTACTACAACTACCAGCATTAACTACTGATAGCAGCAAAGGGTATGTGTCCTTACTCCACTTATCATTATCATCCTGATGCTAATAAGTGAATCATTATCCTTAATGCGGTCAACTCAATCCTTGAGTCACATTCCCTAATGCCGTGTGACTATAATGCCTAATTCCTAACCTGATGTTAAGTCGCGTAAGCGTCATTACGTGTAAGCATATGCTTACATGATTCATATTCGTTACCCTGATTACAACTTATTAACGCAAAAGACACTAATCATCAAGCTTTGTCCATTATGATAGATAATGTAAGAAAATATTTCAAAGCGCATAATGGTAATGACGATGGTAACAATTAATTTGCCAGTAAGTTATGAATACGATTATATGAACAATTTATAGAGTGCGTACGTGCTCGGCTATCACCAGCAATGATGCGACGGGTAATTTAAAAATATTATAGGATATTGGATCATGAAAACTCTAAAGCCTTTCTCATTTAAGACCGTTATATCTACTGGTCTTGCGATTGCATTATTGGGCACTACAATTGGGTGTACCGTCGTCGGTCCAGGATATGATAATTATCCAGTATATGGTGGTAATGATGATTATGGTAACACTGACTATAACCGTATTAGTCAAAAGCTACGCGCTGATCTGCGCCGTAAAGGCTATCAGGTTATGGATATCAAATCCGATAACTACCGTGGCAATCGCATAATGACCGCTTATGCCAAAAAGAACAACCAAGCATACGAGCTAAAATACACGTATCCTGATCTAAAACTTATTAGCTCGAATAAAAAAGTTTGGTCTAATGTTTGGCAAGACGATAGATATGACAAAGACCATTACAAGAAAGACAAATATAAAAATAATGGCAAGCATAAGAATAATAAGCACTATAAAAATGATGATATCGAAGATAGTATTAAAAGAGACTCGCGTTATCCAGCAATTAAGCAACGTGCAATCAATAAAATACAAGGCATGGGCTATCAGGTCAAAGACATTGAGTTGGAAGAAAAGAACGGAAGCGGCGTGTTCGAGATTGAAGCCAAGCGCGGCTCGCAAGAATATGAAATACGACTTGGTTACCCAAATTTAAATGTGATTAAGATTGAAAAAGACTAGGGCATGTCCTCCATTCAATTGATAGTTATAGTCAATCCTATATAAATCAGATACGGTATCAGGCTCGCTTAGTCTGCTATTTATAGTATTTTCGCTTGCCTTCCTTGAATCTAAATTATATTGAATCGACTATATCTAAGTGCGCTAAAGATGAAATTAGTGAAATAAAGCTATTAAATAAAGTTTTGGCATCATTGATTACTTGATGCCTTTGGTCAAATAAGCCAGCCCTTGGTTTATTTGACCCTTTTTTATAAGAGACGCAAAAACATCTTTGACATCATAAGAGGATTTGATGAACCACCATACTTTATTAAAAGCCACTGCTACCGCCAGTATGATTGCAGTGTTGCTGACGCTAACGACTGGCTGTGTCACCGCACCTGGTTATAATGCTTACGGCGACCTTTACGAAGATGTTTATAAAGACAGTAAGGTCTACAAAAAGCACAAGAAGACCATCAACTCCATTGATAAAGAGCTTTATCAGCCTGCTATCGAGCAAAGGGCTGCGAATAAAGTCAGCAATATGGGTTATCGAGTCAAAGACGTCAAATACAAAAAAGGTGACAGTAAAATAAAAGTAAAAGCCAAACGCGGCAGTGAAGATTACAAAATCGAGCTTGGCTATCCGAGTTATAACGTGATTAAAATCAAAAAAGACTGAGAGCTGACCCTAAAAGTCTAATACTTCAATCACATCATAGGCAGGCGTTTCATAAGGATGCGCCTGCTTTAACGCCTCGACGACCTCTTTAATATCAGCATCAGCCACTACCATTTCTACTCGCCATTCCTCAACGGTTTCCAGTCGATCATGTGCTCCAATATTTGGATTACTGCCTGCCAGTGGTCTAAATTGCCCTATTCCCTGCACTTGCCAACAGCACTGTTCATAATTGCCAATCGTCCCAGCGCCCGCCGAAAATAAAGCGGACTTTACCTGCTCTAATGCTGTATCTGGAATAAAAACCGTCAATTTATACATGTATTACTTCCTTCTAGGCTATTTAGAAAAACAGCCATCAACTATCAATCTTACTATTTTTTGGATAACGAAGGATGGTCAGTCCAAATGTAGCGTAATAACCACTCTTTTGCCTCGCCCGCATAATCAATACCAATCCGTGGACGCAGCGATACTGGCGGCTTGCAACCGTCTTCTTCTATCCAAACGGCTGATGCTGGATGAATAGATTTGCCATACACGTCACGGTCGATTTGTAAACGCTTAGTCAGCTTACCGGGACCAGAAAACTGCTTAGGATGAATCAGTTGTTGATCTAAGCTCAATAATTGCTCATCTCGCAGGCGGTCACTATCTTCTGCTAAAAACCCCGCGCGTATCAGCACCGACTCAGGGGAGTCGATAGCACCGCTGATTAAATTAAGCATATGATGGACGCCATAAGTCAAATACACATAAAAAACGCCACCTTGCTCATACATGATTTCAGTGCGCGGCGTTCGGCTGCCAGCATGTGAGTGACAAGCGGGATCGCCCGCACCGATGTAAGCTTCAGTTTCTGAGATGCGCATACGCAATATTTTAGTTGTGCCATCCGTATCTGACAGCTTTCTACACAGCACTTTACCTATTAAGTCAGCAGCGACCACACAGGTTGGTCGAGTAAACCATGATGGCTCTAAAATAGTAGGCTGCGCCGTGGAAGTTTGAGGCGTTGACATTAGTAATGACCTTTTATGCTTTTTATACCATTGAATAATTAATAAGTTAGCATAAAATTAAGAAAAGGTATTCAGAACTATTTTTGTTATATATCTTATTGCGATGACTGTATTTTTCTAGAATGCACCTGACACTTTAAACCTAAAAACTATCATGCCTTCCATTTAAATGATTTAATTGAACTCATTTCTAAATATATCTGGAACATGAGATTCAAATATAAAATTAGCGGTATAACAAATAGCAAACATAACATAAACATAAGTGTTATATTCCTCTCTTGTTCTAATTAGGGGAGTGTTATGAAAATGACATCTACACGTTCAGTAAAAGTAATCAGTATGCTAATGTTATCTACCATGCTTGCTGCATGTGGTAATGATAGTGATGAATTTAATTCAGAAGTGAAGCCACCAGTCACAATCCCGCCCACTAACAAACCAGAAGTTAAGCCAGAAATTAAGCCAGAAATTAAGCCAGAAATTAAGCCAGAAGTTAAGCCAGAAGTTAAGCCAGAAGTTAAGCCAGAAGTTAAGCCAGAAATTAAGCCAGAAATTAAGCCAGAAATTAAGCCAGAAGTTAAGCC
>NZ_JABASQ010000021.1 GCF_016107535.1 Psychrobacter cibarius | reverse complement strand
ACGAAAAATTGGCTCGTAATTATAAGTCTATGCTGTATCTAGCTTGTACTATGATCCACTGTAAACTGAATTAGGGACACGCCCTAGTGATTCTCTAATGAACATTCAAACTTCACCTTAATGTTATTCATGTTAAAAATCAAAAAATACAGGCTATATAAAAGTCGTAAGGCGGATGAACCAGCCAATTAAAGTCTTCATTTAGAGTGTTGTCACATGCAAAATGGTCGAAAATAAATATAAATCAACAACAAATTAAGAGTTTCTAACAAATTTTATTGTTTCATCATTTTATGGAAAGTCCTATAACTTGCCATAAAAATCCTTCTATCTACTTTTGATAATAAATACAAGCCATTGATTTAATTGAAATAATTAAAAAAACCCTCATATTTCCTCTCATTAAAACACTTCGTTGCCAATTGGTACTGATAGATTTTAATCCTTGTTTTTTACAAATAATTGCGTTAACCTCGTTTAACTGTACTTTGATACATAACCCGTACATAGCTACTAATAAACTTTGCATTTAATTATATTTTGGTTGTAGCTCGTACGTATAGTTAGCGAATTGTAGATTGCAAGCTTTCAAATACACTACTTAATTAACGGTTTAATAACAAAGACACACGTAAGGCCTTCTAAAACCTTTATTAATTTAGCAATGTTAGAAAATTTGTAAATAGCACATATAGCGGACTCTATACTCAACCTTTGTATTTAGATTGGGTATTCTACTAATATCGTTAGCTGTCATTTGAGCGTTTCATAAGTATCTTTGGTCGTATTATCCTGACCCGCTTATGATAATAAAATGAAAAATTACCATACCTTAAAATCTATAAAAGCCACGTTTAGTATCAATAATTATATGAAAAAAATATTGATGATGCGGCTTTAGAGTTTGTGACGCTGTTAGATTGGTCTAACATTGCCACGCTCAGTCTAGAACTATTAGAGTTAGATTTTAAAGTATAAGTTATAGAGGTATCTATGAATAAGCGTTTATCTGGTTTACTTACCATGTCAGCAGTATTGTTTGCTGGCTCCGCAGTTGCTACTAATGCAAATGCTGTAGAAGCAAAAACCTCTCTTGCGATGATTTCACAAGATAACGCCTCCCATATCGATCGTATACTTGGTGAGCTTAGCCGTCAGCATGATGGCGCATCAAGTTTGGTGAAGTCAGCACGCCAACCAACTTCATTGGCACTTAGCAGCTCGCTGTTAGCCAGTGACACCTCTCAACTGACTAATGATGAAGATGTATTAGAGCGTCTGACAGCCGTAGCCTCTAACTCGGTCAGTAAATTTAAGCAAACAGGCCTAGCCTCTTGGTATGGTCGTAAATTCCATGGTCGTAAAACAGCCAGTGGCGAAACATTCGATATGAATGGTTTGACAGCGGCGCATCGTTCACTGCCATTGAATTGCTATGTTAAAGTCACGAATAAGACTAATGGTAAAAGCGTCGTGGTAAAAGTGAATGATCGTGGTCCATTCCATGGTAACCGTGTGCTAGATTTGTCTTATGGTGCTGCCAAAAAACTCGGTATTACAGGTAAAGGTGTGGGTAATGTTGCTATTGAGCGCGTTTCAGGACCATAATTCTAAAAAACAGTCTATTTGCATTAAACCATAAAAAAACCATAAAAAGCGCCTAACACATCAGTGTTAGGCGCTTTTTTGTAGTTTCAGTTTATTGTATCCATTAGGCTACAGATAAAGCTGTAGCGCTTAGCAATAATTTATAAAACAACCATAATCAAAATGATTAACCCTTACACTTTACAGTTCAAATGCACTTTCAATGGCATCATCAAGACGTTCAACGGCAATCACATTGATGCCTTTAAATTGAGGAGCATCCTTAGCAGGCGCATTGGCTTTTGGAATAATGGCGTGCTTAAATCCATGTTTCATCGCTTCCTTCAAACGTTCTTGACCGTTCGGTACAGGACGGATTTCACCCGACAATCCCACTTCACCAAATACAGCCAATGACGATGGCAACGCTTTTTCTTTAATACTTGAGGCACAAGCCAACAATACTGCTAAGTCAGATCCCGTCTCTATGACCTTGACACCACCGACGACGTTGACATACACATCTTGTCCGCTGGTATGAATGCCGCCATGACGATGCATGACGGCCAGCAGCATGGACAGGCGCTGAAAATCCAATCCTAATGCCATTCGTCTAGGTGAGCCTTGCGAATCATCCACTAACGCTTGTACCTCCACCAACAAGGGTCGTGTGCCTTCGCGGCTGACCATGACGACAGATCCAGCAACGGGTTTGTCATAGCGACTCAAAAATATCGCTGATGGATTGGCGACCTCTTTCAGTCCCATATCTGTCATACCGAAAATACCTAATTCGTTGACGGCACCGAAGCGGTTTTTGACGGCACGAATCATCCGAAAGCGTGAGTCTGATTGACCTTCAAAATATAAGACCGTATCAACCATGTGTTCAAGAACGCGCGGCCCTGCGAGCGTGCCTTCCTTGGTCACGTGACCCACTAAAAATAGCGCGGTGCCAGTCTGTTTGGCGTAGCGAGTCAAGATAGCCGCAGACTCTCGAATTTGACTGACGCCGCCAGGTGCAGAATTGATTGCATCCGTATAAATGGTTTGAATAGAGTCAATAATAGCGATGGCGGGCTGCTCTTGAGTCAAGGCGGCACAAATAGTCTCTACATTGGTTTCGGCCAGTACGCGTAATCTATCGGCCGGTAAATCTAAGCGCCTAGCGCGCATAGCAACCTGTGCCAATGATTCTTCACCAGTCACATACAAGGCGCTACCTGCCAACGAGTCGGCACGTGCCATATTAGTCGCAGTTTGCAGCAAAATCGTCGATTTACCGATACCAGGATCACCGCCGATTAAAACGACTGAACCAGCAACCAATCCACCACCAAGTACACGATCAAACTCACTAATACCAGTTGGTAAGCGTGTGTCTAGCGTTACGCTCACGGCATTGAGCGGCATGACCGCACTATGCGTACCCGAATAATTTCCTGATGGTGCACCACCTGATTCACGAGATGCTGATCGATTTGCTGCTGGTTTAGAAACGTTTTTATTGTGATGCGGCATGCTGACATTTGGTGCTTCAACCAAGCTATTCCATTCACCGCAATCGGTACATTGCCCTGCCCACTTGCCAAAATGCGCGCCGCAATGCTGACAGACATAACTACTTTTATTTTTTGCCATAACGTATGAACCTTATTCAAGTGTCCAATCAAGATTAATTGATAAAATATCGTGACGCTCTGATAAGCGTTAATTTGAGAATGATCTTTGAGATAAATTAGCCATCAGTATGATGGACTAGATCTTATAGAAGAGGTGATGCTAAATATGATGAATAGCTAGATATAGGAAAAGTAGCAAGCGCTGTCTTGAGAACTTAATGGAAATTATAAGTTTAACAGACAGCGTAAATAGTAGCGCGAAAAACACGTTAAGATATTAAGGGTGTATTAAACATTTAAAAATACGCAGAGCTAATCGATGCGCATTTAGCAAAAAAATGTATTCGAGACAAGTACAATATTCAACACATCCTCATTTATACGTGAAAGTCTTTACCCAGATAAACGGCTTTTACCAATTCATTTTCTAACACTTCACTAGAAGTACCCTCAGCGATAATAGAACCTTCTGAGACGATATAAGCTTTCTCACAAATAGCCAAGGTATCGCGAACGTTATGATCGGTAATCAAAACACCAATACCACGATTTTTGAGGGTCAAAATAACGTCTTTGATATCACCAACAGAGATAGGATCCACGCCTGCAAATGGCTCATCTAATAAAATGAATTTTGGGTCAGCCGCCAATGCACGGGCAATTTCACAGCGACGACGCTCACCACCTGATACGCTCATGCCTAATGATTTTCGTACATGCTCTAGATGGAATTCACCGATTAGTTTTTCCAGCTCTTGCTTTTGCTCGCTTTTATTTAATTCTTTGCGAGTTTCTAAAATAGCCAAGATGTTGTCTTCGATAGACAATTTGCGAAAAATAGACGCCTCTTGTGGTAAGTAACCAATTCCTGCACGCGCACGCTCATGCATGGCATATTTAGACAGATCCATTTTTCCTAAAGTGACACGGCCTTTATCCATATTGACCAACCCTACCACCATATAAAAGCTGGTTGTCTTCCCTGCACCATTTGGACCTAATAAACCAACGACTTGCCCTTGTTCTACGGAGAAAGAGACATCTTTCACAACCCAGCGCTTACCATAGCGTTTGCCTAGATTTTGCATTGATAGTCGCGTCGCAGGTGCTGCGTTGTTGTTGGTTGCTAAAGGGTTTGTATTTTTATTATCACTCATAACTTACTCATACGGTTGCAGAATTCAAGCACTGATACACTAAAGGGTGTTGATACAGTTACATTCACCATTCAGCTTTTTAGCGGATGCTACTTTGGCTACCATTACTACTGGGCGGAAAGACTAACTCTACGCGCTGATTACCGCCAGCAGTTGCTTCAACATCACCAGCTTTTAGGCTATAACGAATGACATTACCCGCAAAACTTGCGCCATTTTGAACCAACTTAGCATTACCCGTCAAAGTAACAATACCAGTGACCGCATTATAATCAATCTTATTGGCTTGACCTTTTGCCAGCCCTTTTTCTTGTGTGACCACCTGTTGCATGGTTGCAGGGCGTCCAGTCGCTACTGCCGAGTTGATACTGCGACCCTGTGATAGGTTGACCGTAATGTTATCAGCGGTCATTTTAAACGTACCTTGAGTGATAATGACACTACCCGAGTAGCTGGTAACGCCTGTACGCTCACTATAGGTCGCTTTATCAGCCAATAGTTTGATTTCTTGATTGGCATCTGATGGCAGCGCATGACTGTAAAGTGGTAGTGCCAGCAGCATAACCGTTGGCAGCACATGTAATTGACGCAAGCGGCACGATGTTAGATTAAAGCGTGCTAATGATGAGCGCAAAGTAGGCAAAAATTTAGATGTCATAAAAATCACTCGTTTTATAATGGGTAGTAGGATTTGCAAACTTTATGCTAGCTGCTATTTTTATTACATAGTCAATAAGAGTTACTGCGATCAAAACAATGCTTTATCTTGGCGTTCAGCTGGAGTAAAAGCGACAGCCACTTGACCAAACTCATATTCACCAGTCTCAAGGTTGGCGGTCATGCTAGAAGCTTCAAAACGATTCATGCCTTGTTCAATCTTAACAGGCGCGTCACTATATACTTGCCCTGATTTGGTATTGCCTTTAAGGATACTACCTGTCACCTTTATCGGTTCAATATCTGGCGCGTCTTTATTGCCTTCACTGACCAGTGAAAAGCCCCCTGACAAGCTGAGTTCACCCGTTTGCTGACTGATAGCAGCACTACCCGCTTCAATACGATAACGCTGCTCTGCCGATGGCTCCCAATTCATAGTGATGCCTGACATCTCGTCTAAATTGGTCTCTGGATTGTGCGTCAATGTTTTGGCAGTCATCTCATACTCAGTTTCGCCTTTCTCATTAGTTTGTACCGCTTTGATATCTGTTGCTTCATAATCAACATCGGTCGCTTCCATACTAACTGGCGGCGCTATCTCTCCTTGCTGTTGAAAAAACCAACCTGCAATACCAGCAATAATCAAGGCAAGAACTATTAAAACACGAGTATTCACGACAAATTATCCTGAGTTTTTGCTGCATCAAGCGTATAGTGCGCGATGAAGTCTTGATAGTGTCCATGACCTTTCAAAATGAGGTCACATACTTCACGTACAGCGCCAGTGCCACCTGCTCGGGTGGTGACCATGTCACTGCGATTGATCACTTCAGCATGCGCATTGGGTACTGTTGCAGCAAATCCAACGGTCTGCATCGCTTTAATGTCTGGTAAATCATCGCCCATATAAGCGCAATCGGCAGCCGTAATATTGAGCGCTGGATCAAGTATGGTTAGCAGCTCATTTAAAGCAACCAGCTTATCATCACGACCTTGCACCACATAATTCACGCCCATTTCCGCGGCGCGCTTATCTACCATAGCACTGCTACGACCTGTAATAATAGCCGTCAAAATGCCATAACGTGCTAACGACTTAACGCCTACGCCATCATGAACAGAAAAAGCCTTGGTCTCGATACCATTGGCATCATAGATAATTTGACCGTTTGATAAAATACCATCGACATCCATTATTAACAGCTTTACTTGTCCAGCTTTTTTGATTAAGTCTTGCATCATGTCCCTCTTTCTTAAGGCGATTTTTTACATTTTATTGTTATAAATCGATACTGTGTGAATCTATACTGTATAAACCGATATCTTTATTAATGCTATTTATTTTACACCGGCTTGTAGCAAATCATGTACCGTAATAATTGCTTCTAAACGATCTTGGTCGTCAATAATTAGCAACTGGCTAATACCATTTTCATTCATCACACTGAGCGCGTCTGATGCGCGCATGGTCTTGCTAATGCGCCGTGGATTACTAACCATTACTTCACCCATCGGCGTTTGCAAATCGATGCCTTTTTCTAGACCACGGCGTAGGTCACCATCTGTAAATACCCCAACCACCTTATCATTATCATCGGTCACCACCGTCATTCCTAAGCGCCCAGCAGACATAGTAAAAAGCGCTTCTTGCAGTGGCGCTTGCTGATGAATGAGCGGCAAATCTTCTGACTTAGTATGCATTAAATCTTCAACTCGCGTTAGCAGCTGACGACCTAATGCGCCCGCTGGATGCGATAATGCGAAATCTTCTGAGGTAAAGTTGCGCGCATGGACTAAGGCAACGGCTAATGCATCACCAAGCGCTAAGGTCGCCGTGGTACTGGAAGTAGGAGCAAGATTAAGTGGACAAGCCTCTTGCGATTTACCGAGCGTCAATACAATGTTCGCGGCACGAGGCAACATACCGCGCTTATCACGGCTAATACTAATCAGTGGAATATTTAGGTGTTTGACCACTGGCAGCAGCATCTTAATCTCGTCGGACTCACCAGAGTTAGAGATAGCAAGCAGTACATCACCTTTTACCAACATGCCTAAATCGCCATGCCCAGCTTCACCAGGGTGCATAAAAAAGGCTGGCGTGCCAGTAGAGGCAAACGTCGCCGCTATTTTACGCCCGATCAATCCTGACTTACCCATACCAGTGACCACGACTCGACCCTTACAAGCCAAAATAATATCGCATGCTTGTGCAAACCTATCGTCTATCTGCTCTGTTAGTAAAGCCAATGCCGATATCTCAGTATTAATCGCTTCGATGGCCTTACTAATAAACTGCTCATGGGTTAGATTGATTTGGGTATTACTCATGGATTCGCTCTATTTTATAATGAATCAATACTGTATTTTACTATACTATGCCCAATATTAATAATAATCTACGAAACCAATCACTAACAACTCGGCACGTCATTTCAGACCATTATTATACGTTTGTTTATACAAAAAAAACCCACTATAAAAAGCAGGTTTTGATCGGATAAATCACGTATTAGTAATGCACCTTCGATAATGAATCTTGCTCTCTAACCCTTAGTCTCTAACCATTGTTATCATTAGATCCATCATTTGGTTTTTCCTCAAAACCCGTATTTTCTGCTGGGTTTTCGAAACCACGGTCTTGACCAAAACCGCCACGCTCAAAGCCACGCTCCTGACTCTGACCAAAGCTACCACGCTCAAAACCACGATCTTGACCTTGGCTAAAGCCGCCACGATTAAAACCACTGCGATTAGACGCAAAACCGCGTTCTTCAAAGCCACCTGTGCTAGCAGGATTACTACCGCGTTCAAATCCGCCGCCTTGATAACCTGATGGAGCAGCGCTTTGCGGTTGGGTGCTCGTACCTGTCGTCGTACTGCTACGTGGATTACGTGCCGGCACGACGGTTGAGATAGCGTGTTTGTATACCATTTGACTGACAGTGTTTTTGAGCAATACCACGTACTGATCAAATGATTCAATCTGACCTTGCAGCTTGATACCATTGACCAAAAAAATAGAGACAGGAATGCGATCTTTGCGCAGCGAGTTCAAAAACGGATCTTGTAAAGTTTGTCCTTTTGACATGAGAGCTCTCCTAAATATTATTAATTATGTTTTAGTGCCAATTATTTTAAGTGCCAATTATTTTAAGTGTTAATTTAATTATAATGGCTAACGGCAGATACAATAATAAATTTTCCTTATAAAACGTATCTAAATAAACGCTACTTGTTCTTAAGTGATTCCACTTTATCGCGAATACATTATTATTGTAAATAATTAAGTAACTAGTTGTTTCATTAGTTATTTTTATCAACAAACGTCAATTAATATTGATTAAATACACAGTTAGGCTAGTATTACACCTACTATTTTGATGAATTTAAATTATAACAGCTATCTACGATTTATTTTGATACTAATTGTCATTACTTTATAATAGTTGCATAGAGCTTTTTACAATACTATATTTTTAGTACACCATATTGTATTTATAAGGTATTAACTCATACCATATTTTGAGGCAGTTTATCTCATTTTTATCACCATTTTTAAAATGAGGACACGCCCTAGTATCATTGAGAGATTTAATATAAATAATCTCTTGCCTGCGCCATGGTAGTGAATGCTTTTACCACCATATCGCGGTCTATAGAATAGCCTTCCTCGCTAGAGGTCTCGGCTGCTATCGCCCCATCCATGGAATTACTAGGCAATTTCATGACTTTGCGTAACCATGTGTACTGACGTTTTGCCAATTGTCTTGTCGCATATAATGCCTTATTTTGCATTTGCTGACAAGCAAGTGCCTGGGTCGCATCATCAGATAAGCTTGATTGATCTGAAGACTGGAGTACTTCAAAAGCACTGTAAAATTGCGCTTTATCTAGATGAAGCTGTTCAAATACTGGGTGATCGATGTGTACTAGGTATTCTAGTACTTGTCGATAACCAACGCAGCGCATGGACGGTAGATTTGGTGTTAAAGGATAGCGCTCCAGCAGACCAATGACCTCAGTCACCAACCCATCATTCCACATGATATCTAAACGTTGCTCGATACGTGTATGCAACCATGGACGATCAGGCATGACTGTCAATGCATGCCATTGCTGATTGGGATTATTTGCCAGTGCCTGCTTGGGCTTGCGCTGCCAGTCACTTATAGGGGTATCAGTTTGCAGATAAACTTCAACTGCTCGGGTGATGCGCTGAGTATCAGTCGCATGAAGGCGCTCATGGCTGATCGGATCTATCTCACCTAAATAGTCGTAAAGCACACTAATGCCTTCATCTTGCCGCCACTGCTCCACACGTGCGCGAACACCATCATCACTATCCGGTACTGGAGATAGCCCGTCTAGCAGCGCCATGTAATACATCATAGTACCGCCAACCAGCAACGGTATTTTGCCATTCTCGTGACAGCTATCAATCAAACGGGCAACGTCATTCACAAATTCGGCGACGCTATAGCTCTGCATAAGATCGATAATGTCAACCAAATGATGTGGATAACGCGCCAACTCAATAGCGGTTGGTTTTGCCGTACCGATATTCATATCACGATAAATCAGCGCTGAATCTACTGAAATTAGCTCATAACGCCCTGTATTATATAACTCATAAGCCAGTGCAGTCTTGCCACTTGCTGTCGGCGCCATCAAACACACCACGCTATTATCTGCTAAATTGGCGTTTAGGCGATAAGATGAGCTATCAGATGAAAGTTGCATAGGCTTGCCTTTATTAATGATATTAGTAGCAATAAACTTGAGCGTTATCATTGCTAAAATTTGCTTATTATATTTTTTGTCGTTATAGCTATCTTGACTCAGGCGCAGATAATAGCATCAATGTTGCTAATTGATTACCATCTATCGCTTTAATCGCATGCTGAGTCAGTAACGCGTCGATATCCGTCAAGAACACCATCAAATCTTGCTTTGACATCTGCATGCTCACGGCGGCAAGTTGCTGATTAATGTCATTTGCATTGTGTAACCATTGATCTTTTTTATATGCCCTATTGCTAAGTAAACTTGACTCAAATAATGAACGCATCTTTGATTGCCAATTTTCTGCACCGATCAATACACATTGGCTTTGATGATAAAACAATAACCAAGGCAGCGCTTTGTCCTCAATATATGTCGTGCCAACAGATTCGGTTAATGCCTCATTTAAATGAGTAACAACATCTAGGCAATAAGGCAAAGATGTCGAATGTATTGCGACATCGTTAGCGATACCTCTGGTGTTTTGACTTATTTTCTCAGAAACACTTGGTACGTTTAAGGTTTGAGGCGAATACCTATTTTCTGACAGCTGATAGGGTTGTTTGGGCGCTTTTACCTGATGACTTTTGCTTGAATGAATGGTCGTTGATGTCTTTGGCATTACAGTAGCGAATGCATTATCGATAGACAGATTACTATCTACTATCTGACTATTACCTAGTATTTGAATAGTATCATTAGCATTAGTAGATCTGATCGTCTCTGTAGTCACTACTGTCTTAAGTTTTGTCCGAATCGCATGGCTTACATGCGCCATAATATTATTGAGCGGACTTATTTTGATACGCTGTTTAGATGGATGCACATTGATATTGAGCCACTGAGTGGGCAAATCAAAATAAAGCGCATAGCCAATTCCTACCAACTGAGCAGTTTGGGCAAGTTGGCGTAGCTGATTGCTTATCAATGCTTCTTTGACCAGTCTTCCATTCACATAGATTAATTTTGGTAAGGTGTCCTGCGAATCAGTGATAGGCCATAACCAACCATTAACGCTTGCTTGATCGCCAAAGCCATTATTAACATATTCTCTGGATGGCTGCATTAAACTGGTGAGGTCTATCGCTATTTCTAATGCCTTCTTGGTTAACAGTAACCCAGTCGCTTGCTCAAGACGTGCCAATGGCAAAAGATTGATATTATTATTGCCACTAGCATTTGTAGAAACGGTATTTAAAGACTTTGAATTTGAAAGCCTTGTAGTTGAAGACATGGTACTTAAAGACATCGCACTTGAAGAAAGTGACAAGCGTTTTTTATGGTCATGAAAAAGTGTTAGTGCCACATCTGCTCGCGCCAAAGCCACTTCGCGCACAATCGTTTCGATATGACTGAACTCCGTCGCAATAGATTTCAAATTGCCACGGCGTGCTGGTACATTAAAATATAAATCCTTAACCGTAATGGTCGTACCACGATGATGCACAACTGGCATGAGCTTTGGCGCATCATCTAACACACCCGCGACTTGCAACTGGCGACCGATGCCACTGTCATCATGGCTACTGGTTAAAGTCAGCCGAGATACTGCCGCCGTCGCTGCTAGTGCTTCCCCGCGAAAACCCAACGTCGTAATACCGTGTAAGTTAGCGACATCCGCGACTTTGCTAGTCGCATGACGGGTAATTGCCATGACCATATCATCGGGATGAATGCCCACGCCATTGTCGACCACTTCAATCATACCCATGCCGCCTTGAGTAATATGTATCTCAATATTAGTCGCACCAGCGTCAATGGCATTTTCTAGCAGCTCTTTGACTACGGCTGCTGGGCGTGTCACTACCTCACCCGCTGCCAATTGATTGATGAGCAGCGGCGATAGTTTTTTGATGCGAGTATAAGAACGATTGTCTGGCATTTGCGGCATTAAGAGGTATCGTTGTTTTACGTGATGATAAGTAGTACTGGCAGATATTGATAACTTATATTAAGGTCTGTTGAACATTCAAATGTATAATTAAATCTTAACAGAGGATAAATCTAAGTCTTGCGCTTGCCCAGCCTTCGATAGACGCAGCTCAACTTGACGAGACTCATTATCCTTATCAGTGCTAGTAGCTTGCGTCATATCAATAAACAAGGTGGGCGGCGGTAAATAGCTGTCTGCGCGGCTGGCCCATTCGATGATAACCAACGCGTTTGGCTCATCCAGATATTCATCAAAACCGATAAAAGACAGCTCTTCTGGGTCTTGCAAACGATACAAATCCGCGTGGTAAACTGGCTTGACTGAGCCGTCTGTTTGCTCGATGCTATAAGGCTCAACCAAAGTATAAGTCGGGCTTTTGACGGCACCTGCATGCCCGAGCGCCTGCAACCAATAGCGAGTCAGAGTCGTTTTACCTGCCCCTAAATCACCTGCCAACCAGACACTACCTGTCAAGGGTAAAGCTGCCAATTGCGCAGCCAAACGTTGAGTATCAGCTTCTGTATACAGTGTCAGCGTCTTAGCGTTTTTGTCCTCTGTTGTACTATTAGGCATCAGGCTTACCTACCTGCACTTGCGTCTGTACCTGCATAGTCACCGTTGGGTTAATAAAGCTTTCACCGCGGATCAATTTGGCATATAGCTCAGGGTCGTGCCACTCGGCACTGACTTGATCGCTAAACTCAAACGCTTCTAAATGAAGCTTACCCATTTGCTCATTCGCCACATCATCAGCAAAGCACTGCGCGTAACCGGTAGCGGTTTCGTGTGCAATCACCGAATAAACGCTGACATCAGATTCACCGTTTTGCATTTGGGTTTGTTTTAAAATTTCTTGCGCCCAAAAGAATATCACGCGTGAAAACTGCTCTGCCGATGGCGATACTGGCAAGCTTATCCAGCGCGCACTGAATTTTTTACAGGCAGCGACATACTCAGGGTCGTCTTTATTCCAAAAACAAATCGCATGATCAAAGCTATCGATAATGTCCTTGATAGACGATTTTAATAAGCCAAAATCATAGACCATTTGTCCGTGATCCAAGCGCTTAGCCTCAAGAATCAGTTCAATCTGATAACTATGACCATGGATAGAGTGTTTGCAGCGCTCAGAGCTACAATTACGCACAATATGTGCATTTTCAAATTTAAAAAGTTTACGGATACGCATAACAATCAACCAAAACAGTAAGCATTTTTATGCTAAATATGAATATTATAAAAGTTTGCCGCGACAACTTATCGGCTTGTGGCTTATTATAGCAAATCGTGATGACTCCGTAAGTAAGCACTTATTAATAGCAGTATTGACTAAATAAATCCATGGCATCGAAAATCTACTTATACAACCCATTTATCAGACAAATTTTTAGAAGTAGCATTAAACAAGGGATGAATACAGGATTGACTCGAATCGTAGGTGAATTGTGCTAGTGCTATCTATTGCGACACCTTAAGCATATACTCATTGCAGTACGCACTATTTGCGTCATCAGCATTAATCTAACCTTCCAGCTATTTACACTGGCTTAAAAGGTATTACGGCTTATCTCAAGAGGAAAAAACCATGAGTAAAGGTCAAGACAGTAAAAAGAATGTAAAAAAGAAACCGCTATTAACGGCAAAAGAGAAAAAAGCCGCCAAACAATCTAAGAAAGACGACAACGGCAGTATCTTAGGTAAACATTAATATTTAGTGCATCATTGTGCCATTTAAAAAATGCCAATCGAACCTCACGGTTTGATTGGCATTTTTTATGCTAGGTGCGGTCTTTATGCTAAGCACCGCGCGGCGCAAACATAATAATTGCCATGCCTAATAACGCAACCGCAGAACCTACTATATCCCACGTGGTCGGCCTGATACCATTCACCGTCCACAACCATAAAATAGCCATCGAAATATACACGCCGCCATAAGCCGCGTAGACTCTACCAGCTGCGGCAGGATGTAAAGACAACAGCCAAACGAAAGCGACCAAGCTTAGTACGCCAGGGACAAGCAGCCAAATAGACTTACCTTCTCGCAGCCATAGATAAGGCAAATAGCAGCCCGCGATCTCTGCTAATGCGGTCAGCGCAAACAGTCCAACGGTTTTTAATTCAGTCAAAACCATCTACTCCTAAACGGTGATAAAACCTGTCATATACTGTACGGCATTGCCAGAAATCATTACTCTGTCACCTGCGACGACACAGTCTAAAATACCGCCTCGTTTTGATGCTTGATAAGCGACCAAGTGATTTTTACCCAAACGCTCAGCCCATAATGGTGCTAAAGCAGTATGAGCCGAACCCGTCACTGGGTCTTCATCGCCACCATTGGCTGGCCAAAAATAACGTGAAATAAAATCATAGTTTTTGTAGTCAGCAGACTTAGCCTGACAAGTCACCACCACATCTAAAGGCGCAAGCTGTTTTAGCTGCTCGTTATCACGCGCTACTGTTAATACGTCGGACTCAGCATTATAAATCACAAAATAGGCTTGAGCATTTTTATAGACTTCAATGGGTGCAATAGATAGTCCTGCAAGCAAGCTATCAGGGATACTGTCAACTTTCTCAGGCTTAGTATTAGGAAAGTCCATTTGTATTTTGCTATCGTCTGTTTGCACAATGGTCAATATACCAACCGCTTTGGCTGAAAACTTAATACAGTCTAAATGAGGGTTTTTGTTAAATAACACAAAGGCTGACGCCAAGGTTGCATGCCCGCAAAATGCAATCTCAGTGAATGGTGAAAACCAGCGGATATGATAAATGCCTTTATCATCAAGAACCATAAAAGCTGTCTCGGATAAGTTGTTTTCAAAAGCAATAGACTGCATCAAATCATCAGTGAGCCAGTTATCAGTGATAACAACTGCCGCTGAATTTCCTTTAAAAACGGTATCAGTGAAAGCATCGATGACATTAATTTCTAGTTGCATTTTATGTTCTCGCTTTATTTTTATAGATCTATGGTTTTATAGCTTTATGAATTTTATGGTGTTACTGGCAATATCAATCAACAATAAATAGCTTAGCGCCTATCTTCGTTGACGAACGATGTGCAATCGTATTGTCCGCCACTTGATAAGTCATGCCCGCTGTTAAGGTGAAAGTACGACCATCTTTTAGTTCGGTGTTCAGCTCGCCCTCAACACAGAATAAAATATGTCCTTTATCGCACCAGTGATCGGCAAGGTAGCCTGCGGAGTACTCAACCATATGCACATTGATATTGTTAAATTCGCAAGTCTTCCAATACCCCGTGCCCGTTTCACCTTTATTTTCTACCGCTTCTACTGTCGTCCAATCGGTAATAGCAAAAGGTATATTTTTCATTTCCATAATGTCATCTCCCTGATTTTATTGTTCATTCATTTATCATAAAATCTTTACTTACTATACCTCAAATCCAGCGCCGCACTTTATTTAGATAATCCTGATAAGTTTTGCCGAATTTTCGTGCCATCATCTGCTCTTCTGGCTGGATTTGAAAGCGCGTCATATAAAGTATAAAAATAGGCAATAATACAAACGCCAGAAAGTGAGAAAGATAGAACGCCCAGCCTAATAGTATAAGCACCAAGCCAACATACATCGGATTGCGGCTATACTGATATACGCCGCTGGTCACTAAACTAGAGACCTTCTCTAACGCTTGCGGATTGGGCGTGGTCTGAGCTATTCTAAATTGAGTCACACCCATAATACCTAAGCTCAGCCCTATCACACCCAAACACCCTGCCAGTGTAGTTGAGCCGTTGAGTGAGAACGTCAAAGTAGGAAGCATTTTAGAGACGCCATACATAGCAGCGGCGGTAATAATAACTTGAGCGACTGGAGGGACTTTAAGTGCTAGAGCGTTCATGATTAGACCTTATAGCGCGTTAAATGACAAACCTGAACAATGAGTGCTCATGATACCTGCTAACTATTTTCGTTTTAATTGTTTACTTTTAGCCCTTTACTATTTAAACCGTCAAAAAATAATTATTCTTACCTTTTAGATGGCTTTATCATTTATTTTTATTCTTTGCTCGCTAACCATATCACTGTATTTATACGGTTAACGGGGATTGTTATTTATCAAAATAACGCCATTTATGTAAAGTAAAAACATATATAAAAATATAATACCTCATAGAGGATTATGTCTTAAAGTTGTCTTTAAATTTAAATGAGGAAACTGGCATCATGATGCGTATTGGATTGTTCTTATTGACCAACTTAGCGGTGATTGTGGTATTTAGCATCGTGTTTGGTATTTTATCCAGATTCTTTGGGATTGGTGGCGTACATGGTGCGGGCGGGTTAAATTACACCAGTCTTGCCATTATGTGCGGCGTATACGGCATGGTTGGTTCGATGGTATCACTATTTATCTCGAAGTGGATGGCCAAAAGATCAACGGGAACGGTGGTTATTGAAACGCCAAGCAATGCCACTGAAAAATGGCTTGTAGATACGGTCGCTAGACAAGCGCGAGCGGTAAATATTGGCATGCCAGAAGTAGGAATTTTTAATAATTCTCAGCCAAACGCGTTTGCCACAGGCTGGAATAAAAACAAAGCGTTGGTCGCTGTTTCATCTGGCTTACTGCAAAGCATGACACCCGATGAAGTAGAAGCGGTATTGGCGCATGAAATTGGTCACGTGGCAAACGGTGATATGGTCACGCTGGCGCTCATCCAAGGGGTGGTAAACGCCTTTGTGATGTTCTTTGCGCGTATTATTGGTAGCTTCGTCGATCGGACGGTGTTTAAAAATACCAGTGATAGCCCAGGTATTGGTTACTTCATCACGAGTATTGTGATGGATATTTTGCTTGGATTTTTGGCGTCTGCCATCGTAATGTGGTTCTCGCGTCTACGCGAATTCCGTGCCGATCAGATGGGTGCAAAGCTTGCTAGCAAAGACAAAATGATTAGTGCGCTTGATGCTTTACGTCCTTCCGAGCAGCGTCCCGATCAAATGCCTGAGAGCATGAAAGCATTTGCTATTTCATCAGGACAATCTACGGGCTTTAGTATCGCAAACCTTTTCCGCTCACATCCAACGCTTGATGACCGTATTGCGGCGTTGAGAAATTATAACCCTAGTGAGGGGTGATAGAAGACTCTTGAAATGCTAAGGGCATAATTTGTAGATTGAATTGACCGTCTATGGATTATGCCTTAGCTTTTGATTAAAGCATAGAAAGACCTAGTTAAGCGAATATAAGTCAGTTGTAATTGAGGAACCATTAAATGAATATAGTTGATTCAATCTAAAAGAGATAAAAAGCAACCGAATGTGTATGTCATAACGAGCCCATCTCAGATTCTGTGTAACTGCCATTTAGATTAAATGCCTGCTTATACGATCATCAAACATAATCATAAAGCGATTTAAAGCAGACGTCCAGTTACGGATGGGCATAGACCACTTTTTAGAGGCCTGCTGGGTGGCTAAGTACACCACTTTAAATGCTGCCTGATCAGAGGGGAACACCTTACGCTTATTCACCGCTGTCCGAATCACGCTGTTTAATGATTCAATGGCATTGGTGGTATAGATGACTTTTCTGATGTCTTTAGGGTAGTTAAAGAACACCGTTAAGCCCTCCCAGTTATTGCGCCAAGACTTAACCACATGCGGGTACTCAGTGCCCCATACCTCATCAAAGTGTTCAAGGTTAGCCTCTGCTATCTCAAGCGTATCAGCGCCGTAGATAGCCTTTAGATCAGCCGCTACTGCCTTTTTATTTGTCCAAGGTACAAACTTCATCGAATAGCGCACCATGTGTACGATACACAGCTGAACCTGAGCGTTGGGATAAACGGTATTGATGGCATCAGGGAAGCCCTTTAAACCATCGACACAGGCAATGAGGATATCTTGCACCCCGCGGTTTTGTAGTTCAGTGAGTACGCCTAGCCAGAACTTAGCGCCCTCATTCTCTGATAGCCACATACCAAGCAGCTCTTTTTTACCATTAAGTCCCACACCTAGTGCCAGATAGATAGCCTTGTTGATAATCTGTTTATCTTGACGTATCTTCACGACAATACAGTCTAGATAGACGATAGGATAGACACTGCTTAACGGCCGGTTCTGCCAAGCGGTGATGTCCTCTAAGATGTTGTCAGTGACTCTTGAAACCAGTGTGCTTGAGATGTCGACATCGTAGAGCTCTTTGATGCTCTCTACAATCTCGGTGGTGGTTTGACCTTTGGCGTAAAAGAAGATGATTTTATCGTCAAGACCTGAGATACGGGTCTGATGCTTAGCAACCAATACAGGCTCAAAGCTGCCACCGCGGTCTCTTGGAGTAGATATCTCAAGATCGCCTGTATCACTGCGGACGGTCTTTTTAGTGTGTCCGTTGCGCTTGTTTGGTTTATCTGCTTTCTCATGCTTGGGGTAGCCGAGATGCTCTTCCATCTCAGCCTCTAAGGCAGTATCGATAAAGGATTGCATGAGCTGCTTTTGGAAGTCTTTGATGTTATCAAAGCTTTTCATGCTACCAGCCATTTGCTCGGCCAGTTTTTTAATGTCAGATTGAGTAGTCATTGCTTATTCTCCTGTTAGTGGATTATAAGCAGTTACACAGTTTTTAGGAAAGGCTCGTCATAACTCAAGAGGAGGTTAATGCTGTAACTCCTTTTTAGTCGATTGACTAAACTTCTTTATTCAAAGGAGCCAATTTATTAGAACTAATTCAAAGATAATAAGCTGGACAAGACGTCCAACTTATAGAACCTCTATTATGATATATTGCTTTCAATCACGGAAAAATGCCGCTTTTCTATAAGCATCATCAGAAGCTTGTGCCTCACATTGTTCACAATACTCAGTTATATTTTGATAGTACTCTACAAGCTGATCTTCATCTAAAATATTAGGACATTCTGTTGGTGCTTCTTCACATTCATGATTGTAACCAGGACACTGAACATCTTCGATTAAGTGTCTAATACAGTTATTAAAATGATATTTTTGTGGGTCTGATAATTTATCAAACCCATTAATAACAGCAAATTTTGCAATTCCAATAACAACATCTTTATCTGCATTATTATCAGCAGCAGCTTCTTCAATAATTTCTACATTATTGTTAATAATCTCTTCTAGAGCTTGTAAGTTCATAAAATCCATCCTTATTTATGTAATTTAGAAATTCGATTATCTACTAATATTTTAACTATGTGCAAGTAAGTAATCGTAGTGTGTATATAGCGGATAGCAGGATTGGCTCCCCTACCTCCTCGTAAAATTAAAGTAAAAACTCAGACATAAAAAAAGCCTATCTATAAAAGATAGGCTTTTTTGTTGGATAAAATTACTGATTAAATATCAAACGCTAACGCTCTGTCACCTTCGCTATCTTTGATACGCGTTGGCAAACCAATCTTATTCAGCAGATTGATAAATGGCTTGGCATCCAGCTCTTCGACGTTAACCATCTTGCCAGCATCCCACTCACCAGTTGCGACCAGAATCGCCGCAGCGACCGGTGGTACGCCTGCGGTATAAGAAATACCTTGGCTACCAACCTCATTATAAGCATCTTTATGATCTGAGATATTATAAATAAACACCTCGCTATCAACGCCGTTGATTTTACCTTTGACCTTGTCACCGATGCAGGTCTTGCCCGTATAGTTTGGCGCAAGTGAACTTGGGTCTGGTAGAACCGCTTTCACTACTTTTAATGGGATAACTTCTTGCCCTTCAGCAGTCATCACCGGCTGCTCAGAGAGTAGACCCAAACTTTGTAGCACAGTGAATACATTAATATAATGCTCACCAAAGCCCATCCAAAAACGGATATTTGGTACGTCTAAATTGGCGGATAACGAATGCACTTCATCATGACCACTTAAATAACTGTTTTGCACGCCAACTACCGGTAAATCGTCAGTACGCTTCACTTCGAACATTTTATTAGACTGCCACTTGCTGTCCTGCCAAGAGTAAACCGTACCGGTAAATTCACGGAAGTTAATCTCAGGATCGAAGTTAGTAGCGAAGTATTTGCCGTGGCTGCCAGCATTGATATCAATGATATCGATATCCGTCACCGAACCTGCATCCATCATGTCATAGCCAAGACGCGCATAGGCGTTGACCATACCGGGGTCAAATCCTGCCCCTAAAATCGCCGTGACATTATTGTCCGCACAGCGCTGTTTGCGCTGCCATTCGTAATTGTCATACCATGGCGGCGTCTCACAAATCTTGCGTGGATCTTCGTGAATGGCAGTATCGATATAAGCAACACCTGTCTCGATACAAGCTTCCAATACCGTCATATTGATAAATGCCGAACCGACATTGATGACGATTTGGATACCCGACTCTTGAATCAGCTGTATCAGCGCCTGAGTATCCATAGCATCCACTTGGTGCGTATGCAATACGGCAGGCTGCTTGAAGCTATTCTTATCTTTCACGCTTTGGGCGATAGCATCACATTTATCTTGCGTGCGCGAGGCAATATGAATCTCGCCAAGGATATCGTTATGCATCGCACATTTATGCGCGACCACTTGAGCGACACCACCGGCTCCGATGATGAGTACGTCTTTTTTGCTAGATTTGGCTTGTTGGTTTGTGTTCAATGAACAATCCTCCTTTGTGTCTCTGTCGATACCATCGATAGTGGCGAGTCAAAACAGAAACGAGTGAATGATATGCGTGAATTAAAAAGGAAGACCGAGGAAAACCCACGCACCCGTCGGGCAAAGCACCATTTGATTGTTGGCTTTTGCCCGTGGCGATTATAACAATTTTTATGAAGACATCGGTAAAAATAATGTATAAAAAACAGACGAGTTAAAGTCATTCAAAAACACACTTAAGTCTTTGTTTTCTAAAATTTAAATCAATTTATCGACACAATTAAACTAAGACAAGCTGGCTTTGTAATCTTGATAATCAAATTCGCGCTGCACATCTATACTGCCATCTAGACGACGAATCACAATTGCTGGCATATTAACACCATTGAACCAGTTCTTTTTCACCATGGTATAACCTGCGGCATTACCAAACGCAATCTTATCACCTATTGTTAGGTTATTTGGCAAGGCATACTCACCAAAGATATCGCCCGCCAAACAAGAACGACCATAAATAATGGTATTATCAGCTGACTTAGCGTTCTCGCTGATGGGGGCGATATTGGTAGGGTCGATATCAAGAGAGGCAATATTCATTAAATCACTATTAACAGCCGCTATCGGCGCTGACTCACGGTAAATTAACAAATCAAGCATGTGCGCTTCAATGGATGAATCTACTACAGCGAGATTTTTTTCATTGTGCATAGTATCTAAGACGGTCGTGACCAATGACCCAGCACCATGGATACTTGCCTCACCCGGTTCAAGATAAACTTGCACCCCATATTTTTCACTAAAGCCTTTTAACCTGTCAGCCAGTTTTTCTAGTGGATAATCAGGCGCGATAAAGTGAATACCACCGCCCAAACTCACCCACTCAAGCTGCGCTAAAATATCACCAAATCTGTCTTCGATATCTGCCAAGCTGGCACTAAAGGCTTCAAAGCTGTCATTTTCGCAGTTGTTATGAATCATTACCCCAGTAATGTCATCAATTACCGCTGTAATCTTGTTTTTATCATGTTCACCCAAACGACTAAAAGGACGCGCAGGATCAGCGATGATAAACGATGAATTACTGGTCTTTGGGTTTAAGCGCAGTCCCACTGGTATATTTTTTGCCGCCGCTTGATCTTTAAAAGCATTTAATTGTGAGATAGAGTTAAAGATAATTTTATCAGCATAGCTCAATACTTCATCGATCTCATCAGCGCTATAGGCGACGCTGTAAGCATGAGTTTCTTTTTTATTATCACTGTCTTTACCTTTACCAAAGGTCTCATAGCCCAAACGCACTTCATTGAGTGACGATGACGTTGTGCCGTGCAAATAAGGCTGCATCACATCAAACACGCCCCAAGTGGCAAAGCATTTGAGTGCCAATAATGCTTTAGCGCCCGATAGCTCACACAGCCGCGAGATAATCTGCATATTGGCAACGATTGCCGCTTCATCAAGCATATAATAAGGCGTGGGCGGTAGAGGTGATTGGCTGGTGTTTAGCGAAGTTTTTGCATTCATAAGAGGTTACCTAATAGCTGCTGTTGGCATCATGACAGACATAAATATTTGCGCTATAGTAGACTAAATTCATCATAATTAGAATATCTTATGTCACTATCAACCGATTATTCCACTGCTACTAGCCAAGCTTATTCATCGCAACTCGACCCAAAAAATATTCATTTAGAACATCTTGATGTTAATGCGCGTGCAGTACTGGAGTTTTGGTTCGACAAAGACAATGAGCAATATTGGTTTGCGCAAAATGATACTTTTGATAAGCAAATAAAAGACAAGTTTGCTGATATTTGGCAAGCGGCAAAGCAAGGTGAATGCGTGACATGGCGTAGCGCAAACGCGCCAACCGATAGCAATAGTTCAATCACCGCTTTGGCAGGCAGACTAGCAGAAATTATTGTCTTAGATCAGTTTTCGCGTAATTTATGTCGCGGGCAAGCAGATGCTTTTGCACAAGATAGTATGGCTATCGCATTGGCACAAGAGGCTATTGGACAACCACACTTTGATACATTACCGACTGAATGGCGCAAGTTTACCATCATGCCATTTATGCATTCTGAATCATTGATGATCCATAAGCGCTACTTACCATTGTTTGAGAAATTACATGATGACCATACGCTGGATTTCGAAAATCGTCACAAAGATATCATTGAGCAATTCGGTCGCTATCCGCATCGCAATGACATTTTAGATCGCGAGTCAACGGATGAAGAAGAAGCCTTCTTGCAACAACCGAACTCGTCGTTTTAGCGCTTATATATTTATATGATTGATTGCAATATGATTTATTCTAATACAGTTACTTCAACTCAAAATAAGGGTGAAGTACAAGGCAACCAAGTATAGGCATATATATATTTCAAGCGAGATGAACGCCGAACTTTTTATAGTGCAATGGATTGACTATGATAATAAAGCAAGGGCTGAATCAGATAACTGGTTCAGCCCTTGCTTTATTCTACTTACTTTTTAGGTACTTTCGTTCAGATTGGTGTTTTTATTCAGATTAAGAACACGTCTTAGTTCACCTAATTATTAGTTCACTATCCCTGTCGTAAAGGTAAAGCTTTCACGCTCGATAGTTTTATTATCCACTAAAATATCAAAGCTGACACGGTAGTCACTGTTGCCATGTAAACCGCAGTTTTTGCCTTTTTTACTGGCAATCTGGCAGCTTTTTAAATTATCAGTGATTGGTAATATAAAAGCTTCGTTTGCTGGTAATGCATTTGCCGTATTTTTATGGGGATCTTGGCGATAGTCTAGCAGCTCAATCGGTACATTGATATTTCGCTGGATATCATGGAATGTCACATTGCTGATATCAATCGTTTGAGCAGATGGCATATTGATATAAATAGGTTGTCCGATAGGATCCACTCGCAAGTCACGCCCTGTATGCTTGACAGGATCTGGCGTCTCATTATATAGCGCGGTTACTGTATCCGTTACGCCTTCACATGGATAAGTAAATACGCCTTTAACCGTATTATCTTTAGTCGCTTGGGTCGCTGCTGCATGGTTGACCAAGACATAACCTTGGTTATTCGCTGCCTCTTTATTGTATGGCTTATAGATAACCACGCCAGTACCTGTCACGCTTGCACTAGGCATCATTAATGAACGCAAATGGTAAGGTGCTGCCAGCAAGGACTTTGCCATCGAGCCTGCCACAACATCTGAGCGAATAAGATTGCTTGCTGAACTATAGTAGATAGATTGGGCGATATTCTCAGTCACACCATATCGTACATTTGGATAGTCTGCGTTTGATAAGCGATCGGTAAAACTGAGCCCACCAAAAAATGGATTATTGCTACTGGTAACGCCCGAAATATCTGCAATCTTATTTTCGTAATGCGCGCTGAATGCGGTCGGTGAGCTATTGGCAAAGACGTATTTAATATAATTTGCATGTTTAATGGCAACATCATCAAGCGCGGTATCAACAGATAAGCCGCTCAGACCACAGCTGGTACGTGCCAAACTGAACTTATTGTTGGCAATTAATGCAGCCTTTACCTCATTAGTAGCAGTAGTGCTATCAGGTTGGTCGCCAACATTATCGCTTGAATTGTCACTTGTATTACCATTGGGCTGATCGTTTGGCTCGATAGCAGGTGGGTTCGGGCTTGGCGCATTGGTATTAGAGCTGCTATCAGAGCCACCACCGCCCCCACCACAAGCCGTTATAAATACTGTCAAAAAAAGCACTGCAGCAAGATTTTTTTGTGGCGTACTGATTAATAGCGTACTGAGCGTCATTTTTTATCCTATAGAATAGTAGCACGTATATAAGTCAATAAAAGCTAGCGTTAAGTATGCGGACATAAGCTAAGTAGACTTAAGCTGCTAGGGCGTGTTGAACATTCACAAATGGGCACTGCTGATAGCTAAAATTGTTCCAGACAAGGCGCAAGTCGACGATAATGTTAATACCTTAGCTAGAATTGCAACGCAGTATGGGGCAGTTTTAGTATCAGCCCCGATATTAACAGAAGGGGACAGGACTCTTTTTTGCCGCTTCATTGTTAAAAAGAGACGCTTAGAATGACTAAACTTACTATTTTTAACGTCGAATCGCCTGCAAAATAGCCTCTGTCAGTGCCATGGTCGAATGTTCGACACGCCCTAACATCACAGTATTGAATTTATTTGTAATGGCATTGTAATACAGTCCAAAAATTTTTACTTGGTGTTTGTTGAAGACTGATACGTTCATTACGGACTGTCTTATTTTTAGCCATGACTATTTTTGCTTAGGCTATTTTAAAGAAGCACGCTCAGTTTAACGTTTATTTTTAAGTGCTTTCTTCTTAAGTGATTTGTTCTTAAGTGGCTTTCTCTAATGACTTTCTGACTGGTGCAAAACTACGTCTATGCGCAGATAATACGCCGTATTTTTCGATCGCCTCCATGTGTGCACGTGTTGGATAGCCTTTATGTTTGGCGATACCGTATTCTGGATGCTTGGCATCAAGCGCATACATGGCTTTGTCACGACTGACTTTAGCCAATATACTGGCGGCAGCAATGCTGGTATGACGCGCATCGCCCTTTACCCACGCTTGGCAATCGATAGTCGATTTTTCTATACCCAGTTCAGCGAGCATTGCCTCATTTAATTCAGGGCAGCGATTACCATCGAACAAAACTTCGACCTGCCTCATAGAGTTGACAAGATGATGAGCAATGGCTTTTAACAATACTTCGGTACATAAGCGCATACCGAGCATCGTCGCTTGCAAGATATTGACTTGATCGATGACCGCTGCTGGGATCTCGGCGACAACATAACCAATAGCATGCTGTTGAACCAATGGATAAAGTCGGTCACGCTTCTTTTCACTCAGCTGCTTGGAGTCGGTCAAGATAGATAATGGCGTGTCCTTTAATGGCTGCATCTCAATCAATCCTGACCAGGTTTTAGGCAATATCGCAGCAGCCACATTGACGCTACCGAGTAACGGCCCACGTCCTGCCTCATCAACGCCCATTTGTAGCGTTGACTGCTGTAAGCCTTGCTCCACCTTGATCGGATACTGAACAAGTAGCTCACCAATATCTACCTGACCCGATAAACGAATAGGCTCAACCAGCTGTAGATATTGACCTTTGATATCAATTTGCTCAATACTTACTTCGATCGGGGTGACAGAGTTGTGGGTTTGGTACTGGTTACTCATAGGGGCGCGGTATCTTTGTTATTAGGTATCATTGTAATTAATAGAAGAAGAAATGATCGCAATCAATAATGGCTTAAATCCGATGTTTCGCTTGGATAAACCATTGCTCAATCACACTATTAGCAGGATCATGATTACTCTGCTGTTGTAATAAGTGCTTGGTGGCGACGATATCTTTTAATTGCTCAGCATAGGCACGCGGTTGTAGTAGCCGCATGACCGTACGACAGATATTGTCGCCACTCGCCTGCTCTTGGATCAACTCAGGAACGATTGCAGTATCAGCCAAAATATTGGGCAGCGCCACATAAGGCACTTTGACTAAGCGTTTGGCAATCTGATAGGTGAGCTTATTTAATTGATAAACCACCACCATCGGTCGCTCTAACAGCATCGCCTCTAGCGTTGCAGTGCCAGATGCTAGCATTACAATATCTGAGGCTGCCATCGCTTGTTGACTAAAGGCTGGCTGGCTATCATCATAGACCACCACGATGGCAGCACGTAGTTGCTCTGAGCGCTGGTCAATAACATCTTGGACGATATATTGGTGATTCTGGTCGACGGTCGGAATGATAAAGCACAGCTTGGGGTCAAGCAATATTAACTTTTGAATACCATCTAACATCAATGGCAAAATAGCCGTGATTTCACCGCGACGAGAGCCTGGCATCACACAAATAAGCTGGCTGACATCGTCAAATCGTTCAATAAAAAACTGCTGCAAGCCATCGTTGTGCCAAACCAGCTCACTACGGCGCTGATTGATCGGTGTCTCTAATAATGTTTGATCGATCGTACGCAACAGTGGATGACCAACACATATTGCTGGATGATTATGACGCTCATAAACGGACAGCTCAAAGGGGAACAAACACAACACAAGGTCGGTCGCTGCTTTAATATTATGAATACGTGACTCACGCCATGCCCAAATAGAAGGGCTCACATACTGCACGCAGAATACGCCTTGCGGTTTTAACTTTTTAGCCACTCTAAGATTAAAATCAGGCGCATCAATGCCAATAAACCAATCAATATCAGCGGTTTTAAATGCGCTCAGTAATTCACGGCGAGCTTTAAGCAGGTCAGGCAATTGCGCCATAACTTCTACCAAACCCATCACCGCCAAACGCTCTAACGGAAAAATGCTTTGCAGCCCTTGCGCTTGCATCTTTGTACCACCAACACCGACCCACACAATATCACCACGTAGATTATTCATCTGCTGCATGAAGTCTGCGCCCAAGCTATCCCCTGACACTTCACCTGCGATGATACCGATGACCAATGGCACAGTCTGTAATTCAGCACTTCGAATTTCAGTCTCTGTTTGGTCTATAAGGTTATGATATTGATCAGGCGTAGCAGAATCTGTCATGACAAGCTCTCGATATTAAAAAATACAATAAATGCATATAAAATAAATGAATGATTATTATAAAATACGACGCATAAAATCTGCGCGAAAGCTCTGTGATACCTAAGCATTCGCCATACTCACTATTTTATCGTCATACCTTTTATATTGTCATCATACGTGACGATGATACAAATAGCTAAATTAGCTGATAAAAGCCAGAAATAACTACTTAACGGGTTAATTCGTTTTTCTATACGGACAGATAAATTGAGTAACAATCTTGCTTGTTGAAGCGCTCATATACGATTAACGCTGAACAAGTATAACTAAGTTTTGGTTTCCTCATTCCAGTTATCAGTCAATTAACTGCGCGACTGCCCTTGTCAACCAACACTTTTGTCCGCATAATGAAACTCCCTATAAATCAGCTAGACGATATATAACCATGACAACATCAGTTACCCATAATGCAGATATTGACGACGTGAATATTGAAAAGTTCATTCCTTTGATCACTCCCGCTGAGCTAAAAACTGAGCTACCTTTATCAGATGCAGCCTATAAAACCGTATTAAACGGTCGTAATACCATCCAAAACATCTTGGATGGTAAAGACAAGCGCCTCTTTGTGGTCATCGGCCCCTGCTCTATTCATGATATCAAAGCCGCTCACGAATATGCCGATCGTTTGGCCATATTAGCAAAAGAAATCGAAGATAGCGTGTTCGTTGTGATGCGCGTATATTTTGAAAAGCCACGCACAACCGTTGGCTGGAAAGGCATGATTAATGACCCTGATATGAACGACAGCTTCGATATTGAAAAAGGTCTGCGTACTGCCCGTAAGCTACTGCTCGATTTGAATGAAAAAGGTCTTCCTTGCGCCACTGAAGCTTTAGACCCCAATACGCCGCAATACATGCAGGATTTGATCAGCTGGTCAGCGATTGGCGCACGTACCACTGAGAGCCAAACGCATCGTGAAATGAGTTCAGGCTTATCGTGCCCAGTAGGTTTCAAGAATGGAACAGACGGCGGCATGACGGTCGCTGTTAACGCAATGCAAGCCGTGAAAGAAGGTCATAGCTTCTTGGGTTTATCAGCAGATGGCAAAGTCTCAATTATCAAGTCTAAAGGCAACCCTTACGCGCACGTGGTACTCCGCGGTGGTAACGGCAAGCCCAACTATGACGAAACTGCGGTTGCACAAGTGGAAAACGAGCTGGCAAAAGGCAAAACCAATAGCAAGATTATGATTGACTCAAGCCATGCCAACTCAGGTAAAGACCCATATCTACAGCCGATGGTCATCCAAAACGTTGCAGAGCAAATTCAAAACGGTAATAAATCAATTATCGGCATGATGATTGAGAGTCATCTAAAGGGAGGCAATCAAAAATTGACGGCTGACTTAAGTCAGCTCGAATATGGCAAATCTATCACTGACGGTTGCTTAGATTGGGAGAGTACGGTCACTGCCCTATATAATCTACGTGATATGGTTAAAGACGTTTTGCCTAACCGTTAATATTGACAGCCCCTCATCAAAAAGCCCGTCTGACATGATATGTCAGACGGGCTTTTTTGTACGCTTTAACTTATTAGATTATCACGTTTAACTTTTCAACGTAACTGATAAAATATTACGCTTTATATATTTGCCGCACCTAAAACACTGTTTAGACTTTCAAGTACATGCTTAGAAGAGGCCTGCTTTTGCAACTCAATCAA
Organism: Psychrobacter cibarius; assembly: GCF_016107535.1. Lineage (GTDB taxonomy): Bacteria > Pseudomonadota > Gammaproteobacteria > Pseudomonadales > Moraxellaceae > Psychrobacter > Psychrobacter cibarius. The sequence goes on along the minus strand of NZ_JABASQ010000021.1, from coordinate 26,642 downwards.
CCGCTCATGCGCCATTTGACGACGTGGCTCAGCCAAGGTATTCCAACGCGCTAGCACTTGCAATAAGCGCGACGCCAAAACAGGATTGGCATCATCCAACTTTTTAATCACACCAATATAAAGCTCTAACCCTTCTGCCGTCCATAAAGCCGTTGGCTGCGAGGTAAAGGCACTGACCACTGAGCGTACACGATTGGGCGTATTCCAATCAAAATCTGCGTGAGCGATCAAGGATTGGATAGTATCAGCGGTCACAGTATCAGCAGACGCCTGCACACTAAACCATAAATCGATGACCAAATCATTATTTTGGAAGCGATTATAAAAGTCCGCCAAATACTCATCAGCATTTAGCAGTTGATGATTGACCATCGCTTTCAACGCGCCGAAACGCTCCGTCATACAGCTTGCATCATCATACTGCTGCTGCGCCCATTCACCTGCGCCATCGACATTCGCGGTCAGCGCCATATCGAGCACCACATTACGCAAGGCACGGGTGCCACGAGCCTCGGCACTATCTTCATAAGACTGCATTGGTAGCTGCTCATAAAGCTCAGCCCATTGATCTTTTAGCGCCTCTGCAAGCTGCTGATACAAGTCGTCGCGCTGCGCTTTCACCAATGCTGGATCGTAATCCTTATGAATAGCAGACGCCAGCTCTTGCGCTGATGGAATATCAAGCAAGCGGGCAGCCAACATCGCATCCTTAGCCGCGAGCACAGGCAATGTCTGCGCTAGTGCTTGCAGATAGATGTCAGGACTGCTCTTCTCGCCTTGACCTTGCAGCAAGATACGATTGACCAGCATCTGCGTCACTTGCCAGCGGTTAAAACCATTGGTTTCATGTTTGAGCAAAAATGCCAAATCTGCATCTTGATAATCATAATTGAGCTGTACTGGCGCACTAAAATCACGTAGCAAAGATACAACAGGCTCACGCGCTACATGTTCAAAGGTAAAGGTTTGCGTGGCTTGATCGAGTAGCAGCATACGCTCAGCCACAATGTCACTACTTTCTTTATCAAATAGCGCAGTCGCGACCGGAATAGGCAAAGGTTTTGGCTCAGCAAAGCCACTGACATGACGGGTTTGCTGACTTAACGTAACCGTCAGTGTCTGCGCTGCATGGTCATAATATTGATGACCAGACACCATTGGTGTGCCCGGCTGACGATACCAGTCGATAAAGCTTTCAATCTTACTATCCGTGATGCTAAGCGCAGATAAAAAGTCCTCAACCGTCACCGCTTGCCCATCATAACGACGGAAATACTCATCCGTGCCTTTACGAAAATTCTCGGCTCCTAACGTATTGGCAATCATGCGCACGATTTCAGCGCCTTTCTCATAAACAGTCGTCGTATAAAAATTATTAATCTCAACGAAACTTTCAGGGCGTACCGGGTGCGCCAGTGGTCCTGCATCCTCCGCAAACTGATGAGCACGCAAGGTCGCCACATCATCGATACGCTGTACGGCACTCGACTGCTGATCCGCTGAGAATGATTGATCGCGGTAAACAGTAAAACCTTCTTTTAAGCACAATTGGAACCAATCACGACAAGTGATGCGATTGCCTGTCCAGTTATGAAAATACTCATGGGCAATGATGGCTTTCACACTAAAGCTACGCGCATCCGTTGTCGTCTCAGGACTGGATAACACACAAGCGGTATTAAAAATATTCAGACCTTTGTTTTCCATTGCGCCCATATTAAATTGACTCACGGCAACAATCATATAGCGATCTAAATCGTAGGCGCGACCATAATTGACCTCATCCCATTTCATCGAATCCTTCAACGCTTGCATACCGACATCACATTTATCGATGTCAGCGGACTTTGCGTATATTTCCAGCAACACCTCACGACCTTCGCTAGTGGTATAAGAATCCGTTAATACGTCTAAATCAGCGACAACGCAGGCAAATAGATAGCTTGGCTTATTGGTTGGATCATGCCATATCGCATAATGACGGTCTGGGGCATCTGCCACCTCACCTGCTTCAACCAAGTTACCATTGGCCAATAGTATTGGATAACGCTTATCCGCCTCAAGACGCGTGGTAAATATCGCCAATACATCGGGGCGGTCTGGATAAAAAGTGATTTTACGAAAACCTTCCGGCTCGCACTGGGTGACAAACATCGTCTCATCACCACTGCCCGCCATATAGAACCCTTCAAGTGCGGTATTGGTCTGCGGACAGATACGTACTTGAATTTCTAAAACAACCACATCAGGTGCATTAGCAATCGTCAACGTGCCTGCTTGTTCTTGATAGTCCTCAGCCGTCAATGGCTTACCATTCATCGTAATGGCGATCAGTTCCAACTCCTCACCGAACAATACGAGATCTCCTGCTGTTTGACGTACCATCTTCAGAGTGCTGTCTACCTGTGCATGATTTTCGAACAGTTTAATATCTAAATCAACCGTTTCCACATCAAAGCTAGGTTTCTGGTAATCTTTTAAATTAATTTTACTTGGTGCATGCGGTGGCACATCTGGCATATCAGGATTAATGATTTGAGCATCAGTTTCTGCAATAGACATGGGTATTCCTATTATTATTTATGGCAAAAAATATATATGGTAAAAAGCGGGATAATTTAGGTTAAGGCAGGTCATCAATTAGCATAATCTTATGACCATTAACATGATAATGGTATCTTGCTACATTGACCTAAACTGCCAAATTTCAAGAGCAGGTCCCAATTTTATTATGTCCATCGTCCATGACACTTATCAAAATGCGATAGCAATGAGAGAGTCGATATATCAAAAGAATAAGAGAGTCGACATATTAAAAGAGCAGCATAATCAGCATCAATCACCCATTGGATAATCGCGATTAAAATGATTTAATAGGGTCACTGATGACCAACACTCGATAAACGGCCTATTATATGATAAAGCAAACCGACAGTCGCTCAGACATTACGTTACCATTACTGATAGATTACGTTGAGGCTCTTTTGCCCTCACTAACCATACAAGCGAACGCATCCACAACGATTGAATCTACTAATAATGACACTGAGTTGCTGTGGGTCGTCCCAGATCAAAATGCGCGGTTAGCATTAAAGACACTGCTAAAAAATACCCGCTCACCACAAATATCGACATTATTAGAGCTCAATCAACGACAATTACCTGAACGTTATGAGCTCGCCTGTTTTTGGTTGCCCACACTCTCACCAGAGTTTCTGCAGCAGTATATTCCGCTGCTCATGCGCTATCGAGATCTTTATGCGGCACACCTGCTAATCGCCCTTGATGACACCCTAGATCTAAAAGCTTATGGCTTTACCCCATTTGATATCTTGAATGAACCATCTTTAGAGATGAATACTACTGACAAATCAGAGCAGCCTTCATCTGTAAAGTCATCAGCGTCCGCTAGACTTTGGCAGTTCAATTTATATGACTATAAACAGCTGCCAAATTGGTTAAATGCGGATTATTGGGCCAATCCTGAAAATTGGGGCAAGCACCGCTGGTAGTAGATCTCATATCTATCTGTAAATTCTAGCATTATTTACAGTAATACTACTTACATAAAGTAACATTTAGTATATGATAGATAGCAATTGCCTAAGTTTTATCGTAAGCAGTTCAAAAAAAACAATTTTAATTAATTAAAATTTTAGGAGCTCATTATGTCAACCAGTTTTTCTAAGATCGCAGTCCTCGCTGTATTATCAAGCGCTGTGGCACTAACCACAGGTTGTGCGACCAAACGTGCTACCTCTGAAGTCGTGGTTGCCCCACTAGGTATCCCAGGTGGTCAAGTTGGATACACTGGCGCAGTCATCGTAGATAACTCAAGCGCGGTTATTATGGGCGCTGAAAACCTACAGGCGGTTGTTTACTTTGCTTTTGATAGCAGTGAAATCACTTCACAAGCAGCGAGCATTCTTAATCAACATGCCAGCTTGCTAAACTCAAACCCAGCAGCCAGCGTTGTTATCGCAGGTAATACTGATGATCGCGGTAGCCGTGAATACAACATGGCACTAGGTGAGCGCCGTGCTGCAGCAGCACGTGATTACCTTGCTACTCAAGGCGTCGCAGTAAACAATATCCGCGTCATCAGCTATGGTGAAGAGCGCCCTGCTGCCGCTGGTAATACTGAAGAAGCCTACGCACTAAATCGCCGTGCTGAATTGTCTTACTAACACCAGTAAAACCAATCACAGTCGATAAAGCTCAACATATTTTATAATTGAAAGCCCAGCAATAATATATCGCTGGGCTTTTTGCATGTTACTAAGCGAACCAATCCAATAGATGTAATCAATGATGCCAAGCTCTATCTTAAACCTGACCCATGTACAATATACCCAGCTCGATCCTGCAACGTGGTGCGCCACTGCACAAGTGAGCGAGTGTTCATCCCTCAACTTTAAAAGACTGTGGGATGAATTACTGTGGTCATCCGCTAACAATTTATCGCAAGTAGATTTTCAGAAAATTTACGAGCTTAATTGGCATTATTGCCTGTCACCAGTAAGTTCATCAACACGTGAAATGGCGCAGCATCAACGTCAACTACAACGTAAGGGCGTTCGATTATTGCTACAACAATTACTGGATGAGCTAAAGTTGCGCGATACTTTGGATGAGTCAAATTTCCCGTACCGGCTTAGCAGCAGTGAATATTACGTATGCTTTAGTCATACAGGCAGCAAGAATCATGATATGAATCAAAATACTGTTCAGACAATCAATAAATCATTGAACAGTAAAGTAACAGTGGTCATTAGTCGTCACCGTCCCATTGGTATTGATATTGAAACCAATCATGTAGCATGGCGCGTGGCACAGCGGTTTTATTCTGAGCATGAAATGGCTGCTTTACAAGCATTATTCCCACTTCAGCGTAAGATTATCGCTAAATTACTGTGGCAAATAAAAGAAAGTTTTATCAAAATTCATCAATACAAACTGGCACAAGGGTTAGGAGTAGATTACTCCTACCTGATTGCTGATTTGATTCATGCCATTAGAGAACCGTCATCTTTAATGGTCATAGCAGACATTAAGTCCGATTACCGTATCGCGGTATTGTCAGCGCAACAAACCATCGTTATTTTCTAGACCATTTATACCTGTTATTCATTCTAACAACTACCCTTTCACAGACAAAAAAAAACGACCCTAAAAAGGATCGTTTTTTCTTACTATTCTTCTAATAATAGTACTTAAACTGTGATTAGATTAGAAACGGTAAGTTGCACCAAGCTTAACAATTGGCATCCACTCTAACCAATCTTTATCTTCTAGCTCACGCTCAGCAGCTTTAGCAACATCATCAGCGTCAACCTTCGTAACTCCGTTTACAGTAGTAGCTGTAACCTGTTTACCTGAATTACTTGAAACAACAGTAGCATCAGTAGTACCCATGTATGCCGCACCAATCTCACCAAACAAACCGAAGTTGTTAGTAATGTTAGGACGGAAACCGATAGTACCATAAGGTGCTAGCTTGTTACGATGCTTCATAGTACCTGATAAAGTACCAGTCTCTTTAGCATTATAGTCAACATTATCGATTCTGAAGTTAGGACCTTCAGCATTAGCACGCACATCAATATCGTTGTCAGGTACGATGATACCAGCACCCATTGTGAACCAGTTACCAGTAGGACGTAATTGCACACCTAGGTATGGGTTGCTGAAGTCAGCATCAACGTCATAGTTTACGTCGTTTGCGTCAAAGTCACCGCCGAATAGGTCAGCAACATCGCCGCCTGCCCAACCAGCTTGTAATTCAGTTTTCTCATTTAGTGACCAACCGATGTTAGCACCATAACCTAGTGTACCAACTTCAGCGCTAACAGAAGCTGGGTTGATAGCAGTTTGGAAGAAAGTCTTAGTACCACCAACAACAGCACCAGTAGTGTTGCGAACAATACCAGCGTCAGCATTGTATGCATAAGCAACAGGCTCAGCTTCATATGCAACAGCAACAGGCTCAGCTTCGTAAACAACTGCATCGTTACCATCAACAACGATAACAGGTTCAGCAGCTAGTGCCGCAGTTGACGCTAAAACGGCAGCAGAAATTGCTGTTAATTTAATAAGTCTCATAAATACTCTCCTAAAGTGTGGAATAAGTCGCCCATAAAAAATGACAATTTAGCTTTTTTTAAATCGATCATTTTGTTGAGCAGATTAAAACAATTTTGGCCGGAAAAGTCACCCCTCTAGGAGCGCTTTTTATTTGCCGTTATGTAAAGATTGCATAGATATTGTAATAATTACTACACCAATCCGCAAAACTTCGACTTTCTGTTACACAATGCTCTTAAAGTAACTCAGCAGCGCAAACATGAATATTGGTTAGCTTAATCTTCATGTAAGGATATTACAAAATATGTCATTATAATGACCTACCTCTTTATTTAACTCAATGACAGTTATATAGCTTATTACTACAGTTTGTTGTATTTTGTGAGATGGTGTAGTAATTATTGCTTTTAGAAAACTTTTCAGAAAAATAAAGCATTAGCATAAATTTTCAATATTGTATGACTGTGTAACGTTAGTATTGATACATTTAGTATTGGCATATAGAGTAACTAGATCTTGTCTAGGCTTGATATTATGCTAAATTAGAGGTTAGGGAAAATGTGTCGCAAGGCTGCGTATTTACTTTTATCTGTTAATGCCTTGTTGTATTTCCTACTGTATTCTTTTTATTCTTATTGAGCCACTCATATGCCTAAAGTATCGTCGATTACCCGTGTGTTAGAGATTATCGAGGCGGTGTCCTATGCCTCAAAACCGCTCTCGCCACTTGAGCTATCGCAAGAGCTTGATATTCCCAAGCCGACCATTCATCGATTGATTCAAAATCTGCTCGATGAAGGGTTTGTGACTGTGGATATTGGCGGCGGTATTATACCGGGCAAGCGAGTACGCAACTTGGGTGTTGAGCTTTGGCAGCAGCGATTGTTCTTTAATGAGCGACAAATGATTTTGCAAAAGCTGGTTGATGAGCTAAAAGAGACCTGCGGGATCGGTGTGCCTTATCAGATGAACATGATCTATACCAACCGTGCAAATACGACATTGCCGATACAGATTTATTTGCCAGTGGGCGCAAAGTCGCCCATGTGGTGTACAGCGACTGGCAAGCTGTACTTAAGTCAGTTGCCGCGCACAAGCCGCGACAAAATACTGCAAAACCTGTCATTGGATAAGTTTACCAAAAATACGATTACCGATATCGATGCGCTAAACGCTGAGCTTGATCGTATCGCTGAAACAGGTATTGGTATCGATAATGAAGAGTTTATCTCTGAGATGGTGGCAATCGCCGTACCGATACGGGATAGAAAGTCGCGCTACCTTGCCTCGCTGTATCTGCATGCACCGACCATAAGAGTGTCTTTAGATGATCTCTTAACCCATGTCCCACGACTGCAAAAAGCAGCGAAAGATATTCAGTCTCTCGTCTATGACCTACCCAGCTAGATGATGCAATATAAGCAAAAAAAAGGTCTGCATTAAGATACTAATGCAGACCTTTTTCATAGGTACTTTGATAATTTAAGTCAATACAGAGCTGTCGTGTCGCGCCATAATGCTTGAAAAATCTCTATCGCCGTTCTCGACAGTATGTGCAGCATAAAGCTCTGTCGCTTTAGCGCCCATCGGTGTCTCTACCTGAGTATCTTCAGCGGTCTGCATGGCAAGGTTAAGGTCTTTTTGCATTAGCTTACTCATAAAGCCGCCTTGATAGCCATTGCTAGAGGGGACATTTTCCATCACTTGCGGATAAGGATTGTAGACTTCTAACGTCCAGTTACGACCTGAGCTTTGCAGCATAATATCTGATAGCACTTTAGGGTCCAGACCGTTTTTGACGCCCAGATTAATTGCTTCTGCCGTTCCTGCCATGAGAATGCCTAACAGCATGTTATTACAGATTTTTGCGACTTGTCCGGCACCATGCTCGCCTGCATGAAAGATATTTTTGCCCATTACAGCCAGTATCGGCTCAGCTTTGGCAAAGGCATCAGTGCTGCCACCGACGATAAAGGTTAACGTACCAGCGATAGCACCGCCCGTACCACCGGAGACTGGAGCATCTAAGAAGTCTATGCCAAGCTTGCTTGCCGCCTCCGCCACTGTTCTTGCATCAGCCGCTGCAATGGTACTGCTGTCAATCACCAATGTGCCCTGTGGTAACTCTGCAAGTAGACCGTCAGCGCCATTATCTCCTAAATAGACAGAATGGACGTGCTTGCCAGCAGGTAACATACTGATGATCACTTGGGCGTTTTGGACAGCATCTTTAGGGCTATCAGCTACACTGGCGCCCGCTTGTTGCAAACGCGCCGTTGCCTCTGCAGATAAATCATAAACCGATAGCGTATAACCTGCCTTTAACAAGTTTTCAGCCATTGGTGCGCCCATATTACCAAGTCCGATAAAAGCAATATTTGGCTTAGTAGTATCGTTATCGGTGGCATTTACATCCTTTGTATTCATCTCATCATTCCTTGATGGTTAGTATTAATCATGCGCGCAGGCGTTGCTACACATATAGCTGTAAACTATTTAATTGAGTGTAATTTTAATTTGATGTCTATATTGAATTGATAAATTCAATTTTTAACGCACAGACTGACTGCCTAAAGCCTTATCACCCAACCAATCGCCTAACGGATGCTCATCTGTAGCATAAGGGTTCACAAAGTGCTGCTGTATGTACGCCTGCCCTTCGCTACTTAGGCAGTCTGCTAGTGAACGCGACCATTGTGGATTACGATCTTTATCAATGAGCAGCGCACGTACCCCTTCTTTAAAGTCAGGATTGGCGGCACAATGTACGGCTACATTGGCTTCTAAATACAGAACTTGCTCTAGCGATAAGTCAGTGACTTTATAATAAAGCGCATAAGTTAAAGCAGCAGTAACTGGACAGCCATGGCGATAAGTATCTACTGCTCGCTGCGTCCAGCTATCATTGGCAAACTCTGTATCTATGTTTTCGAGTGCTGCATCACTTTGTAATAAAGCATCGATATCACCCAGTCCGCCGCTGTTCATCAACTGCTGGATAGGTTGCCAGTATGTCGCAAGCTTACTTGGCGGTAACTCGGCAACGGGCTGCGCGGCTAGTGCACGGCTAACAATACTATGGGCGCTATCGTTGTAGAATTTATCTGTGCTGTCAGCTAGCGATTGCCAATTACTCTGTTTTAAACCTTGTATGACGGCATCATAATCACTACTGGCAACGGCATACTCTGCAAGATTGGCTAATAGCGCATCACTGCCATTACACATCGCACCCGTTAGCCCTAAAAACAAGCCCGTCTTAGCTGGCATACGCTGCAAAAACCAACTGCCAGAAGCATCAGGGAACAGCCCAATAGTCACTTCTGGCATGGCAAATCGCGTGCGCTCTGTGACCAAGCGGTGACTACAACCTGCCATCAAGCCCATGCCGCCACCCATAATAATGCCGTCACCCCAGAGTATTAGTGGTTTGGAATAAAAGTGCATTTGCCGATAAAGACGATATTCATGACCAAAAAATTCTGTCGCATAAGGATTCGGTAGCGGTGCATCAATAGACATACTGTCATAAAGCTTACGAATATCACCGCCAGCACAAAATGCCTTATCGCCTGCGCCTTTTAATACCAATGCTACTATCCGATCGTCATTTTGCCACTGCTCTAGCTGCTGGGCTAATAACTGACACATCTCAACGCTAAGGGCATTAAGTGATTTGGGTGTGTTTAACGTCATTATTCCAATCAGGTGACCACAATCTGTCGGCTCGGTGCTGAATAGTACAGGCGCTTCTGGTTTGCCTTCTATAGCTGTTGTCATAAAGGTGACCTACAAATATTAAAAGAAAAAATAGTATCATTAAGTTTGATTTTATGGCGTTTATTTATTTTTCCAAATGGGCTTACGCTTCTCTAAAAATGCTTGCACGCCTTCACGCTGATCTTTGGTATCAAATAATTTAACAAAGGCTTCGCGCTCATGGATAAGGTTTTGCGCAGGCGGTGTGTGTCTTGCTGCTTGAATAAGTGCTTTGGAATAGCTAACGGCAACTGGTGATTGCTTAGCGACTTTTTGCGCTAGTGCTTGTGCTGCTAATAAACCGTCACCTTTTGCAGTGACTTCTTCGACTAAGCCAATGCGTAGTGCAGTCTGGGCATCGACACGCTCACCGCATAATATCATACGCTTTGCCCAGCCTTCACCTACTAAAGCTGTTAGATTTTGCGTACCACCAGCACACGGCAATAAGCCCACACCAGTCTCAGGCAATGCCATTTGCGCATGCGCTTCTGCGATACGGATATCGCAAGCGAGTGCGCACTCAAGACCACCGCCCATCGCATAGCCATTGATGACCGCGATGCTCACGCCGCGATAGGCTGACAGTGCCTCGAACGCTTCACCAAAGGCTATCGCCATACTGATCGCACGACCTTTATCACCATCTGCAAAATTATTTAAATCGGCACCTGCTGAAAAGAACTTTTCGCCATTGCCATGAACAATTAGTGAATATACCTCATCATTGGTATTGAGATCAGTGACCAGCTGCTTAAGCGCCTTGAGACTATCCATCGTCCACGTATGAGCAGGTGGGTTATTTAGGGTTAGCGTTGCAATATGACCATCAATCGATAGTTTTAAGTTGGTATAATCCGTCATGAAATATCCTTGTTATAATTTTTATAAAATTGCTTTATCCATACATTCGAATAGGCAAACTATCTATTTATATAAAATGATTAGCGTAACTGGCTTAGCGTATCGTCTTGTAGCAGCTGGCGTGAGACAATCACGCGCATAATCTCATTGGTACCTTCTAAAATCTGATGCACACGCAAATCTCGCACATGACGTTCAAGCGGATACTCATTAAGATAACCGTAGCCACCGTGTAGTTGCAGAGCTTCATTGGCAACATCGAAACACAAGTCAGTAGACAAACGCTTTGCCATGGCGCAATAAGTAGAGGCCTGTGCATCATTATTGTCGACTTTGCTGGCCGCTAAATACAGCATTTGCCGTGCAGTGATGGTTTGAGTCAGCATATCGGCAAGCTTAAATTGTACCGATTGTAAGCTGGCAATCGGGCTGCCAAACTGACTGCGCTCTTGTACATAATTGGTCGCTGTCTCAAGCGCCGCTTGCGCTGTTCCTACTGCACAGATACCAATATTAATCCGCCCGCCATCTAAACCTTTCATGGCAATACGAAAACCTTGACCTTCCTCACCGATGAGGTTTTCTACTGGCACTTTGACATCTTTAAAGCTAATCGTCCGCGTTGGCTGCGCTTTCCAGCCCATTTTATGCTCGTTTTTGCCGTATTCGATACCAGCACTGTCTGCATCAACGACGAATGCTGAAATCCCCTTTGGACCTGCAGCGCCCGTACGTGCCATAACCACTAACACATCAGTGGAACCTGCCCCTGAGATAAAGGTTTTTTCGCCGTTAAGAATATAATGCTCGCCTTGCTTATCGGCTTTGGTACGCAGTGATGCGGCATCAGAACCGGCATTAGGTTCCGTCAGACAATAACTGCCCAGCCATTCACCACTAACCATATTGGGCAAATATTTTTTGCACAATGCATCACTGCCAAACTCACCAATCATCCAGCCTGCCATATTATGAATACTCATATAAGCAGCGACCGCGGTATCACCCCATGCTAACTCCTCAAACACCATGGCAGAATCTAAACGCGGCAATCCCAAACCATCATAGTCAGGGTTGGTATATAACCCTAAAAATCCAAGCTCGCCTGATTTTTTAATCACATCAATCGGAAAATGCGAAGTGCGATCCCATTCAGCGGCATTGGGCTTTAGCTCTTTTTGTGCAAACTGTCTAGCAGTTTGGCGAAAGGCAATTTGGTCATCGGTCAATGAAAAATCCATGGGGTCATCCTTGTGCTGAATAGAGTGTATTAAAGCGTCAATGCAAATATAGGTGATTCAGCGTTAAATTGAAATAGTGGTATTAACCCCGCGGCTCGCCTCATCATCAAACCAGCGCGCCGTGACGGTCTTAGTTTGAGTATAGAACTGTACCGCTTGCTTACCATAAGGACCGAGATCACCAAGTTTACTGGCACGCGAGCCTGAGAATGAGAACATTGGTAATGGTACAGGAATCGGCAAGTTAATACCGATTTGGCCCACTTGGATATCTTGTTGGAACTTATGCGCAGCTGCACCTGACTGAGTAAAGATAGCCGTACCATTACCATGTGGATTGGCGTTGAGTAATTCAATCGCTTCATCTAAGCTGGCAGCACGCATGATGCACAGTACAGGTCCAAAGATTTCTTCTTTGTAAATTTGCATATCCGCAGTGACGTTATCAAAGATAGTAGGTCCTACAAAGTTGCCTTTCTCATACCCTTCAACCGTAATACCGCGACCATCAAGAATCAAGCTTGCCCCTTCTTCTACACCAGTACCAATCAAATGCTCAACACGCGCTTTTGCCGCGGGAGAAATTAGCGGACCTAAGTCTTTATCATGCTTACCAGCTGAGACGATTAAACCTTCTGCTTTGGCCTTGATATCATCAATCCATTCACCCGCAGCGCCCACTAGCACCACAACTGACAATGCCATACAACGTTGACCAGCAGCACCAAATGCAGCACCAGCTAGCTGATTTAGCGTTTGCTCTTTATTGGCATCTGGCAATATAACACCATGGTTTTTCGCGCCCATCATACACTGTGCACGTTTTCCTGATTGACTGGCACGCTCATAAACGTGTTTGCCGACGTTGGTCGAACCGACAAATGAAACTGCTTTGATATCAGGATGATCACAAATCGCATCAACGGTCGCCTTGCCACCATGTACGACGTTTAGCACACCTTCAGGTACGCCCGCTTCAACCGCTAGCTCAACCAAACGCATGGTCACCATCGGATCTTGTTCAGAAGGTTTTAGGATAAAAGTATTGCCCGTGGCAATCGCCATTGGGAACATCCACAGAGGAATCATCGCTGGGAAGTTGAACGGCGTGATACCAGCACAAACACCAAGCGGCTGCCAAATACTATAGGTATCAACGCCTGAGGCAACGTTTTCAACGAAATCGCCAATCTGTAGATTTGCAATCCCAGCAGCATGCTCAACCACTTCTAAACCACGGAATACATCACCGCGTGCATCAGCAATAGTCTTGCCCTGCTCTGCGGTCAAGATTTCTGCTAGCTCATCCATATGGTCACGAATCAGTGCCTGATATTTTAGAAAGATACGCGCACGTGTGGTAATCGGTGTTTTGCGCCACGTTTGAAAAGCGGCTTTGGCTGCTGCAACCGCCTGATTGATTTCATCGTCTGTGGTTTGCGGAACTTTGGCTATGACTTCTTGCGTGGCAGGATCGGTGATATCAATCCATTCACTGGTATTAGAATCAACAAATTGACCATTGATGAGCTGCTTGACGTGGTGCATAAGATATCCTTATCTTGTTTGCGAGACTACCCTTTAGCGGTGTCTTAATATTCAAAAAGAGAGAAAAAATGATGAGCTTTTATCGATCAAACGTAATTTATAAAATGATTTATTTCGTATCGTTATTGACTATACCAATAAACCATTTTTAGGGTCAAGCGCTTTGTCAAAATTTTATCTGAGTTTATGTTAACGAAAAAAACTTTATGTAAGGTATATTTTCAGTTTGAGCGAAAGCGACTAAGTAGTGATAAAAATGAAGAGACGCCTTAAATTGAAAACAAAAAAGCCCATGATTGTGCATGAGCTTTTTTTCAATATTAACGTTAGATGGCTTTTTTCAATTAATACGCCATCGTATTAGTAGTCTTTCATAGACTGCTTAATCGCCTCAATCGCTGTTGGATTATCAAGCGTTGACATATCTCCTGTTTCGTTGCCTTCTGCTAGAGCACGAATGGCTCGACGTAAGATTTTGCCAGAGCGCGTTTTTGGTAGTGCTTGCGGGAAATAAATTGCCGCTGGTCTTGCGATACCACCAAGGGATTTGACCACAGCACCGATGACCTGCTGCTCAATACGGAAACGGTTTTCGGTCGTCGCCACTTGTTCATGATCTCTCAGCACACAAAAGGCTATCGGCAACTCTCCTTTCAATTCATCATGAATACCCACAACCGCACATTCTGCCATTTCTGGATGCGTGCTAATCGCCTCTTCAATTTCTTGCGTGCCAATACGATGACCGGCGACGTTAATCACATCGTCAGTGCGCCCTAAGATATAAAAATAACCCTCCTCATCAGTCACGGCATAGTCTGAGGTTGAGTATTGCTTGCCATCAAACAGACCAAAATAGCTACTGACAAAGCGTTCATCATTACGCCATACCGTGGTCAGACAACCGGGCGGCAATGGTGCACGAATCGCGAGTAATCCTTTTTCGCCAGCTTTACACGGTTCGCCTGTTTCTTCATTGATGACATGTGCATCGTAACCATACATGGGGTAACCGGGTGAGCCTTGTTTGTGCGGTTTATGATTGAATTTGGGCGTGTTACTTAGAATGGGCCAGCCAGATTCTGTTTGCCAATAATGGTCTAAAATTGGTACGCCTAGATGCTTGGTCAGCCAATTGGCTGTCGATTCATCCAGTGGCTCGCCTGCCAAAAAGAAGGATTTTACGCTAGAGACATCATAGCGCGTCATCCATGTCTCATCTTGTTTTTTCAACATACGGACACCAGTCGGTGCCGTGAATAAGATATTTACCTTGTTTGCTTCAACAATTCGCCACCAAATGCCAGGGTTTGGACGATGCGGCAAACCTTCATACATTACACTCGTCATGCCAGCCAGCAATGGTGCATAAATAGTATAAGAGTGTCCCACTGCCCAGCCGATATCTGATATCGCCCAAAATGTCTCACCTGCCTTGCCATCGTAGATATAGTCCATTGACGTCGTTAGCGCGACTGCATGACCACCTGTATCACGTTGCACACCTTTTGGCGTACCCGTCGTGCCTGAAGTATAGAGAAGATACGATGGTGTATTTGACTCGAGCCAAACAGGCTCTACAATCGCATTAGCTTCACAGCTGATACGGCGCTGGGTCGCATAATCGACATCGATACTTTTTGGCTCAAATGGTAAAATACCTCGATTGACGACCAATACATGTTCTGGCTTAATCGTTGCTTGCTCAACGCCTTGATTGACAAGGTTTTTATAGTTAATAACTTTACCGCCACGCAGACCTGCATCCACCGTGATTACCATTTTTGCTTCGGCATCATCCATACGAATGGCTAAGTTATGTGCAGCAAAACCACCAAATACCACTGAATGTACCGCACCAATACGAGCACAAGCCAACATGGCATAAGCGGCTTCCAATATCATCGGCATATAAATGACGACGCGATCACCCTTGCCAACACCATGACGCTGTAGCACATCGGCAAAATAATTGACTTCTTTATAAAGGTCATTATAGGTCAGGCGACGCTTGGTATAGTCCGTATAAAGCTCAACGTTATTACCCAAATCTCTAAACGCATCGACGACACCAGGAAAGGTTTCTATTAACTCTTGGTTAATCTCAGTGGATAGCCAGATAAAAGCATCCTGCTCTGCGCGCTCTGCGAGATGGCGATCCACACAGTTATAACAAAGATTGGTCTCACCACCGACATACCATTTAGCAAAAGGCAGATTGCTGTCATCAAGTATTTGCACAGGCTCTTTATGCCAATAGATACGCTTGGCTTGCTCTGCCCAAAACTGCTCTTTATTTTCAATAGAAGAGTGATAAATTTCAGCAAAAGTTTGAGTGGTATTGGATGACGCTTGAGAAGTCTGAGCTTGGTCTGACGATTGGTTGGTCACTGAAGTGGCGGTTTGCTCGCTCATAATAGCTGTCCTTAGCATAAATGATGGGTAATACGATGTAATATTGTCTAATAATGTCATAGTAAAGATTGGCTATCCCTGCCAGCTATCTCTAATAGAACAAAAAACCGATACACTACGTATCGATTTAGTAGGTATCGGTTTAAAATGTAGCAGAGCTAACAATAAAGGTCAACTATTAAGCCAGTTATCTGCTCAATAGTTAAGCCACTTTGAACCTATACCTCAGTTTGATCAGCATACATCTCACGCATCACTTTTTTGTCATGCTTACCAACAGAAGTCTTTGGCAACTCATTGACGAACTTAAACTGACTTGGCACACCATATTTCGGAATAATACCCCGCTCTACGGCTTTCTCGGCAATGGCTTTGATATCATCAACGCTCGTGTCTTGAGCATTAGGTTTTAACACAATCAAGGCCAATGGACGCTCGCCCCACTGTTTGTCACGTACCCCAATCACAGATACGTCAGCGACCGCTGGATGTAACGACAAAATCGTCTCAATCTCTAATGACGATATCCACTCGCCGCCTGACTTAATGACATCTTTTAAGCGATCAGTAATTCTAATATAACCATCAGGACGTATATAAGCAATGTCTTGGGTGTGCATATAGCCGTTTTCCCACAGCTCTTTGCCCGCATCGTCATTTTTTAGATAGCTTTGCGTTAGCCAAGGTGCGCGCAATACCAGCTCACCCGTATTGTCTTGACCGGTACCAACCGACTCATTATTGGTACTCCATATTTGAGCATCCACCATCAGTACGGGCTTACCAGTCATACAACGGCGAGCGATATCTTCATCTTCACTCATTTTAGGCTCATCGAGACTAAATTCTGTCAAGCTAATAAGGGGCGCTGTCTCTGACATACCATAACCAGTATATACTTCGATGCCTTGTGCCATGGCTGTTTTTGCCAAGCCTTCTGTCAATCGTGAACCACCGATGATCATTTTTAAACCATTAAAGCTAGCACCGCGATCTTGCGCTTCTTTGAGCACCATTTGCAAAATCGTTGGGACACAATGGGTAATACTAACTTTTTCATTAATAATCAAATCCATTAACACATCTGGTGCATAGCGTCCCGGATACACTTGCTTCAGACCAGCCATGGTCGCAGTAAATGGAAAGCCCCACGCATGAACGTGGAACATCGGCGTCATCGGCATATAGACATCACCGTAGCTGACGCCTTGCTTGTCGGGCAGCATACCTAGTGTCGCCGCTTCGCTAAGAGTATGCAATACTAACTGGCGGTGGCTAAAGAACACGCCTTTTGGATCGCCCGTCGTGCCTGAGGTATAAAACGTTGTGGCAATGGTATTTTCATCAAAATCTGGGAAGTCAAACTCACTATCGGCAGCTTGTAATAACGCTTCATACTCACCTACTACGCGGTTTTGATTACCACCGAAGACTCCTTCAGATGTCACGCCATCATCATCTAGCCAAATAATGTGCTCAATACTAGAGTTTTCAAACTGATAGCTTTTGACCAATGGCGCAAACTCAGAATTAAGCAGCAGCACTTTTGGCTTAGCATGATTGATTGTATAAAGAATTTTTTCTGGCGATAGGCGGATATTAACGGTTTGTAAAATATACTCTGACATCGGTACAGCGAAATACGACTCAAGATAACGATGGCTGTCCCAATCCATCACCGCCACTATATCACCTGCATCTAGATTTAAACCTGCTAAGACATTGGCCAAGCGATTGATACGATTGAATAAATCTTTATAGGTAAGGCGTTTTTTGTCAGCATAAACGATTTCTTGCTCTAGCGACACCGTTTTGGCACGGTTCAATAGCTGCTTAACTAATAAGGGATAATCGTAAGCAGAAGGGGCGCTGTGGTAAATATTTGACATAGATGTGACGTCCTTGTTGGTCATGCGGATAAGTTATTATGCGGGTGAATCATAAATAATTGATGGCACGCAGCCCTAGTTATTTTAGCTTTTATTTATAAAAAATTGCGGTTTAACCAGTGGTTATTTAAAACAGTATCTATTTAAAAATTGGCTGTTTAAAAATTGATAGTGGCTAACAGTATTAATAGAATTATTAGGGTGTATTGAACAGGCTATATCGATAGTAAGAAAAAATAGATGCTATGTAAAGCAACCTTACGTAAACATCCTAAGCTGCAATAGCTTGATGAAAATTGCTCAAAAACAGCCATCAAGCCGCGCGTGATTTTGTTTTAATCATGCCAAAACTGGCAACCAGTAATGCCAAAATCTGTACAAATAAGAGCAGCCATACTGTGAGCGACCACTGCCCGCGCGCATAAGCCATACCGCATAACCACGCACCCATCGTACCGCCAGCATAATACCCCATGTAATATAAACCAGACGCCAATGAGCGCCCTTTTTTAACATTGACGGCGATATAACTGATGGTAGCAGCTTGGGTGATAAAGACACCTGAGGACATAATAGCAAGACCAATAATAATGCCCCATAACGGCGTTACTAGCGTTAACAGCACCCCAATCATAGAAACGAAAACAGCCACGCGCACTGTGCGCGCTGAACCAAAGCGACGTAGCAAGGTCGTCGACAATGGCGTGATGACAACGCCTATCAAATAAA
Organism: Psychrobacter cibarius; assembly: GCF_016107535.1. Classification (GTDB taxonomy): domain Bacteria; phylum Pseudomonadota; class Gammaproteobacteria; order Pseudomonadales; family Moraxellaceae; genus Psychrobacter; species Psychrobacter cibarius. Next base: position 8,113 of record NZ_JABASQ010000021.1, on the reverse strand, counting down.
CGGCAAAAATATTGGCAAGCGCACCCGTATTCAACTCATATGGCGTCTTAGCAAGATGTAGATTGATAAAGGTAAAACAACCCACGAGTGAGAATAAAACACACGCTCCTAGCAGACAAGCCGTCACCACATAACGATTGGTTAGATGCTCACCGAGCGTCTGCATCGCGGAACGAAAATTCGGATTGGCCACAAACTGCTGTGACGATGGCAGCATTTTGCCGACCCACAGCGCACCGATAAGGGTCATCGCTGCCATCACATAATAGCCTGCACGCCAGCCGATAAGCTCGTGCAAATGCCCAAGCAAAAATCGCCCCATGAAGCCGCCAAGTACCGAGCCTGAGACATAGAACGACATCAGTTCTGTGACAGCGCGTCCCTCAAACTCTTCACCGATATAAGCAATCGTCACCACGGTAATGCCCGGTACAGACAACCCTTGCATAAACCGCCACATACCCATCCAACCAATACTCGGACTTTGGGCAATTAAAGCAGTTGGTATCGCTAAAAATAATAATGCGCCAACGATAAAGGATTTACGCCCCACAGCGTCAGACAGCATGCCTAAGAATGGCGACATAATAGCAATCGCCATCACCGTTGCACCGACGATCATGCCAGCTTGCACCTCAGTTGCAGACAGGTCTACCATTAATACGGGCAAAATGGCCTGAATAGAATACACTTGCAAAAAAGCAAACATCCCAATCAAGCCAATGGTGAGTTTTAAGACCCACGATGTTGCATTATTGATTGGTGTAGATAGAGGTTCTGGCATATTATTTTGGGATTTACTGATGGTATTTTTCACAGGGATACAGGCTATGTTGGACGCGGATGATCTGGCGTGAGTAATAGAAATAGGACGATAATAGCTGAAATAATGACGAAAACAATGATGACAATAATGGCTGATGCTAGGGATAGCCGTCAGGTATGATTTTAGCACACCAAATACCAGACTCTGGTTTCGGTGTGTTATCGGTATTGCTTTATTGATGCTTAGGGTCTGTTGAACACTAAAAATTGCTGCTTTGTATACTGCGTAGGTGACGTATATTTTTGACAGCAAGCAGATTACTGTCTACTATTATTTTGATCTATTATATATAAATGCAATTCACAAAAACTTATATCCACAAAATATAACCTGCAGCGAAATCCAACTCACCTATAGCAGACTCTCTATCATGCCCAAATACCCTTATTATTCGCAATGGATTGTCGCTATAGGTATCCTAGTTTTTTCTATAAATGCGTCGGCAGTTACGTTAGACGAAGTAGCCGCAACGAACAAGCTCACAATTAAAGAGCAATCGACCAAAATAGTATCAACCCCGATAGCGTCAGCGGTTGCAATAACATCGCCTGTATCAACACCAGCCGTGCCGTCAAACTGTATCGCCGACAGTATTATTACAGCGGATAATCTGTCAGATACGCGTGATAAGGGGCCTTTTTCGGTGGCCAAAAAACCCGTTCCTCGTCAGTTAGCCAATGGCTTTGGTGGCGGAACCATTTATTATCCAACCAATGCAGGCGACTGTGGTTTGTTAGGCGGAATCGCAGTAGTACCCGGTTATGTGTCCTACGAATCTTCTATTAAATGGTGGGGGCCGCGTTTGGCATCTTGGGGATTTGTGGTTATTACCATCGATACCAACTCCATTTATGATGACCCAGAGAGCCGTGCGGCGCAGTTAAGTGCCGCGCTTGATCATATGCTTCGTGACGATACGGTAAACGCTCAGATAGATAGTACGCGCTTGGGTGCTATTGGCTGGTCAATGGGCGGCGGCGGCGCACTCCAGCTAGCGACAAAACGTCAGACGGTTCGAGCGATTATTGCGCAAACGCCCTATCATAATAAAGACTATGGCGAAATGAACACGCCTGCTTTATTCATTACTTGCCAAAATGACCGTATTGCCTCAAATAAAAAATACAGCAGTCATTTTTATGATAAGGCTACAGGCGCAAAAATGAAGATTGAGATAAAGAACGGTAGCCATTTTTGTCCAAGTTATCGTTTTAATGAGATATTACTGAGCAAGCCGGGTATTGCTTGGATGCATCGCTATATTAATGGCGATACCCGCTTTGATCAGTTTTTATGTCGTAACGACAACTATGGTAACAATCCTCGTATATCCGCTTACGACTATAAAAACTGCTCATAAACGAGGTGCTCATGAGAAAAGCACTTATAAACTAGGTACTTATAAACTAGGTACTGATAAACAATCTGCTGGTCAATCTCTGACTTAGGAGCGCTTAGCATAGAAAAAGGCTACCGAAATGGCAGCCTTTTTTATAAAGTCATTAACGCAATTATTCACAGCTCGCTTTGCCAGTGCGATGATTCACAGCACCATTGGCGGCTAATAGCTTTTGCATATCAACCAAATCTCGCGAACACGCATATGAATAGGCACCTTGATTATACGAGACCATTTTTTTGTCTTTGGTCGTTGCCACTAGATTTGGATTAGCACCTTGCGCCAATAAATAGTTGACAGTTTCAAGGCGATTATTACTAGCTGCAACCATAATCAAGGTTTCACCATCACTTTCTACCGTCTGATCATTTAAGTCCACAGGCGCTTTTTCATTCAATAACGTATGTACTTTTTTGACAATATTGGTATTTTTCCCCAGTACAGCAGATTTCATGACGTTATACACATCACCGTCATCTTTAGCATAGATATCAGCGCCTTTACTGACTAAATAATCGACCATATCTTCATAGCCGATAAAGGCAGCCCAGCCTAACGCCGTTTGGTTTAGGCTACCTGTATCTTTTACTTCTAAGTCTTGACCATTGTTAACCATGTATTTGACCGTGGCTAGATCACCATGTTTTACGGCGTCAAACCAAGTAGCATCTGCACCTGTAGAGGGTTTGTCATAAAACACACGCCAAGAAAGTTTGTTTTGATTGGCAAGATCAACATTCTCAGTAGTGCTGAAACGAAAACCCACTTGTGGGACGGGTGCGGTTTGAGCAGCTTGGATAGTGTCCATTTTAGTGACGCTGTTATCATTGTTTAGGCTTGAGCAACCTGCTAATAACATCGTTGCCATAACCGCTGATGCGCTCATTTTTCCAAAAAATCTCATGACTCAACCTTCAAATATAAATTAAATAGTGAGAGATATTATACAGATTCATTAAATAATAATCTATAAATTATAAGCTATGAATGACAATGATCCTCGATTAATGTAGGCTTATATCCGACTTTAGCGTTATACACTGAACCTAACAATCAACATCTTTTTTATAACAGACTTTAGGTACATGACTCACCATAATAAGAGGTCATTTATAATAAATTGTCATCTACTGATAAGAAAGATTCATTATTAAAATTGCTAAGACATCAAGAAACTCGAATAAAAACACTAAGGAATAATTTTAATGACCGATAAAATTCATGATTTAGGGGCAGGATTTTGGAATATACGCGGATCTTTTCGCATTGGCGGTGTTCTAAATATTGGTACTCAATGCTCACTTATACAGTTAAACTCAGGAAAGTTTATATTTTTGGATAGCTATTCATTGACTGGTGACGTACGCGATGAGGTGATGGCATTAACCAATAATGGTCAAGATGTCGAAGCAGTACTGAACGTCCACCCATTCCATACGGTGCACTGTGCACAAATGGCAAAAGACTTCCCTCAGGCGACCTTTTATGGCAGTAGCCGCCACCATAAAAAAGTACCTGAAGTAAAATGGTCAGATGACTTGGTTGAAAGCGATGCGGTCGCCAAGCGTTACCCTGAGCTTAAGTTCTCAATGTCACAAGGCATCCACTATATCTCACCCAATGAGATGATTCATGCAGGCTCACTATTAGCCTATCATCCTGCCAGTCAAAGCTTGCACGTCGATGATACCTTTATGAGTCCACCGATGAAGTTATTAGAGGCGATATTACCTGAACTGATACTGCACCCAACGACCAAAAAAGCGCTAAAAAATGAGCCCGATGCAGGCAAGCAATATTGCGATTGGGCAAGCACTTTGGCACATGAATGGCGCGATGTGCATAATTTCTGCGCCGCACATTCCTATTTAGTGACATTCAATGACGGTGAGTTTGAAGTGGCGCTATTAAAAGCCATTGATAAAGCTCGCGCAAAATTAGAAAAATCTTAATTGACCGTATAATCTTACATTAGAAGCATAACAAAAGGAGTGACCAAGATGGTCGCTCCCTTTTTTGCAATGATGCCATCAACATTAAAAGTTATTAACGAAACAATAAAGACGCTAGCTCATCTTGGTTATTGATGATATCTGCCAAGGTATAGCGCTCAAGGACGTTAATAAATGCCGTTAATGCTTCAAAGAATACACTTTTTAGTTGGCATGCTGGGCTAATGACACAGCCTCTAGCGTTATTTGTCGTTTCATCAATAAGCGTAATAGGCAAACCTGTTGAACCAGTCTGTCGACCATCACTACTCTTATCATTCGCGGGTGTCGCAAAGCATTCGACCAAATCAAAGTCTGGCTCTATTTGTTTAATTAATACACCCAAATTGATGTCTTTTGGCGCACGAGCCAAACGTATACCACCATTTTTACCACGCACACTTTCTATATAACCAAGCTGACCCAACTGATGAATAATCTTGGTCAAATGACTTTTAGAAATGCCATAACTGTCGGCAATATCACTGATATTTGCGAGCAATGGCGGCTCTGGTCTCACCGCCAAGTAAATCAATGAGCGCAGCGCATAATCGCTATAATTGGTCAATCGCATTTATTTGCGCTCCTATTTTATATAAATCTCTCAAGTATGTATCAGCCTAAACTTTAGCAATGTAACTATATGAGTTTAAAAATGAGGGTCTTGAAAAATCAGTGTCTCAGATAAACGGTATTTTGAACAAACAGTATTTTAAACAAACAGTGTCTGGAAAACAAAGGTCTTATAACATTTGCAAAATAACCTACTTAAGAATATCAATACTAAGGCGATAAATTTTGATAAATCCCCTATTCTTTTGGCGATAACATTATAACTGCTCTAAAGGCTCTAACCAAACAAACCATCAGGTCTAGGACGTGCCAGCATCGGCAAATAACTGATGCAAAATAGCAGGAAGCAAGCAATCCACGCCCCTTGGGCAATCATGATCCATAACAGATAGTGACTCATATCGGCAAGCGGCAATAGCACGCGACTGACAAATGCTAATACCATCAGACCATACATAATATTCACCGTCTTGGGCGGCTGATGAATGCTACGTCCCGTATGACCAAGCGATACCCGCGTCATCATCGCCACGGTCATCATACCAACGCCTGCAATGGCAAGCCCATGCATCGCAATACTATGAGTATAGCCCAACCATGGTTGCAGCGCATACAGCAGAAAACTCAAACACATGCCCAAAAATGCAACATATAATGACCAAAGCAATGGCTTTTGCCAGATACCGCGATGATACCAGCCTACCAGACGGACGATATTAACCACTGCTACGCCAAGCGCCGTAATAGTCAGCAGATACTTATTAGGATAAAACAAGTCACTGATAAAAAACGCTAAGAAAAACAATAAACTCGCAATATCCTGTACTTTACTATTGCGCAACTTGATGACTTCCGTCGTTCCAACACTCAGACCACGTTCAATAAAGAATGGCACCACGCGGCGACCAATGGTCAGCACCAAGCCGATAATCAAATAAAACCCTAGATAAATACCTATTTTAGTCATACTCATATCGGCATTGATAATACCCCAGTAGCAGATTCCATTGCCAATGGTCAATAATGCCAGTTTCGCTAAGATGCCCATTTGCTTATACTGCTTGACCTGTAATACCGCTCGACATATCACAAATGCCATCGAAGCGATAAACAATAAGTCAAATACTGCGGCGACATATAACAACGATATACTGCTACCCTCAACCGTCATACCAAGCCCAAAACCTGCCCAGCTCAAACGTGCCAACAGCCAACAGCCAAATATAGCCAGCAGCTTATAACCATGCGGCATCATTACCCCTGTCCACGTCTTCACTGCCGTGAGGAGAAATCCTGCAATGACCGCCAAGGCATAACCATAGACCATCTCATGACCGTGCCAGTACAACGGATTCAGTGCTTGTGCGTCAATATCTGTATGACCGGTAAATACAAAAGACCATAGCAGCATCGTTATCACGGCAAATAGCGCGGCAGCACTAAAAAATATTCGAAAGCTCAAATTCAGAATAGGATGCGGAGAGCTGGGCGGCTTGCTGGGTAAGTTGATCGATTGCATGGCAGTCTTCTTAGAAGCATGTGAATAGAGTTTAACTTAAAGATTCATTTTAAATGAATGTTATAAGTTATACAATAGTGATAATTTTATAACTCATTATAACGGTTTGCTATTAGCATAAAAAATAACCGCTGATAAGACTATTAAGCGGTTTAAAACGTGCTATTCAGCATTTATGGTCTAAAATCTATAAACCGCTTTAACTTACATGACGGCCTTGCCATTTATCAATGAACTCAGCATTGGGGTCGTATTGTTGGGTTTGCTTGCTAAGATTAAATTGCCGACATCCTCTTGGATCAGCGCCTACGCCCGCTAGATATTGCCAATTCCCCCAATTACTCGCGACATCATAATCGATAAGATGCTGCTCAAAATAGGTTGCACCGTAACGCCAGTCTAAACCCAGCTCATGAATAAAGCAGCTAGCAACGATTTGTCTGCCTCGATTGGACATATACCCTGTTTGCTTTAGCTGATTCATGCAGGCATTGACGATAGGATATGGCATGCTGCCATTCTGCCATTGCTGCAAACGCTGATCGTCAAAATGAGTAGCTGGTAATTGATGACCAATGCCCTTAAACAAAAATAGATTGCTACCATGTTCAATCGCATACCAATAAAAATACTCGCGCCACAGCAGCTCAAACCATATCCAATACGTTGACTCATTGGCGATAATCTCACGCTCATAATGACGTAAGCGATTCAACAGTATTTTCACAGACAAGCAACCTTTTGCCAGCCAAGGCGAGAATTTAGTAGAATGCGTCCAGTCATCCAATGCATTACGTGTGGTTTTATAAGTGCGCGGCGCAGCAGAATCAAAATAGTGAGTTAAATGAATCATTGCATTTGTTTCACCACCTTTAAAGCTAAGCGCTTGCTCATTAGATGCTTGTGTTTTAAAAAGGTATTTACTATGACCCATCAACGCATCAGGCATTGGCGGTAGCGACTTTGGCGTAGGAAAAACAGCCACCTCGTCGTCAGCATTCAATAAATCATGGCTTGCTTCAACCTTTTTGCGAAACTGGGTAAAGCTTTTGGGCAGGTCTTGTGTCGGTAAATCAGCAAATAGCATATGGGTTGATTGCCTGTGCCATATTATCTGCGGATATTTGCTCTGCAAGGCAGCATAGCCTTTATTTTGATTATAATCTACCGTGTGGCTGACACAGATATCGGTGACTTGTTGCTGCTCAATGAGCTGGCATAACTTAGTAAAGGTATTTAAGGCAGACTCTACCTTATCTGGCGACAAATGACTCTTTGATAAATAGCTTGGCAACAGATACAGTAATCGATTACCAAGGCGCTGAAGCGATCGATCCAAATCTGCCAAACTCTCAGACAAGAACTGCTGACGAGCAGCGCCCATCTCATTAAAGTGGTAAGCTTGACGGCTCTCTCTCGATTGAATGCAATCAGCCAAAAAATCAGCATAGATGAGCATCAGGTTGCCTTGATTACTTTTAGCCAATGTCGCCGCTTTGACTAACGTTTCATTGTCCTCTATGCGCAAATCGTTATGAAATAAGACCAATACCGCTTTTTTGACTGACTTATTTGATGCGTTGTCTGATTGGTGATTTGACATACTCTCGATTCCCAAGTAGTTAAACGCGCTCACTTGAAGCTGAGTCTAAACTTTGACTTCCTCCCCGCCCTCAAAGGAAGGGGATTCCTACTAAAGACGGCCAAGCCCGACCGCAAGAATGTTTTTTGCTCCATTAACGTCTCTGTTATGGGTCGTTTTACAAGAACGACAAAACCATACTCTTATACCAAGCGCTGATCTA
>NZ_JABASQ010000020.1 GCF_016107535.1 Psychrobacter cibarius | reverse complement strand
AATGGGTGGACTGGTTCAATAAAACACGACTGCATAGCACGATTGGTTATGTGTCGCCTTTTGAGTTTGAAAAGCGGTATTATGACAATTTAACCCTGTCAGGCATTGCTGCCTGACTCAAGTAAAACACTCTCCGATATAGTCGGGGCGGTTCATACAGTCATTGACTTGTAAGGGTTTTTTATTGTCTAGAATTTAATAGAAAACAATCATTGAACTGTGCTGAAGAATCGGTAAAAGTAAACTTGCTAAACTAATGGATTGGATAGCAGTAAAAAAGGTTGCCAATACTATATGTAATATAGCGTTAGCAACCTTTTTTCATTTAGTGTTTTACTTAGATAATGTGCTTGATATTAGAATTTGTTATATCTAATTTTTAACATTAGAAAGAAGTACGGCGATAATTACGATATTCAGGTAACCAAAAATTCGCTTTTAATCGACGTTGTAAATTCTCCGCTGTGATAGGTAGTGCTAGCTTATCTTGAGCCGCTTGCAATGCCACTGCATACGCTATTTTTTCACTAATCTCTCTGATAACTTTAATCGGCGGTAGGATGGCGCCAGGTGCTTTTTCGTATTCCATTGAGATATCTGCAAGGGCTTGGCTTGCCGCCATGAGCATATTATCGCTGATACCCGTCGCCCGTGCTGCTAAAACACCCAGACCAATCCCGGGAAAAATATAGCTGTTATTACACTGAGAAACCTCGAAAGACTGACCTTCAAAAGTGGTATGAGGGAAAGGGCTACCTGTTGCAACAATTGCCTTACCCTTGCTCCAATTAGTCACTTCTTGCGGTGTTGCTTCCACACGAGACGTGGGGTTTGAAAGTGGTAATACAATAGGATGTTCAGTATTAACACACAAGGATTCGATCACCTCTTGGGTGAACAGACCTTTTTGTCCACTGACACCGAATAATACGGTTATTTTTGCTTGTTTAACCACTTGCGCTAAACCGAGTTTCTTACTTTTATCCCAGCTTTCAATAGCGGATTCTTTTTGTACTAACGGTTCTTGGAATTTTTGCAGTTCTGTCATGCCATCTGTTAGTAGGCCATAGCGGTCAACCATAAATACTTGACTGCGCGCCTGCGCCTCCGTTAACCCTTCACGCTGCATTTGGCGAATAATATGCTCAGCAATACCACAACCAGCAGACCCTGCGCCTAAAAATGCTATTTTTTGTTGGCTAAGCGTCTGACCTTTATTCAAGCACGCGGCAATCAAGGTACCGACTGAAACCGCAGCAGTACCCTGAATGTCATCATTGAAGCAGCATAATTGGTCACGATATTTATTTAATAATGGTGTCGCGTTCTCTTGGGCAAAATCTTCAAATTGTAATAATGCTTCTGGCCAACGACGTTTAACGGCTTGAATGAATAAGTCGACAAACTCATTATACTCATCACCAGAAATGCGTGGGTTTCTCCAACCCATGTACATAGGATCGTCAAGTAGCTGTTGATTATTGGTACCAACATCCAACAAAATTGGTAGGCAATAAGCAGGGCTAATACCACCACAAGCGGTGTACAAAGCCAATTTACCAATGGGAATACCCATACCACCAATACCTTGATCCCCTAGACCTAATATACGTTCGCCGTCAGTGACAACGATTACCTTCACGTTTTGCTTGGTGGCATTTTGCAGCATGTCATCGATTTTATGGCGCTCAGGATATGAGATAAATAAACCGCGTTTACGGCGATAAATTTGCGAGAATTTTTCACATGCTTGACCCACGGTTGGGGTATATATGAGCGGCATGACTTCCTCAATATGCTGCTCAATCAGATGGTGGAATAAGGTTTCATTGGTGTCTTGGATGTTACGCAAGTAAATATGCTTATCCATATCATTAGTGAATGAGCGCAGTTGATGATAAGCGCGTAGTGATTGCTCTTCAATTGTCTCAATATTATGAGGTAATAGCCCAGTTAAATTAAAGCTATCACGCTCTTCTGATGAAAAAGCACTGCCTTTATTTAGTAAAGGAGTCTCTAAAAGAGCGGGGCCTGCAACGGGAATATATAAAGGACGCTTGTTTGACATAATGTAATCTTCTTATTAAAGGCATATGAGTGAAAGCCATACTGAGTGAAAGCTATGCTAGTGCTGCATTATACATAGCATCTACTGGTATTTAACAATAGATAACAAAATCATTTTGAATGAACATGGCTCTAAAGGTGATGGCACGGATACATTGGCCTAGAAATATAGATATATTTAGCTTTTACCTTAAATTTTTATAAAAAAGGGTTTTTGATTATTGGGTGTTTTCTATGAGATTTCATACAATCGAAGCCGCTACCTTTATTGATGTCAGTATTGACGGCGGTATTGATAGAAATCTTTGTTAAGCAGATAAGTAATCCGCCAATATGACTTTTATTATCACTACGATATTTTTCAATTATTCAACGTATCACTATCAATACGACCATCAACCAAATTAATCGTTCGATCGCAAGATGCTGACAAGCGTGGATCATGGGTGACCAGCAATACCGCGCAATCACGTTCCTGATTGACTTTGCGGAACAACTCAAACACTTCTCCAGCCGTCACGGTATCCAGATTACCTGTAGGTTCATCAGCCAATAGCAATGCCGGTTCGGTTATCAAGGCGCGTGCAATGGCGACACGCTGTTGCTGACCACCTGATAGCTCGTTAGGTTTACTGTCAGCAAAGCGCTCTAACCCAACCGCTGCCAGTAGCTCGCGCGCTTTTTGGATAGTAAGCTTATTTGGACGACCCCTTGTCAATGTTAGCGGCATTAAGATATTGTCTAATGCGCTAAACGCTTGAATCAGATGATGGAACTGAAAGACAAAGCCAATACTACTGCCCCGTAAAGCGGTGCGACCAGCATCATTCATAGCACTGGTCGCTTGACCCAACAGATATAGCTCACCGCTGGCTGGCTGATCTAGTAACCCTAGTACATTTAGTAAAGTGCTTTTACCTGAACCAGAAGGACCAATCAGGGCAGCAAAGTCGTTATTGCTGATGGTTAAGTCAATACCGTGCAGCACCTCAATCTCATTAGGTTGACCGATGTTATAAGACTTTTTTAGTGCCTCTAAACGCAGAACTTCGTGAGATTGACTGGACATAGGAGTTGACGTCTTATTAAAAGGATTGGCAGAAACATCTTTAAAGTCACTGTTAAAGTCATTATTAAAAGTGTCGCTAGAATCATGATTAGACATAACGAATAGCCACCACTGGATCAAGTGCTGCTGCGCGCCGCGCTGGAATAGCGGCTGCTATCACACCAGTTAGCGTGGCTAACGACATAGTCACTAAGATCAGGTTTATCGATATGGGAATTGTAAATATGTCGGGCCCAAAAGTATTAAAAGACCAGACCAATACATAGCTGACACCACTACCGACAATCGAGCCTAACAAGCCAAATATAGCGCCTTGAATTAAGAATATTCGTAGGATTTGCTGACGAGTTGCACCCATGGCTCGTAAGATACCAATCTCGCGCGTACGCTGAACCACACTGACCGACAGCACACTGGCTATGCCAAAAGCCACCGAGATCGCCACAAAAACGACAATCATATTGCTAGATAAACTTTGAGCCGTGAGACCACTCAGCAGTTGGGCGTTGGTTTGAATCCAGCTTTCTGCTTGCAGTGAGGTCAAACGACCCACTTGTGCAGCGATTTCCTCCGCCTCAAAGATATCTTCAACCGTCAAATCAATGACTGTGATACCGCCCGGTAGGTTGAGTAATGACTGTGCTTGTTTTAAGTCTAGATAGACGTAGCGTGCATCAAGCTCTCGTACGCCGAGCTCAAATATACCAGCGATATTGACTACAGCGCTGTTGTTACTAAGGTTGCTACCAAGGTTGTTGCTCAGATTATTACTGGGAATACTATCGCCATCGTCTTGACCAGTATCTAAGCGCAGTTTACTACCGACCTCTACACCCAAATCTTTAGCCAGTTCACTACCAATCAATACATTATCTGCGCCCACTCGCAGCTCACCACTGATTAAGTATTCATCAAGTGGGATTATATTCTGATAGCGCGCCAAGTCAGTACCTACTAGTATCACCGACTCTAATGCCTCACCACGCCGGACAAACCCAGGCCCAGACACGTTTGGCGATACGGCAGTTAACAAGGGCAGTTGATCCAGCGTATCAGTGATTTGCTGCCAATTATTAATAGAACGCAGACGTTGTGGACGCTTGTCTTCTTGTATCAGTTGCAGCGTATCATCAGCATACGGCGCTATTAGGTTGACTTCATCTGGCGCTACTAAGCGAATATGTGCCTGACTGCCAAGGGTGCTTTCAATAAGGTTAGTCTGTAATCCTTGGATGAGTGCGGTGATAAATATAATAACGGCAACACCTATCGCTACTCCCAGAGTAATCATCAACGACTGTATGCGTCCCTCGCGTAAAAAACTGATGGCAATAGTGGCATCAATCCATAGTCTACCGAAAAAAGCCGTCAATTGACTGTCTCCGCTGCTTGGCTCTTATCACTTACCGTCGTTATCTTGTCAGCATCAGGAGCGGCAAAAGGTGCTGCTTGAAGCGCGGTTCTCACTCTTTTTCCATCAGCCAGTGAGACTGTCGCATCAACCAATATCTCATCACCTGCGCTCAGTCCTGAGAGCACCTCTGAAGCTGATAGCCCGCGCAATCCCAATCTTACTCGCTGGCGCTGTACTTGACCATCCCGCAATAATAATACTTCGGCGCTGTCTTCTTTAACATTGGCTAGTGCATCATTCGGAATGACTAAGGCTTTTGCGCGTCGATCCGTTTCGATATTTACAGATACTGTCATGTCTTGGCGCAAGAACTCAGGTACAGGATCAATGGCCAATCGCACTTCTACCGTACCGCGTTGCGGATCTATACTTGGTGCAATGAAACTAATACGTACGGGGAACGGTTTATCCGGATAGGCATCGGCAATAGCGACAGCTGGTTGCTGCAAAGCCAACCGAGATAAATTACGTTCATCAAGCGGTACTCTTATTTCAGTCTTACCATCGAGGGCAATAGTAAACAAGCTCTGACCTGGTTGCACCAAATCGCCTATTTCTACATTACGGGTCAGAATAGTACCTGATACTTTGCTACGTACTTGCGCTTTATTGAGCTGAGCCTGCAATGCGGCAATACGAGCACGTAATAAATCTTCTTCAACACCACCAGAGGAGAGTGCATTCGCTCTCAGTCGTGCATTTTCAAGGTTATTGCGTGCTTGAGCTTGGGATTGAATCGCCTGCTCCATTTCCTCATCAGAGATGGCCGAGATAGCAGCCAATTCGCGCCTACGCTCGACATTACGATCAGCTTGCGCCAACGCTACTTCGGCATTTGCCAAATCTACTGCTGCCTGTGGACGAGTGCTACTAATCAACTCCGCCAACTCGGCTTCTGCTTGCCGCACTTGGGCTGCAACGTCATCGGAGCTTAGTACCAATAATAAATCTCCTGCAGCGACTTGTTCGCCTTCTGCTACCCGTCGCTCTAATACGACACCTGATATCTCGCTACCAATGTCAGTATTCGATACGGCAACGACCCGTCCAGTCGCTATGACCGTCTGCACCAAAGGCATCGAAGATATTCTATAGCTTGGTAATAGTGGTCCTTGCCACCAGCGAAAGGCAAAAAATCCCGCAATAATGATGAGCAGTAGTGCGCTAACGATCAGTTTATAAGGAATAGCGCGCAATGAGTTTCTCCCGTTCAGAACAAGTACCTAGTAGTTTACAGTTTCTACTAAATCCGATCGTTATGCGAGTTTACTGCAAAATTTTTTAGGTTTAAAATCATTTATTAACTGAAAATCATCCTGTTGGTATGGTTATATTTTGCATGGTTATATTAAGAGTATTTGATTCACTACAATAGTTAAGATGTAAAAAACCCCTTCAGGCTATTATTTATATAGCATGAAGGGGTTTTTACTGCCGAATAAATCAGTGCGATATATACAGATTAAAAAGCCAAGTTGATCATCAAATGCCTATCGTAAAGTCAGAATAATGGCTCAAGTGCTCAGAATCATATAAACACCAAACCATCTTCAGTTTGATGCACCTTAATATCAACATCATAAACATCGCTTAATTGCGAGCGTGTCATCACTTCACTAGGCGTTCCTTGTGCAACAACTTGTCCACCGCTTAATAGCACCACTTCATCAGTATAGCGATGCGCATGGGTCAAATCATGCAACACAACCAAGATACTTTTGCGTTGCTGTCGCACCAAATTATGTAAATAATGAAGTAAAAAACGCTGATGGCGAATATCGAGATGATTGGTCGGCTCATCAAACATCATGATTTTAGTGTCTTGCATTAGCGCCCTTACGATAGCCAAGCGCTGCTTTTCACCGCCTGATAAGGTTTGCACGCGGGCACTGACCAAACTTGATAACTCAAAGTCTTGTAGTAAACGTTGCGCGCGCTCAACATGATGGCTATTTGGGCGCTGATACCATGCAAGATTTGGCGAGACTCCTAACAGCGCATAATCCAATACCGTTAACGGCAGCTCAAAACGCTCATGTTGTCCAACCCAAGCGATATGACCATCATTCATGACCTCGTTGATCGGCTGACCGTAAATCGTAATGTGACCATCCGTTTTAAGCGCGGTTCCTGTGTGTTGACCTAAAACCGTGTGCAGCAACGTACTTTTACCCGCGCCATTTGGTCCGATAAAGGCGACCAGCTTTTGGCTTGGCACGGTTAGTTTATCTATCTTTAACAATGTTTTATGGCCATGCGAGATATGAATATCTTGCATCGACAACAACTCGCCTGCATCACTACTCTTGATATTACTACTATCTATATTGCTTTCTCGATTTGCTAGCGATGTCTTTGATGTAGCCGTAAAATACGAATGAAACATAAATACTCTCTCCAATTAACGGCGGCTACTACGCACAAACAGCCAAATAAAGAATGGACCGCCAAGCAACGCTAAAACGATGCCAACGGGCACATCCACTGGATAAGCAACATGCCGCGCCGCGCCATCAATGACGAGTAATAATATCGCCCCAAGCCAACCAGACCAAATCATGAGACGCATACGTCTGCCACCAAACAGAATAGCTAATAGGTTGGGCACCATCATGCCAATAAAACCAATGACGCCTGCTAAAGACACCGCTGCCCCTGTCAGTAATGCCGAGGCAATCACGACCAAACAACGAACCACACCCACTTTGATGCCCAAGGACTTAGCGGCTGCCTCACCAAGCATCAGTCCATCCAACTGACGACCTAACGGTAATAAAATCGCTAAGCCTAAAACCATAGAAATAATTGAATATCGCAGCGGCACAAAACCCGCTTCCGCCATACTGCCTGACAGCCAATTGGTCGCGGAGCGCAGCACCATATCATCAGACATGAATAAAATCAGGCTGACCACCGCAGCACAAAAAGCACTGATGACAAATCCCAATATCAGCAAGCCCATCTGCCCACCACCCAAAAACCGATGACAAGCGAGAATAAACAAGCACACCAATACGCTTCCAGTAAACGCCGCAAGCGGTATCCCAATGCCGCCAAACCCCAATGCCAGAACCAAAACAACACCAAGCGCTGCGCCACCTGATGTACCGATTAAGCTAGGGTCCGCTAAAGGATTTTCAAATAAAGCCTGTAATGCTGCACCACTAACTGACAACGCCATACCAACCAGTAATACCGTCACCACACGCGGATAACGCAGCTGCCAAATAGTATCGTCAAGATGGCTAGGGCTTGACCATTCGCCAAAGCCAATACCAAGCGCCAACCAAATTAGTAGCACAGATATGACAGCGGCAGTAATATAGTAGAGGCTAGGTTTATGTTTTCCAGTTTGTGTAGAGATAGAAGCAGAAATCGTATTTGCCATGTGAGATGTCATTTTGTTGAATATGAGATAAAGGATTTTTGCTTAGGCTATTTTGCTACAGCGTTCAGCTTTTTTAAGACGTCAGGCGAATGCAAGCCATAACGCAGAAAGTCATCTGCTGGCCAAAAATGTACGCCGCCCTTCTTGCCTGCGGCACTTGCTGCAACCTCAGGACGTTTACTAAATTTACTGACCCCGCCAACCACTGCCTGATTATGATCGGCAATAATAATCACATCGGGCTTGGCGGCCAGCCAGCCTTCACGGGACATAGGTTTTAGCCCTGATACGTTTGCAGCGTTAATCCCACCAGCTCGGCGAATCAACTCATCCCCTACCGTGCCTTTACCTGCAACGATACGACCATCGTAACTTAATAAATAACGCTTACCCGTCTTTGCCATTGGACTCATCCCTGTATTCCAACGCTTTGCAAGCTGCGACCCTTCGGATTTTTTATCAACATAACTGCCGATAGATTTAATACTATTGGCAAAGGTGCTTACCTCTTCTTTGGGCGCGACATTAACGGCTTTAACTTTTAAGCCGTTTAAGCGCTGATAAATACTCGCAGGCTGCACCATATAACTACCAAGCACCAAGTCTGGCTTGACCGCCAACACTGACTCGGCGGTGATATTACGGTGCATACCCACGGCTGGCACGCTCTTTAACGCTGGATTATGATTGGTTGCATCTTTACCAACCAACTTATTGGTCGCTCCTAGTGCCACCACGACGTCTGCAACATCGGGGCTCATCGCGACAATACGCTCATAAGCTTGGGCAGAAAGTGAGGGCACGGCAAATGCGCCAATAATGGCAGCAGTACTGATAGCCCGACTGGTCAATTTTTTATTTATCACTGCGTGAGTGATTACTGTTTTTGATAATGCAGAAGACATAAGCATTCCTAATTTGCTAACGTAAAAAATGACACTATTAACAGAACCATTAACGTGTATTAAGCATCCCAAATAACTCACACAACAGCTATGACTTATCCGTTATGTGAGTGTCAATATCGCAAAATTTGCTGATTTTTTATGACGGGTTTACACGCTCTCTTCTTCAGCCATTGCAACTACTGCTAAGGCTTCTGCATATGGATGCGCTTCGATGACCGTCGAGACAATTTGCTGCCATGCTTCAAGCTCAGGCGTGCCTTCAATACGCTGACCGAACACACTAAAGATACTGACGCCGTGATCATCAAAACCTTCGATACAAGTCACGATACCGTCTTTGGTTGGACGCTTAACGCTCCATACTTGCGCCAATGCTTTGTCTTTTAAATGCAGCGTAAAGTCATTATGGTCTTTATCTAAAATATTGAACCAATCGCCCATGCGTTTGAGTGTCTGCACGGTGCCAGTCTGAATCTGCACCAGACCACTATTACCGACAAATATCATAATCGGACATTTGGCATCACGCGCTTGCTCGAAAACCGCTTCGACCGCGCTAATATCAAGCTGCTGCGTCATCTGCTCTGGTGCTTGACAGTAGCTACTAGCACGATCTATATCGAGGTTTTTTAATAATGAATGAAACTGATGCACGTCTGTCATTGCTTGCCAGCCTTGTTGTAACTGCGCGCGCGCATCTTCACTTAATGCCTTGTAACGCCAGTCATTTAGCGGTTCTTGTGCTTCTAACGTCAGCGTCTCATTATTCACCGTTTGCTGCTGCTCCTGAATCATCGCTTGCCAGCGCGCAATAGTCTCAGCGCTTAACTCTCGTAGATAGACTTTATCAATCGCACCGCCTTGCGCGTTATAAAACTGAATACTATAAGAGGGCTTATCGGCGCGGCTGGTATCCGTTACCGCCAGCATATGCTGCCATTGCCACATAAAGAATCGCAAATCTAGACCACCAACATTGAGTGCCAATCCCATCTTTTCGCCAAGCTTAAGATTATGATACGGCGCTGTTTTTTCATGCACGGCCAGCTCGTTTCTGACAATGCTTTCCATTTCACCAAATTTTTCAAATTGCTTTAATACAGCTTTGCACTGATCACCCATATACTGGCTATAAGGGGAGGCTAACATCAGCTCAAATTCGCTGACACCTAATGCAGCTGCTCCTTCTGTGGGAAATAGCATCGGTGTTTTTGCTTTTAATGCTTGGTACTGTTGCCACAGCTCAGTATTTTTTTTGGTTAACGATAACGGTTGACTCATGATGGTCTCCATAAAATAAATAGCAGTAAAAAAGCCAACAATCTTGGCTATATAGTATTGAGATATGAATATCTTCAGAAAATAGCAGCGACGATGATGATTGATGTTTGATAAAACCAATGCCTGCTGTACTACAGGGCTTGCAATGATGCAGCAAGGGTGTATTTATCAAACAGACTTTTAGCAATTATCACTTCTAATTCATCATTTATAATTTTGTCTCTAGGCTTCGGACGAAATCATTATGGCAACATTTTTTCACTTTGTAAATAATAATAATTATCATTTACATCTTGATAATTATTATCGTTTGAAATACTATGTCTGGGCTTTGTTACTTAATCTAGTGAATCAAGTAACCAAACCTTTAATAATTAATACTATGAAAAGGTCGCTTTAGATCGCTCTTTTTGTAGCAAAAGGTCTTTAAGCAACGCGACTTTCTTACTTTCTCTTTTTACGATGGCTGTTTTATTTATGTCAATTTTAGCGTTTGATTTATCGTTGACTCATACGGGACTAAACACCCATCCCTCACTGCTGCGTCGTAGCCCATTAGCCATAAGTGTGGCATTAGCATTGTTTGCATTTACGTCAGTTTCAGCCCAAGCAGCGCCAATTTTCGCAGAGACGAATGGTGATATGACCGACGATGCAGCCATGCCGAGCACGCGTTTAGACCCTATCGTGGTAACGGCGACTCGCTCTGAGCGCGCTTTAAGTGATGCGCCAGTTGCCCTGCAAGTACTCAGTCGCCAGCAGCTCGATGACAACCATGCTCATACTTTGAAAGAAGCGCTGGCCTTGTTGCCCAATGTCTACTTACGTGAAGTCCACGGCAAGACAGGTTACGAAGTCAGCATGCAAGGCTTCACAGGTGATCAAGTATTGGTGTTGATTGACGGTTTACCGATTACAGCAAGCACTGGCTCGACAGTAAACTTGAATCAATATATGAATATGGATATTGAGCAAATAGAAGTGGTGCAAGGAGCGGCGTCAGCGCAGTTTGGTAGCGCGGCGATGGGCGGCGTCATTAATATCATCACCAAACCTATTGGCGCGGCAACAGGACATATCACCACCGAGATTGCCAGCAATGGGCATCAGAATCCATCTGGTAAAAAGTTAGATGCCAATAAGCGCTATGTAGAAGCCAGTGTGGAAGGGGCATTGGATAAAAACCAGCGCTTTCACGCGCGTCTATCAGGCTCGTATCTGGACAATGATGGCTTAAGCTTAGACCATGAAGCATGGCCCAGATTAAAAGATGCCAGCGAGCAATCACAAGTCAGTGCCCGCCTCAGCTACCGCCCTGACGGTAACGACACATCAGGTAATAACAATGACCAAAACGATAGCCGACTGGTCAAAAATTCTCAATATTGGCTAGAAGCCAGCCACTATAAAGAAGACGATATTAGCCGTTTTAATTATTATGTCGCGCCGCGCTATTTGGCACAGCAAAGAGATGAGCATATTACTAAGCAGCGCTTTAGTATCGGGGCACGCGCTGATATCGCGCCGCATGTCGATGATCGCAGCAAGACTTATCGATTGTCCGCTCAAGCGCTGCATGAGGAATATCAAAGCGAATCCAATACTAAAACACAGCAAGCCATCACTAGTGCCCGTGATACAGAGATTAGTACGACGTTGGCACAAGCCCAGCTCGATCTACCTGAGCTATTGCTATCCGATAAGCACCTTCATCTTATCCAAGTCGGCGGTCAGGTTCAGCAAGACAAGTTAAGCCAAACGAAAAACCAAGTCAGCGAGCTCATCAGCGATGACGTCAGCCGTGATGTCGGTGAGCTATATCTACAAGATGATTGGCTGATTGGCGATAACTGGGAAGTGTTGAGCGGTATTCGCTATCAAAACGATGAGGACTTTGGTGGTCATACAGCGCCAAAAGTATCACTCAAATACAACCATTTGGATGCCAGCGGTCGTGACCATGTCTTTCGTAGCAGTATTGGTGGTGGTTATCGCGTGCCCAATCTAAAAGAACGCTACTACGTCTTTGACCATAGCAATTTGGGTTATAAAGTCATGGGCAATCCCGACTTGCAGCCTGAAACTTCAACCAGTTACCAGATCGGCTATCAAGGTCAACTGAGCGACACCATGAAGTTGACGGTTAATGGTTTTTATAACGAGATAGATGACCTGATCCAAACCGATGAAGACAACGCTACCTTCGACGGTAACATCGCCATTTATAAATATATGAACGTCGATAGCGCCAAAACCTATGGCGGCGATATTGGCATTGATTGGCAAGTGGACGAGCGCGCCAAACTACAAGCCAGCTACGCTTACCTCAAGACGCATAACAATGTGACGGATACCGAGCTGACTTATAAACCCAATCACAAAGCGATGCTGGCGCTTGATTATCAAATCAATGACAAATTACAGCTAATCCCGCGCCTCAATTATGAATCCAAACAACTGATTAGTACCAGCGAGCAGGCGTATTCACCGTCTTGGTGGACGCTAGATAGCAAGCTCAATTATGATGCCACTGCAAACTTGAGCTTGTATGCAGCGATTAATAATATCTTTGATGTGCAGCGTGATGTCACCGATACCAGTGACTACCGTCCCATTGATAATCGCGAGTGGTTACTTGGCGCCAGCTACCATTGGTAAGCCTTTGATTCACAATCATTCTAAAGCAAGTGTATTTGTACCGCTATTTTTACCCTTATTTTGTACCCTCTATCTGAAACCACAACCTTCAAGGAAGCTGATATGACCCCCATTTCCCCAGCAATTCACACCAAGCCGACCAAATTGGCATTACTGTTTAGTGGCAGTATTTTAGCACTCAGCATGACTGGCTGCGGTGGCGGCGGTGATGGCTCGAATAGTGGCAATAGCGATAATGGCAGCACTACCCCGCCTGTGAGCAGTGCCAGCTTTAGCGAAACGGCTACTTGGCAAGTCACCAATCTAGCGCCTAATACTGCGACCTGTTATGACTTTGATGACAAAGCTGAAAGCTCGTGTGCTGAGGATAAATGGGATATCAAGTTTGATAACCAAGCGCGTTCGGTCAAGCTTTGGTCAAATAGTGGTGATTCTGGCGCAGGTTTGGGCGGCGTTTTTGGTTTAATCGATTGGTCAGATCTGAGTCGTTATAGTAATGCAACTCAAGATCCTGATACCAGTCGTGATATTACCATGCACTACAATGAAGACCGTAGTGGTGGTATTTTTGATGCACAGCCTTGGTTTGAATACAATTTAAAAGACAACCATCAGCTCTACCCGAACAATCGTGTCTATCTTGTCACCACAGATAATGGCAGCGCCATGACAGACAGCAGCGTACAGCAGCCTATTTATGCCATGCAGATTACCAACTACTATAATAATGCTGGAACCTCGGGCTACCCTACTCTGCGCTGGATTGATACGGCGCTACCGAACAAGGTACAGACGCAAACCATCGATGCCTCAAACAATGATAACTGGGTCTATTTTGATCTAACCACAGGACAAAGTAGCGCCGATAAAAACAGTACTTGGCAGATTGGCTTTAAGCGTAATAGCGTCATTTTAAATGGTGGTGATTCTGCGATTGGCACTAATAAAGGCAAAGTTGGTGGCTTCTTATCAAAAACACCAATAGGGTATTATGATGACAAAGGTGAACCCATTGTCAGCAAGTTTATAACCGATGGTAGTGCGGCGACTTTAACCGACCTTACTAACACCGCTGTGTACGATAAACCGATGAATGCCAGAAGCTGGGTCATTGACAGTAAAGGCTCGGATCTCAATCCTGCTTATACGGGTAATTTCCCGAACCTAGACTTTGGCTGGTATACCTACAATGGCATGACCCATCAACTAAACGCCAAAGCAGTTGACAGCGCTCAAGGTGCGCTCATTAGATCTGCTGAAGGCAATAGCTATGCCCGAGTGCGTTTGGATAAAATCAATTACCCTGATAGCTCAGCGACGACTGCGACCTCATGGGAATTTAAAATAGACATTCAGCCTGCTCCTTAACACTCTACTGTTCGACTTTAGCTCGCCTAACCCTTTTTTGTAAGCTATCAAACCTTGCAAAAACGGGTTGGGCGATCACGTTTATACACAGTTTAAGAGTCACCACTGCCAATCATTACAAGAAAGCTATTAGTCATTCGATAACACCAGTCCTTTTATGATTGTAAATAAATTAACCTATGGTATATTATCGTAATAAAAATCTAGGTGATATTAATAATCATTAACATTTAAATGTTTTATGCTTATTAACTATTATAGTTCCATCTTGCCCTTAATCAGCAGCCAATCATTTATTCATTAAAAATTTTGCTGAATAATTATTTGAATTTTGGCTTGGACGACATTTTATGGCTCAACCACTTACTCAGTACGATTTCGATAAAACACCGCTCGACATGGCTGACAAAGCTCAGTTTATGAGTCATGTCAATGAAGAGCATCAAGATGAACTCGCGATGTTTATCAATGCCTTTACTACCACGGCAGTGAGTGAGCACGAGATCGCCTCGATAACAGAGCTGTATACTGATGGGATATTGATGGATGTCACAACCACTAATCATGACAACGATACTTTGACAAACAGCAGCAAGCTCAGCCGTCAATATTTTATCGATTTTAAAGTTCCTATTAGTGACTCTATGACGCTACAGGAGCAATATATAACGCTATTGCAAACCTCTGCCAATAAGCTTGGCAAGCGCACGATCAAGCTTCAAGAACAGCGTTTTACGGTCATTAATGGCTATTATGCCAGCCCCAATATGTATCGACTGCTAGTAACCGCACCCGATAGTACGCCACTCTCTCATCCGGGCTACGCGTATTTGTTTGAGCTAGATGCGGACGGTCTATCTGCTACAAAACATCAGCCCAAAGATAGCGACAAACCTTTGCAGCGCTACTATACCTTGCGAAAAGCATGGCGAGATTCGAGCAGCTCGTCTGTCCAAGCGTGGATAGACGTTTATACTCATGGCGACACGGCAGGAGGCAGTTGGGCACGCGCGCTTGACTGTGGCAGTCAAATCAAAACAGTACGTGAATATCCAGAGAAAATAGAACATCTCAGCACTGGTCAGTGCTTACTCATCTGTGATGAAACCTCTTTGCCTACGGTGGCCAATCTATTGGAAAACTGGCAGAATCCATTGCCGCCCCTCGTCATTGCCATCACTAATGATCCAGACGATATCCGTTACTTACACACCCTCACACTCAGTAATCAACTACGCCATAATGCGCATTTTTTGCAAGATAATGTGTGCCAGCTGGTTAATACCCCAACAACTGATATTACTGAACAAATAATGGCATTATTAAATACACAATTTGCGCGACTGCCTGTCAATATTGACAAAGTATGGGGCGCGCTGGAAGCAGCGGATATCAAATCATTGCGACAGCAACTAAAGGCAAATCTTGGATTATCACGTCAGGATATGGTCATTAAAGTCTACTGGCGTGCGCAATAATCATTATGTTTTTTGTAAATGGTATTTTCTATAAACAGCAAGCATTTAATAAATAATAGGCATTTAGCCACTTACTAACCACTTGTGCTGACTTCTAAATTGAGCTAATAACAATCGTTGCTGCTGGTGTAGCGCGACTAATCAACGTAGTGTAATTAATCAACTTTAGACGACTTACTGTTTTTCCTAACAAAAACGTACACTTAACACGATAAAAATATATTGAGATTTAATCCAGTAATATATTGTAATGAAAATGATTATCATTATAATAAGCATTTAATCTATGTGCTGGAAATATTCATGCAACTGTCTCGCTTATACTCTGCTTTATTTCGCCCTACTCTATTGAATATGTCTCGCCATCCCTTGTCATTAAAATCACTGTGCTCATCTTGTCTGTCCACATCGGTAATACTACTGGGTGCAAGCCAAATCGCGTGGGCACAAGCAGATTTAAGTGCTGACGCTCAATCCGATACCCCAAGCGTGGTACTCGATGAGATTGTCGTGACCAGTAGTGCTGATGCATCAGCCGATGGGTTGCCAGATGCCTATGAAGGTGGTCAAGTAGCGACAGGAAGCCGTGTCGGAATCTTGGGCAATCAAGACATCATGGACACGCCGTTCTCCACTACCTCATATACCAATGAGTATATCGGCAATCAACAAGCCCAAAGTGTGGGCGACCTGCTCAAAAAAGACCCGACTGTTCGTGTCGCTAGAGGCTTTGGCAACTTTCAAGAAGCGTACTTTATGCGCGGCTTTGTCACAACCTCTGATGACACCATGTATAACGGTCTATACGGCATATTGCCAAGGCAGTATATCGCAACGGAATTGTTCGAGCGTGTCGAGGTTCAGCGCGGGGCATCTGCCATGCTCAATGGCGCAGCGCCCAGTGGTGGCAATGCCGGTGGTACGATTAACCTATTACCTAAGCGCGCCAGTAATGACCCACTACGTCAACTAACGCTTGGTTATGGTCAAGGTGACCAAGGCAAAGTCGCAGTAGATGTTAGTGATCGCTTCGGTGCTGATGACGCTATTGGGGTTCGCTTTAATGCTGCTTATCAAGATGGAGACAGCGCAATAGATGATGAGTCTTCGACCTTGGGTCTGGCGGCGCTCGGTTTGGACTATAGAGGGGATCAGTATCGCCTATCAGCAGATTTAGGCTGGCAAGACAATAAGCTGTCAGAGACTCGTCCTAGTGTCAATCTTGGTGAGGTGTCTAGTGTACCAAATGCTCCAGACGGCTCAAAAAATTGGGTACAACCTTGGACGTATTCAAACGAAAAAGATGTATTCGGTACCATTAGAGGCGAATATGATTTTAATGACAGTATCACCGCTTATGGCGCTTACGGCATGCGACGTGGTGATGAAGACAATTCATTATCAGACCTTACTGTAACCAATACTAATGGTGCTGGTACTACCGCCCGTTTTGACAATATTCGTGAAGATAAAGTACAAAGTGCCGAGCTTGGTCTGCGTGGGCAATGGCAAACGGGGAAGATTGATCATGATTGGGTGATTGCAACCGATCTTTATGATCAAGAAGAAAAAGGTGCGTATGCTTTTGAGGGTGCTCGTCCCAATAATTTATATCGCCCCATTAAATATCGTGATAACAGCTGGTCAGATACTGCTGTTTTCGTCGGTAACGCGAATAACCCAACACTCACTAACGAGAAAAAATTGCAAAGCTTTGCCCTAGCAGATACTTTTTCTCTATTTAATGACAAATTAAAAACCACATTAGGCGTGCGTCATCAAAATATCAAAACAACCAGCTATGACTATAATACCCAAGCCAAAACAGCTAGCTATGATGAAAGCGCATGGACACCAAGCGTCGGTATCATTTATCAGCCAACGATGGACTGGTCTGTATATGGTAATTATATCGAAAGCCTAGCGCCAGGTGCAAGGGCACCTCTGACTAATAATGGTGAGGCTGTCACTAATGGTGGTCAAAATCTAGATCCGTACGTGAGTGAGCAAACTGAGGTTGGCGTTAAGTATGACAATGGTCTGATTGGCAGTAGTTTGGCGGTATTCCGCACCGATGAGCCGCGCGCTTATATCAATGACGCCAACACCTTTGTGGCTGCAGGCGAAAATCGCCATCAAGGAGTGGAATTGACTGTATTTGGTAGCCCAAGCGAAAACATGCGCTTCAATGCTGGTGTTACTTACTTAAAGGCTGAGCAAAAAGACACGGGCGATGTGACGTTCGACGGCAACCGAGTCATCGGACTGCCCACGCTACAAAGCAACGTCAACCTAGAATATGATATTGCGGCAGTTGAAGGAATGACGGTGACCGGCGATATCATTCACACAGGCGCACGTTATGCCGATGCTGCCAACAGCTTAAAAGTTGACGGTTATACCACATTAGATCTAGGTGCTCGCTATAAAACCATGTTCGCTGGACAAGACGTGACGCTAAAAGGCGTGGTTACTAACGTGACAGGAGAGGACTATTGGCAATCAGTGGGTGGTTATGCGGGTGCTGGGTATTTAAATGCTGGTGAGCCTACTGCCCTAAAAGTATCAGCGACTTTCGACTTTTAAGACATGCAGATTAAACCACGTTTATAAGACTTAGATAAAAGGGATTAGGCACCACCTACTCCCTTTTATGCCATCAAAAATACGCAAAAAACCATTCTATTATTGAGCCATTATGTCCTCTCGCGCCACCGTTTCTTTATACCATATGATTTGGGCACACTATCGCCTGCCCTTTCTTAAAGTTATTTTTCTTAATTTGGTGAATGCGGCGGTCAGTGTGGGCATCATTGCCTATATCAATCACACCTTTATCAGTCAGCCTGTTTTTAATACCTTATCGTGGGCGAGCTTGGGTCAATTTTCAGCCTTGGTTGTCCTGCTATTGGTCACTACTTTTTTATCACAATATGCACTGACTCGTTTGGGGCATCAGTTCGTCTACGAGCTTAGAACCAAGCTGGTCAAACAAATCATCGACACCAACGTCCCGCAAATAGATCATTTGGGTAGCGCACGGTTACTCGCCAGCTTATCCTCAGATATTCAATCGATTACCGTCGCCTTTGTGCGTATGCCAGAGCTGGTGCAAGGCGTTATTTTATCGGTTGGTGTCGCCCTTTATTTAGGCTGGTTGTCGCTGCCATTATTATTGATTGTCATGTTTTGGATTGCGATGACGATTTGGATAAGCACCATTTTAGTGAAGCATGTCTATACTCATTTAAGAGAGCTCAGAGAGATCAATGATCTTTTATATGAGGACTATCAATCCATTATAGATGGTCGCAAAGAGCTGGCGCTTAACCAACACCGCGCTGAAAAACTCTATAAAGATGATTTCTTAAATCATGCCAAGTCTTATCAACATCGAGTGATTAAATCGGATACGTATCATTTATCCGCCGTAAACTGGTCGAACATTATGATGTTCGCAGCCATTGGTGTGGTGTTTGCCGTGTCAAATTATCTTGCTATACCGATGGGTATTGCCACCACTTTCTCTTTAACCATTCTATTCATGCAATCACCCATCCTTCATGCCGTTGGTGCGTATCCGACCTTACAAACGGCACAAGTGGCGCTGGATAAAATACAATCGTTGGAATTGGCGGAGTACCAACCAACCTTTACGACGGATATTGGGGTAAACAACTGGCAGTCCATATCATTCAATGATATTGACTATCGCTATGCAAGCATTGATATTGATACCGATGCAAACGAGGTAGTGGTCAAAGAAAATGAGCATTCTAGCGATATCCTAAAATCGGTTAATCTCACCTTAAAACGTGGCGATGTGGTGTTTTTAATCGGGGCGAATGGTAGCGGTAAATCTACGCTTGCAAAGATTATCACGGGGATTTTCACCCCTAGCATCGGTGCTGTAAAAATAAACAGCCAGCTCGTTGACTCAGAAAACAACGCCGATTATCGACAGCTTTTTTCTGCCATTTTTAGCGATCAGCATCTTTTTAAACAACTGATTGGTAGAGAGGGACAGCAACCCGATGAAGCGCTCGTGAATACATGGCTGCATAAATTGAATTTACAAGATAAAGTCAGCGTGACTGAAAACCAATTATCGACCGACAAGCTATCACAAGGACAACGCAAGCGCTTGGCCATGCTCATTGCCGTGGCTGAACAAAAAGACATACTGCTACTCGATGAATGGGCGGCTGACCAAGATCCTGCCTTTCGCCGAGTGTTTTATCAAACACTGATACCTGAACTCAAAGCCTTGGGTAAAACGCTGTTTATCATCAGTCATGATGATGGTTACTTTGAGCATGCAGATCGATTATTACTGATGAAAGAAGGCAGACTCATTGAGTTAAATGCTGAAGAGCGGCAACGTGCCAGTGCCGATGCCATTGCTATGTTGGCGTAAATACTGGCTTAATAAAAAGTTAATGGCGAACAATAAAAAAGCGGGGCATCTTTTAGAA
Organism: Psychrobacter cibarius; assembly: GCF_016107535.1. Classification (GTDB taxonomy): domain Bacteria; phylum Pseudomonadota; class Gammaproteobacteria; order Pseudomonadales; family Moraxellaceae; genus Psychrobacter; species Psychrobacter cibarius. The sequence continues at coordinate 37,782 of NZ_JABASQ010000020.1, read as the reverse complement.
AGCTGCCCCGATTTTATTTAGATAAAAATGACTTTTTGAATGGCTCTCTTATTTTATTTAATTTTAAAATAATAGTTTCTGTAAAAACCCAACCCGTGAAATGACTAAGAAATCTAGTAATCCGATAGCAATAATCGCGATGATGGCGGTCGGGAATATGATTGCCACTGCTAACAAAGGAATGGCAAAAGGCCACCATATAGAAAAACTGAGACCACGCGCTGGTGGATTCAGTCCAACCTTTTCACTGGCATGACGTGGACGGCGTTGCCACCACATCATGTAACCGCTCACACAAATAGCAATAACCGATAAGCAAAATAGAGCATTGACCAATACGCTCCACCATCCAAGCGTCCCCATATGAATAGCAATGCCTGCCGCCATAAATTTGCCAAAAGCATTATAATCATCAAAGTGGATATCTGCCAAAATATTGCCCGAATAACGATCGATATGTACCGTACGATCAGCCATTGGATTTTTCATATCATAGCTCATTGAGTCTTGGCTAATCGTCCAGACGCCCGTACTACCCTGTGGCAGATTTAATTGGTAACGTCCGACAACACCAATCTCACGGGCAAATCGATCTACAGTATCGATCATAATCGGTATATTGGACTCGATACCATTCTTGCCAGCGACAGTGCCAGATGCTGGCATTGGTGTCAATTCAAGCACCCAAGGCACATCTTTGGTACTACCCGTATTTAGTGCATCACCATGCGTGGGTGCTGTGGCTGTTGTTGCTCCATGAACGTGCGGCGTGACTTCAGCGTTATTCATATCCATACCAACATGATGTTGACTATGGTCAATAGAAAGCGGCATTGGCGCAACGCCCCATTTGCCCGCAGGAAATTGACTCCATGCCTGCACGACTCGCTCTCCCCAAATACCGGCCCACGCCATGCCTGAAATGCAGAAAAACAGTAGCAACACAGATATCCAACTGCCCAATGTCGCATGAATGGTACGTATGAATGAGCGTTTTTTCTTATTATTTACAGCATGATTGGGTATAAGCATGGCTTTGAGTGATTTGCGTTTTTGCCACCATAGATACCAACCCGTTAAAATCATTAAGATGGTTAATGAGGCAGTGGTTTCTTGGATATAGTCACCGACTTTACCCAATAGTAAATCAGCATGAATATCATTAAAGGTATAGTACAGACCACTATTAGTCGGCGTGCTTTTGACGATATCAGCCGTATAAGGATTCACCGCCACCATATTCTCATGACTGGCTGACTTAACTTGAAACAAGGCAACGGTGTCCGTATCACGAGGCGCGATATATTTCACCAGTGTACTGTTAGGTAAAGCGTTTAACGCGTTTTTAGCTTGCGTAGAAATAGGTGCTGTCACCGCTGAATCTGGGGTGGTAATGGTGAGGCTATCGTCATCACGACCTGCAATGTTAGACATCAACAGCATGCCAAGTGCGCTGCAAGCTAGGATAATTAAGAAAGGTGCTATAAACATTCCCGCATAAAAATGCCAACGCCATACCGTAAAATAGCGTTGAGTATTGGTTGATTGACTTGTATGTCTGTTCATAAATATGACCTTTAACAATCTTTGGTTGCTCAATGAACGACCTAGACCTATTAATAGTAGTAATAAATCCTGTCTGCCTGTTGATCTAAAAGTTGATTCCAAATAGACGGCTGCATCATACGAGAAAAGCCTTGTAAACACCATTGCTTATAGTCAAAAATTATCGTCATATTGGGGCGTTTCTTCAATTTTCATGTTTGCATCATAGTCATCTTAATGGCTAAAAATGGGGTTACTTCACTCGACATCTTACTAAGAACGCTTTGTTTGTAAATTTTTAATGATAATGATAATCATTAATGTTATTATTCCTTTTCTTTCGCTTTCGGCATTTGATAACTTACAAGGAAATATGATGCGTTTTGTCTCAACGTCTACATCCATTCGTCAAAAACGTTTAACTCTCGCGGTGCAACTGGGATTGGCAATGGGTTTGAGCCATGCAGCTTATGCTGAGACGATACCGAATAACATCGAAAACAGTGTTGAGAACGACGTCGATAATGATGTTAATAATAATGAGACCGTGACACCATCGACCACCCTGGATACCATTACTGTCTATGCCGACAACTACCGTAGTACGGGCACCAAAACAGCGTTAGATCCTAATGATGCGCCCATGAGCTATACGAGAATCGATCAAGCACTATTGCAAAAACGTCAAGCAGATAGTGTCAATGCAGCGTTACGTTATGAGCCAGGGGTAAGTACTGAGAGTCGCGGTACCGTGTCCATCTTTGATGAATACAATATTCGCGGTTTTAAAACTTACTCCAATTTTTACGATGGATTAAGACTGCCCTACGATGGGGCTTGGAATCTGATGCCGCAAGTCGATATCTACGCAACAGAAGCAGTCGAAGTGGTCAAAGGGCCAGCATCCTCACTCTATGGCTATGCATCTCCAGGTGGCATGGTCAATCAAGTCGCCAAAACCCCAAAAAGCACTCAAGCGTCTGAGGTGCAGTTGCGAGTGGGTAATCAAAACCTAAAAGAAGTGGCGGTCGATACGACAGGACCTATCTCAGACACGCTCAATTATCGACTGGTGGCGTTAAAACGACAAAAAGACGGGCAGATGCAAACCACAGAAGAAGATCGCACACTGATCAATCCGTCACTGCAATGGCAACCGACAAAAGATGTGTCCGTTCTTGCCAATCTGTTTTATCAAGATGATCCAGAAATGGTGCCCTCCACCCCACTGCCTGCCGTTGGCACTGTCTACCATGCCAGCTATAGCAAACTGGGCAGTGATGCCTATGCCGGCGATGAGTGGAATCACTTCAGCAAAGAAGTACTCATGCCGAGTGTCACGGTGAACTGGGACATCAATGATACGCTCACCTTTAAACACATTCTGCGCTATACCGACGCCGACGCGCAGCAGCGTAATATGTACAACAGCGGGTTTGTAAGCGGTAGTGATAAGATACTAAATCGCGTGGCCTACACCACCGATGAGAGCATGAGCAACTGGACCACAGACAATCAGCTAGCTTATAAATTCGATACTGCTAATACTTCACATAACCTACTGTTTGGCGTTGAGTATCAAGAGACAGACAGTAGCGCCACTTATTATGATGCTGGCGCAGATGGCACGCCAAATCTTGACTTATCCAATCCAGATTACTCACAAATCAATGCTGATACGTTGCCTTTAGAGGCTTATCGTCAAGACGAAGACATCGAACAAAGCCAACTTGGGTTCTATGTACAAGATGAGATGAAATGGCAAGATTTGACAGTAGTAGCAGGCTTACGTCACGATAATTTTGACAGTAGTACTGAGCAAACCGAAGCCACTAAAGGCGTCATTTATAATAAAAAAACAATTAACAATGATGCGTCAGAAACCAGTGGTCGTCTCGCAGCCATTTATGACTTTGATAATGGTCTATCTCCTTATGCAAGCTACTCGCAGTCGTTTCAGCCAGTGGTCGGTAGTAACTTTATTACCAATGCGCCATTTAAGCCAACGACTGCCGATCAGCTAGAGGCTGGTGTCAAATATCTCTCTGCCAATCGCGCCACACAAGGCACGCTTGCGGTATTTGATATCACTCAAAAAAATGTCATAGTGACGAACCCATCTAATTATCAACAAAAAGTTCAAACTGGTGAAATTGAATCAAAAGGCTTTGAGATATCAGGCAGCCACATGCTCAACGACTGGGTAGATGTCGCGGCAAGCTACAGCTATACCGATGCTGAAATTACAGAAGATGAATTCAACCCTGATGTGGTTGGCAATACCCCTGCGCAAACGGCTAAGCACAAGGCAACATTGTGGACAGATTATTACGCTACTGACAAGCTCAGTCTCAATGCTGGCGTGCGCTATGAAGGCGGTATGCAACTTGATAAGCAAAACTCAGACGAATTACCAAGCGTGGCATTGGTAGATATCGGTGGCAATTATCAAATCAATCCGATGCTCACTGTCGGCGCGAGTATCAACAATCTCTTTGATAAGACCTATGTCGGCGCTTGTTATGATATTAACAATTGCTGGATGGGACCTGAGCGCCAAATGTCCGTCAGCCTAAAAGCCAATTTTTAGGCAATGTAGAACTTACCATTACTAGAGAATGTCCTCAATCTCAACCAAATCTAATAAATGGGCTAAAAATATGAAACAGTTAAATAAAGGAAAGTATTAATATGGCAAAACCTACCCCAAGAATGCTAGATGTGATTGGCAGTAAATACCTCACGCCACATATGTGCCGTGTCACGCTTGGCGGTGCTGGACTGACTGATTTTCCGGCAGATCAAGAAAGCGCATACATTAAGCTGATATTCCCTCAAGGCGATGAGGCTCGACCATTGATGCGCACCTATACCGTCAGCGTTCAACGTGATGACGAAATAGATGTCGATTTTGCGTTGCATGAGACAGAAGGCCCTGCTTCAACATGGGCACGTAACGCCCAAGTGGGCGAGCAAATATTAGTAGGCGGCCCTGGACCAAAGAAGCTGATTAACAATGAGGCTGATTGGTTTTTATTGATCGGTGATATGACAGCGCTGCCGGCAATTACCGTCAATCTTGCCCAGCTACCTGCTGACGCACACGGCTATGCAGTCCTTGAGATTACCACTGAAGCAGATAAGCAACTAATCGAAAAGCCAGACAACGTTGACATTCATTGGGTGATAAATGCACATCCAAATGCAGAAACTAGCCCATTACTTAATCGCGTTAAAACGCTTACTTGGCTTGAGGAACAGCCTGCGGTTTGGGCGGCTTGTGAGTTTCATAGTATGCGAGCATTACGTCAGTACTTCAAAGTTGAGCGCGCAGTACCAAAGACGCATTTATATGTGTCTAGCTACTGGAAAGTCGATAGTACAGAAGACCAGCATAAAATTGTCAAACGAGAGGATGCCCAAAGTATATAATGATAAGCAATGACGGGTTGTATTTTTGAACCGTTTTAAAAGCGGTTTGAGTAATGATTGATAAATTTTGCGTTATTAATCATTACTCCAATGCTTATCTACCTTTATTGGCTAAATAACAGCATAGTGAAATTTTAAAATCTGAGCAGCTGACTGCTTATAATCAGTTATTGCTAAGTTCCTTACAACCCTATCACTTGCATTAAATGCCCTGTCTTGAGATACACTGTAGCTCCCTCATATCCTACCTGTATTTGCGCATGCTCACCTGCTGGCAGACGTATCCAGCCGCTGCGCTGATAAACTTGACCCTCATCTATCAACTCGCCTGCTAACACCAGTATTTCTGCACCATCACAGACTACCTCATTAAACAGTAACTCGCCTGCCTTGATACGCTGCAAACTCACTTGCTCATTATCACCTGAGAATAGAGGACAAACATCACGGCTGCCCTGCTGTTGCCAATGGGCCTTATCTTTAGTATCGATAGCTACATAATGAGGTTCATCAACTGGCATTTGACGTAGCTTGACGAAAATCACTGCGCCTTCATCACTATAGGGCTTGTGTCCTGAAGTCGGTGGATTGCGCAAATACCAACCTGCTGGGTAATGTTTGTCATCTGCAGAAAAAGTACCTGACAATACTAAAATCTCTTCACCACCCGGATGTAGATGATGCGGAAAATAAGAATTGGGCGCATAGCGTACAAGGCTAGTGGCACGTGCTTTTTCTGCACCCACACGGTCAAGCATCACGCGCTCTACCCCATTTTGTGGTGACTTAATCCACTGGTGTTGCTCAGGTATAAGGGCAGCGCGGCGAGTAAAGTCTGCATTAATAAGCATAAACCATGTCCAAAAATAGTATGATGAGATGATCCTTTAGCAAACGTCAGATATGCTCACTGAACGTTATCGACAGCTAAAGGCGCAATGATTGCACCTCGCTATTATAAACCTTACCGAGTTTTCAACGTACTAAAATCACAGGAGATAGCGTGCTGGCGATAATTTCTGTCGTGGTACTACCAAGAAATAATTGTTGCAATTTCGAATGCCCGTAAGCACCCACCACCATCATATCAATGTGGTTTTCTACCTGAAACCTTAACAAGCCGTCGACGGCATCGGAGGCAGATAAATGATGTGCCGCGACGCTAAAACCTGCGTCCTCCAATTGTGCCGCTGCGGCGCTTAAACTTTGTTTTGACGCGTCGTTATGATTGCCTATCATGACGATATGACCTTGTAATCCTTTTAGCACAGGACTCCTCGCAACCATCCATGCTGCTTTAATAGCGGTTTTGCTACCATCAAAAGCTATCATGTATGAGCTGGGTTCTTTGAACGTCTCTGAGCAAATCAATATAGGAACGTCAGATGCGCGGGCAACGGTTTCGATTTGGCTACCGATATTAATACGGCTGCTTTTGTGATCTTCACCTCGGCGTCCCATGACGATGGCACGATTTTCTGCTTTAAAATGCTCAATGGCAGGTAACAGCTTGCCGCGACGTTGATAGATACGAATATCGACCTGAGTAAAGTTACCTTGGATATGGCTTTTTGCGTCTTGTACCAAAGCATTGCTATAACTGTTCACCACCTTCGCTCTTTGCTCGTCTAACTGTGTCAATTCATCCAATAAAAACTGGCGGCTATTGACTCCTATTGCGCCTGACAAATCGCGTCTGGTCGAGGCTGGAACCTCACTCACATGCAACAACGCTACGGGTAAATTTAACTTACTGGCATACCATGCTGCATAGTCACAAACCGATTCAGTCACTGCCGAGCCGTCTATACAGGCTAAAATGTGCTGTGATGTTGTCATATTCCGTCCTTAAATTTAACGATTTAATCCTATACAGCTTTCTATGCCCACTATAAATATGGTCACCGAAAAACATAGTTACCAAAAAACATGGTTACCAAAAAATATAACGGCAAAAAAAGCGTATCCACTGCCTTGATAATAACCAATTTAAATGGCTTCAGCCAGCGATGTGTGTCCACTTCTACCATAATTAAAAAAAGTCTTGTCATCGTCTAACAACATGCCGTAGCGAATTTTGCTACAATGGTTTTTTAGCATTTATGATTTAAGTATCCTTATCTAGGTGATGGAATTATGGCAAAAAATGCCCTACAGGCTCAGTTATTAAAAGCGGGATTGGTGGATAGCAAAAAAGCCAAGAAAATCAGCAAGCAGACTCAGCATGCCAAGCGTACTGGTGACTCAGAAAGCATGGAAGCGAAAAAAGCGTTGGCAGAAGCCCAAGCGAAAAAACTAGAGAAAGATCAAAAGCTCAATCAAGAAAAGCAACGTATTTTAGAAGAGAAGATGCTCAAGGCCAATATCGTTCAAATGATTAAGCAGCATCAGATTGCCGATACCAATGGCGATGTCAATTATCAATTTGTCGATAATGCTAAGGTTAAAAAAATCTTTGTCACTCAAAAACTATATGAGCAAATCGTCGCCGGTCATGTGGTGATTGCACGCTTAGAAGAAGGCTATGCACTCCTTCCTCGTCCGTTGGCAGATCGCATCGATGCAAAAATGGAGGGCTTCATGGTTGTGTCTAACGATACGTCAGAAGAAGTACTGGCAGAAGATGATCCTTATGCCGCCTATGTGATTCCAGACGACTTGATGTGGTAACCGCTTAATTTCATCATACTTATGATGTCAGCGAAAAGCCTTTCATGGACTATATCAGTCTATGAAGGGCTTTTTATTGTACGAAAAGCGACCACCTTTAACCTAGCATTGCTGCTTTGGTTGAAAAACGTAACGATGCTCTGGAACAGTAGCATGCTTGAGGCTACGAACTTGAACAACCATTCAATAACAACTACAATGCGGTTTATTGACTTACTGAGCGTTAGTATTTTGTCTAATTTTGAGTAATCACTCAAAATAAACACTTTATTCATGCTTACTGCCTGACAATAGTAGTCATTGCCAGATATTTCATTGATTAGACTTGCCAAGCTCTTTTGCACTCACTTTTAACGCTTATTAAGAAGAAATAACTTATGCCAAAACATCTCCCTCTTTCACTGTTATTGCTTCGACTGGGTATTTTCATTGTTTTTTTAGTCTGGACTTTAGATAAGCTTATTAATCCTGATCATGCCGCAGGCGTCTTTTCTAGTTTTTATGGTTTTGAAAGTATAGGCGACAGCGTCTTCTATGTCATTGGCGCGGCTCAATTCATCCTCATTCTGTTGTTTGTCACAGGATTATTCAAAACTTGGACTTACGGCATTATCTTACTACTTCATGCGATTTCGACGTTCTCAACCTTCGGCTTATACCTCAAGCCTTTTGATAACTTGTTGTTCTTTGCAGCATGGCCGATGTTGGCTGCGTGTTTGGCGCTTTTCTTAATGAGAGATTGGGATACCTTAACCTTGGGCAAAAAAGTTTCTTTAGCCTAAACATCAGTCATGTTTATCGTTAGATTGGGCTGGGTTGAACATGCAAAAATATAAATACTAGCCTCCGAAACTCAAGCCCTATACTATGAAGACTACTAAGTTAGCTGTTTTATTGTATATAAATGCACAAACCATGCAAAAAACTTAACGCAATTATCGTTACCACTAACTTGTCATTACCACTAACATGGTCAAGGTTCTTAATCATAAAAGAATGACGATGACTTTAGCCTTCGCTCTACTACTTAGCCGGATATTTTATGATTAAAAGAATATTGTTAATACTGTTAATATTAATATTAGCAGCAAGCTTTTTCTACTTTGACCTCAATCAATTATTGACGCTTGACGGCTTAAAAGGGTCGATGGCGCAATTTAACGACTATAAAATGCAATCACCATTATTGATTATCGGTGGATTCTTTTTGCTATATGTCGTCGTCACCGCATTATCCTTACCGGGTGCCGCTATCCTAACCTTGGCAGCTGGCGCATTATTTGGTTTATGGCAAGGGTTATTGGTCGCCTCATTTGCCTCCAGTATTGGTGCGACACTCGCCTTTTTAACCTCACGTTATTTACTGCGTGATACGATTAAACAGCGCTTTCCTGAGCGCTTAGCAGCCATTGATGCTGGCGTTGAAAAAGAAGGCGGATTTTACTTATTTACCCTACGCTTAGTGCCGATATTTCCTTTCTTTTTAATTAACCTATTGATGGGTGTCACCGCGATTAAAGCGAGGACATTCTATTGGGTAAGCCAAATCGGTATGCTCGCGGGCACTTTTGTATTCGTTAATGCCGGTACACAACTGGCGCAAATTGACAGTTTGTCGGGGATTTTATCGTTTAATTTAATCGTCTCATTTGCGTTGTTAGGTTTTTTCCCATTAATAGCAAAAGGGATATTAAATATGCTAAAAAAACGCCGCGTCTATAAAAACTATAGCAAACCTAAAAAATTCGACCGGAACATGATCGTGATTGGCGCAGGTGCTGGCGGGCTAGTCACTAGCTATATCGCGGCGACCGTCCGAGCAAAAGTAACCTTAATCGAAGCGGGCGAGATGGGCGGTGACTGCTTAAACTATGGCTGTGTACCCAGTAAAGCCCTCATTAAAAGCGCAAAAGTGGCAGAACAAATGCGCCATGCTGAGCGTTACGGCTTGGAGAATACACCACCAGAATTTTCATTTAAGAACGTCATGACCCGCATCCATAAAGTCATCGCTGACATCGCCCCAAATGACAGCGTCGAGCGTTATACGGACTTGGGTGTCGAAGTATTAAAAGGCTATGCCAAATTCATCGACCCGTGGACAGTAGAGATTGCGCTAAACGATGGCGGCACGCAAACACTCACCGCACGTTCCATTGTTATCGCTACTGGTGCGCGGCCATTTATCCCAGATTTGCCGGGTTTGGAAGAAACGGGTTATGTGACCAGCGACACCATATGGAATAAATTTGCCGAATTAGAAGCAGCACCGAAAAAGCTGGTGGTCCTTGGCGGCGGGCCAATCGGCTCTGAGCTGGCACAAGCCTTTGCCCGCTTAGGCTCCGATGTGACCCAGATCGAAAGAGGCGCGCGTCTGATGAAAAAAGAAGACGTTGAAGTCTCAGAATTTGCGCAGAAAGTGCTCGTGGAGAGTGGTGTGAATATCTTAACCTCGCATCAAGCGATGCGCTGTGAAACTCACAATGGTAAAAAGTTCATTGTCGTTGAAGCGCAAGGCGACAGTACCGTTAAGCAAGACCATCAAAACAAGCAAGAAATCGCGATTGAATATGACGAATTGCTTTGTGCCGTTGGACGTAGTGCTCGCTTAGAAGGTTATGGTCTTGAAGATTTGGGCATCGAAACGGAACGTACCATCGAGACGGATGACTATTTAGAAACTCTCTACCCCAATATATACGCCGCAGGTGATGTCGTCGGCCCTTATCAATTTACTCATGTGGCTTCCCATCAGGCATGGTACGCTGCCGTAAACGGTTTATTTGGACATCTAAAGAAGTTTAAAGTAGATTATCGCGTGATTCCTTGGACAACCTTTATCGATCCAGAAGTCGCACGCGTGGGCTTAAATGAGCAAGAGGCTATTGAAAAAGGCATCGACTTTGAGATTACCCGCTACGACTTTAAAGATTTAGATCGCGCGGTGACGGAAAGTGCCAATCATGGTTTTATCAAAGTCATTACTCCTAAAGTCAAAGATAAAATACTTGGCGTGACCATCGTCGCTGAGCATGCTGGGGACTTAATGCCAGAATTCATACTGGCGATGAAGCACGGTTTAGGGCTGAATAAAATACTCGGCACTATCCATATGTATCCAACGTGGGCAGAGGCTAATAAGTACGCTGCTGGTGAATGGAAACGTAATCATGCGCCCGAAACGGTATTAAACTGGCTTGAGAAATACCATACATGGCGTCGAGGTTAGTTGGATTTTTATTCACTGCGCTAAAAACATATCATCATAACGGAAACTTAAATGTACGTTATTAAATCTCTACCAGCTTTGACCACGTTAAAAAATCTAAGCCGCTATAGCGCCTACGCTATGGCGCTTAGCATTTGTGTTGGTATATCAGCAAGCACTGCCTCACCCACTACTGGTAACCTTAATCAAAATTTATCATCTTGGCAGCAAATAGAGGCGCAAGGGGAAAACCAAGACGTCTACTTTTATGCATGGGGCGGTGACCCGCAGATCAATGCCTATCTACAGTGGGCCGCCAAGCAAGTCGATGATAAATATAATATTAACTTGGTTCATGTCAAACTGAGCGACACCAGTGAAGCTGTCAGTCGTGTACTTGCAGAAAAGTCCGCCAATAACAATGATAAAGGCAGCGTTGATCTCATCTGGATAAATGGTGCCAACTTTGCCACCATGAGTGAGAATTCATTACTACTGAAACAATGGGCGAACAAGCTGCCTAACTTTGCATTGACCGATCCAGAGAATAATCCTGCCGTTAGCTTTGATTTTGGTGTACCGACCAATGGTATGGAAGCGCCATGGGGACAAGCCTCGCTGACCTTTTATTACGATAGTTTATCAACGAATAAGCCACCAGCCACTTTAAATCAGCTGATTAATTGGACAGCGCAAAATCCTGGACGCTTTAGCTATCCAAAGCCGCCTGACTTTTTAGGCATGAGCTTTTTAAAATATGCCTTAGTCATGCTACACGAGCAACATGATGCTAAGACAGGCGAAAATACCAAGGCACAGCTCAACCTGCCAGCCACTGAGAAAAATACAGATATTATACTAGCCCCTTTATGGACGTTTCTAGATGATTTACATCCAACTCTATGGCGTAAGGGTGAGCAATTTGTGCAAACGGGCGCGCACATGCGGCGTTTGGTCGATGATACCGAGCTTAGCTTGGCCTTTACTTTTTCTGCACCTGAAGTACCCGCAGCCGTGCAGCGTTATGATTTACCCCAGAGCATTCGTAGCTACGCAATGAGTGATGGCAGCTTAAGCAACACCCATTTTGTGGCGATTCCTTATAATGCCAGCCATCCACAAGCCGCGCAGCTAGTGGCAAACTTTTTGCTGAGCCCAGAAGCACAAGCAAAAAAGCAAACGCCTGCTGTATGGGGTGATAAAACTGTACTCGTCCCCTCTACGCTCAATCCTGAACAACAAGCGCTATTTAAAGACAATAAACCACACCCTAGCGCCCTGCCCTTTGATAGCATCAAACGCACCGTGAGTGAACCACATCCAAGCTGGGTTGATGCGATTATGCAAGGCTGGCAAACACGCTATGGGGTCAGCCCATGAGTGAAGATTCTAATAATAAAACGGCTAAGAAAAACGTCGATTTTGCAACAAAAACTGGCATGAAAACGCCTTATCAAACAGACCTATTTACACGCATCGTCTCCTTAAGTCCGAGACTCTTACTGCTACTGCTAATATTACCAGTACTCGGTGGTTTACTCAGCGTGCTGTTACCTGCCTTTAGCTGGGTGCCCGCACTTGAGAAAACGATCATTAGTCTACAAGGCTTTAACGATCTTTGGCAGACGTCTGGTCTTACCCAAATGGTAGCGTTAAGCATCGCTACTGGATTAATCAGCACGCTATTCGCTTTTGTCATGACCTTAATGATTTTGGCGGCGTTTTTTAATAGCGTTTGGCTGACCCGTATTGAGCATTTATTGAGCCCAATCTTGGTCATTCCTCATGCAGCGGCAGCCATCGCGGTTGGATTTTTAATTGCGCCTTCTGGTATGTTTTCACGCCTTATTTCACCGTGGCTAAGCGGTTGGGAGTTGGCGCCAGGCGGGATGTTTCCGCATGACCCCTACGGCATCAGTATTATCTTGGGTTTAACCTTAAAAGAGCTGCCGTTTTTATTATTAATGGCGCTAGGTGCTTTGGCACAACCAGAGCTTGGTAAAAAGCTACGTCAGCAGTATAAAGTTGCGCTAAATCTCGGCTATTACCCCATTACTGCCTTTTTTAAAGCGGTACTGCCTGTCTTCTATCCTTTTTTACGTTTGCCTATCTTAGCCGTGCTCGCCTATGCCAGTGCCAGCATAGAGATGCCATTGATATTGGGTCCGAACACGCCGCCAACACTGGCGGTCACTATCATGCAATGGTTTAACGATGTTGATTTAAACTTACGTATAAAAGCCTCGGCAGGCGCGTTGTTACAGCTGGCGTTGACGGGTGGTTTAATCGCCTTATGGCTAGGCGCTGAGAGAATCCTTAAAACTTGTTTTAATGGTACGTTGGTCAATGGCAAGCGCAACTATGCCGATGCACTATGGCAAAAAACCACCGCAGCGTTGACCGCTGTGGTGATTGGCTTTATCTTGCTAGCGCTCATTGGGCTGGTAATGTGGTCAGTGGCTGGTTTTTGGCGCTTTCCCGCCGTATTGCCAGAGCAGTTGGTGTTATTACATTTTCAAAGCGCCTTTACGCAAATGTGTACGCCGTTATTTAATACCGTTGCTATCGGTATCGTGAGTACCGTATTTGCCATTGTGCTGACTTTATTGTGTTTAGAAGCGGAGCAATTAAGTAAAAAGCCACTTTCAAAATTTACCAGTTTAATTATCTATTTGCCGCTGTTAGTGCCCAGCATTGCCTTTTTATTTGGCTTAGTATGGCTACAGCAACTGGTTAATAACCAAACGGCGTTTTTTAATGTGGCATTTACCCATCTGCTCTTTGTGCTGCCCTATGTATTTTTATCGCTTGCTAGCAGTTATCGACGTCTAGACCCTCGTTTTGCTCATGTAGCGGCAAGCCTTGGTGCGACGCCAGCCAAAGTATTTTTGCAGGTGAAATTACCACAACTGTTTGCGCCACTGTTAATTGCTATCGCTCTTGGTTTGGCGATTAGCTTCGGTCAATATTTGCCGACATTATTAGCAGGCGGCGGACGTATCGCCACCATCACCACAGAAGCCGTAACCCTCGCTAATGGTGCCAGTAGACGCACTAGTGCAGTGTATGCCATCATCCAAATGGCGCTACCCTTAGTTGGGTTTATATTGGCGTGGGTATTGCCAAAGTACTTCTTTAAAAGTGGTAAAAATAGCAGCCGTTAAAACGTTTTTTGAAATACATTCGTTTTGAAGAGCACTGATTCTAAATAGCACTGATTTTGAAAAACAACTCACCATAAAAACGCAGATAAAGGGCTCTTGATGCAATCCTCTTTACAGATAAAAAACTTGCAGTTATATCGACAAGGCGAGCTATTACTGAGCTTAGATGAGCAGATTGCTGGTGGTGAAATACTAACCATCATGGGTCCATCTGGTAGTGGTAAATCAAGCTTGTTGAACTGGCTCACAGGTATATTGCCAAATGGTTTCACCGCTACTGGTGAGGTTTGGTTAAATGATAAAAATGTAAGCCATCTGCCGACGCACCTGCGTCATATTGGGGTACTGTATCAAGATGCTCTGCTGTTTTCGCATTTATCGGTCGCAGGTAATATTGCTTTTGCGATGCCTCAAGACAATAAGAATAGCGCTGAGAAGCTCAATAAAAAACAGCGCCGTGAAAAAATAGAGCAGGCACTTGAACAAGTTGGTCTAGCAGGTATGGGAAATCGCCATCCCGATAATTTATCAGGCGGACAACAAGCACGCGTGGCGCTACTGCGCACTTTGCTCAGCGCACCAAAAGCGATACTACTCGATGAGCCTTTTAGCAAGCTTGATACCCAACTTCGAGTAGATACGCGGCAACTGGTATTTGAGCAAATCCGCACTCATAAACTTCCCGCCATCATGGTCACCCACGATTATAGCGATGCCGAGGCCGCAAACGGTAAAGTCATTCATTTAGAACTGTAGTTTTAGAGTTATCGTTTTATACATAAAGTCTTAAACGTCAAAGCGAAATACAAAAGGCAAGCGCATGCTAGATAAATTTATTACGCCCATGATTAAGCCGATACTAAGCCCTGTCGTCGTTGTGTTACATAAATGCGGTATTACGGCTGATCAACTCACGGTGGCAGGCTTTTTAATCGGTATGTTAGCCTTGCCGTTACTCGCATTTGAGCTTTGGTATGGCGCACTGGCAGCCATTGCATTAAATCGTATTTTTGATGGTCTTGATGGCGCTTTAGCCCGTTATGCAAAGCAAAGCTCAAGCGCAGGCGGCTACTTAGATATTACGCTCGACTTTTTATTTTATGCCGTCATCCCGCTGGGTTTTATCTTGGCAAATCCTGAACAGAATGCCATTGCTGGCGCTTTATTACTCGCGACCTTTATTGGCACAGGCTCTAGCTTTTTAGCGTTTGCCATTGCTGCGGAAAAGTTTACACTGGATAAACCACAGTTTAAATATAAAAGCTTTTATTATTTAAACGGTTTGACTGAGGGCACCGAAACCATCGCACTGTTTGTCGCTTTTTGCCTGTGGCCACAGCACTTTGTATTACTCGCCAGCATTTTTGCCACTGCCTGCGCGATTACGATTTTTACCCGTATCCATGGCGGCTACCATACCCTTAAGCAGCTAGAAATAGATAAAAACAGTATATAAATAGAATAAGTTAAGAGGCAGCTAATGACTAACGAAGTATGGTGGCGGCTTGGGTTCTTTTTAAGCATTTTGGTGATTATGATGCTGATAGAATGGCGCATGCCTGCACGTCAAGCACCGATCAAAAGCAGCAAACGCTGGTTCGCTAACTTTGGCTTGGTTTTTATCTCGTCAGTTATTGCTCGTCTAGCGGTGCCTGTCGGTCTAACGGCTGTAGCGCTTTATAATCAGCAGCATGGGATTGGTCTATTTAATATCATCAATTTGCCAAGCATCGTCGTCGTCATACTAAGCTTGATATTGCTCGACATCATCATTTACTGGCAGCATCGATTATTTCACCGCGTACCTATTCTATGGCGTTTACATAAAGTCCATCACGCTGATGCGCATGTTGATGCCAGCACAGGGCTTAGATTTCATCCCATTGAAATCGTTTTAAGCATTCTAGTAAAGCTCGCTGCCGTTAGCTTATTGGGTGTTCCTGCCATCGCTGTATTGATATTTGAGATTGCTTTAAATGGCTTAGCGATATTTAACCATGCCAATATTCGCCTGCCACCTGCGCTTGAAAAACCGCTGCGATTAATATTAATGACCCAGATTTTGCACCGTATTCACCATAGCCAACGCGTTAGTGAGACCAACTCAAATTATGGCTTTAGTGTCATTTGGTGGGATTGGATTTTTGGTAGTTATAAGGGTAAAGCAAAGCAGTCTGATAATGAGCTAGATATTGGACTAAAAGAGTACCCAGCAGCCAAACAAAATGCCTCGCTATGGGGATTGTTAACCATGCCCTTTAGCAATGACTTGGTTAAGAAAAACAAATAACTGTCGTGATGCCGCCTAGCTTTGAATGTAAGTCGAAGTTACAAACAACTTGAGCATTCACTCAAATATAATTTGAACGATTACTCAAAATCGATTATAGTAGCTGCAGTTGTTGAGCGACTCACAAAAATCTCACTTATTAAATTGAGCAATCACTCAACTATATAATAGGTTCTCAAATCGCTTCTACACACTTACTTTTACAACAATTCACTAATAATTATCCGAAGGACTTTCACATGACTGAATTTACTCTACACGACAAAGACACAGCCCCAGCAGAAAGTAAAGATTTGCTTGATGTATCTATCAAAGCATTTGGCAGAGTCCCAGGTCTACATGCCGTCATGTCTGAAGCACCTGGGCTATTAGAAGGCTATCAACGCCTGCATCAGTTGTTTTTAGACAGCAGTTTCGATGATGAGGAAGTCACGGTCGTATGGCAAACCATCAACGTAGAACATGAGTGCCATTACTGTGTACCCGCTCATACTGGTATAGCAAAAAGCATGAAAGTGGATGACGCAATCACTGATGCATTACGTAATGAGACACCACTACCAACTGCAAAACTAGAAGCATTACGCAACTTTACGCTATCAGTCGTTCGTGATCGTGGTAATGTGAATGATGACGCAGTGCAAGCGTTCTTATATGCAGGCTTTACTAAACGTCAGATTTTGGAAGTGGTTCTTGCAGCGGCTCAAAAATTGATGAGCAACTACACCAACCATTTGGCCAACACGCCAATCGACAAGCCTTTCCAAAAGTTTGAATGGCATAAAGCTGTCTAATTATATAAGAACCACATAAGGAGCCACTATGAGTAATTTAAAAAAGCCATTACGAATAGATATCGTGTCAGACGTGGTCTGCCCTTGGTGCGCTATCGGCTATAGTCAACTAGCCGAGGCATTAAAACAAACCAACACTCCACACGAGATTCACTGGCATCCATTTGAGTTAAATCCTAATACACCGCACGAAGGACGAAACTATCGTGAGCATATCATGGAGAAGTACGGTACGACTGCTGAGGACATTCAAGAGAACCGAGCTAGAATGACAGAAGTAGGTGCTGAAGCTAGATTTAATTTTCAGTTTACCGATGACTTTCGTACTTACAATACTTTTAATGCGCATCAGTTGCTGCATTGGGCCGATCAACAAGGGCGTATGCACGAGCTAAAACAAGCATTGTTCGTCGCACACTTCGTCGATAATCAAAATATATCAGATTATAGTGTGCTTGCCGATGTTGCGGCCGATGTTGGACTGGATCGTAGCGAAGCACTAGCGGTCTTAAAAGATCAGCGATTTGCTGCAGCGGTAGAAAAAGAAAAGCAGCATTGGCAGCAACAAGGCATTCAAAGTGTGCCATCTATGGTTTTCAATGAGCGTCATTTAATTAGCGGCGCACAAGGTATTGAAAATTATAAAAGCATTTTGCAGCAGTTAGCTGACATGCCAGACTAAACCATGAAGTCATGGTTTAGTCTTCAAAGCTAAGGGTTTTAGAGTTACTGTATAGCCCGAGACTATACAGTAACTCTAAAACCCTTTTTTTCATACCAAAAATATCTTAGCAATCAGCCTTACTTAATCGGCAATACCCCTTTAGCAGTGCTTATTTGCAAATAGTCCACATGCACACTACACTTCAACAGGTTTATCAATACGCAGCGCTTCTATAGAGAGCGCCATATCTTCAGCCAACGCTTGCACCGCTGCACTCTCGACATCACGCTGCGCAAAAGCACGCAATCCCATCACTTCAGCCTGCAAGCGACGACCTAACCTAGTCGGATCCAACTTACTATCAAGCTCACCCAGCCGCTGTGCTTCGGTAAAGTAATTTATAAAACGCAGCTCCATACCTGCCAGCAGCATTTCAACTTTTTGTAGCGCTGTCTGCTCACGAGCACCAAGCTCCAGTAAGCTTTTGACCAGCATGCAAGCCTGACTCGGCAGCCCTTTATCACGAATACCGCCCAGCTGACGCACGAAAGCGGCTAACCCCAACAGTGGCGATTGATAAGCGCCCATTACCCGCTCAAGCTCACTCAAACCTAGGCGAGCATAGTAGTCTAATGCCTCTTGAAATAATCCATCTTTACTGCCAAACGCAGCATAAATGCTTCCTGGACGCATATCGAGCGCCTCTTCTATGTCTTTTAACGAAGTAGCATGAAAGCCTTTTTGCCAAAAAAGCTGTAACGCGCGTTCTAAGGCATCCTGACGGTTATAAAGTGCGGTACGTGACATAGTTTCTCCATCTCAAAAGCTGTAATCTCATATAAAAACAAGCACAGCGATAAAATTTGAATGATTGCTCAATTTTATATCGAATGGTATTCTTAGTCCAGTAAAGTTAATTTACAAAGCAAATATCTTATTTAGCCATTGGTAGCAATATTAATGGCTAAATAAGATATGAAAGCGCCCAACGTTTAATGACTCAATAGCACATGCTTGCTTTTTTGATACGCAGACAAGCCATCTACACCCAGCTCACGACCGATACCGCTTTGCTTAAACCCGCCCCACCCTGACTCTGGCAGTACAATTTGCTGTTCATTGATCCAGATATGACCCGCTTGAATCTGTAGCGCCATCTCTACGGCCGCCGTTTCATCAGCGCTGACAATGCTCGCGGCCAAAGCAAACTGGCTATCATTGGCTAAAGCAATCGCCTCTGCATGGTCGGTAAACGTTTGACTCACTAAGACCGGCCCAAAAACCTCTTCTGTCCATAACTGACTGGTCACTGGAACATTGGTATAAATCGTCGGCATCGCAAAATACCCTTGTCGATTTAAGATCTCACCACCTGTGAGACAAGTCAGGTTTTCGGCAGCAGCGATGTCGAAATATTTTTTAACTTGATTCAGCTGCTGCTCACTAACCATTGGGCCCATTTGCGTGTCAGTGTCAAAGCCATCACCCATTTGCAAACTTTCTGTCTTAACTTTTAATGTGTCGAACAACGACTGAGCAATGCTTTCATGAACGAGCAGTCTTGAGGTGGCTGAACAGATCTGACCAGCATTGGTAAATATGCCACCGATGATTAAATCACAAGCATGGTCGATATCAGCATCTGCACATACGACGATGGCTGACTTACCGCCCAGCTCTAGACTGATATCTTTGATACCTTTTGCCGCTTGGCTCATTACCTTTTCACCAACGGCGTTGCTACCAGTAAAAGAAATTTTGTCGATTAATGGATGGCAGGTCATGGCAGCGCCCACTTCAGCTGCACCCGGTAAAATATTAACGACTCCTTTCGGTAGTTTAATAGCAGACAATATATTGCCCAGCATCAACTCTGGCAATAATGTCACCTCAGAGGGCTTTAATAGCACCGTACAGCCTGCAGCCAATGCAGGGGCTAACTTCCAAGCAGTGGTCACCATTGGAAAATTCCACGGGACAATAAGAGCGCAAATACCAACAGGCGCATACGTTTTTAGCAAACGTATGCCTGACTCGCTGGTGGATACCTCCGACCAAGTCGCTTGTTCTGTGATGAGATTGGCATAATAACGATAGCAGGCAATGGCATCGCTCACGTCTATTTTTGCCTCTTCAATGGGCTTACCGTTATTTAAAACAGACAATCCCACCAATTTGTCAAACTGCTGCTCCATCTTCTCGGCAATGGCATTGAGATACGATGCACGCGTGCTTACGGTGGTTTGCGACCAAGATGGATACTCCGCAGAAGCCGCATTGACTGCCATTTCTACCTGTGTCTTGGTACACAATCGAGTGGTAGCGATGATTGTTCCCGAATTTGAATCATATAAGTCATAACTTGAATCATGATTCGAGTCATAGCTATCAGCATCAGCATCAGCAGTATCGGTAGCAGGCACTTCAATAGTCATCCATTCGCCATTTATATAGGCTGCATTTAACATCACTTCATCTTGAACCGTTTGGATGGCGCTTTCTCTCGTTAAACTGTTAGCATTCGTCATTTCCATGATGGTCAATCACCTTATATGGTTTGATATAATTTTTTTATACCTATTGTCTTTGATTGTATTTATAAGTGTCTCTGTCAATCATTCGCTAAGTAATCAGTTTATTCTTTAGTTAGATAAACCGATTATTTAGCACATTATCTCGTTATGCTAGAGGCTGGGTTGATATTGGCTACATGGCTAATAAAGTAGATGCGCCACTGAGGTAATCACCACCAAACTGATCAGAGTACGAAGAATAAAAATCATAAACAGCTCTAACACATTAAGCTTGATGTTTGATTTCAAAATCAGCGCGCCCACTTCAGACATATAAATAATCTGAGTAATAGAACATGCACCAACGATGAATCTTGTCATCTCACTCTCAATACTTTTGCCGACCAAGGCTGGCAAATACATATCCGCAAAGCCCATAATCATCGCTGGAGCCGCCTCTGCTGCCTCTGGAATCTGTAACAAATCCAGCAATGGCACTAACGGTGCAGACAACCATTTAAACACAGGCGTGTACTCGGCTAAGCCCAGACCAATCGTACCAATTGCGAAAATCACGGGGATTAGCCCAAAATAGATATCGAATAAATTCTTTACACTACGTTTGAACACTTGACCCAGACTTGGCATTGAGTGCGCGCGCGTCACAGCACGATTGACCGCCCATTGATAGGTCGTGTACTGAGCAGGAATCCCTTCATCAAGCATGCTTTTGCCAGAATGATAAGTGTCAGGCTTTAAGGAGAGTGGCGGTATACGCGGCATAATAATCGCAGCGACAAAGCCCGTCAAAGCAATGGTCAGATAAAAATAAACAAAGTTATCGTCCACGCCGATGGTTTTGGCGACGACATAAGTAAAAGCGATCGAAGTCACCGAAAAAGTCGTCGCGATAATCGCCGCTTCACGCTGGCTATAGTAGCTTTTATCATACTCCTGCATAGTGACCAGTAGACCGATAGAAGCTGCGCCAAACCAAGAGGACATGGCATCTACCGCTGAGCGTCCTGGCAACTTAAACAGCTTGACAAATATTTTGCTCGCCAGTGTGCCCAAAAACTCCATCAAACCAAAATCCGTCAAAAACGGTAACGATAAAATGGCGAAGAAAAACAAAGGAATCAAAATTGGTATCAAATCTTCGAAAATGACGCCGCCGGTATTACGATTAATAATAAACTCAGGGCCGACTTGCAGATAAATCATCCAGACAAACACCATCCCTAACAATCGGGCAGTGAGCCAAAACCAATCAACATCGAAGAGTTTTTTGACCATAGAGTCTTCATGCAGGTTGGGCTTTAACACCTTCACAGCCAACGCCCCAAGAAAGGAAGTCGTCACGATTGCCATTGCCACATAAACGACAGAACCGCCCAACAAAGCTTGCAAAGCGTCCGTCAACACACCCAATAAAATCGTAACCTTTCCGTCCCATTGAAACGGAATAATAAATAGTGCAATACCCAATGCTGAAAACAATAAAAACTTCCACATTGACGCACGCCACTGCTCTCCTTGCGGCGTTTCTGAATCGACAACATCGTTTCCTAATATCGGTTTCTGCGACTTATCGAGATAATTCGTCATTTAATTCCTCCTTGATGGGCGACGATCGCCAATTTTTCCATTTTGCTGTCTGACCAATGCCTGGATTTAGCGAATTGGTCGGATCTAGTTTTTTATAAAAAGTATGTAGTGCAGGTTTTGCGGTATAGACATGACCCACGTTGTGTTCAGCAGGGTACTCTATACGACGTCGATCATAAAACGCCAATAGCTCATTCTTGAATTTTTTTGCATCCACCTCGGGGTGTAGCAGATAATCTTGATGCATGACATGGCAAAAAAAATGTCCCAAATAAAAGGTTTTACTGACCTGCTTTTGTAAATTAATAGGTAGCACTTCATCCCAATCTACGGCATTCCTTGGTAAGGCAATGTCGGTAGATAATAGCTCGCCAAACCTTGTGTAGTTAAGATTGTGATAACGAAACATGGCAGCGGTTGCCGCACTACGAAACACCAATAATGCTTGGGATTCTGCTGCTGTACAGAGATGTACGACGCCTTGATGCTGCTGCATATGAGACTGTAGAAATACTTGAGCGGCGGCAATATGACCATGACTGCCGCTATTATTGCCATCGCTATTATCATCGTACGTATTATTGCCATCCGCGACTTTAATGATTAAATGATAACGATAGGAACACGCCTGCTTCGCCAAAGAATTGGGTAATGACGGCGGCATGAAAATACCAGTCATTTGTAGCAGCCGATCTGGTAAAGTCTGAGGCAGTCGCCATTTATCCAAATAATAGCCAATCTTGGCTTGTAACCGATACAATGCTCCTATCTTACTGGCTGGCAGTTTTCGCATACTCAAACAAGTATCGCGGCCATAGCGCATGGTAATATCGTTGTAATCTTGATGCATATATTCTGCCAAAATAGGCAGGTTTAGCTCGCTTTTTAGCCACTGTTGCCTGAGTGTGGTCAAAGTATTGGCGTCATTGGTCGAGATATAAAACGTTTGCTCTTGCGTCGGTTTGGCAAATGTCGCGACTCGAACCGCAAAGACGATGACTTTGCCTGCTGAACCAGAGGCTTCATATAATCCGTTAGGGTCATTATTAAATCTGGCAGGTGTGTCTGCCTCGCAATCACGCACCTTGTGTTGATAATGGTGATTTGTACAGGACTTACTGTTAGCACTCTCTGGATTTTTATTGAACGTGCCAGTTTGTAAGTTTTCAAGCATCTCTTCTGGATCTACACCTAAATCAATGCCTAAGTGATTGATTAATTCAAACTCACCCATGGAATTACGTTTGGCAAATAGCGACATCTCGGTATACGCCGGACCACGCTGCACCAACATACCGCCAGAGCTGTTGCAAATACCGCCAATCACTGAAGCACCAACACAACTTGAGCCCAGCACTGAATGCGGCTCACGCCCTAACGGCGCAAGCTTGTATTCTAATTGCTGAAGGGTGGCCGCTGGCAAGGCAACCAGCTCTGCTGCACCATTGAGCAGATGAACACCGCCCAATAGTTGCATAGAAATCACGACGACTGCTCGATCGTACTCTCCATACGGTGTCGAGCCTCCGGTCAACCCTGTGTTAGCAGCCTGAGCAATAATAATCACATCAGCCGCCGCACAGAGATTAATGACGCGCCATAGTGCCACAAGAGAGTCTGGTATCACAACTGCCGCGACAGCATCGGTGATAGAAGCAATCGCCCCTTGTGTATACGACTGCTGCTGGCTGGGTTTGGTCAATACGTTGGTCGCGCCAACAATCGCGGATAAATCCATTAACAAGCTTGCCAGCGAGGTACTTAAGCGACTAGACGAGCGGTTAGCATGTGGCATCATAGACGTTCTTCCTTGAGCGACCAGCCTTTATTATGCTTAGTGTTGGTATAGTTGGTTCAATATAATTTAGATACAAGGAAGGCGAGTGAAAGTACTACAAATAGTAGACTAAGCAAGCCTGACACCGTATCTGATTTATATAGGATTAACTATATTGTTAGCTAAAGCAGGTGAACGTCTTACCCATTTCAATCAAAAAGTCATCGGCTTCATCAACTTCATAGATGATGGGTTGCTTGCCCTTGATGTCTTCTTTTAAAGCGTCGAGCAATTGCTGTTTGGCTGTGATTCTGCGATAACCTGCACCAAACCCTGCTGCCAGCGGCTCAAAGTTTGGCGTCTTAATATTAACCCCGATTAGTGGCAATCCACCCTCTTCCATATAACGACGAATTTCGCCATAGCCTTGGTTGTTCCACAGCAGCACAATCAATGGCAGCTCAAGCTCGGCGGCACAGATGAGTTCTGCGATGGTAAACTGAATACCGCCGTCGCCAATCAAGCTGACCACTGCACTGTTGGAACCAATCATGGCACCAATGGCAGCAGGCAAACCATAACCTAACGTGCCAAACCCTGTTGACGAGTTAAACCATCGACGCGTCGCCAATGCCTCAAAACCAAGATTGCCGCTATAGACAGGCTGCGTTGAATCACCAACGAAGATGACGTCTTTCACTTCATCTCGAATCAATTGAAGTAGCGCATTTTGCCCAGCAAAGTCTGGTGTCATTCCTGCTAATAGTGCTTGTTTTGCCTCATTTACTCGTGATACCGCTTGATGATTTAACACCTGACCCTTTAAACGACTACATAGACCACTTACCGCCATTTGCGCATCGGACAATACTGCGATATCGGCTCTAAAAGGACGCTGTAATTGCTGGGCATCGCAGTCGATACGAATCAGCGTGCCATTGATTTTAAACTCGCCATTAAAGAACACATCATAATCAGTCTCACTCAGCTCAGTACCAATCGCCAATACCCAATCAGCCTCAGAAATAACGGCGCGACCTGCCTCTAATGACTGATTGCTACCCAAACTTAATGGGTGGCTAGGTGGCAGCAAACCTTTGGCATTGATGGTTAAAAACGTCGGTGCATCGATAAGCTCTGCCAGTTTTTGCGCGTCATGATCGACATCGACGCAGCCACCACCATAAAGTATCACTGGATTTTTTGCCGCTTTTAGAGATTCAACGATCAAATCTAATTGCGCAGGATTGGGCAGCGGTCTCATTACTTGAGGTAACGTTAAACCATGTGCATCAGTTGAATTTTTTACAAATTTATTTAAATAATTAGAGGGCTTTGCGACATGGCTGGCATCTGCGGTAATCACATCAATGGGCAACTGGATATGCACTGGCCCTGGACGTGCGCCATTAAATAATGCAAACGCTTCAGCGATGACCTTGGGTAGCGATTCAGGCTGCCAAATAGTTTTGCTCATGAGTGTAACCTTACTGACCATGCCTTGCTGATCGTGCAATTCATGCAAGTGCCCTTCACCGCTGCCCGTATCTGCCACTTTATTAACACTAGAAATCACTAGCATCGGTATAGAGTCTGCCAACGCCTGCGCCATGGCTGTCATGATATTGGTCATACCGGGGCCTGTGATAATAAAGCATACCCCGACTTTGCCAGACGCTCGGTAATAGCCATCAGCCATAAACCCCGCGCCTTGTTCATGACGCGGCGTCACGTGGCGGATGTTGGTGTTTGGTAGACCACGATATAGCTCGACCGTATGCACACCCGGAATACCAAATACGGTCTCTACCCCATAATACTCTAGCCACTGTACAAGCAACTCACCACATGTCAGAGACGGCTTGGCGGGCGCTGAAGAAGATGTTTGAAGCGTTTGCGTCATGAGTTAATCATCCTAAAAAGTTCAATCGCGTTTAAATAAGTTGTTCAGTGTTAAACCCAAACTGCCCTTTAATCCCTTATAAAAAGCAGCTTAATAAAAGCAGTTTGCGATTATAAATCATTCTTAATACACCGCCTTTACCTTATCGTCATAGCGCACACCCGGTAAGATACATAACATCTCAAACAACAAGTTTGCCGCCAGTACTGAGGTGTTACCAAATGGATCATACGGCGGTGACACTTCGACTAAATCGCCACCCACCACATCAAGTCCGCGCATACCGCGAATGATTTCTATCGCTTGCGTTGAGGTCAAGCCACCGATTTCAGCAGTGCCCGTACCCGGTGCAAACGCAGGATCAATACCATCGATATCGAAACTTAAATAGACGGGGCCATCACCGAGCTTTTCGCGTACTTCTGCCATCAATGGTGTCAGCGACTTGTACCAGCATTCCTCAGCAGGGACTACACGAAATCCTTGCTGGGTTGACCAATCAAACTCTTCGGCGCTATAACCTGTACCACGTAAGCCAATCTGTACCACGCGGTTGCCATCGATTAAGTTCTCTTCGACAGCACGACGGAACGGTGTACCATGAGCAATTTTTTCGCCAAACATCTCATCGTTGATATCTGCATGCGCATCGATATGCACCATGCCGACAGGGCCGTGTTTTTTGGCAAGCGCACGCAAGATAGGCAAGGCAATGGTATGATCGCCGCCCAAAGTCAATGGAATAGCACCATGATTCACGATTTTATCGGTATAGAACTTTTCGATGATATCAATGCTTTTTAGCAAATTGAAAGTATTGATAGGCACGTCGCCGATATCAGCAACTTGTAAAGACTCAAAAGGCGCTGCACGAGTGGCGACATTATAAGGACGAATCATACGTGATTCATCACGAATTTGTCGTGGGCCCAATCTCGCACCGCTACGGTTTGACGCACCGATATCTAGAGGCACACCCACAAACGCCACATCTAATCCTTCTGCATCAGCTTGAGTCGGCAAGCGCATCATAGAAGCAAAGCCGCCAAATCTTGGCATATCGTTGCCGCTTAATGGTTGATTGAATTTCATACA
Organism: Psychrobacter cibarius; assembly: GCF_016107535.1. Lineage (GTDB taxonomy): Bacteria > Pseudomonadota > Gammaproteobacteria > Pseudomonadales > Moraxellaceae > Psychrobacter > Psychrobacter cibarius. Next base: position 11,119 of record NZ_JABASQ010000020.1, on the reverse strand, counting down.
TCACATCCTTGTTTCAGTTTGTTTAAAATAGGCAATTTTTTATATGCTTTGACAATACCTAAATATTTGAAGTCAGACCATGGTAAAATTTAGAAGTAAACTTCTGGTTTTTCGTAGTAATTTAGATTTAACCGTTATTATCAGAAGTTTGGTATAAATTTGATGTTAGAAAAGTGATAAATAGAAGATGCATTTTGATGGACATCACAGCTACTGAGGAATAATGACCGATGCTAGATGAATTGATAAAAATAGACATCAAAACCTTGCGTAGCTTTATGGCGATTGTAGAGTGTCAGGGCGTGACAGCCGCACAGTCTCGCTTAAATGTGACGACCTCTGTCATTAGTGGTCATTTGACCCATTTAGAAGATCGCTTAGGTATGACGCTTTGTCATCGCGGACGCGCGGGTTTTAAGCTGACAGAAGATGGCGCAGCGGTTTATGAAGCCTGTTTGAGCTTTACTGAAGCGGTTGCCAGTTTTCAGCATCAACTGCACTATATTCGCCAATTGGATTCGGTGCGTGGCGGTCATATCCGACTGTGTCTCATTGACCAGATGCCGACGTTTTTTTATGATGCTTTGCGCCAATGCTTGGCTGCTAGCTATCGTGACAATCCCCTTATCCACTTTTCTATCGATGTGCAAAGCCCTGAAAGCATGCTAGAGAAGCTGCTAAGCAACGAGAGTGATATTGGTGTGGGATATTTTGGCAGTTTTCCACCACTACTCACTTTTCAGCCAGCATTTATTGAAAAGCAGGTGGTCTGCTGTGGACGCGAGCATCGATTGTTTTATGAGTCAGACGGGTTAACTTTTGAGGATTTGGAACAAAACTATCCATGGATAAAACGAGGCTATATTACCGATTTGAGTATCAATCATGTCCGCCCAAAAACCTTGAGTGCCACCACTTATCATATGGAGGCAACTGCGCAGCTCATTCTGGCGGGTCATCATGTTGGTTACTTGCCTAATGATTTAGCCAAGCGTTATGAAGAAATGGGGCTGATGAAAATACTATTGCCCAATGAGGCCAGTTACGAGGTCAAGCATCATTGGGCTTATCGAGAAAACTTACACAAACAAGTCGCCGAGTTCTTAAGTCAAATGACGCGTCTTTTGTGAATAATAACGGCAAATAGCTACCCTGCTGTTAATCACTCTAGATGCTTTAAACCAATCGTTCTAAGCTTTCCTTTATCATCCACTTCTTTTATGACCAACGACCATTCGTCATTGATATCGACCGTATCACCCGATACTGGCTTTATCTCTAAGCTATCATTGATATATTCAGCGACCGTTTGATCCCACATACTTTTGGCGCTGTCCTCAGACTTGGATTTGAGTTTATCGACAAGCGACTCAGACGCCATAATACCGGTAAAAAACGGTAAATCTCCAAGCTTCACACTTGGGGATAGCAGCCAATCGCCATAAAAATCATCCATGGCTTTATGGTCAAGGGTCGTATCATTGAAAATCTTAGCAATTTGGGTGGCGTGGTTCCCTGTCATCGCATACCACACCCTATCACCGCATTTGAGCTTGGTGTTTTCATCAACAATGATAATATGCTGCCTGCGTACCAAGGCAAAGACACTGATTTCATCAGGGCTTATGCGCTTAGAGATGGCCATTGGATGACGATCAATCGCAAATGCCCCTGACTTTACTTCAAACTCATATAAAGTAATGCTTGCTTTGTCAGATACCCAGACCTCATGCTCTTCTTCTGGGTCTTTATTACTAGGAATACGCACTTTAAATAAATTTGCCATAAAAGGAATGGTCGTGCCTTGTAAAATCAAAGACAAAACCACCACGCCAAAAGCAATATCAAACAACATAAAAGCGCCATCTATTCCCGCCATCACCGGTAATATGGCAAGCGTAATAGGAACCGCGCCGCGCAGACCTACCCAAGAAATAAAGCCGATTTCTCTGTCTTTAAATTTAAAGGGTTTCACACTGGTATAGACCGCAATAGGACGAGCAATAAAGATCATAAAAGCTGCAATCGCGACGGAGTAATACCAAACATCGATCACATGCGATGGCGTCACCAATAACCCTAGTACCACAAACAATACCGCTTGTGACAACCACGCAAAGCTATCCATCACCCGCATCACATGCTCAGTTGAGCGCACTTTATGGTTGCCAATTAGCACACCAGTGAGATAAATTGCCAGAAATCCACTGCCGCCAATCAGATTAGTCGCGGCAAAGACTGCCAAGCCAGCAGACATGATCAAAATGGCATACATACCTTCTGCCAAGTGTATTTTTGGTAATAGCCTTGCCAATAAATAACCAAACAGTAAGCCCATGCCCAAACCAAAGCCAAGCTGCTGTAATAACAACCCTAAAAAGCCCAGTATTGTCTGTCCAGCGGGATCAACATTTAAAGCGATTAATCCTGTCACTAGCAAAATAGCCAAAGGATCGTTCGCGCCCGATTCTAGCTCCAGTGTGGCTTGCACACGATCGTTAAGTTTGACGCCGCCATTACGCAATAGCGAAAACACCGCTGCTGCATCGGTTGAACCGACAATGGCCGCCATCAATAAACCAAGTCGCCAATCAACATCCAGTAGCCAGGTGACGAATATACCCAGTATCATTACCGTCGCAAGTACGCCCCAAGTGGCTAAGGTAATAGCAGGCTTGAGACCCACTCGAAATGACTTAAAAGACGTGCGCAGCCCACCATCTAACAAGATACAAGCAAGAGCCGCCTGCCCGACAAAGTTAGCAATACCATATTGGGCGAACTCGATACCTAAAATACCATCTTCGCCTGCCAACATCCCTACGATCAAAAACAACAGCAATAGCGGAACGCCTAAGCGCGCCGATAACGTACTTGCCATAATACTGGCGAAAATTAACAATGCCCCTACGAGATAGATGATATTTAAGGTATCCATCTTTTTTTAAGCCCTATTTTTATAAATTGTAATGAATGGAGTTATCGCGATCATTCTAATTTTAGTTTGCTACAGGTCGCACCATAAAATCGCTCTTAAGAATAACATCTACGACCGAATCTATAAAAATTATCTGTAGAAATATGTACCGAATTTTATATATACCTTTGATATATTGCCCTTTGACAGAGTTTACGTTTTTTTCTAACCACAACTAAGCCTGAATGTACTGCCATGTAAGGACCAAAATCGCTGCGGCTATTGTCCAAGCGACAACGCCGAACAGTAATGCCTTATATAAGCTGACGTAACCGATGCTAAAAAACACCACAAAGGTATAAATAAGGTGCGGTATGACACCGAGCATACTAAATATTAATGCGACTTTTAAATCAGCGGGGCTACGCTCAGTACCCACAACAAAGTGACTGATTAACGTAAATGTGGGGAACAGTGGCGCGAGTGCCGCCAAATAAAAAAATCTAGTTTGCGCGAATAATTGAATCGCCAATACCATTAGAGCACCAATAAGCATTTTTAACCAAATCACGACGGGGTCATCTCCTATGGAATGATAAGGGCTGGAAATAGCCCAATCCACCATGATACTAAAGTCTGCAAACCGACATAAGAGTAATAGCTGATTAATTAATCTATATGATAAAAAAGTGCAAAAAGCCCCATCTAGCAATGGTGCTAAATGGGGCTATTCATTTTTATGAAGCGAGTTTTTTATTACTCACTCAATCGTTTTTTGGCTTCAGTGCGGCACTGATATCGGCGAGTAGTGGCGGGATATCATGCTTATCTGCAATGACCTCCAACATAACCAACTTGTCTTTTACAGCTGCCGCTTGCGTAAGAGCCGCTTTTAACTCGCCTGCTGTTTCTGCTTTTAGCAGCAGACTATTATCATCGGTAGCACCAAAAGCTTTTGGCATCATCTGCCAGTTACACTTAGGAATATCATTATAGCGCTGGTTTTCACCATGAATCGCCCGCTCCACGGTATAGCCATCATTATTAATCAGTACAATCACTGGATTGATATGCTCTTGAATCATCACCGCGATTTCTTGAATGGTCAACAAAGCTGAGCCATCACCAATCAATAAGACACTGCGCTTGTTTGGCGATGCAATAGCCGCACCCAAACTTGCCGGCAACGTATAGCCAATCGAGCCCCACATTGGTTGTCCATAACAAGTCACGCCTTCTGGTAAACGCACATCACTGATGCCAAAATACGCCGTTCCCTGTTCTGCAAACACCAAATTATTATGGTCTAGATGATCGGCAATGATATGCCATAGATCCTCTTGAAGAATAGCCTCATCGTCTTTACCCTGCTGCTCATGCGGCTTGACTTCTTTACAGAACTGCTTTGGCACAATATTAATATCTGAGGTCAAGACTTCATGTAGCGTTTTTAGGGCGTCTTTTAGGGCAATGGGCGCAAAATTTTTGCCAGCAATGCTCGCGCGCTCATAATGCAAATCAACCACCGCATTTTCATCAATATCTTGGCTAAAACCTGCCGTCGTGGTATCGGTATATTGCACACCTATTTTTATTAAGCACTCACAGTTTTCGACTGCATCCTTGACCACGGGACGTGATGCCACGCCAGCATAAGTCCCTGCCCAGCGCTCACTATTTTCGTCAAGCAAAGTTTTGCCCCATGACAACGTTGTATAAGGAATATCCGTATCGGCAATCAATGCCTTAAGCTGATTTTGCAGCCCTAAACGATGCACCATCAAATCTGCCATCAGCGTCGTGGTTTTGTTTGGCAAAAACTCTATGAGCGCTTGTTTGAAATCTGCCAATGCTGCTTGACTGGTGATGTCTTCTTGGCTATCCACAAGCTTTGTAGTCGGTGGATAAATAGGTTGACGAGCAACGTCAGGCGATAGTAACAGATAGCCCGGGCGATGTTTTTTAAGAATTAAGCGAATCACACGATCGATTTCTGAGGCAGCATTTTCAGGGGTAAGCTGCGCTCGTGCTACCGTGACCGGCTCTACCATTTTAATAAAATGATTGAACACGCCGTCACCAAGTGAGTGATGGATGCGGCGCTTTGAATCTTGTAGAGCCGTACTTGGCGCGCCCACGATATGAAGCACTGGTGCATACTCAGCAAAAGAGCCTGCGGTCGCGTTAATCGCTGACAATTCTCCCACCCCAAAGGTCGTCACCATCGCCGCAAAGCCGCGCTCACGTGCATAGCCGTCCGCTGCGTAACCTGCATTTAACTCATTGGTGTTACCCACCCAGCGCAGCTTATCAGAGGCGATAATATTGTCTAAAAAAGTTAAGTTGAAATCACCAGGTACGCCAAATATCTCTGATGCGCCTGCTTCTGCGACACGATCAAACAAATAATCAGCGATGGTATATTGTTGACTCATAGTACTTATCCTTAAGTGTTATCTTTATAAATCATGAAAATGATTAATATGGTTAAAGTCATTATAAAACTGTATTCCAGCCTATTTATAGAAAGCAAAGCTTTTGGAATATAGATTACAACAATCTGTTATATCACAGATGAAGGCTAGGATAATATGCCAATTTACTATCTTTTACTTTTTTTCATACTAACTGTTGACACGTTCAAAAAACTGCGTATAATACGCCTTCATCAACTGACGATAGTTAATTGATAATTAGCGGGAATAGCTCAGTGGTAGAGCATAACCTTGCCAAGGTTGGGGTCGAGAGTTCGAATCTCTTTTCCCGCTCCAAATACTTAAAAAGCCTCACTTAACAGTGAGGCTTTTTTTTATCCAATTTTCGGGGGTTGTAGTGTTTTTCAGTATGAGTGACTCAGTCTAATTGCTAAGTTTAACTAACATATTAAAAGCTCAAAAATCAGCACCGTGACCAAAACGTGACCATTTCGTGTCCACGCTATAAACACTGATTTTGTAATCGACCCCAACTTATTATTCTTACCTTTATAAAAAACGATGCTAAGAAATATTTTATTAGCATCGTTTTTGCTTTTCCACTGCTTTTATAAATTGAGCTCATAGCGTGACCAAAACGTGACCAAATCATGGAAAAGCAAATATAAAAAATAACCCCAACCTTAATTCTATGCTTTGAAGTGCCTTGTATATATGGCTTTGCCACTTATTTCTCTGCATATATATTTTCTGTTTGATAGTTTTCAAGATTCTTCATCATCATCTTTAACATTTGGCTTGTAAATAAATAAGTCACCCACCTGCACATCTAAAAACTCACATAACTGGTCAATAGTATTGAAATCAATTCTTGAGGACTCTTCATTATATAGTTTATGAAGCGTTGATTTGCTCATGCCTGTTGCTCTTACAACATCTGCTACGCGCAGTTTTTTCTCTGCCAGAATCACAGGAAGTTTAGACACAATCATAATTAATACCTCTTTTCGGGTAAAAATGCTTTACATTGAGGTAAAAAGATAATATAGTACACAAATCGGTTATTAATTACCTCTAAGCGGGTAAATATTAACTGATTCCTTCAAGATGCATTTTTACAGGTTGATAAAATAATTTTTATTCTATCACTTAATGCGATGACTTAATAACTGAAAAGAGGTAAATATCATGAGCAATACTTATTTAACAACTGATGAGCTAGCCGAACGTATCAAGTACGACCCACGTACTATCCGCAATCAAATGAAAGACACTGTTTTGATTGAGAACATTCATTACATCCGCCCTTTCGGCGGTCGCAAGATTTTATATGTCTGGGAGCGTATTGAAGAAGATATGTGTAAGCCGGTTATGAGCGCCATCAACGGTATGGCACTTCAGTAATAAAAGGAGAATTACTATGGCTACTATACAAGGACGGTTTGGCAAACTAATCGCCGACTTCTACTATCTAGGTATACGTTGTCGAGAAAAGACTAGTTTGGAAGATAACCCAGCTAACAGAAAAAAATTAGCGACTGTTTTGAAAAAAATGGAAGCAGAAATAACCCTAGGCATTTTTGACTATGGCGCTTACTTTCCAAAGAGTACACGTTTAAAAGAGATGACCGCACTGGCTGATAGAGCGGAAGCTTGTATCAGTCGCAACCCTACCTTTAGGCAGTTTTCAGAGATTTGGTATGAGGAGAAGAAGATTGAATGGCGGCCGAGTTATCGGCAAAAGACGCAGATTATTTTGAACAAGTACTTGCTACCTGAGTTTGGTGGCAAAGCGGTACATGCCATAAAAAAACCAGACTTGCTGACCTTCCGTAGCTCTCTCGCCAAAGTTCGTTACGGTAAAGAGGGTCAGTCAAGTCTGTCAGTAGCACGAATCAATCAGATCATGATACTTCTTCGTATGATACTAGAAGAAGCGTCAGATCGCCATGAGTTTGAGATGCCTTATAAAAATATTAAGAATCTCAAGCAAGCTCGTCCAGATGTAAACCCGTTCACACTGAGTGAAGTATGGCTGATTTTAAAGCATGTCCGAGCTGATTATAGGCCCTACTACACCATTCGCTTTTTTACAGGAATGCGTACCAGTGAGATTGAGCTATGCTGAAGAAACCGTAGAGGTAAACTTGGTAACCTAAGCGTATTAATCGGAGTTTATCATGACCAAGAAAGTAAGGACCTACAGTGACGAATTTAAAGCCGAAGCCGTCAAGAAGATAGCAGACAATAATGGCAATATCTCAGCGACCGCAAAGCAGCTTGGCATCGCCATGCAGACCTTATCTAATTGGCACAATAAAGCCAATCAAGGCAAGCTTATCGGTACAGAACAATATGATCCTGATCTTATGACAGCTCTTCAGGAAATAAAGCAGCTCAAACTACAGCTTAAAGTGGCTGAAGAGGAACGAGAGATCCTAAAAAAGGCCGCCGCGTACTTTGCCAAGCACAGCTCGTGAAGTACGCTTTTATAAAAAACAATAAACCGTTCTTTACTATCGCAAGCATGTGTAAGGTCTTAGCTATTAAGCCATCAAGTTATTACGATTGGCTCAGTCGTGACATCAGCGACCAACAAATACATCGTAACCACTGCGAGCTATTAATTAGAGCTGCTCACAGTGAAACCCGTGAGCGCTACGGTGTTGAGCGTTTGCATGCAAAGCTAATAGAGCAAGGCCATGACATTAGCTTGTACATGGTCAGACGAATCAAAGAAGAATACAGCATTAAATGTCGTCGCCATAAGCGCTTTAAAGTCACCACCAACTCCAATCATAACAAGCTTGTCTATCACAACGTGCTTGACCAGCATTTTGACGCTAAGCGTCCTAATGAGTCTTGGGTCAGTGACATCACCTATATTTGGACCAATGAGGGCTGGCTGTATTTAGCAGGTGTTAAAGATCTCTACACCAAAGAGCTTGTCGGCTACGCTATCAACAAGCGCATGACCGCAGATTTAGTGTGCCATGCGCTTAATATGGCCATTAAGAACAAACGTCCAAGCCAAGGGCTGATTGTGCATTCTGATAGAGGCAGTCAGTACTGTAGCCATGCGTATCACAAGATCATCGAGCAGCATCATTTTAAAGGCTCAATGAGTGGTAAAGGTAATTGCTTTGACAATGCTCCGATAGAAAGCTTCTGGGGTACATTAAAGAATGAGCTTGTATACCATCAAGAGTATAAAACAAGGTTTACAGCGACCAACGAGATCACACAGTATATCGAGCTGTATTACAACCAGACTAGGATTCAAAAAGGTTTAGGCTATAGATCGCCAAGACAGGTGTGGTTTGATTATTATCGTCAAGCTGCGTAATTAAAATCTCCCAAGTTTGGCTCTACGGATTTGACGGCAGGGGTCATCTTCACACGTTTGTGAAAACTAGCATTATCCATCACGATCACGCATTTGGTCTTAATATTTGGAATAAGCGTGTATTTGTACCAGTCATAGAATACATCTCCATTGATGTTTATCTCAAAGTAATCAAGTGCAAATAGCATTTTTTCATACAGAGCACCGATGACATTGGTACGTTTTTTAGCTTGCCAATTGTAGCTATCGATACAGGGTTTACCTATCGGTGCATAGCCATAAGGACGAATAGTTTCAGCTTCAAAGCCACTCTCATCCATATAAACAATGGGATAGCCTTGCTGCTTAAAATCATCAAGCTTATTCTGATATATCGCTCTTTTTATTGGACACGCTTTTGGATGCTCTAAGGTCTTTTTTTTGGCTGATATTTAATCTTTTTAAGGCATAGCCAATACCTGATTTACTACAGTTTAAACGCTGTGCTCGCTCATACAAATAGTCATCTGGGTATTGATTAACGTCTTTTAGAAGGGCTTCATTAGGTATACTGGTTGGCGTTTTGACTCTAGTCGTTTGGATGCTTGGGTCTATAAGCCAGCGCTGTAGTGTACTCTTGCTGATATTGTAAAAAGTACAGGCCTGACGGATGCTCATGTCTTTTTGATCAATGTTTTTGATAACTTGTGCTCGAAAATCTGCTGAGTAGGTCATCTTTTATATTTCACTTTGCTTGGTTTAAAAGTATTGTACCTTTTCTATTTTGGATTGACTATATTGTCAGCTATCTGAAGAAAATATTACAAAAAATTCAGCCTAAAGAATCTCGCTATCCTAAGTTTTTTCAGTCATCAACTCCACAGTCTTTGACACTGCATTATATAAAACCATCCCAATTACTGGTGGACTGGTTTACTCATGGAGTAGACAAAGAAATAAGTATCCTGCTGACTGAGCAACGATCATTATATGAAAAAATTATCGTTCAATGGGTGATTTTATTATTAAAATCACCTAAAAAACCTGAGCGCACAACCATTGATGGTTACCTTGGCGTTATCGGCTATGAATGGTGCTACTTTTACAAAGAACAAGATATAGATGGCTGGGATGAAGAAGATTTTGCAGACCTTTACGAGGATATTCTAGAATATAAAGCTGTGGAACGAGGCAATACTGATATTCAATACCCAGCAAAACTCTTACAGCGGCTGCACAAAGTAGCAGAAAAATATTTTGATTTTCCATCTGTCACAATTAAACAAGCCAAAACGCAAATTAAAGTACGCTCAGAGTGGGTATCACCACAAGCCTACTATGCAACTCTCAATCAAATAAAGATTTCAATAGACAGCATTGAGCGCGACATGCTGATGTCGCTATTTATCTTAGCCTACAGAACAGGTATGCGAAAAAAAGAGCTCTTAGGTCTTAAGATTAATGATATTGAAGGACTAAATTTAGGCGAGCCTTCTGCTGTACTAAGACCGAATAGCTATCGTAAGCTTAAAACAGAGATTAGCAAACGACGGGTGCCTATATTTGCACTGTTGACTCCTACTGAACTGCGTTTTTTTAACCGCTATGTTCGATCTCGAAGAGGACAAGGCGAACAAACCTATATTTTTAGCTTGTCGACAGACTCTCAGCCGCTCCCTTCACATGTCCCTTTACAGTTATTTAAAAAAATTATGGAAGATGTTACTAACAAGGAAGTTGGCTTTGCTTTCCATGGTTTTCGTCACACTGCAATCACTAACTTAGCCTTGGTATTAAATGCTAGATCCCAGTTAGCAACGGCCCTTACTGGCTATAGTGAAAACCATATCGGCACTCTTAAAAGAGGAGTCCTTGGTGTAGATGCAGAGGGACCTGATAAATGGTACGCCTTGTCAGGTATTATGGGTCACCTATCTATCAAACGCAGCTTTGAGTACTATCATCATGCTGCAACTTTGATGGGAACCTTTGAGCTTGCAGACGCAGACATCCGTTTGCCAGCATCAATATTTACAAACATCACAGGCATTGAGAATAAACGCATAAAAGAGAATAATATTATTGCTCAGGGTGATTCGATCGCTTTAAGGGATGTTGCAAAGCTACTATTTAAAGACTCTACGCAAAGATACTATAAAAATTCAATAAAGCATCCTATTTTTACAGCTAATATTTTTGAGTCTGCTGAAGTGAAACTATTCGACTCTTTTTCATCAGACGAGTTGTTGACTCGTTATGGTATCAAGCAAATAACCACTTTGTTGAAAGCGGTTCAAAATGATTACACTATTAAAGAGGCTGCAAGCAAAGCAACTATAATGTTGGCAGATGCTGAAGTGCTAGGGCGTGTCCCTAATCTGTAAAATTAAGTATAAAGGCTTTAAAATAAAGAGACTATTTCAAACAGGGCTCTCTAAATTA